>NZJW01000001.1 GCA_002692055.1 Candidatus Pelagibacter sp. | reverse complement strand
TTAAATGAGATATAATTAAAAAATTATTTTTATTTTTTTTTTTTTAAAAAATTATAATAGTTATTATTATCTTTTTTAAAGATACATATTAATAAATAATAAAGGTTTTGTAGTAAGTTCATTGTTAAGTTTTTCAGAAAAGTTATGTTATTTTTTAATAAGCCATTTTCATTAATTAAATATTTTTTCTTTTCGTTTAAATGATCCTTTATTATGAACAAATAAGGATTACATATTAAATATGGATCTGAACAATTTTTCTTTGAAAAGTTTTGTAGTTTCTTATTTAAAATATTTAAATTCATTTTTACTATTTAAATACGCAATTATATATATTAAAATTAAATCTATTTGAAATGTGTCTTTTGTAAAATAAACATATTGAAAAATATATATTAATAAAATTAAGTTTTGTGAAATTTCTTTTTTATTGATAATTAAGATATTTTTGTAAAATTGATACAAAATTAAAAAAACAAAAATACCACTAACAAAAAATGTATGGATAACAGCCGATTTACCTAGAAATAACAGGTAAAAATTTTCTAATTTATCTGTAATATAAGAAAATCCAAAAATGATTTTTATAAAATCAACGTGTTCAAAATTTTCGCTTTTCATTACAATTCCGGTTGCTAATTTGTCTACAGCGTCAACGTTACCAACTAGAACACTAATATTTGATTTATATAATAAACTGGCAATTAATGTGAAAATATCAGGAAAAAATGCATTAATATAATATAAGCTTTTTGTGATCAAATTGAACACATGATCAAAAAAGACTAAATTAATAATAAACGCCAAAAAAATGGGGCTTAAATAATTCCAAAAAATAACTTTCTTTGATTTTACAATTATACTCAAATATAAAATTAACAATAAAAAAAGAGGAAGAATTTTCATTGAAACTGTTGCAAAAATTAAATGTGCTGCAACTAATCTCATCAAAATTACCAATGTGTTATTTATCTTTTTACTAAACGAAACAAAAAAAATTATACTTGAGTAAAATGCAAGATATGAAGGCTCCCTAAAAGTACCTGTGTACCTCTCATGAAGAACGTTGGAAAATATAATTTTTTCATTTTCAAATAATACCTTTTTTCCTACAAAATTTTCAGCTACAAAATCTCTACTATAAGATCCTAGATATTTTATTATATAATTTAAATCATTTAACAAAGAATACTGGTAAAAAATATTTAAGAATAAAAATATTAAAAAAAATATTAAAAAATATTTTTCAATTTGATATTTATTATATTTTTCTATTATAATAAAAAAAAGAAAAAAAATCGTTAAAAGACTTAACCAATATATAATTTTAGAAAAAAAATATATATAAATTGATAACTTTGCATTTAATTTAAATATAAATTTTATCTTTTCAAAGTTATTTAGGATAGGTTCATAAAATATAAAAAAATTTATTAATGAATAAGTAAAGATATAAAGTATAAAAATAATGAAATATTTTTGATCGTATATATAAGAAAAATATTTTTTTTCATCAGCTAATAAATAACATGCTAAAAAGATTGTAAAAAGGAATGAAACCCATTTGATATTGATTCTGTTTATGCCAAGATTATTAAAAAGAATATTATCTATTAAAATAATTTGGTTATCTAATGTAGATAAAATTATTATTAAGAAAAAGAAAGATAAAAGAAAATTTCTTTTTAAAAACTTAGTCACAAGTTTTGATTAATTAAAAAACTTATTTATTAAATAATCTAATTTAATTTTTCTATACAAAGAATTTTCTTTTTTAAAATACGAATTGAATTTTGGTAGCACGAATGTAGTTCCGTGTTCAAACCACTTATTTTTAAAATCTAAATTTATGTGTTTATAAGGATCAAAAGATTGAGAATAATAATCAATATAAATAGACTTACGTACAAATTTTGCCTTTTCATTTATTCTGCTGACGCCATGAAAACTAAAAGGTGTATGCAAAAATATTACTGCTGAATTGGGCAGATAAGGAACTTTGGTTATGATCTTACTCCCTTTATTATTTAGTAAATCAGTGCCGCCTCCCCAGCTAGTGTCCCATTCTTTTGTTAAGTATACGACTATATTTAATACATGAGGATAACCAGTTTTAGGTTCTGATGAGTGATCTACATGTGGTGCTAACAGCCCACCTGGTTTCATTTCATGATAATTTGCAAGGTCTGTATTGCCTACAGTCGTACAAAAGAGATCTGAAATACCGGTCAAATCTCTTAAATTTTTTGCCCAAAGATCAGACGATAATTCATCGATTATTTTTTTTGTAATAGACGACAATTCAGAGTTTTTACTTATCCATTTTTTATCTTCAACATCCGTTTCAAAATTTTTTCCAGAATTTTTTGATGTTGTATCTTCTTTTGTATTTTGAAAATCTTCGAAAAAATCTTTTTTAAGAAAATTTTTTAGTTGAAGGTGCGGGAAGGGTTTAGAATTTAAAAATTCGTCCTTTCTACTTTCCAAATTGTAATGTTCATCATTTATTATCATTTATGCTATCTTTCTTATTATATATTGTAAAATATTGACATCCGAAAGGTATTTTTTTGAACAAATATTCAATAAAATTGAAAATTCTTAATGCAGGTGGTAAAAAAAAGATAAATTCGCATTTCTTACATTTATAACTTTGCTTCTCAAACTTATTAATTAATGCTTTGGACTCTATTAAAACAGCGTCTTTATCGAGCTCACAATTTTTCACAATTCTACGTGTGATAAAATTCTTTGGATTATGCTCGAAAACAACAATTGTTGTCGAATTATCTGCAACAATATTTAAAGTATTAAAAATTTCAATTTGTTCGTCTTCACTACAATGATGAAAAACACCGCAAAAAATTATTAAGTCATATTGATTACTTGCATCAAATTTTTTTAAATATGGGTAACGTGATAAGGCAACATTTAAACTTTTTTCAGAAACTTCATAACCGTATATATCACTTTTAGGAAAATTTTTTTTTATTTCTGGTATCAAATTACCGATACCGCATCCATAATCTAAAATTTTTTTTGGAGAAAATTTAATTTTGGATTTTAATCTTTTAATCTTATATTTTGCAAAGTAGTCAAAGTTCGATTTCGATATAAACTCTGATGCTTTTATAATTGTATTGTTATAATTATCTGCAAAGTAATCAAAGTCTACTTTATTTCTGTCCATGCATTAGTTCGTAAATATTAATTTGTTCATTATAAGTATAATTACTCCATTTAATAGAATAATTAAAGCTCTTCAAAAAACTGGCATAATTTATTTTGATTAAATCATTAATTTCTTTGCCGTAATGATCTCTAATTTGGTCACTTCTTAATATTAATAATTGTTTTTTTGAATTAGCTAATTTTCCTATTTTTTTACATTCATCGTGTTTTAAGATTGTAATATTAACTGATTTTAAAAAAGATAGATTTTTTCTACAGATTAATATTTGGTAATTATGCATCTTTTCACTGCTTAAATATGAATTTATATTATTTTTTAATAAATTAATTTTTTTAAATGAAGTAATTTGATTATAATAAAAGTTGATGAAATTACTCTTAATGGAAAATAGGATTACTATTATTGCAATAATGTTAACCAAATAATATTTTTTTTTATTTTCAAAAAAAATTTTATTATCATTTAATAGTATAATTAATGCTGCTAAGAGTAAAGAAATTGAAATATTTGAACCAATATTAAATTTTTTGTAAGCTAAATAAAAAATAAAAATTTGCGTAGAAGCAATAAAAAAAATTAAAAATTCGTTTGAAAATATCATACTTTTTTTTAAAACAAATTTTATATATATTTTAAAAATGATAACGTAAGAAATTAAATAAATATAATTTATATTTAAAAAATTTTTAAAAATTTTTAAAAAATTTAAATAAAATATGTCATTAAAATTTTGTACAAAAATAAAACTATTTGAAAAAAAAAATACTGATTTAATTAATTTTTCAAAATCTACTACATAAGGTATTAACAATAGTGATGAAAATATAACAAATTTTAAACAAACATTTATAGGTAAATTTATCTTAGTTTTTTTTTTTTTTGTGCGAAATAACAATAATAAAAAAAATAAATATAGTAAAAATATAAAAGATATTAAAAATATTTTATCCCTTGCAGTACTTACAATATCAAAAAATGTAAAATTTTTTAATAAAATAATGTTTTGAAATATAGAACTATATTCAGGATGATTAAAAAAATAGTTTTCAAAAGAATTTACAAAGTATAAAAAGTATAAAAATAAAATTATTGAAAATAATAAAAAATTTTTGTAAGGGAAGAATTCATAATTTTTTTTTTTATACTTAATTAGACAAAAAATTATTGGAATTATCATGATGAATCCCCAGATTTTTATACAAAATGCAATACTTGAACAAAAAATAGAGATGTTTAAAAATCTGATTTTACTAGTTAAATTAAATTGGATCAAAAAGTAGAAAGATAATATTATAAAAAAGTACACAATATTGAAATCAGGTTTCAAAGATGTAAAGCTTTGAATAAATATTGTATTTAAACAATTAAAAGAAATAATAAGAAAAGCTAACTTATTATTAATTTTCAGCAAATCAAATAATTTAAGAATTAATAAGTTTAATCCTACAAAAAATAATAAGTGAATAGTTGTAATAATTTTATAGATTGTTATTTCTTTAAATTCAAAAAATAAATCAAAGAATGAAATAATCTTAGAAAAATAAATAAATTCTATTCCATACTCTGCAATATCGGCATTGAAAGCTATATAGTTCTTTTTAATTTTAATAAGTAATTGTTCAATTAAATAAATTTCGTCATTAGAAATAAATGCAACTAAACCTAAATTATTAAAATGATTAATAATAAAAAAATTTATAAGAAATGTAAAAAATAGTATGAAATAAATAAAAAAATTTATTTTATTTTTTATCATCAATATTTTCGATTATTTCTTCAACGATATATAAGGGTCTATCTTTATTTTCTTCATATAATGCCCCAACGTAGATGCCTATCATTGTTGATAGAAAAATTAAGACTATTAAGTAAAATGATAAAAAATAAATAAAATGGTTAATAAAAAATTCTACTTTTAAAATTGCAACTGTTGAAACTAATATAAATAAAAGTAACGATAAAAAGGATAAAAGATATAGTGGCCTAGGCCCAAATGAAATTATACCTTTAAAAGCAAATTTAAATTTTTCTAAAATGTTATATTTTGATTTTCCCGCATATCTATCGCCCACATTATAATTATGATAAACTTGACTAAAACCGATTGTATTCACTATACCCCTTAAAAAAATATTTTTTTCCCTATAATTTTTAGATATAACTTGATTAACTTTTTTGCTGATTAATCTAAAGTCAGCTGAAAAATTCTTAATTTCGTTTGATGTTAGTAATCTATAAAATTTATAAAATAATGCAGAGAAAAAATTGCTAAAAAACGTTTTTTTAAATTTATCAGTTCTTGAAGTATTAACAATATTGTATCCATCTTCGTATAATTTAATTAAATTTTTAATTTCTTGAGGTGGATGTTGCAAATCACTATCTAACATAATAACTGCGTCACTTTCTAAAGAATGATCAATGCCAACAAGTAATGAAATTTGATGACCAAATCTTTTTGACAAACTTATTAATTTAGTATTTTTTGACTCGGAAACAATTTTTATAATTTTCTCTTTGGTACTATCCTTAGACTTGTCTAAAATATATTTGATATCAAATAAATAGTTATTAATTTTATTTAGTTCAACTCTAAGCATTTTATGAAAATGTTCGATAACTTTTTCCTCATTCAAAACTGGAACTATTATTGATATTTTTTTCATCTAATTTAAAAAATTTTGTTAAATATTCTTTTTTGAACTTTGTTAATACACAATACTTCTAAGACTTTTTTTAAGTCTTTTTTTTCGTTTATGGATGGTAATGCCAGTTGTACTTTTACACCTTTTAAAGTCATATTATTTTCTATAATCCTTAATTGCTCAATATATTTTTTTTTTTCATTAATAGTTGGTTTTAACCTAATTAATTTAAATAACGCTTTTCTCTTTAATGCAATTAAACCTAAAATTTTATATACTTTATTTTTATTTTTTTCATTATAGACTCTATCTAAACTTTTTACGTGATTATATTTACTTAATTTTGTTTTTACAAAGGATTTTTTTTTAAGATCTTTAAAATTATTAATTGGTGAAATTAAATTCCAACTATCAATGTTATTTTTTCTATCTTTTTTAATTTGCTGAATAAATTTATTAATATATTCTGGATATATTAGTGGTTCATCTCCTTGCAAAATAATTACATGAGTAAAATCAGTCTTTTTAATTGCTTCGGCAACTCTGGACATACCATTAAGATGATTTTTAAAAGTTTTAATTGTTTTACCATTGTTTTTTTTTATTATACTTAGAATTTGAGAGTCACCTGAAGCAACGTAAACTTTATTTTGTAAATGATATGATAATAAAGCTCTTCTTCGAACATGCTCTATCATCTCCAATCCTTTAATTTTAAATAAAATCTTTTTTGGGAATCGCACAGATTTTAAATGTGCGGGTATAATGCAACCAATTTTCACTGTGGGAAAACACCAGAGTCTAAATTTATACATTGGCCGGTTATTGAATTTGACTTATTTGATATTAAAAATACACATAAATCACCGACATCTTTAGCTTTTGGGTAATCCTGTAATGCAACATTATTTTTTTTGAATTTATTTAAAAAAGAATTCACATTTGGATAGCCTGGTGAGTCTTTCTTTCTCAACGCCCTAATTAATCCTGGAGTTTTAATTAATACAGGACATATCGCGTTCACTCTTAAGCTCTTAGATCCAAATTCTTTAGCTAGAGATTGAGTTAATCCATTAACTGCAAATTTAGAAGCGGAATAAACGGAATTATTTTTTGATCCTCGCTTTCCAGCGATGCTAGAAATATTAACTATTGAGCCTTTCTTTATATATTTTTTGGCAACCTTGCATCCCCAAAAATAACTAACTAAATTTGTATCGATCATTTTATTTAAAAACTTATTATCTACTTTCTCAATACTTCGCCATTCTGAAATTCCTATGTTATTAATGTAACCAACTAAATTTGATGATTTCTTAAGTGCAATATTTGCTAATTTTTCATGCGATGAATACTTAGTCAAATCGCATTTGACAAAAAATAAATTTTTATTTTTTAGTTTTAAATGGCTTCTACCGCCAACAATTACTATATAATTTTTTTCTAAGAAGTTTTTTGTAATTTCTAATCCAATACCCTTGTTCCCGCCAGTAATAATTATACTTTTTTTTGAATTTAAATTGTCATACATGAGAAACCGCCATCGATTACAATTTCGCTACCTGTTACAAATGATGAACTATCAGATGACAACCAGATAATCGCTCCGCTCAATTCTATGGGTTTACCAAATCTTTTCATTGGAGTATGTTCCATGATTTTTTTTACCCTTTTTTTATCTAGAAAATTTTTTTCATTCCATTTTGTAGGGAAAAAACCAGGTCTTATGCAATTTACTTTAATATTATATTTTGCCCATTCTCTAGCTAAATTTTGCGTTAAATTTTTGATACCTGCTTTTGCTGCAGAATAAGCAAATGCTTTAGATAATGGAGGACCTGCAGAAGCAGATGAAATATTGATAATTGAACCTTTATTTTTTTTTTTTCATATATTTTCCAAATGATTGACAGCCAAATAATGTACTCAACAAATGGCTTTCAAATACAGTATTCCAATCGGATTTCGATATTTGTTCGAACTTTTTAGGAGAATTAATTCCAACACCATTTATTAGAATGTCTATTTTTTTAAATTTTTTATAGATTTGTAAAGATAATTTGTCGACATCGTATTTATTTAATAAATTACAAGTATAAAAAATTAAATTTTTATTATTAATTTTTTTTTTTATATCTATTAATTTTTTCTCACGTATATCCACTATAATTACTTTGCAACCAAGATTAACTAGCGCTAAAGCGAAGACACTACACAAGTGTCCGCCACCTGCTGTAATTACAGCAACTTTGTTTTTAAGAGACGATCTAAAGTCAAAATATTGTTTTATGTATTTTTTCATTTTACTTTTTGTATTAATTTTTGTGTTTCTAAGCACCAATTTTTTAAAATAAACAAATCTGAACCAAGTATTAAAAAATTATATCCAAATTTAATTTTGTTTTTTATTATTTTATTATCAAAACTTGATAATTGAGTGCCACAGCTTATCTTGTTTTTTGTGCATAAATTAATAATATATTTTTCGGCTTCTATAATTTTTGGACTATTTAAATTACCGGGAATACCCATAGATCCTGATAGATCGTATGGACCAATCATTATACCATCAATATATTTTTTAAAATTCACCAAAATATTTTCTAAATCATTCAGACCTTTTACTGTTTCAATCTGTAAGATTAAACTTGAATAATTATTCCAATTTTTAAAATATTCTCTTTCTGCTAATCCATAATTTTGAGCCTTATTCACTCCATATGATCTATTACCAATTGGTGGGTATTTTAAATTATTTAAGCAGTTCTCAACATCATCACAACTTTCTATAGTAGTTGCAATTAAACCATTTGAACCAATGTCTAAAATAGGTTTTAAATTACTCTTATCGTAAGATGATGGTCTTGGAAAACAGGGTTTATTATATAAATTACAATTTGAAATTATATTTTTTGCTTGCTCTAAAGAAATAGATGTATGCTCCATATCAATTGCAACAAAATCTAAATTAATAGATGAAAACATTTCTGCTATACTTGGGTCTGAAAAAGACATCCACCCTCCAAAAATAGTTTTTCTATCTATTAATTTTTTTTTTATTTCTTTATTTATTTTTTTAGAAATCATTTATTTTATTGCCAAAAAACCTTCGAAATTTCCGTATTTAAATACTGTTGTAATATCTTTAAAGCCTGATCTTTTTAGCATATCTAAATTTCCTTTAGAAGAAAATGGCTCCAAAACACTTTTTAACGATCTTGATTTAGAAATTATTTCATTAGCAGAATAACCTTTTGATATTTTGTAATCTATATAAAATTGATTTAAAATATCCTGAAATCTTGCATCTGGACCGCGTACTTTCTCAACCATAAAAAATGCACCACCCCAATTTAGATCTTTATAAATTTTATTTATCAAAAATTGCCTTTTAGACGGCGAGATAAATTGTATTGTATAAAATGAACTAATTATACAGCTATTTTTAAAACTTTGTTTTAAAATATTATAATTTTTAAAAAGTATGTTTTGATTTTTGCTATTATTTCTTTTTGAATATTTCACCATCTCTTCAACGCTATCAATACCAATACATTTAATTTTTTTTTTCTTTAAATCGTGACGATTTGATATCATATTTAAAAAAGTTCCTGTTGATGATCCTAAATCATAAATTTTAGAGTTTTCTTGTATAAAAAAGTCAGATAAAAAAAGAAACAAACTTCTACATTCTTGATACATTGGGACCGATTTCTGAATATGTTTGTCAAAATTTTTAAACACTTCTCCTCTGAAGGACCAACTTGCATTTTTACTTTTTATATTATCGCCTGTTTTCATTTTTTTTTAGTATTAATTCAAAATAGGGTGAGCCTATTGGTCTATTTGCATATCTATTTAATAGTTTTCTCTTAATATTTAAATAATGATGCATTGGAAATATGTCAAAATAAAGAGTGCTATAATTATTTTTTAAATAATCCCTTACATCTAAGTCGGAATCATATGTTTTTTCAAAAAAAGGTGAACTTACAAACCTATTTACTGAATAAATATATTTTGAATGGTCTATTAATTTAAAATATTCACTAAACATCTCACGTTTCATCTCACCAAAAGAGAAAAAGTTAGTAGTTAATTGAATTTTTAATTTTTTCAATAAACTTCTTTTTTCTATCGGCAAATATACAATTTGATTTTGATTTTTATTTAAAAAGTCTAAGTCGATAATTTCATCAGGTAAAGTATGTTGTGAGCCAGGAAATAAATTTTTTAAAAAAACATAACTTCTACATAATTGATGGTTAAAATCTAATAGAATTAGATTAACTTTTGGATAAAAGTTTTTTAAATAACTTTGAAAACCACCGTAAAAGCTACCGATATCAACAAAATTACAATTATCTGTAATTAACTTTTCCTGTCTAATTTTGTTTAATAAATAAGCATATCGATTCCATCTATAATTTGATGATGTTTTTTCAAAATAATAAAAATCATTACACTGTGGTGTTTTATGAACTGGATTTTTTTTTAAAATTTCTAACGATCCAGTTACTTTTAAAATTTCTATATCATCAAAAAATGATTGATTGAAAAATTTTAAATCAAAAAATTTTATTTTCTTTTTAATAAACGTAAAAATAGTTTTTATAAAGCCTAAATATTTTATATGCATAAATGTAATTTGGGGAGGACATGATAAATCTCCATGATGAGACCAGTTTCTTAAATTATTGATAAAACTTTTCTTATCTTTTTTATAAATTTTTTTAAACTCTTCTAAAAGATTTTCGTGTTTCTGATCTATTTTTTTATCTGAACTTTGGCTTAAAAAACCTTCACATTTAGAAATGAAATACTCAACATGTTTATCATAAATATAGTCTTTTCTCATTTATATTTTTGATACTAAATTTTTAATTGCTGGATGCAAATGAACTAGCCCGACTAATTTATGATTTTCTATAATCGGAATATCCCATACTTTTGATAAATTCATTTTAATTAATGTTTTTTTAATATCTTCGTCAGGAAATGATGTAATGGGATTTTTTTTTGAATGCTTAATGATATCATCAACAAAAAAGGCTGAAAATGGTTTTTGAATATTTAATAACATTCTTCTCAAGTCTCCATCTGTGATAATACCTCTTAACTCAAATTTATTATCAACTATGCATAAAATACCAAGATTGAACTCTGACATTTTTTCAATAGCCTCTTTAAAAATAGTATTCTCTTTTACAATTGGAAAAGCTCCAACCTTAATCATTATATCTTTGTTTTTAATCATTTAAATGAACTTTATCTTCTCCAATCTTAGTCAAAATTTTGTTTCTTGCATCATTAATAATTAATGCCTGTTCCAAGACTTCTTCTAAATATTTTATATTTAAAACTGTATTGGGATCAGATAGTGCTTTTTTCGGATTGTCATGAACCTCCATGAAAAGCACCTGTATCCCACATGCTACTGCAGCACGGACTAATGCAGGAATGAATTCTCTTTGTCCTCCAGACACATTTCCCATAGATGTAGGCAATTGTACAGAGTGCGTGGCGTCAAAGCATACCGGATATCCAGTTTCTGACATTATTGGGAATGATTTCATATCGTTAACTAACATATTGTATCCCATGAAAGTTCCTCTATCAGCTAAAATGATTTGATCATTACCCGACTCTTCAATCTTTCTCACAGAATTTTTCATATTCCAAGGACTCATAAATTGCCCTTTTTTTAATAATATTGGTCTTTTTGTTTTAGCTGCCGCTTTCAAAATTGATGTTTGTCTACATAAATATGCTGGAACTTGAACAAGATCACAAACACTACCAGTTTGTTCTGCCCAGTCAGGGTTTGAAAAATCTGAAATAACTGGTACTGATATCTCGTTTCTTACGTTTGATAAAACTTCAAGACCTTTTTCTATTCCAACACCATGAAAACTATTAAGCGAAGATCTACAATCTTTATCGTAACATGATTTGTATATCCAATTTATTTTTAACTTTTTACATATCTCATCAATTTTTCCTGCCATATAAAGAGCATGATCATTACTTTCTATAGCACACGGCCCACCTATAAAGCTTAAAGAGGAAGCGTTGCTTATTTCAAATTTATTTACAGTTCCGTATCCAATTTTTATTTTTTTCATTACAAATTCTTCAAATATAATTTTAATTGTTCTGGGCCAGATATTAACCTTACACCTTGTAATGCTATATCACTACTACTTAAAATTGACATCGGATCGTAAAATATACTTTTTTTTTTAAACTTGTCAGCAATTAAAGAAGTGCTCGTAAAAGGAAGGGAAATGCATAAATCACAAATATTTATGAGCTTTAAGGGAGGAATATATGAATGAAACTTGTAAACGTTTTCTCTAAGAACTAAATTTTTTGAATATTCAATATATGTTTTATCATGAATTTTTTTATTTTTATGATAAGTGTAATTTGTCGTATCCCACCTTTGTTTCCATAAAATATCATAATTCATTTCTTTAGCATAAAAACAAATATCATCTAAAAACTTAATTATATTTTGTGCACTATGATAATTTAAGTTTGTAATGTTATTAGTTACACTATTTTTTTCAAAGGGAGGAGTAATATCAAATACAGAAATTTTTTTTCTGTTTTCATTAAAATTCAAGTTAATTTTCTTATTTGAATCTTGCCCATATATATAATTGACTAATCTAATATTTTTTTTATTTTTTTTTATTTTTGACAAATAACTTACAAAATATTTTGACCAATGCAATTCTTCATCCCAATATAATAACCTATTATAAAAATCATAATCTCTCCTTTCATTATAAAAGAAGCCAGGGATTGAAGCAGCATAATTAAAATACACACATTTGGAATTTTTTAAAAAATAAGTCCAAAGAGGTCTAACCAGCTCATATGATGATGAAAAATAATATTTTGAAGGTAATTTTTTTTGTTCAATATTATTCAGTTTTACAAAATCTATTACATGCTCTATGAATAAACAATCAATCCATTTTCCTACTAATAAATTAAAAAAACAGAAGAATAATTCAGTGCAACTCTGCTTTAAAAATAATAATCTTGAAAAAAAATTATTAATTGGCGGTATCAAATTTTTTCTATATAAAAATTTTTTATCTTTATAAATAGAGTTATCATTAAATCTTTTTTCAGAATGCAGTATGAAACTAATATCAGTTTTTTTAATCTCGTTTTTTAAAAACCAACCAATGCAACTAAAATCATTATCTTTTTTATTTACAGGAAAAAAATAAATTTTTAAATCTGCAAAAAATATTGAATTCTGTTCCCTAACTGGGAAGTTGTCTTTTTCGAAAAATATCAAAATAATTTTTACTACAGATTTAATAAGATTTTTGAGACATTTAAAAAAAAAATAGATTGATGAAAATGATTTATTAAATTCGATGTTCCCTACCTGAAACAAATTTGTAATAATTAAAGGCAATGGATAAATAATTTTTTTTCCGCGTGAAATAGATATAAAATATTCTGTATTAAAATTTTTACTATTTATATTTGAACAAAAAAATTGTTTAAAAGTATTGTAATATTTGTTACCAAATTTTTTTTTCAACCTTTTAGATGCATAATAATTTATTTGCTCTGTATTTAATTCTACAATTTTTTTTAAGAATAAATAATAATCCTTATCATAATTTTTACTTTGGTGAATATTGTGACCTGATATTATTTCATCTTTCATGATTAAGTAATTGGACAGTTAATTATATTATCTGATTTTTTAATTTTTTTATAATTATTCATAAACTCGGTTAACAAAATAATATGCAATTTGGACGACATATTATAATTTAATAGTTTAACTTTCATTTTATTTTCTACAAATTTACGAGTTTCCTCACTTTGAAAAGGTAATTTAAATTTATATTTTTTGATTTTTTTATTTTTACTTTTTAATGTTAAATTTACTTTATTATTAATAAATGAGACTTCGATTTTAGAATGTTTAAAAAATACCTCTATTTTTTCGTTATATTTAAATTCTTTGTTATGCTCTAACAATAAATGATTTTTCCTTGAACTTATATATATTTTACCGTTAAATTCAATGAAGTGCTTTCTTTTAGACTTTTTTATTTTATTATCTAAAAAAGATATTGTTGTATATTTTTATCGTTATCGAAAAAATTAAATAAGTCTAAATAATGAATTGAATTTGAACACATATTCCAATTAGAGCCTGTTACTTTAAGAACAAAATTTTTTTTACTAATTTTTTTTTTATAAATGAAAAAGCTTCATACGTCCTCATTGGACAATTTATAAAAGTTTTAATTTTTTTTTTTTTTATTATATTTTGAAATTTAAAATATACTTTAAAATTCTGAAATAAAAATTTTTCAACTAAAAGATTATCTATTTTTGATTTATTTATAATTTTATCTAAAATTTTAAATCTAGTACTTGAAGTGGTTGCATCAATTGCTACATCATATTTTTTTTTAAATAATTAATATTACTAAAAAAGTTAATATTTTTACTTTTAATAAAAACTTTTTCCAAATTTGTAATTCTCTTTTTGTTTATTTCCAAACAATCAATTTGATCGAGTTTTAATTTCATCAAAGATTGTAAGTGCCTAAATCCAATATTTCCAGCCCCAATGAGTAGTATTTTTTTTTTCACAAAATTTTAGATAATGCTCCAACCGCCATCTACAATGATATCTTGACCAGTTATGTAATCGGAGTAGTTACTAAGTAAGAAAACAGCAACTTTAGCAATTTCCTCGTTTTTAGCCAATCTTTTAAATGGAACCTTTTTTTTATAATTGTTTAAAAAATTATTTTCTTGTTTTTTCTTATTTTTTCTATTTTCTAAAACGCCACCTGGACAAAGATTATTAATAGATATTTGATGTTTGCCAAAGTATGAGGCTAATTGTTTAGTGAAACTTGAAATACCACCTTTGATTAATGGATAAATGATATTTTCGTCCATTCTTGTATTTTTATAGACTTCTAAATCCTGCCCCAGAATTCCGTATATAGATGTTAACTGAACAATTTTTCCTTTAATTTTTTTTAATTTCATTTTCTCAGCAAAAAGTTTTGCAATCCAAGTGTATGATTTAAGGTGTAAATCAATATTTTCGTTAAAGCCGGAAGGTTTAATATTTTTAAAAGAACTTTTACTCCAAAGTTTATTTTTAGGATAAGAACAATTTATCATACCATGTGGAACACCATGAGTTTTAAAAATTTTTTCTAAATTCTTTTCTATGGATGAAAGCTGATCAGTAATTTTAAACTTACAAAAATTGAAGTTATTTACTTTTAACTTATTTTGTTCTAAAATAAAAACTTCGGCCCCATTGTAACTTAACAAATTTGCAACGGCATTTCCAATCAACCCATACCCTCCAATTACAAAAATTTTTTTATTTTTAAAGTCTAGTTTTTCCATTTTTTTTTAACAAATATTCTACATATTCAAAATCATCTTTAGTATCAATATCAATAGATCTATTTTGTGGCATAATATGTATGTTTGTTTGAGGCCCTATTAGCATTTTATTATTAATTAATGCGGATCTTTTCCAAAAATATATAGATGCGTTCACGTCGTAACATAAAGGTGCATCTTGTCTTCTTAGGTATTTTTTATACGAGTTAACAATCTCATAGCCCTTTTTTTTTTTAATAATCATATTAAAAAATGGATTTTTTTTTGAGAAACAAACAGATACTAGGTTTTGTATATTTTTTTTTTTAACTTTTTTATATGATATGATGATGTCATTTATTTTCCTTAACGGAGATGTAACATCTAAATCACATATATAATCATATCTAATACCATATTTTTTTTCAGATTTTATCAAAGTATCATTTATAACTGATAATTTTGAACAATAGTCATTAGATAATTTTTTTGACCTCAAATACCAGCTAGAAACTCTAAACTTTTTAGCAATTTTTTGTATTTTATTAGAATCTGTACTCACAACTATATTATGAAATATTTTAGCATCCTGTGCTTGCTTTATTGTATGACAAATTAAGGGACTACCTAGTAACTTTTTTATATTTTTATTTTTTAGCCCTTTTGAACCACCTCTGGCACATATTGTACATAATACTTTCATATAATCATTTACCCTTAATCGTCTTAAAAATATTCGTTAAAAATACTGAATCATCGATATTGCATAATAAATGACTTTTTTTATTTAGTATACATTTGTAAGTATCTTCAAAAGTTGTTTCAAGGTTAAATTTTTGAAAATTTAAAATTTTCTTTTTTTTATTATTTATAATTGTTATTCTATTATTTAATAAACAAGCATGTATTGATATATTTTTTCCCTCTAAATAAATCTCTCTTTTTTGTATCCTGCTAAAATAAGAAAGTGTTATATTAAAATATTTACTTTTTTTATAAAATTGCCCTTCGGCTTGAACGTAATCATCAGAATTAATACTTAAATTCGAAATTTTTTTATTTACTGAATGAGTAACTTTATATTTTCCAAATAAAAAATTCATTAAATCAAATTCATGACTTAAATCATACAAAACACCACCTCCTCTTTTTGCAGAAGAACTATAAAAATGCTTATAATTTTTTTTTCTCCATGTAGGTAAAAAAGAAAAACAGGTAATATTGCAATAAAAGAATTTATCTTTATTAACTAGTGTTTTTAACTTTTTTATTAAAGGATGTAGTCTTAAATTAAAGTTTATAAAAATATTTTTATTAATATGATTAATTTTATTGCTAATAAGTAAAGGTTTTTCTACTAAAACTGGAGTGGACTTGAAGTACTTTCTAATTTTTATTAATGTGGGTAAATGTAAATTTGTATCGTTTACTATTATAATTAGTTGGAATTTAACAAATTTTAATTTACTTAGTTCTTTAGGTAAAAAAAAATTTTTATTTTTCCTCGCAGAGATAATATAAATATTTGAGTTAGTATATTTTTTTAACAATCTATGATGTTTTTTTCCAATATTTCCATAACCATAGATTAAAAAATTTTTTTTCACTTACAGATTTTCTAATGCTTTTTTAAATTCACTCCATTGTCCAATATCTATCCATTGTGTATCATTTACAGGGTAGACTCCAATTTTATACTTCTTTTTAATCAAAATATTTAATAGATCAGTTAGATCAAAAAATTTATTTTTAGGTATCATTTTTTTAATGTCATAATTCAATAAATATAATCCAGCATTTACTAAGAAATCATATGATGGTTTTTCTTTTATTTTTTCTAGCGAGCCATTGTCGTTTAGCTGACAAACTCCATAAGGGATTTTGAATTCTTTGGCTGAAGCAACAAGTGTAAGATGATTTTTATTTTTAGTATGAAATTTCATTAAATCAGCATAGTCAATATCTAAAATAATATCACAATTTGTGATAAAAAAATTTTTACAATTTGGTAAATTCATATCACTCAAACATCCTACTGTCCCTCTAGGTATTTTTTCATCGTAAAATTTAATTCTTTTATATTTTTTTATGTCATTGAAATACGACCGAATAATTTGTGATTTATAATTAATGGTGATATAAAAATTATCATAACCATTAGATGTAAATTTATCCAAAATATATTCAATAACAGGTTTGTGCTTAATGGGTATTAAAGGTTTAGGTAAAATATTTGTAAACGGTTTTAGTCTTTTTCCTTGACCTCCTGCCATGATAATTACTGGTGTTTTTTTTATTTTAAATTTTTTTTCTTTTCCAAAAAAATTAGACCATGTAATAATTTTTTTTACTACTCCTTGATCATCAACTTCAGGTATCAAATCTATATGTTTCTTTAAAAATAGATTTTGAATGTGATGACGATTTTTAGTATTTTTTTTGTTAATAAAATAAGATTTTTTATTAAAATATTTTTCAATACTTGAATTTATATTTACTTTTTTTATTATAGCTTTCCTTATATCACCGTCACTAAGTGTTCCTAAAAGCTTATTTTTTTCATCAACGACCACAACGCACTTATTGCCATTACTATTTATTGATTTTAATGCCTCTTTAAGAGTATTTTTTTTTTTAACTAAAAAAGATCTCATAAAATATTTTATTATATTTCTTCATCAAAAATTGGAAGTTTTATTCCACTCACAAAACATTCTTCTCGAGCTTTTTTTAATCCAGTGCCAAGAAAATTAAATAAATTGGCTGTAACTACGCCGCTCACTTTTTCTAATTTTAAAGTTTTACTTATATGCTCAGGTTTTCCTGCACCACCCATCATTAGCAATGGTTTTTTAATATTTGCTAGCAATTTAACTATATCCAGATTAATACCTGATCCATTTCCGTCATTATCAATTGAGTTAAATATCACTTCTCCACATGGCAAATTATTGATTTTATTAATAAACTTTTCATCAATATTCTCGCCAACATCTTGACCGCAGTTTTTATAAGATATAAATTTCAACTTATCTTTTTCATTTATAATTTTATAATCAACCATTAAAGATATTGCCTGCTTACCATAATAATTTGAAAACTCTGTAATTTTTCCTGGATCGTTATAAAATAAAGTATTTATCAGAACTTTATCTGAACCGTTTAAAAAACAGTTTTTAACATTTTTGAAGCTCATTATTCTTCCTCCAAGTATAATGGGAACAAATATTTTCTTTCTTAGTTTATTTATATCATCAAAATATTGAATATAGTCCTCAAATGTTGGATTTCTTTTTACAAAAGTTATTATTAACTCGTCAATAAAATTACAGGTCTCCCCAAAACCGTAATTATTTTTTATCCACTCTACATTTCCAACTTTTTGTAACCTAAAATTTCTACTTAAATGAAAAAAGCCATCGGCATATAAAAGTGAAAAAATAATGCGTTTATTAATCATAAAATTGAAAAATTTCTTAAAAATTTTAGACCGTTTGATTGACTTTTTTCGGGGTGAAATTGAGCACCAAAAATATTCCCGTGTTTATTTTCTACGTAAGAAATAAATTTATTTGTATATTTTGTAACACCATATTTAATATCTGCTTCTCCTTTTAGTTGATTTTCATCAATACCATATTCATGTACAAAATAAAAATTTGAGTTTTCATTTATATCTTTCCACATTAAGCTATTTGGTTTTTTTACGACATTAAATCCAATATGTGGTAAAGGTAAATTATTGATGTTTTCCAGTCTTTTACAGTTACCTTTAAATAACTTAATACCTTCAGTACCTCCACCCTCATCACCATATTCAAATAATAATTGCATGCCTACGCAAATGCCCAGTAAAAAATTTTTCTTTTCTACGTAATTTTTTATTTGATGTATCAATTCTTTTTTTTTGAGTATATCTATACATGTGTTAAAATTACCAACTCCAGGTAATATTAAATGCGATATATTTTTAATATTGTTAAGATTATCTAAAATGTGATTATCAATTTCTAAATAATCTAAAGCGTTTTTTACGGACTCAATATTACCGAATCCACAGTCAAGAATATGAATTTTTTTTTTCACTTTTATTATTTAATTTCGAACTTTGGTATCCAAATGTTTTTTTTCTCAAATAGATCTTTATTGGCCCAGTTATCAATATTATCTAAAAAATCTTTCATATCCATTTGATAATATTCACAATATTCTTCAAATAATTGTTCGGGATAAATATTGTCATACATCTTTACTAATTGGACAGCCTGTTCACGTGTCATTGCTCCACGTCTTACATCTATGCCTGCATCTTGAGTTGTTCTTCCAAACCCAAATTTTAAATACATGAAGTATACGTGTAACGCGTAAATTTTTTGATCTGTTTGAGCAAAATTTGTATAACTTCCCTCATTTAAATCTTCATTTTCTTGTAGCCCACAAAATTTTTTTGCAATTTCGTAGTTTCTATAAGGATCCCAGTTTTCATAAAAACCATAATGTGTAACAGTCAGCTTCAATTTTTTTAACTCTTCTGGCTCTGGCATTTTGAACCAATATTTTTCTAATTCCGTTAAATTAGCTTCTTTTAACACTTTTTCGTAACCCGATTCTAAGTATCGGGAAATCATATAATCTACACCGTACAATCCGTCATTTTTATATTTTGCATCACCACCATATTCAACCTCACCATCCTCAGAATAAAAAACTAATGGAATATTAAACTGAACAGCCACTCTTAAAACTGCAGAGTGTATTGCGATTAACCAACCATAGTAAGGAAAACCCATTTCTATTAAGCCAATTTTATTTAGTTTTCTCATAGCTTCAGCGTTAGGCGTGACATGAATATGATCATAGCCACTATTAACAAAAGATGTTAGATTTTTAATTCCTAATTCAGTCTCCATTATAGGTCTGATAGTAACAGCCAATGGATTCATCTTATGTTTATGTTTTAAATTATAAGAAACATATGAACCATCCTTACCTCCACTTACAGTTGTAATACAATCATATTTTTTTCCATTTGATCTATATTCGTTTAACAGATTTTCTAATAATTTTTCCCTTTGCTTCCAATTTAAATTTTGTTTTTCTTCAGACCATTGACAAGCTGAACAAAAGCCTCTCTCATCAAACGTAGTTCTGGGTCTTGTAGACATAACTACACAATTTTTACACCAAAAAATTTCTTTCTGACTCATTTAATATTATAAAATTTTTTATTAAGAATATGTTTTAAACTAATTCTTCTAATTATATTTACAATTTTTTTACTTGAATTACCACTGCCGTAATAGGTTTTTTGATTTTGTATTTTATGTCTAAATTTTTTATTAAGTATTTTTTTTACTTTTTTAATAATTTCCATTCGATTTGGATTGCAATCAACTATACTTTTGGATTTTAACCTTCCCTTTTGTCTGTCTCCAATATTAATTGTTGGAATACCCAAATAAGGAGCCTCGGTTATACCGCTAGATGAGTTTCCTATAAGACAGTCAAAATGTTTTAAAATAGATAAATATCTTGCTTTTCCTAAGGTTTTAAAAACTTTAATATTCTTATTATTTTTTTTAAAATTTTTTATTTCTTTAATTATCTCTCTACTTCCTTCATCAAGATTGGGATAAGTTATAAAAATATTACAATCCTTAAAACTAGCTAGTGCTGATATTATAGTATTTATTTCCTTTTTATGTGAAGTCTGATTGTTTAGATAAGTTACAGGTAAATAAGTTAGGATAAAATTATACTTTTTAAATTTAAAACATAAAATTTTCTCTAGTTGATTTTTGCTGTAAAAATTTAAATTTTTTATATTATCAATACCTGTGCCACCAGTAATAAAAATTTGATTAGGATTTTCACCTAACTGAATAACTCTTTTTTTATATATATCATTCGCAACGAAGTGAAAGTGAGAGAGCTTAGTAATGCTATGCCTAATAGAATCATCCATACTGGCTTCGGTGAGTTCTCCTCCAGAAATATGTGCAATTGGAATTTTTTTAAAAGTTGCACAAATTACTAAGGAAAAAACTTCAAATCTATCGCCAAGTACCATCAAAATATCCGGTCTATTTCTATTTAAATACCCACTAAATTTTTTTATTGCATTAGAAAAAATTAACTCAGTGTTAGTTTTTTTTTTATTTAAAATATTTAGGTATTTTTTTACAATTTTATTATCTGTATTTTTATTTAGTTTTGTTGAAAGTAACTTACTAAAATGTGAACCTGTGATTAAAAATTCACATTTAATTTTTTTTACTTTGTTAAGTTCTAATACTATCGGATGAAGCAAATCATAATCTGCTCTTGAACTACTAGCTACCAAGATTTTCATTTTATAAACTCATCATTCTTAAAGTTTTTTTTAGCTTTTTTACCAATATATTCTTTCCAATCAGATGCTGGCTTTCCCAAAAGAGGCCTTTTAGTTGTCATGTTTTCTTCACTAAACATTTCTCCTTTTTTTATAGGCCTTGATGCAACTATTGATTTTCTAGCAAAAATAATATTTTTTAATTCATTTTTTGTTGGTTCTTTATGAAATGTACCTAAAATTTGTTTAGCTTTATTCACCATTCTGACTAGGTCAATTAAATCTTTAGTTTCAAGACTAGCCTTATGATCAGGACCCTTCATATTTTTATTTAATGTTATATGCTTTTCAATGTATTCAACGCCCATGGCAACGGCTAAAAAAGCTGCATTATTACAATTTGTATGGTCAGAAAGGCCGACTTTAACATTTAAGTGACGTCTTATAAAATTAATTGAATTAAGATTACAGTCGCTCAATTTAGTAGGATAATCAGTATGACAATGGAGAATGCAAATATTTTTTAATTTTATTTTTCTACCCTTTTTTAAAATATTAATCGCATTTTTTATTTCATCCAATCTACTCATTCCCGTAGACAATATTATTTTTACATTAAATTTTGAAATATATTTTAGTAATGGGTAATTTGTTATCTCCCCACTTGGTATTTTAATTACTTTTAATTTTAATTCTTTTAGTAAAAACTCGGCACTCTGCTTATCAAATGGAGATGATAAAAACTGAATTTTTTTTTTTTTACAATAATTAAAAAGTTTTTTTTGGTCTTGAAAATTAAGAAAATACTTACTAATCATATTTAACATTGATTGCTGTTTATTTAGAGGTAAATTTTTTTTTTGGTATGGTGCTAATTTTAAATTTGCAATAACTACTTCTTCAGGAACAAAAGTTTGAAATTTAACTATATCCACTCCTGCAGATTTAGCATTATCTATTAATTTTTTTGCAATTGATAAGCTTCCATTATGGTTTATACCAACTTCTGCTATAATTTTTGTCATTTATAAAAATTTATTATTTTTTAATAAATTTATTCCTTTTTTTAGATTAATTTTTCTTTTAAAGTTAAATTTGCTTTTTGTATAAAAAAAAGATTTTTTTTTTTCAATATTTGTAGCATAATAATACTTATTATTATTAATTAAGTTATAAATTTGTTCAAATGATATATAATCGCCTACTAAATACCTTATTCCATAATAACTTTTTTTTATTGAATTAACTATAAAACTCGCAATATCATAGGCATGTATAAAATTATAAATCTCTTTATCAAAATATTTATTATTTGAAGTCTTATTTTTTATCATTTTTTGTATAAATTTATGTTTATCTAAACCATAACCATAAATTGATGTCGTTTTTATTATTAAATATCGATTTTTTTTACTTTTTTGTTTTATAAGATTTTCTGCACTTAGCTTACTTCTTAAATAAAATACATTTTGGTCAGTTAATTTTTTTTTTTTATAAAATTGTCTATTTTTGAATATACTCGAAATATAAATAATTTTATATTTATATTTCTTTTGCAATATCAAAATTTGATTTATAAAATCAACATTGCATTTTCTATATTCACTATATTTTTTATTTTTTAGGTTTGGTTTTAAAGCTGCATTCAAAATTACAAACTTTGCTTGTTTAATCTTGTTTAAATTTTTTTCATTAATTTTTTCTTCTAAATGTAATGAATACCATTTTTTCCTTTCAACGTTGCGAGGTTTTTTTCGTGAAAAAGAGAAATAATTTATTTTTTTTTTGTTTAACTCATAAACAATATACTGGCCTAGTAAGCCTGAACAGCCAAAAAGTAAAACATCAGAACCATTGTTTAATTTTTGCATTTACTTTTTTTCCCTTATTAGTTTTAATTTTTTTAAAATTAAAATTATCAATAAATATTTCTTGATTAAACCTCAAACACATGCCCATTTTAATTTCAGGTTTTTTGAGTTTTATATCATTTAAAAAATGATCAATATACATTTCAGGTTCATTGAAGCCAAAATAAGATCTTATCGAACAAGTTCCTGAAATTCTAGGATTTATTTCAAAAATTTCTGGTAAACCTTTTTTTTCATAAAACTGAAAGTTTACACTACCCTCTGAATTGAATTTATACGAAACTTTTCTTAAATATTCTGAAAATTTTTTATTTTTGATTACTTCTGAGGTCCAGCTTGTACCATTCTTAATTATTCTTCTTATAATAATTGGACCAAATATCTTTTTATTTTTATCTATAAATAAACCGGCAGTATACTCTTCCTTTTTATTTTTATCACCTGCCCGATTTTGTATTACGTACTTTTTGTTATCAAGTTTTAAATCCTGAAAATCTTTTAAACTTTTAATTACAAATACACCCCTTGACGATGTTCCTATTTTTGGTTTAGCATAGCATGGAAATTTTATTTTTTTAAAGATTTTGTAATTATTTTTTTTTTCTAATTCAAAAGTTTCAGGTGTTAAAAAATTATTTTTTTTTAAAAATAAATGTGTTTTATACTTATCATTACCTTTTTTTACGTTTTCATAATTACAAACAAAGATTTTAGTATTGGTTTTTTCTTCAATAATATTTTTATTTTTAGAGAAAAACTCAATTTCATACTCCGAACCAACAAACAATGCTTTTGCTTTGATTTTTCTTAATAACATTATAATTTTATTTAGTGAACCGTTTTGTTCTACTTTGGGAATTATAATTGATTTTTTTAAAAAATATAAACCAGCGTTCAACGGAGAGATATCTGAGGGTATTAAATTTAATTTAGATCTTCTTTTGCAAAGACACTTTATAATACCTTGCCCAACAGCACTTCCTGCACCCGTAATAAGTATATTAATTTTTTTTTTCATATTCCTTTTTTAGAAACAAATTTATTTTTCCAACCTCTTTATCTGTGTGAGCATTCGAACCAATAGAAATTAAGCAATTATTTTTTAAACAGATTTGTATTAATTCAACTATATTTGGGTGATAACTAATATTTATTTCAAATGCTTTTTTTTCAATAGCTGATTTTTTAATTAATTGCTCAAAAAGTTTTATTGGTGGTATTATTTTAAATCTTTTTAGTGACATTCCAAAAGGATGACCTAAGATATTTGTTTGAGGGTTCTCTAAAGCTGCCATAGATAAATTATACTCAATTTTTATAACTTCATCTTTGTCATAATTTTTTGTATTATTTAATATATTGCCTTTCTCCCCTGGAAACCTATGTACACTTGCCATGACTAATTCAGAATTTTTCAATATTAACTTAGAAAGATCTAGATCTCCATTATAATTTAATACTTTTACTTCAGTGCCTACTATTCCTATACATTTATTTTTTTTATTATTATCAGTCACCTCTTTTTTGAAATCTAAAAACCAATCTCCGCTCTCCTGTCTGCTATGCTCACTGAAAAAAATATGACTTAAATTGATTTTGTCTGCTGCTTTAAAAATTTCGCTTACTGAATTTTTACCATCTGTCCAATTAGTATGAACATGCATATCCAAAGGTGGTGTTATATTTTTTGATAAGTCATCAAATATGTTTTCAAACAAATTAGTTTGCATTTATAAATTTGCAGAACTTGGAAGGTTGATTATTCTTTTTGACAAATTTTCAGTAACTTTCAAATTCATTCTGGGGAATTTTTTTAAATGTGGTACCTTGTGTAAAAGCTGCCATGGCCCTCTCATGCCTAATCCCTGTTTGTTAGAAATTTCCAAAATTTTATCTCTAAATTTTTTATAGTTATTATTTAAAATTATTGTATTAAGCCAATTATTGCTTTTGCAATTCTTACTTTCTTCAAAAAATTTTAATTCTTTACTAAATTTAGTAAAACATTTTCTATATCTCATCGATAGTTTTAGTTTTAATTTCAAAAAAATTTCCAATTTTTCAATTTGAGCAAGTCCAATCGCTGCGTTAATATTCGGTAATCTATAATTAAAGCCTATATCACTATATTCATACTTCCATTTATGATCTTTTTTTGACAATTGAATGACACTGCTTGCCTTTTTGTAAAGTTTGAAATTATTTGTCATTATGGCTCCACCCATACCTGTGGTAATTATTTTATTACCATTAAAACTTAATGCCGCTATATCGCCAAATGTTCCGACATGCTTTTTATTATAATACGACCCAAGTGCCTCAGCAGAATCTTCAATAACAAATAGTTTAAACTTTTCTGCAAACTTTATTATCAAGTCAATATTAGACGGCATTCCATAAGTATGAAGAACTTGTAAACCGTAAATTCTATTTTTTGTTTTTTTATTATAGAGTTTACCATTTTTCACTTTTGCTATGTTAGATATGTACTTTTCTAATTTTGGAATATCTGCGCCTAGAGATAACTCATCTATTTCAATAAAATGCGGTATACCTTTACATAATAACAAACTATTTGCATTGGAGATATAATTTAGTGACGGCATCAGTATTTCATAATTTTCTTTCAAACCAGAAACAAGAAAAGAAGCATGCAAAGCTGCACTTCCTGTATTTGTTAAAATAATATATTTTGATTTTGTGATAGACTTTAGTTTAGATATAAATTTTTTTGAATAGCTATTGGAACTTGAGCCAGTTGATGAAACAATAGATTTGTTGATACAATCATTTAAATACTGTTTTTCTTTATTTGAAAAAACAGGCTCATGGATTCCAGATTTTTTTTTTTTTAGCGTCTTTTTAATTTCGTTTATAATTTTGTTAGCTAAATTCAACATATTTATACATTATAAATGTCAGCTTTATATTTTTTAAGGTTATCTTCTTTTCTAAACCAATCTATAGTTTTTAATAAACCCTTTTTGAAACCATGAATCCCGCTATATTTGGGCTTCCAATTCAATAGTCTTTTGGCTTTTTTGTTGTTGCACCACAATCTATCAACTTCACTTTTTTTTGGTCTATGCCTATTTTTATCATTTAATAAAATATCATCTTTATTAATTTTTAAAATTTTTAAAATTTCATGTACAGTTTTTTGAATTGATATTTCATAATTTGATCCAATGTTAATAACTTCACCTGATAAATTTTTCTTAGATAGTAAACACTTAATAAATGCGTTAACCGTGTCATCTATATAATTGAAGTCTCTGGTGGGTGTTAAATTACCTAATTTAATTTTATTTTTTTTTAAGGCTTGGGTAATAATTGTAGGTATAATTGCTCTTGCTGATTGTCTTGGACCAAACGTATTAAATGGTCTTAAAATAACGATTGGTAAATCAAATGATCTGTAAAACGATAACGCTATTTGATCCGCTCCAATTTTCGTTGCAGCATAAGGAGATTGACCTTGTAAGGGATGATTTTCATCAATTGGAATATATTTAGCTGTTCCATAAACCTCGCTTGTAGATGTGTGAATTATCTTTTTGATTTTCATTTCTCTACAACATTGTAAAATGTTTGTTGTTCCCTTTATGTTAGTGTCAATATATGTGTCCGGCGATACATAAGAGTAAGGAATTGCTATTAGTGCAGCAAGATGAGCAACTGCATCACAATTTTTTAAAGATTTTTTAACTGAATTAATATCCCTAATATCACCTAAGTAGATATCTAATTTTTTTTTTTCTGAAGATTTCAGGTCCTCTAACCAACCCCAGTTATTAAATGAGTTGTATTGGACGAATGCTCTTACTTTTATTTTTTTTGATATCAATTTTTGAACGAGATGAGATCCAATAAATCCTTCTGCTCCAGTAACTAAAACAGACTTCATAATTTTTTTTAAAAATTAAAACTTCCCACTTTTTGTTGGATCAACTTTTTTATCTTTATTTTCATAGTCTTTCGGATCGTGAGAAACAAAAGGTTTAAAATGAGATGGATTCCAATCTTCCAAATTATTTTCTAAATCTTTTTCTGTATATTTCTTATCAAATATTTTGACATGATCAGTTAAAGCTTTTGGCGATCCAATTTTTTTCAATTTTTTTAAATTTTCGGGTGATACAGTATCATAAGCAGGACCTTTTCTTCCGCCAAAACCATCACTCTCACTTTTCATCGGTAAAGCTCCACTGCAACCTGTGCAATATCTTTTGACTTGATCTTGAAATTCTTTTGGATTTTTTTTCCACCAACCTTTTTTGATGTCATAACCTCCTGGTCCTTCAAATAAATAATCTAAAGATGCAGCCACTTCGCAAAAAAATCCTCCTTTAGGAGTTATGGCTGCTGACCACTGACTTTGGATCCAGCAATTATCAATCATTTCCCACATCAACTTCTTATCTTCAACAACTTCGTCAATACTTACTAAAAGAGGTGTATGCTTTCCTCCGGGTGTAGAGTGCTCGTTGTAGGCTATTCTATCTTTATCGAAGGTATCCAAGATGATTTCCTTTTTTTTGCTCCACTGCCAACCAGCTGTCCAGAATTCCCTTTTTCTTCTGGGTATTTTTTTTTGATAAATTTTGCATATCTCGTCAAATTTAGGATGAAGAGTTGGTTCTCCGCCCATCATTCCAATATTTCCTTCAAATCCCTCTAAAGAATCAATTGCCTTTTCAACGTAATCCAAATCCATAAAAAAAGGTTTTCTATGATGACCAACATGTCTTGTACAATTAGCACATTTTAAAAAGCATGCATTTGTCACCTCTATTTGAATGACAGACATTTCTGATAAAGGTCTCATAATAGTAAGGGGTTTATCATCAAATCCAGTCGTTGCAAGTTAATTTTCAAACTTTGTTCTTTCTTTATTGCAATTTACTATTTTAATCTTATCAGAATTTTCTCCTTTAAATAATGCAAACATTATATTGCACGATTTTATTACAGTTTCTTTAAAAATATTTTGCTCAAATTTAGACATAAATAAATCACTTGATTGAAATGAAATAGAATCAAACTTTGCATTATTAAAAATACTTTTTTTCATATCACACTTATCAAAACTATTATTAATTAGGATTGAATTTTTAAAGTGAGAACCTCTTAATACTGATTTTTTGAAAGTACTATTTTGAATATTAATACTATCGAGTTCGGAGTCTCGCATATCAAATTCTTGAAATATACAATTTGTAAAAAGTGAACCAGAAAAATCCATATGGAATGCTTTAACTAAATTAAAATTACAGTTTGTAAAATTACTACCTTTAAAGTTACTTTCACCAATATCACATTTAACGAAATTAATATTTGTGAATTTTGTATTCTCAAAATTGGACCATTTAAGGAGACAATCCTGAAAATCTTGATTTAAAAATTTTTGATTAGAAAAATCTTTTTCATTTAATTCTTTGTTCTTTATAATTTTTCTATTTGAACTCATATTTTTTTTTATATTCCTCTTTTGAATTTTTATACGCCTTTATTCCGGTTTCTGTTTCATTTGGTCTTGGTTCAATTATACAAGTTACTTTTTCGAGAAAACTCATTTTAACACCACAGTTATATAACCTATATTGTAAATCAATATCATTTACTTTATCCCAGGATTTTCTCCAACAATTAATATTATACTTAGCAAATTTTAAATAACCAGCATACAGCCATGTTTGAACACCACCTATTCTTGGTATATCGTTTTTTACGTCTATGATTTTTTCTTCATTATTTTTTTTTAATAAATAAGAACTTGATACAAAATCAGATTCTGTATGTTTTGCATGTTTCAAAAGATCTTCTAGATGATTGCTTGTCCATATATCATCATCATCAATTCTTGCTATCCAATCCCCGATAGCATTTTTTAAACCTTTATTATTAGCCATTACGGGTCCTGCAAACCAATGATTTTCAACAGTAGGAGGATATCTCTTCTTATTTCTATCGATTTCGAATACTCTAATTCTATTATCATTAAATTTTGCTAAAACTTCTTTTGAGTTATCAGTACATCCATCACAAATAATTAACATTTCAAAATTTTTATATGTTTGACTTAAAACAGACGGAACAGATCTAGTTTCTAACATTTTAGATCTATTAAAAGTCGGACAAATTATAGAAATTAATGGAGTTTCTTTTTGAATTAGCGCTGGTAATTTTTTTTTGTTTAAAAAATATAAAAATTTTTCAAAAAAATAAAACTTTGTACTTATAAAAAAAACAAATATTTTATTATAAATTTTAGTTATCATTAAGCTAAATACTTTTTATTTTTCTATAATAATTAGAATTAGTAATTTTTTTTAAATATCTTAATGACTGATTAATAGTCTTAAATTTTTTTGACATAACATTTTTTATTTTTTTATTATCTAAACTCATATCTAACGGCCTACGTACTAATCTTGTCTGTTTTATACTAGCTTCTTCTATAAGATTAGGTTCATAATTAAATATTTTTGCTAACTTAATAGCAAATTTATATTTACTAATTCTCTCTTGCCCAGAAACATTAAACGTACCGTTTATATTATTTTTAATTAAACATTGTAAAATTTCAGAAAAATCATTAATTAAAATAGGAGTAAAAAATACATCTTTAAACATTAAAATCTTTTGTTTTTTTTTAAATTTTCAATTATCCAGTCACTAAATGAACTTCGATATTTAGGTCCTATGCCATAAAAATTGGTTCTTAATATCAAATAATTCTTTAAATACTTTTTAATAAAATTTTCAGATATAAGTTTGGATTTAGCATAATAATTTAGAGGTTTACATTTTGAACTTTCTTTATAAAACTTTTTGACACCAGAAAATAAATGATCAGTAGATATAAATATTAATTTAATATTTAGCAATTTACATACTTTTGAGATATTTTTTGTCGTTTCAATATTGACTGATTTACATTTTTTTTTATACATTTCACAATATTCAATATTTGATATAGCTGCTGTATGTATGATAACATCAGGTTTATATTTTAAAAAAAAAAATTTAATTTTAGAGTAATTCATTAAATCTATTTTAACGTTTTTAGTATTATTAATTTTGATATTTTTTTTATGTAGATTTAGAAAGATTTCAAATTTTTTATTTAATAGTGTTGCCAGATTTACAGATAATAAACCAGATCCCCCGGTAATATACACTTTTAGTTTTTTCATTTCTTATAAATTTGATTAATTAATTTCATTGTAAATTCACTATCTCTAATATCAGGTAAAAGTTTATTTTTCGATCCTTGAATTTTTTTTAAAAATTTATCAATTTGTAACTTAAAACCAGGTTTGAACTTAAGATCGTTTTTTTTTGGTTTAAAAGTTTTTATTTTTGAATTTCTTACATAATAATTCATAATTTCAAGAGGTTTTAATTCAAATCTCTGATCTTCATAAATTATACTTACCGCCCAAGGAGAATTTAAATTCCAAAAACATTTATAAATCCCTAGATCGCCAGACGAAAAATTTATTTCTGCATTAACAATTTTTTTATTTTTAGAAATTTTTGTATGAGTGGTCTTAACATTTTTAATTTGGCCTCTTCCAAACATTCTAAAATAGTCAATTAGGTGTATTGAATTTGCATACATCCAATTTTTAATAACCTTTTTATGATATTCATTTTTTTTAAATAGATTATTTTCTTGATCTTGTACAAATATTATCCTTTTTATTTTTCTATTTTTTATTTCATCTTTCAGCATTAATGTACTTTCAAAATGATTTCGATTCATTGCTACATAAACATTTTGAATTTTTTTTTTAATTAACTTTTTTATTTTATAAAATTCTTCCAAATTGTAACCAACTGGTTTTTCAACTAAAATTTTCCAATTAAATTTAATACATTCTTTTAATACATTTTTTGTTTCCTCTATTGATGTGGTGATAATTACTCCGTGTGGCTTTTCTGCTTCATACATTTCTTCAATACTTGAATGAACTTTTTTTATATTAAATTTCTTCTTTAAATCTATTGCTTTCTTTTTTGTTCTGCTATGAATGCCTACAACTTTTAAATTTTTAATTTCCTGTAAAACTTTTAAGTATTCTTGTGCAATTACTCCTGCTCCGACTATACTTAATCTAAATTTCATTATTTAATTTCTGTCACTTCATCACAGATATCCAATGAAGACTTTTTATGAGAAACTATGATTATTGTTTTTTCACTTTTAAGTTTGTATAAAGTATTCAATACCATTTGTTCATTATCAGAATCGAGGGAGCTTGTAGATTCATCGAATATTAATAATTTTGAATTACGATATAAAGTTCTTGCAATACCAATTCTTTGTTTTTGACCACCTGATAAACCATCTCCTTCACCTCCTATTATTGTTTCTTCCTCTTTAGGTAGTTTTTGTATGAACTCATATGAATTAGATTTTTTCATTGCTTCTTTTAAAATATCATTATCTATTTCATTATCATTTATTCCTAAGGCAATATTATTTTTTACTTTATCATTAAGTAAGAAAGTATCCTGTGGTAAATAGCCAATAACTGATTGCCAGGCTTTGAGGTTATTATAAATTGATATTCCATCAACTAAGACCTCTCCTTTAGAAGGTTCTAATAAACCAACAATGATGTTTAAGATTGTACTTTTTCCAGCACCGCTCCTACCGTAAATGCCATGTATAGTTGATTTTTTTATAAAAATGTTTGTATTTTTTAAATTTTTAATTTTTTCATCACCGTAGCTAAACTCCACATTTTTTAATTCAATTACTTGATTAAAATTTATTGGTTTATCTGTGATAAAATCTTTACTGATATAATTTGAATTTTTTAATTGTTCTAATATTTTAAAGAACGAAACTTTACCTAAGCTAATTTTTTGAACAGAATTTAATATTGAATTGAATGTTGGTAGTAATTTAAAAGCTGCTATGGCAAATATACCCAACGTAATTAAAATTTGTTCTGAGTTTTTTAAACTTGAGTACATTATCAAGATCAAAATTGTAAAACCAATAATAAATAAAAATTCCAATGCTAATCTTGGAAGGCTTCCTATTATACTATCATACTTAGAGATTGTATTAGTTTTTTTGTGCGAGGTGAGAAAACGGTTTAAAAAAAAATTCTCGCCCTGTAGAATTTTAATTTCCTTTATTGGAAAAAATATGTCTTGTAAAAATTTTAATCGTTTGCCTTCTTCAATAAATCTGGTGTTTCCCCAAATGGCTAATTTTTTTTTAATTAATAAAAAATAAATTGTACAACTAAAAATCAAGATACTTGTAACTATAATAGTGCCTAAAGTTTCAATAAACAAAAGAAATGTAAAAAAAGTTATCAATAAAAATAAATCTGAAATTAATTGAATACTACATGAAAGTACTCTACTAGTTAGAAAATTAGTTTCAACTAAGACATTTCTTATTAATTCACTTGATTTATTTTTTAAAAAAAATAAATAATTTTGCGATATATAATTTTTCGAAAGAACCGATGATAAATAGAAATTAAAACTGAATAAAAAATTATTTTTAAATATGTTTAAAAAACTTAAATATAAAAATTTAATGAAGTATATAAAACATATTACTATTACAAAAAAGATTGGCGAGTACTGATTTATATTAAATAACTTATTAAAAAAATTAAGATAATTTTTACCGATATCTCCCCCTAATATGGAGGAAATTAAAGGGATAAATAAGCTAATACTAAAAAGTTCAACAGCGGTTGCAATAATTATCATAAAAATTAAAATTAAAATTTTAACTTTATCTTTTGGTCTAAATATATAATTTGAAAAGAAAAACTCTTTAATTAGCTGTGTTAAAAAATTTTTTTCAACCATTTTTAATAATATTATTTTTTAAATAATTAAAATGCTTCTTATAACTACTATTATTTTTTAAAGTTTGATAAGCGTCATTACCATACAAATAATTTTTCAATTTGAAATAAAAATATTCACCAAAGCATAATCTTAATATTCTTGAGGTAATTTTAGTAAAAATTTTTTTATATTGATTTTTTTGCTGAATGTCGTTTGAGTGTGAAAAGTATGAGTCAATATAATCTTTTACATCAGACTTTATTTTTTTTGTATTTTTTTTTTTTATTCTAATAAAATTAATAATGATATTTATACTCATTAAATATGAATTGTTAAAAAATCTATTTTTTTTTAATTGATCCCAGGTTTTATGTTGCACTCTACTATGCCCTACTAATCTAAATAAAAATAATTGATTAATTTTTTTTATTCTTCCACTAAGTACAATTAAGAAACATGGCAAAAGTTCAGTCTGAAAAGTAAAATGCATTTTTTTAGAAGTGGGTATCCTGTTTACAACTTCTAAGAATTTTTGAGTCTCTAATATTGAAAACAGTACAACACTATAATTTTTAGTTATTTTTTTTAATCTTTCTAAAGGATTTTGATGCATACTTGGTCTGATATTGTAAAAATTATATGACAATACTTTGTCATTATTAATGCCGCCGGTTTCTATTTGAAAAGCTTTGCCCGTAATTCCAATTATTTTTGGTGATTTTTCTAAATTACCAATCATTTTTATTAAAGATTTTACTATATAAAAATCATCATCACCTGAAAATAGAATATACTTTGTGCTTACTTTTGAAGCTTTCGATTTAAATGTATCAAAACTCGTACCCTCTATGTTAAAAATCTCTGTTTTTGTATAATTATTTTTAAAAATAAATTTTTTTGTTTTGTTAAAGATTTCTTTTGATGAAGAATCTAAAAAAAGGATGTTACCTTTAAAATCTTGATTACGATAATATATCAACTGTTTTTTAATAAACTGAGGCCTATTTTTAGTTGGTATTATTATTGTAAGATCCATGAATTGTTATATTTGTTATAATTATTATTTTTAATATATTTTAAAGTGATTGAATTAAATATTATAACACATATTTTTATAATTAGTTTACTATCTATTTTTTTTTTTTGTATCCTGTATTTTTCAACAAAGAAAAACTGTTATTGGGGAGCACCTTTAAGAACGGACAATGAAAAAATGGTCTTGGCAGCCTCAAAGATAAATCTATTTGATTGGCCGTCTAAAATGCATGCTATAAATTTTAATAGAAGTCAGCAAAGGGAGTATTGGGCAATTTTTTTGAGGTTAATTTTAAAATTTTTAAACAAAAAAGATTTATCAGACTTTAATAATATTTTACTAGCTTTAATTTCGAATTTTTTTTCACCAATTTTAATTTATTTTATAATTTCAAATTATTTTAATCCTAATATTGGTTTTTTAATATCTTTAGTTTACGTTACGAGCCTTTGGTCTCATTATATTTCTATTTATATCGGGCATATATTGCTTTCACAAACCTTTTTTTTAATCTCTATATTATTAATACAAACAAGCTTTCATAGTTCTTTTTCCTCATACGAAAATTTATTAATATTTTTTGCTGGTTTTTGCACTGGTGTATCTTATTTTTCCTCTAGCGCATCTAGAAAATACGTCTATTTAATTTTCATCGCATTATTTATCGAACACAGTCAAATTATCGAATTTGATTTTTTTCTTGAAAATATTAAATTAGATAAAGACATATATTTCTTTTTATTTATTTTTTATGGATGTATTTTTTTTTTAAAAAAAAAAATTAATAGTTATTTTAAAGAGTATACTGATACCATTTTAAGCTTAATCAATTTATTTTTAATAATAATTATTCTTAAATTTCTTTTTTTTCAAACTAATTATTTATTTATAAATTCATTATTTTTTTTATTTTTTGGTTTTTTTATAACTATGATTCATATTTTTTTTCCAAAAAAAGATTTTATTTTAAATTTAAAAAAACATATATCCTGGCTAAATGTTACTGAATGGGCAAGTCATTTTAGAGCGTATGATAAAGATGATCAAATGAGAATTTTTAAACATATAATACCAAGTAATTTTAGGGGTGGTGGTTTGATATGGATACACAAAATTTTACTTTTATATATTCCAATTATTTATCTAATCTATATTTTTGCAATTGGTTTTATAATATGTAAATTGCTAATCAATTTAGATATTGACAATCTTTTAAGTTTAATTCTAATTTTTTTATTATCGATATTTCCAATTTTTATTCATGAATTTACCAAAGGTTTAAAAGTTGCAAAAGCTTATTTTTCTGTTTTACCAACTATGCTTATTCTTATTAGCTACTCTTTAAACATCATCCTTAAAGAAACAGAGGTTATTTATTTTGTTGTAATTGCCTCTATCTTTTTGCAATTTATTTTTACTATTTTCACTTTATTTAGTGACTCTATTCCATGTAGAACATCAGCGAATAAGATAGCAAATTATTTAATAAAAAAAAAAATTAACAAAATATATACATATGATAATGCATATAATGATGCATTTATAAAAGCTATAATGAATATTTTTCCAAATGATTTTAAAGTAGAATATGTATCATCTATTAAGAAACTTAGAGATAAGATAATTCTAATCCCTAACACATCTTCTAAATCTTTATTTATGGAAAGCGAAAAATACGCAATTAAAAATGGTGATTTTGATGAAGATGAATATTTAAATTCACTAATTGATGACAAATTTCAAAATGTACAAGTGTTGAGGAAATTTAAAACCATGGGATCAAGTAAATACTTTGTTAATGAAAGTGAAGTTACAAGTTATAGAAATATAATATTAAAACAAATTAGTGATTACGATAGATTTCGAGGTCACGCATGGTTAATTAAATTAAATTCTTAATTCTCATCTTTTAAATAAATCTTTACGTACACATAATAAATCAGTGCTTAAGCCTTTTCCATGTACAAACTTTTCTGCAATAACAAATTTTTTTGATTTTATATATTTAATACATTTTCCTAACCATTTTTGATTTTTCCATAAAGTATTTTTACTATTCCATGTTTCTAACTCAAAACCCCAAACTTTATTTATAGACGAGCCAAGGCTTTGTAATACATTTAAATCATTTCCCTCGGCGTCAATTTTTAGGTAATGAATTTCTTGAATTTTCGTTTGCCTGATAATTTGATCTAGCCTTACTGTTTCAACAGATATTTCTTTTACTATGTTATAGTCAGATTTTCTGTGGATTAATCCCTTGCTATCTTTGAAAGTTATAAATTTATTAATTATTGATCTATTCTGTAACAATAGAGATGATGTAACATTTTCTTTTGTAATAAAAAAATTATTTTTTTTTGAAGACTTTTTATCTACAGCAACATTATACAAAATTTGATTTTTAAATTTTTTTGTAATTTTTGGTATTGGCTCAAAACAATAAAATTTTGCATTTGAATATTTTTTTTTTATTTTGAAAGACCAATCACCTTTGTTAGCCCCTACATCAAAAAAAATTGCATCTTTTGGAATTCTTTTGTTGTAATATTTCTCAAAATTAAAATACATTTTATTAAATGAAAACAGTTTATATTATTGGTAGTAATGGATTTTTAGGTAAAAGTCTCCATAAGTTTTTTAAAAATAGCAAACTTCAAAATATTGAAATTATAAAGATTAAAAGAAATATTGGAAATAAGTACCGCTTTCCAAAAAAAATAAAGGAAAACTCTATATGTATAAATTTTGCTTCTATAATTGGTAAAAGCTGTGAGGAAAATAAAAACTATTCATACAAAGTAAATGTAGATCTTAATAAAGAAATAAATCAATTAAATTTTAAAAAAATAATATTTACATCAAGTGCATCTGTTTATGGTTACCAGGATAAAATATGTAATGAAAGATCTAGTACTAAGATTACTAATTTTTATACAGAAACAAAATTAATGGCTGAGGAAGAGCTGTTAAAAAGAAAAGAGAATTTAATATTAAGATTGGCAACTTGTTTTGGAAATCAGAAAACATCTCCCCACCTAAATATCATAGATACTCTTGTTCAAGGTGTAAAAAAAAATAAAAGTATTAAAATTTTTAATCCAAATAATTTTAGACCATATATTGATATAAATAGTTTTTGTAGAATTATGATTATGTTAATAGAGGAAAATAGTATAAAAGGTATTTATAATTTAGGTTTAAAAGAATTTAATATAAATAAATTACAAATAATTGATAATTTAAAAAAAATTTTTTTTAATCTTAATTATGATATAGATTATAGTAATATTGATAAAAGAAATTACAAATTATGTTATAAAAAACTTTACAATTTTATTAATATAAAAAAAGTAAATATTCTTAAAACTTTTAAAAACTATTATGAATAAAAAGAAAATTTTAATTGTAGGGTCCACAGGATTTGTTGGAAAAAAACTTTATTCATATTTAGTTAATAAAAAATATAAGGTTTACGGCTTATCTAAAAGCACTGGAATAAATCTACTGGATAAAAAAAAAATTGAAACAAAAGTGAATAGTATTAAACCAGATGCCATAATTAATTGTGCTGCTAATACTGGTAGCTTACACTACGTAATAAAAAATTCAGCCGACATTGTTCATGATAATATTATCTGTACATTAAATATTTATAATGCTGCTAGAAATTTAAAAAAAAGTCCAGAAATTATTAATCTACTAGCTAATTGTTCTTATGATGGTAATGCCAAAATACAAAAAGAAAGTCAGTGGTGGAATGGCATGCCTCATAAATCCGCTTTAAGTTTTGGGGCAAGTAGAAGATTAACACACGTGGTTGCAGAAGGATATTTATCTCAATACAAAATAATTTCGAAAAATTTTATTATTCCGGGTATTTATGGTCCAGGAAATCATTTAGATACTGAAAAAGTTCACGCTTTAGACGGTTTAATAATTAGAATGATAAAAGCTAAAATTTTAAATGCATCTAAATTTCACATTTGGGGTTCAGGTAGACCCGTTAGAGAATGGTGTTATATTGATGACCTCATAAAATTTATCGAAATTTGTATTAAGTCTAAAAGAGAATTTATCTATCCAATAAATTTAGGTCAAAAAAAAGGTTATTCAATTAAATTTCTAGCGAAACTAATTAGCAAAGAAATCAATTTTAAAGGCAAGATTGTTTTTGATAAAAAATATCAAGATGGCGCTCCAATTAAAATTCTTGATAATTCGAATTTTAAAAAAACATTTACTAATTTTAAATTTACTGAAATTAAAGAAGGTATAAAAAATTCTGTTGCATATTTTAATTCTATAATAAATATCTAAATATTTGCATATATACTATTTTTTATCATCTTATAACCCTTTATTAATTCTTCTATACCACTAGATAATTTATATAACGGATTAAATTTTGTTTTTTCAATTTTGTCGTTTGATACAATATAATTTCTTTGATCAGGATCTTTTTGATTACTTGCTTCTATGAAATAAAAGTTTTTAATAATTTTTTTAATTTCTTCACATAACTCTATCTTTGATAAGTTCGCATCACTTAAACCTATGTTGTAAACATTATTTTTCATAGTAGAAAAATTATCTAATGAATGAATAAAAGCTCGAGAAACATCTCTTACGTGAATATAATTTCTTTTAAAATGTCCCTCAAAAAGTACAAGCGCTCCATCGTATACAGCTCTATATGTAAAATCATTAACAAGTAAATCTAATCTCATTCTTGGAGACATTCCAAAAACAGTGGCAAGTCTTAAGCTAATAGAGTTTTCTCTACTCATTAATGCTTTTTCTACTTCAACTTTTTCGCTTGCATATTGAGAGATTGGATTTAAAGGACTGTTTTCATCACAAAAATTATTTTTATCACCAGTACCATAAGCGCTATTAGTAGTGGGCATGATAACTTGTTGATCTTTTGATAAGTCTTTTAACATAGTCATAATTGAGTCGTAGTTTACACTTTTTGCTTCATCGGGTTTTTTTTTACACAAAGGAGCTCCCACTAAAGCAGCAAGTGGAAAAATAATATCGTATGATTTCAATAAACTGCTAATGAGTTTTCTATCTCTCACATCACCATTAATCACATTAAAATTTTTAAGATTACACAGGTGATTCAAACTTGTTTGCTTAAAGCAAAAATTGTCAACCACAGTAACTTTATGACCTAATTTTATCAATTCTGGTACAAATATCGAACCAATATATCCAGCTCCTCCTGTCACTAAAATGTTTTTTGTCATAATAATATTTTTAATTATCCATCAATTTGACTGATGTCTATTTATTTCTTATATTTTGTTAAATTTTATTTAAAACCTTGCAAATAAATAAAATATTATTTTTTGTTAATTCAGGGTAATTACCAATATACATTGCATAATTGTGAATATGTTCAGTTACTGGAAATTTTTTATAATAATCTTTTTTTACGTGGTTTTTTAAGTATGGTTGTCTCAACTGATTTCCACCCCCTGCGCTACCCATTCTAAACTCAATTTTGTGCTTTGTTAGTAATTTTTTCAAAATATCAATCCTTTCTTTATACTTAGGTTTAACTATTATATTAAACGCATAATTACTTGAGCCGGTAAGTTTGAATTCAGTAAAATACTTACTTTTATCAAGATTTTTAAGTAAAAATTTAAAATTTAAATTTCTCTGAACTATATTTTTATCTAATCTTTTTAATTGATTTAATCCAATTATTGCATTTATTTCTGTACTCCTGAGATTATATGACGGATATGAAAATATAAAATCAGTATTTAAATTTTTATACTTTTTTAAAATCTTTTTATAGTTTATATGATCTCTCACTTCTCTTAGCATTCCATGTGATCTTAAACGTAACAAATCTAGATAAGCATTTTTATCATTGGTGCAAACCATTCCTCCCTCAATTGTACTCATGTGATGAGCATAGTAAAAAGAAAAATTTGAAGTCCAACCAAATGACCCGAGTTTCTTATTTAAAAACTTTGCGCCATGGGACTCGCAAACATCTTCTATAAGTAAAATTTTTTTTTTTTTTAGTAAATTTATTAGATTTTTTGAAAGAGCATTAAAACCTTGTATATGACTTAAAAACACTGCTCTCGTATTCTGAGTAATTTTTTTTTTTATTTCTACATCATTCATACCCAAATTATTCAAATTTATATCAGCAAATATTGGCTTAAAATTATTTTGTATCACTGATGAAATATCTGAAACCCACGTTAATGGTGGCACGATAACCTCTCCACCTTGAGGATATTTTAATTTTAATAAAGCAATAGATAATAAATTTGCTGATGACCCAGAGTTTACAAATACACTGTATTTGACACCAAGCCATTTAGACCATTTTTTTTCAAATTCTTTAACATTGAATTTTTGTGTTAAAAAAGGGTCTTTTTTTTTCAAATATTTAATAACTTTATTCAAATCTTCTCTTAAAATATTATTTTTCATTAATGGAAATTTATATGTCATATATTATTTTAAATTTAAAATTTGAGATCCTTTATTATCAAAAGATATACCAAAACAGATTAGTTTTTTCATCTTATTTATAAATTCTTTTTTTTTTATTTTTAGAGATTATAAACATTAAAAATCCTCCTGCCCCAGCACCAAGTAGTTTACCGCCAAGAGCACCGTTTTTTAAAGAAAATTCAAATATTTCATCAATATAGTTGTTTGAAACTTCATTTGCTAAAGATTTTTTAATCATCCAACTTTCTGTGACTAATTTAGCAAAATCTTTCAGTATAAAATTTTTACTTGAAAGTAATTTATCGGCTTCCAAAGTAAGATAGTTCAATTTTTCAAATTTAATTTTTTTTACTTTAAAATTAGAAAGCTTTTTTTTTGCGACATGACCTGAAATTCTTGATAAACTTGTGTAACAAAGCACAATACTCTCTTCAATATTTTCAATATTTTTTTTCTGAAAATTATTTTCTAAAATTTCAAATGTACTATTTTTATTAAATTGTATGTAATTAAATCCCCCATAAGCAGCTGCAATTTGATCTTGTGATCCAACGTTTTCCTTCAGAGTTTTTTGCTCCAGAAATATTGCTTGGTTTGCTAATTGAAATTTGGTCACTTTCATATTTGCCATTGCATACAACGCGTTTAGCATACCAACTGTAAAGCTTGAACTTGATCCTATACCAGACTTTGCCGGCAAATCTCCATCGTGGTGTATTTCAAGTCCCTTTTTAACGTTAAATTTTTTCAATATTGCTTTGACAACAGGATGTTGAATTTGATTAATTGTTTTTGCGTTTTCAATTTTTGAATAAACTATCCTGTGATTATGAGAAAAAAAAGGAGGCAACTCTCTACATGAAATATAACAATATTTGTCAATACTTGTTGAAATCACACGTCCACCGTATTTTAAATACCATTTAGGGTAATCTGTGCCACCTCCAAAAAAAGAAATTCGAAAAGGAGTTTTTGATACTATCATTTAACCACCCAATTATTTTTTTTATAAATCAATCTAATATTTTTTATTTCTTTTTTATTCAATTTTTTAATTTTTAAAAAATTGCTATTTTGAACTATTTCTTTTTCAGACATCATGCCGGGTATGGTAGCAATAACAGATTTATGAAAAACAGAGAACAATAAAGCAATCAAATTTATATTAATATTTTTTCTATTAATACAATTATTAAATATACTTTTACCGTTTTGCCAAATGTTTATTTGTTTTCGACTCCATTTTTTTCTATGATCATCTTTTTTTTTGAATTTTACCTTCCCTGACAAAAAACCAAAAGCAAGGGGGGTTCTTGAAATAATCTTTATATTTTTCTCTTGTGCAAGATTAAAAATATCATAATCTATAGCTCTTTGATCCATTAAGTTAAAGTTTAATTGTATAAATTTAAACTCTTTATAATTTTTAATAACCATCAAAGCATCTTTTGGTGATTTGACCGACACACCAAAATATCTAACGTGTCCATCAGCTTTTAAAATTTTTAATAAAGTTAAAATTTTTTTCATCTTACTTTTATGTTTGATTAACTCGATTGGAGGACTATGAAGTTGTATGAGATCTATATAATTAGTATTAAGTCTTCTTAAGGATTCAAAAAAAGATTTTTTTAAATAACTTATATTAAAATTTTGCGGTGTTTTCCATTGAGTAGGTTTGTGTGGAATCATTCCTATTTTTGATGCGATAAATAATTTTTGTCTATTTAAATCTTCTAAAGCTTTACCAATTCTAATCTCTGATTTTCCATCACCATAAATATTTGAGGTATCAAAAAAATTTATTTTTTTTTTAATTGCAAATTTTATAAGTTGTATTGCTCTTTGGTGATTAAGTTTTCCGTAGCTGTCACCACCTAATCCCCAACAACCAAAGCCAAGCTTAGTAATATTTGATAAATTAAATTTATTCTTCATTTACCTAAATTATTTTTTATAAATTTCAAAATCTGATATATTTCTAAATTATTTTTACGTAACAAATAATTTCTAGATCCGTAATCAAAAGTAGAACTATCTTTAAGACTCATCTTATATAGATTAATTTTTAGTTTTTTACTTGTTATTATAGAGCTTATAATATCACCTATACCTCCATTTTGATTGTGTTCTTCGATTGAAAAAATATTTTTACATTTAGCTATTTTTTTTATAAAAGATTTATTTATTGGTTTGTGTTTAAAAAGATCTATAATTCCAATATTTGCTTTTCTAAAAATGTCTTTCATCCCGTAAAGTCTAAATAGAAAGTTGCCTGTACTTATAATGTAATTCTTATTATTATCTAAAATGACCCTGAAACCTTGATTCAAATTTATTAATTTTTTAAAATCTAGCCCAGGAGACTCTCTATCAATTCTGACATAAGATGGTGATGTTGAATTTATATGATAATTTACAATTTTTTCTACAGAGGCATTGTCTGAGGGTGAAAAAATTTCAATATTAGGCAAAACGTTTAAAATAGCAGTATCTTCAGTAGAATGATGAGTAGGGCCATCAATTGCATATGAATAACCGCAACCAACTCCATAAATTTTAACTGGAGCTTTAGCAACACATAAGTCTAGTTTTATTTGTTCGTAAGCCCTTGTTAAAATAAATGATGAAATACTATACACAAAACATTTATACCCCTCTTTAGCTAAACCGGCTGCAGTACTTATTATGTTTTGCTCTGATATTCCTGCATTCAAAAACTGATTGGGGAGTTTAGCTCTATAATTATCTAAAGCTATAGCGCCTTGATCATTACATATTAAAATAATCTTTTTATCTTTTTTAGCTCTCTTAAAAAGTGTGTCAATAAAAGTATCTCTTAAGAAATTAGTATTTTTTATCTTAAGATTAGATTTTAAATTGCTTTTTTGCATCATTTATTTCCATTTTACTCAAGCCTTTGGTGTGTCTTGCCGGGTCATTTTCAATTGAATTTAAGCCTTTCCCTTTGATTGTGTTAGCTATAACAATATTTGGCTTATTATTTTTTAAATTTTTAATTTTATTTATTGTAGTATAAATTTTTTTAATTGAATGACCATTAATACTAAAACAATTCCACCCAAAAGCAGTAAATTTTTCTTTGAGATTTCCAATGTCTGTAAAGTTTTTTAAAAAATCTGTTGCAGATATTTGGTTATTATCAATAAAGGCTATGATATTATTAAGTTTATTTTTGCTGGCAAAAATCGCTGCCTCCCAAACTGAACCTTCCGTGCATTCACCATCACTCATCAAAACAAATACGTTAGATCTATTTTTACTCTTTTTCATACCTAAAGCCATTCCAGATGCTAAACTTAGACCGTGTCCCAGAGAACCAGTGCTAAATTCAATACCAGGTATTTTTGAGTCAATATGACCTCCCATAAGATATTTTCCGGATCTATAGTGTTTCAATAACCAATTTTTTGGAAAAAAATCTAAATCAGACAAAATATTATAAATTATAGTTTCAGCGTGGCCTTTACTAATTATTAATCTGTCTCTCTTGTTCCACTTTTCATTCTTATTATCATACTTCATTATACCAGAGTAATATAGGGTCGTAAGGATATCAGCGCATGAAAAGGAAGTCGCTAAATGACCTCCTTTATTAATTACAGTCTCTAAAATTTGTTTACGAATAAATTGAGCTTTGTTCTTAACTTTGTTTAATTTTTCATTATTCATTTTGTTCTTTTTTTAATTTATTGATAAAAATTGCGATAAAATTATGTCGCTTTAATTTTTTGCATTTTTTATGATTTAATTAACTTTTTCTTAATAATTTTAAAAATATCATCTTTTTTTTGTATCAATACAGATTTCAATTTTGCATTTTTAGCCATTTTAATGTCTGTAATTTGATCACCTATAACCCAAGATTTTTTTAAGTCAATTACCCATTTTTTTTTGGCAAGATTAATCATGCCGATTCTTGGTTTTCGTAAATTAAAATATTTTATTGATGAATATTTCTTTGACCTTTTGAAATAAGGAGAATAAAAAAAATCATCAATATATGCGCCAGTGGTATTAAGTTTTTTATTCATCCATGAATGCAAAACATTAAGGTCATGCTCATTATAAAAACCTCTCCCAATACCAGATTGATTTGTAACTACAAAAACATAAAAATTATTATCATTAATACACTTAATTGCCTTAAAAATATTTTTTTTCCAAATAAAATTTTCTTTCTTAAACACATATCCTAAATCCTCATTAATTACTCCATCTCTATCTAAAAAAATTGCTGGTTTTATAATTTTTGTTTTAATAAAATTATGTGATTTTTTAAGGTCGGCTTTAACACCTATGTCTATAAAATCGCAATAATTTTTCGAGTAAATTCCCTGAATTTTTTTTTTTTTTACTAAATAGGGGAAAACTTCTTTTTCTAATGATGATTTATTTTTTAGTGTCCTAATATTAAATATTTTTTTGTTTATAATATTTATACCTGAATTAATAAAAACAAATTTTTTTTTTTTAACTTTTTTATTAATTTTAGTTATTGTGTCAACTTTATTTTTTTCAACTGCAGTATATCTTGATATGTTTTTTTGCTTTGACAATGCGATGGAGCAAAAATAATTAGGATTATATTTTTTTTGAAAATCTCTTAAATTTACATTAAAATATGTATCTCCATTTAACAAAAAGAAAAAATTATTTAGCTTTTTTTTTGCATTCAATAAGGCGCCATAAGTTCCCATCAATTTTTTTTCTTTAACGCAAATAATTTTTACATTATTAATTTTTTTATTATTATATTTTTTAAAAAAAATGGCTGATTTATAAGAACAAAGCAATACAATTTCATTAATACCAAATCTCGTTAAATTTAATAAAACATAATCTAAAAAAGCTTTATTGTTTACTTTTATTAATGGTTTTGGAGTTCTTTTTGTAATTTTACCAAGTCTTGTACCTAATCCACCGCACAGAACAACAGCTTGATTTACGTCAACTCTTGCTCTACCATTTCGCATATTAAATGTCCTATAGCTATATGTAGCTCTTGGATCCTATCAACTCTGTTTGCATTAGGTCTTATATTGACATCACATAATTTTGTTTTTTTTGCAAACTTTGAAGATAGTAAAATAGTTTTAATTTTTTTTTTTTGGAAACTTTCAATGCATTAAGAATATTTGCACTTTTACCACTAGTTGTTAATGCAAATAATACATCCCCCTTTTCCCCAACTGCTTCAAGTTGTCTGCTAAACACTTTATCAAAACCCATATCGTTACCAATAGACGTTATTGCTGATGTATCTGTAGTTAACGAGATAGAATTTAAAGCTTTTCTTTTTTTTTTGAATTTTCCGACTAATTCAGCAGATAAGTGTTGGCTATCCGCAGCTGAGCCTCCGTTACCACAGAAAATTATTTTTTTTTTTGCTTTTAAAGCTTTGATAGCAATATTTGTGGAAATTAAAATGTCAGATAGCAAATCGCTATCACCTAATTTTAAAAACGAATTTATTGCTGAGTTGATTTTAATTTTAAGTAATTCTCTCATATCAAATTTTGTTTATAAGCTTTTGCCATTCATAAGGCAACTCATCATACAATTGATTTAAATGCTTATAAGCATTGGACGCTATATTTTGAGCCTCATTTGGATTATTCAAATAATATTTGAGCTTCTCTTCAAAATTATTTTGGTTAAATGGAATATAATGTTTTTCTGGGATAAAAAAATTTTTTATTTGATCATTTTCGGTTTCAAATAAGAGTGTTTTATTTGAAATTATTTCAGCTACACGCCCTTTGAGTTGATCACAATCTACACTTTTTGAAAAATTAAAAGCAATTTCGGAATTTTTCATAATTTTATAAAAATTTTCATAAGAATATGAAAGCATTTCCTCTCTACTTTTCCATAATCTCACAAAATAATTAAGTGAACTTATATATTGTGACTTAAAAAATTTATTAAAAAAAACATTTCGATAGTCTCTATAATGTGCGGCCATACCAATAAAAAAAAAGTCATATTCTCTTTGAGCAAGTTTAATGGTCTCTTTGTTTTTGAATTCTTTTAACCAAGCGAAATTAACAGCTGGCCTTGTGAAGCAGGTATTTATGTTATTTTCAACAAAATATTTTTTTGATTATCTTGAATTAAATGACAATCAGCAAAAAAATATTTTTTTAAATCATTAGATATTTTTTTATAACAACTATCCCACCATATATTAATAATCTTAAGATTATATTTTTTTTTTTAGAAAAACGAAAAAAAAAGGTGAAACGGGATAATTGTTACCAAATTGAGATAGAATAATAAAATCAAATTTCTTGGTATTTAAAATATTTAACAAATTATAGGTAAATCTGATGATGCCACTATTGTTGTTTTCATCAAAAAAAAATAATTCGTATTTAATATATTCTAAATTTTCTAGAGAATAATTTATAACTTTATCGTCATTTTCTTGCTTAGATCTTTTATCAAAATACCTTTGTCTAATAATTAATATTTGATTTTTTGAATTTGATAAATTACTGAATTTTTTTTTTTTGCTAGAAAAAAATAATACAATAATTCTTGTACTAAGTTCTTTATAAATACTCTTAAGTACATTTATAAATAATATTTTTTTTGTGTAATGTAAAAAATTTTTTAAATTCATAATTAAAGTTGTTAAATTACATTATTTTTGTTAGTTAATTTATATTATAACAATTAGCTAATATATAATTTATGATACTACTAACAGGTGCAAAAGGGGTTCTCGGATCAGCTTTTTGTGATCTTTACGGCAAGCAACTTCATCCTATTAAAGGAAGGAAGGAGCTTAACCTTACCTCACAAACAGATGTTGAAAATTATTTTAATAAAAATAGTTTCTCAGGTATCATACATTTGGCGGCAGTCTCTGGTGGAATGGGCTTTTCTGGACCAAAATATCAAGCATCTTTACTCAGAGATAATATCTTAATGTTAATTAATATTTTAGACAACGCGCGTAAATTTAAAATAAAAAAAATATTACTGGTATTATCTTCAGGAATGTATCCTCCAAACACAAAAATGCCATACTTAGAAAATGATGTACATAACGGTCCAGCTCATGAAAGTTCTTACGGTTATTTTTATGCCAAAAGAATGTTTGAACCAGCTATAAAATCTTACAGACAGCAATATGGAATGGATATTATTGGCTGTGTGCCTAATGGAATCTTTGGACCAAATGACAATTTTTCGGACTTCGCTCCCATGTTACCATCAATTATAAAAAGGGCAGACCATGCCTTTAAATATAAAAAAAATTTAGAGGTTTGGGGTGATGGAAAACCTCTAAGAGAATATACCTATTCTTACGATATGGCGAAAGCAATGATGTGGTGTTATGAAAATTATACTAGTGAGAATATAATTAATGTTGGATCAAATGAGGAACTTTCAATTAAAGAAATAGTAGAAATAATTTCAAAAAACATCGGATTAGACTCGAGCCAGATAACTTATAACAGATCTAAACCAAGCGGAGTGATGAGAAAAAGCATGGATAATTCAAAGTTCATTGAGTTATCAGGATTTGAATTCACTAGAACTGAAGATGGAATAAAAAAAACTATAGAGTGGTTTAAAAAACAAAAGACTTTTAGAGAAGAAGCTAAATTGTAGTTAAATTTATTATACTAATCGAAAATACAATTATTATAAATATAATCAAGTTTTTTTAATTTACGTTTATGATCTTTCGAAAATTTTAATTTCGGCTTTTTATAAATCATGAGTTTTTTTAAAATCAAATCAAATTTATTTGTAAAATTGAAAGTATTAAAATTTGTTAATAAATTATTATAAAATTTATTCTTAGATCTAATAGAATTGATCTTATTATTGTAATCTTCTAGAGAACAATCAAAATACAATAAAAATTTATTAAGACCTTTATTCAAATTATAAGAAAACCCACTTAAACTTACATTGCTTTTCTTTTTTAGAACAAACGCTAAGTTGTTTTTTTTAAAGTTTTGAATTATTGAAGAATTAATCTCTAAAATACTTGATAGTTTAGCATCATCAAATAAATTTTCAAATTTTAAAATTTTAGTTGATTTAAATCGGGCTTTATAAAAATTTATTAATTTCCTGTAATCGAAATGATTTAATGAAAAATAATTATTTAAAAAATCATTTAAGCTTATAAAATTATAATCTTTAACTAATTGAATATATTTAGAGTATACATAATCACTTGGCTTTCTAATAGTAATAAAAATTTTATTGTTGTAACCAAAAATCTTTTCATTAACCTCCGAGTGTTTTTCCCAAAATCTAGGATTTTCACCTATAAGATTTTCTTGAGAAATTATTTTATTTCTCAAATAGAGTTTTTTTAAATTTTTTAAATTAATATACTGTGACTTAAACTCGATACTTTTAAATGGACTCAATTTAATCATTTTTCTAGTTTGATGAGGGCTAATATATCTATATTTAGAGTATTTACTTAGTTCCTTAAAAACCACTTCTTGGAAGAAAGATGTGGCTGTTTTTTGCATGCCAATATGTATAATATTTTTAAATCTCATATGTCATTTACAATGGCTTTATTAATACCAAACTGTAAATTTTTACAATCTAAACAAAATAAAAATTTGATTTAAGTGGCAATTTAGGTTTTTACAAAATTGAACAATAATTCAATATTTTATTCTAATATTAATTTAATAAAAATATTAATTAATTTTTTGAAAAATTTTTTCAGTGCATAAATCAAGCCAATTGGGTTATTAGTACTGGTCAGCTACACGCATTACTGCGCTTCCACATCCAGCCTATCAACGTGGTAGTCTACCACGACCCTAAAGGAAGAACTAGTTTTGAGGCGAGTTTCCCGCTTAGATGCTTTCAGCGGTTATCTCTTCCGTACATAGCTACCCGGCACTGCAGCTGGCGCTACAACCGGTCCACCAGTGGTACGTTCACCCCGGTCCTCTCGTACTAGGGGCAACTCCTCTCAATTCTTCTACACCCATGGCAGATAGGGACCGAACTGTCTCACGACGTTCTGAACCCAGC
>NZJW01000005.1 GCA_002692055.1 Candidatus Pelagibacter sp. | reverse complement strand
GCTTATGCTTTCTTTATCAATGGCAGTAATAGCTGCGTTAATCGGAGCTGGAGGTCTTGGTTATAATGTTTATATTGGTCTTGGAAGACTTGATATTGGCAAGGCATTTGTTGGTGGTCTTGGAATAGTTTTAATTGCAATAATCTTTGACCGTATTACTCAAAAACTCATTAAATAAGATGAGATTAATTCAACCTGTAATTGTTTCATCAACATAAAAAAGCTTATCTTATAATTACATAATTGATATCTGTCCTATAGTTTCATATGTTACGTCAACTTTAATTTAAATTAAAAGGGGAACAATGAAAAACTTAATTAAAACAATTTGTGGTATTTCAGTCTTCGCTTTCATTCTAGCTTCATGTGGTGATGGTGGAAAAAAAGCAAGTACTGTTGATGCTACTAAAAAACAAGGCTTTGTAAAATGTGGTGTTTCACAAGGTCTGCCTGGTTTCTCTAACGCTGATGAAAGTGGAAAATGGACAGGTATCGATGTTGATGTTTGTAGAGCAGTTGCTGCTGCAGTTTTAGGTGATGCTAATAAAGTAAAATACACACCTCTAAGTGCAAAAGAAAGATTTACTGCATTACAAGCTGGAGAGATCGATGTACTTTCTAGAAACACAACTTGGACTTTAGAAAGAGATGCTGCGATTGGTTTAACCTTCGTTGGCGTTAACTTCTATGATGGTCAAGGTTTCATGGTTAGAAAAGCTACAGGTATTAAATCAGTTAATGATTTTAAAGACGGCGTAAAAGTATGTACCAACACTGGTACTACTACTGAGCTTAACATGGCAGATTTCTTCAAATCTAAAGGTGTAAAATATGAACCTGTAGTATTTGAAAAAGCTGACGAAGTTGTTCAAGCTTATGACTCAGGTCGTTGTGATACTTATACAACAGATAAATCAGGTTTAGCTGCACAAAGAACTAAACTGACAAAACCTGATGATCACGTTGTATTACCAGAAACAATTTCAAAAGAACCTTTAGGTCCCGTCGTAAGACAAGGTGACGCTAAATGGGAAGATGTTGTTAGATGGTCATTGAATGTTTGGATTGAAGCTGAAGAGTATGGAGTAAATTCGGGCAATATTGACTCAATGAAAGAAAGCAAAAACCCAGCTATTCAAAGAATAGTGGGGGCTGAAGGTACTAAAAATGGTGAAGCCTTAGGTTTAGATCAAGAGTGGAGCTATAGAATTATCAAGCAGATTGGTAACTATGGCGAAAGCTATAAGAAAAATATAGCTGACACTGGTATCTTGCCTGACAGAGGTCCAAATAATTTATGGACTAAAGGCGGTATCTTATATGTACCACCAGTAAGGTAATTAAATAATTGAAAAAAAGGGCTAGATCTTCTAGCCCTTTTTTTTATTTTTAGTTCATTAATAAATGTCTTTTATTCAAAATAAAATTGATAGGATTGATAAATATTTAAGCGATCATCCAAGGGTAAAATTTATTTTACCTCAAGCACTTCTTTTAATCTTTTTATTTTCTATCATTGGATACTTTACATTTAATGCAAGTTCAAATTTAGCTGCACGAGGAATTGATACAGGTTTTAGTTTTTTAAAAAATAAGGCATCATTCGATATACAATTTAGTATGATTGAATTCGACTCTAGTATGTCATACGCGCGTGCATATCTCGTGGGGCTTCTGAACACAATTTTAGTATCTGCAATTGGTATTGTATTTGCAACGTTGCTTGGATTTTTTTTTGGTATATTGAGATTATCCAAAAACCCTCTAGCCTCAGGATTGGCTACAGTATATATAGAAACATTAAGAAATATATCATTATTACTTCAGATCTTTTTTTGGTACTTCACAGTTTTAAGACTTTTGCCCTCCGCTGATAACTCAATAATTTTATTTGATTTTGTTTACGCTAATATCAAAGGAATCTATATTCCAAGATTTGTTTGGACCAATTTAAATTATTTTATATACGGATTAATCTTTACTTTTGTTTGTGTTTATATTTTTAATAAATACGCAAATAATCTTCGTGAAAAAACAGGTAAGCAGCTTCCTAAATTCTTAATATCATTAAGTCTATTATTTATAATTCCTTTCTTGATTATTAATATTTTTAATGTTGAGCTAGAATTTTCTTATCCTAAGTTAGATATTCAAATGGGTATTGCAAATTACATTGGAGGTGTATCAATCATACCAGAATTAATTGCGTTAGCTTTTGCCTTATCACTTTATACATCTACATTTATTGCTGAAAATGTAAGAGCGGGAATTTTAGGGATTGATAAAGGTCAAAAAGAGGCGGCAGCCTCGATAGGTCTTACCAATACACAAGTTTTAAGATTAATTGTAATACCACAAGCACTTCGAATTATTATACCTCCGACAACTAACCAATATTTAAACTTAACTAAAAACTCTTCTTTAGCTGCTGCCATTGCTTATCCAGATATTGTATTAGTTTTTGCTGGAACTGCATTAATGCAAACAGGGCGAGCGATTGAGATTGTTACAATCACAATGTTAACCTACTTAACTTTAAGTATATCTATTTCAATTTTTATGAATTGGTACAATAAGAAAGTTGCGCTTACGGAAAGATAAAATGAAAGTGTTAAATTATATAAGGAAAAGATTTTTTTCATCTCCAATTGATGCTTTTTTAACCTTATCAATTGGTTATTTAATCTATTTGACAATTCCACCACTTATAAATTGGACACTTATTGATGCTACTTTTTCCGGAAACACAAAAAAGGACTGCGTGGCAGGAGGTGCTTGTTGGGTATTTGTAAAAATGTGGTTTAATAGATTCTTGTATGGACTATATCCTAATGAAGAAATTTGGAGAATAAATTTTGCTTTTTCTATATTAATAATTTCAATAATTGTTTACCGTTTTCTAAACCCAAAATTTAAAAAATATTTATTTATTTTTTTAGTTTTGCCTTTTCCTATTTTATCATTAATACTTTTCTCTGGTGGCCTACTAGGCCTCCCTACAGTTGATACCAGTGAATGGGGTGGTTTATTTTTAACATTAGTAATATCAATATTTGCAATAATTTTTTGTTTTCCAATTGGAGTATTGTTGGCGATGGGAAGGAAATCAAATCTTCCAGTAATAAAGTATTTTTCTATTGGATTTATTGAGTTTTGGAGAGGGGTCCCACTTATTACCGTCCTGTTTATGGCAGGTGTTATGTTTCCTCTTTTGCTTCCATCAGGTACCAATTTGGATAAATTGGTAAGAGTAATTATTGCCATTACCTTGTTTGAGGCCGCTTACATGGCTGAAGTTATTCGTGGAGGATTGCAAGCTGTTGGTAGGGGTCAATATGATGCTTCAAAAGCAATTGGTATGGGCTATTGGAAAAGCCATATATTCATTATACTACCACAAGCTCTCAAATTAGTGATACCGGGAATAGCCAACACTTTTATTGCACTTTTTAAAGATACTCCGTTAGTCTTTGTGGTCGGACTTTTAGAAATATTGGGCATGGTTAATTTGGCAAAAACAAACCCTTATTGGCTAGGTATGGCTACTGAAGGTTATGTATTTGTAGCTTTTGTATACTGGATTTTTTGTTTTGCTATGAGCAGATATAGTTTAAGTATAGAGGAAAAATTAAAAACTACTAACTAGAAATAATGGGAAATATAATTCAATTAAATAATGTGAATAAATGGTATGGAGATTTTCACGTTCTTAAAGATATTAATTTTGAGGTAAATGAAAAAGAAAAGGTTGTTATCTGTGGTCCATCAGGATCGGGTAAATCAACATTAATAAGATGCATTAATAGATTAGAAGAACATCAGAAAGGGGAAATCGTTGTTGACGGTATGGCCCTAGACGAAAATACAAAAAATATTTCCGCAATACGAAGTGAAGTTGGGATGGTGTTCCAACAGTTTAACCTTTTTCCACATCTTTCAATCTTAGAAAACTGTAGCTTAGCTCAAATTTGGGTAAAGAAAAAAACAAAAAAAGATTCTGAGTCATTAGCAATGGATTATTTAAGAAAAGTTCAAATAGAAGACCAGGCCTTAAAATTCCCTGGTCAATTATCAGGTGGGCAGCAGCAAAGAGCAGCAATTGCTAGAGCGCTCTGTATGGAGCCTAAAATTATGCTTTTTGATGAACCAACATCCGCACTTGATCCTGAGATGATTAAAGAAGTTTTAGATGTTATGGTTGACCTTGCAAAGGGCGGTATGACAATGTGTGTTGTTACACATGAAATGGGATTTGCAAAAGAAGTAGCAGACAGAGTTGTTTTTATGGATGAAGGATACATTGTTGAAGCAAAAAAAACAAATGATTTCTTTCAAAACCCTGAAAATGATCGAACAAAACTTTTTTTGAGTCAAATATTGTAAACATATTGTTTATACAGAATACTAAAAGTTCTCATGACTAACTATTCTTTTACAGTTAATGAAAGTTTTAAAAAAAAGAGAATAGATCAAGTTGTCGCTAATAATTACCCAGAGATTAGCAGGACGAGAGTTTATAAAATCATTAAAAAACATTTACTAAAATTAAACGGAAAAATATTTTCTGATCCTTCAGCAAAAGTAAAGGTAGGAGATCAAATAGAATTTCACGACATCAAAGATGAAAAAATAAATCTAATTCCAAAAAAAATGAACCTTAAGATTATTTTCGAAGATTCTGATATAATTATTATTGATAAACCAGTTGGTTTGGTAGTACATCCCGGGGCAGGAAATTTTCAAAATACTATGGTTAATGGATTAATATATCATTGTAATAATAAACTTTCTGGAATTAATGGAACTGACCGTCCAGGAATTGTTCATCGAATTGATAAAGATACTAGTGGACTTTTGGTTGTCGCTAAAAATGATCAAGCACATGCTTTTATTGCAAAACAATTTGAAGAACATGTTATTAAAAGAAGTTATTTAGTTTTTGTTCACGGAATTTTAAGACCGCTTCATGGGAGGATAGAAACATTAATTGGAAGAAATAAAACTAATAGACAAAAAATGAGTGCCGAAGTTTCAAGAGGAAAGAAAGCAATTACGAATTATGAAACTATAGAAGTTTTTAAAGGATCAAAAATTTTAGATATTAGTTTAGTGAAGTGCATACTTCAAACTGGGAGAACCCATCAAATTAGAGTTCACATGTCACATAAAGGAAACCCTATTTTAGGAGATCAAACTTATGGAAAAAAAATAAAAAAATTGAGAGGTGTAGATAAACAATTCGAGGATATCTTAAAATCTTTAACACGTCAGGCTTTACACGCTCACACACTTGGTTTTATCCATCCTAGAACAAATCAAGACGTTTTTTATACCTCGCAATTACCAAATGATTTAAATAATTTAAAAAAAAGGCTTGAAACCTTGAAAAATTGAACCTTGTAGGTTTGAAATTAAAAATTACATATAAAATATGACTAAAAAAATAAACAAAAATAATCTTCCTGTTTTAACTCCTGATGGAAGTTTTGAATCTTATTTACAAAAAATAAGAAAATTCCCAATGCTTGATGCTACTGAAGAATATATTCTAGCAAAAAATTGGAAGGAAAAAGGTGATAAAAAATCTGCTCATAAACTTGTTACTTCGCACTTACGTTTAGTCGCAAAAATTGCAACAGGTTATAGAGGTTACGGTCTTCCAATGAATGAGTTAGTTTCTGAAGGAAATATTGGATTGATGACAGCTGTAAAAAAATTTGATCCGGAAAAAGGTTTTAGGTTAGCAACTTATGCTATGTGGTGGATTAAGGCATCAATACAAGAATATATTTTAAGATCGTGGAGCTTAGTAAAAATTGGAACTACTGCGGCCCAAAAAAAATTATTTTTTAATTTAAGAAAAATCAAAAATCAAATTATGAAGTCCGATCAATCAAACTTATATCCTGAACAAGTTACAGAAATTGCTAATCGTTTGGATGTAACAGAGGACGAGGTCAACTCTATGGAGCAAAGAATGAAAGGACCTGAAGCCTCATTGAATGCAACAATCTCAGGTGAAGACGGTGAAGGTGAAAGTGAGTGGCAGGACTGGGTAGTAGACGAAAATGCAGATCAAGAACTTCAAATAGCTCATCGTCAGGAAACCAATAAAAGAAAAGCATTATTAGATAAAGCTATATCTATTTTAAATGATAGAGAGAAACAAATCTTATTTGATCGTAGATTAAATGAAGAACAAAAAACTTTGGAAGAATTAAGTCAAAAATATAAAATTAGTCGTGAAAGAATTAGGCAAATTGAAAATAGGGCGTTTGAGAAACTTCAAAAAGAAATGCTTGATCAGGCTAGACAACAAAAATTAATTTCAACGAATTAAATAGAAACTATAGATAATATTTTATAATTTTGTCGGCTTTTTGTTCATAACTATCTTCAGAATTATTATATAGATTATAGTAAGTATTTTTTTTTAATAGTACAAAAATTTCATTTTTTAGATAGCCAAAATTACGTAAATTAATATTTGAAAGCTTTCGGTAAATCCATTTATCTTCAAAGTTAAATTTATGAATTTTTCTATATCTTCTTTTTAACATTTCAATTTTATTTCTACTTGCTAAATATACATTAAAAATATCATCTAATAAATTCCAAGTGAAAACTTCATTTTTGTTTGTATTATCTAAAAAAAGATTGTTGGTATTACCGCACTGATCACAATTAAAACAGGTATCAGTTTCTTCCCATTTTAGTAAATTTATTTTTTTAATTTTTTTTTTTTTTTTTGAAATTAAATGTCTTAAGGATGATCTTTTGCAAATACTGCAAGTTGCATAGTATATATTTGTTGTGCACTTAACAGTTAACATTAGAAAATAATTTTTTGAGTATTCATTTAAGCAAGTATCATGTACCCCAATTTGAGACTACTGTTAATGAAAAAATGAAGTTATATTAACGCACTTGTTAAATTAAGGTAATCGATAATGCTAAAATTGCATAACAACTTTTTTTATTGCAGTCTAATTATTGAAAGGATCTTCTAAAAGAATCGTATCTTCTCTCTCGGGACTAGTTGAAATACTAGACAATTTTGCTTCTACTAAATCTTCTATTGCATGAATATATTCTCTAGCTTTACCGGGTAAATCTTCAACACTTCTAGAACCTCTTGTTTCGGATTTCCAGCCTTGGAAAGATTTGTAAATTGGTTTAACTTTTTTTTGGTCTTCGACAGCAGCTGGAAGATAGTCAATTTTTTTTCCATCTAAATCGTATTTGATACAAACTTTAATTTCATCAAAATCATCTAGGACGTCTAATTTTGTTAGTGCTATTCCTTTAATGCCTGCAACTTTTATAGTTTGTTTTACCAATACGGCATCAAACCAACCACACCTTCTTTTTCTGTTAGTAACAGTTCCAAACTCATTCCCACGTTTTCCTAATTTTTCACCATCATTATCTGTTAATTCAGTTGGGAACGGACCCTCACCTACTCTTGTAGTGTAAGCTTTGGTAATTCCAAGAACATTGCCAACGGTGTCAGGTCCACAGCCTGAACCTGTTGCTGCATTAGCAGCTACTGTATTTGAAGATGTAACGAATGGATAAGTGCCATGATCTACATCAAGTAAAATACCTTGTGCTCCTTCAAATAATATTTTTTTATTTTGCTCTTTAAATTCATTTATTTTCTTCCAGACTGGCTGCGAATATTTTAAGATTTCAGGAGCAATTTTCATTAATTCTTTTTTTAATTCTTCTTTTTTGTAAACTTTTTTATTCAAACCTTTTCTAATGGCGTTATGATGTTGAAGAACAATGTCTAATCTTTGATCTAAATTAGTTTCAGACCTAAGGTCCATTACTCTAATTGCGCGTCTTCCGACTTTGTCCTCATAAGCAGGACCAATACCTCTTCGTGTCGTACCTATTTTTCCTTTTCCAGCAGCATCCTCCCTAATTTCATCCATTTCTTTATGATAAGGAAGTATAAGATTTGCAGTTTCCGCAACTATTAAATTTCCCTCAGAAACTTTTACACCTTGTTTTTGAATTGATTTAATTTCATCTAGTAAAGCCCACGGATCAACCACAACACCATTTCCAATAATAGAAATTTTTCCTGACCTAACAATTCCAGACGGAAGAAGTTTTAATTTATAAGTAATGCCGTCAATCACCAACGTATGACCAGCGTTATGACCGCCCTGAAAACGTACAACGATATCTGCCTGATCAGATAACCAGTCTACAATTTTACCTTTTCCTTCGTCTCCCCATTGAGAACCTACAACAACAACATTTGTCATTTATTTAAATCCTTCATTTAAACTAACTGAAATTAAATGATTTATTGGCCCATGTCCTTTACCATAATTAATATTTGATCCAATAGCCTGATTAACATATTTAATTCCTAGTTCGCATGCTTTGTTTATTGTTTTTCCACATGCCAAATAAGTTGTAATCGCACTAGATAAGGTACAACCTGTTCCATGAGTATTTTTTGACTGTATCCTTTTATTTTTAAAAATCTTTATTTCTTTTTTATTTATTAAAACATCTCTAACAAAACGACTTTTTAAATGACCCCCTTTAATCAAAACATTTTTAGCTCCATTATTAATTAATATTGAGCCAGCATAAATCATGTCCTCATGGGTATTAATTTTAATTTTAGATAAAACTTCAGCCTCAGGAATATTTGGAGTAATCAAAAATGAATGTTTTATAAGTTTTTTTTCTAGAAACTCTATGGCTTTATTGCTTATTAATTTAGCTCCTCCTTTAGCAATCATGACCGGATCTAAAACAATTTTCTTAGTTTTAACTTTTTTCAAACAGTCAATTACATTTTTAATAACATCGACTGAGTGCAACATACCAATTTTGATTGCCTCAGGTTTAATATCTTTAATGGTGAACAATATTTGATTTGAAATCTCTTTCGGTGGAATTGCAACAATAGATTTTACGCCAGTTGTGTTTTGAGCAGTTATTGCGGTTACAGCCGTCATGGCATAACAACCCAAGGCTGTTACTGTTTTAATATCCGCTTGTATGCCGGCACCACCGGACGAATCCGATCCAGCAATAATTAGAATTTTTGTTTTTGGCTTCATTTATGAATGGTCTTCTTTATAATTGAAATACATTTTTGCAATAATTTCTTATTAGCTGACTCACCCATAATCCTTATTTTAGACTCTGTTCCCGATTTTCTGACTAGCATTCTTCCCTGATTTTTTATTAGTTGATTTGCTTCTCTGATTGCTCTTTTGCATTTTAATGAATTAATTATATTTTTATCTTTGACAGCAATATTTTCTAAAATTTGCGGAGTGAGTTTAAATAAATTAAATAGGCTACTTGTTTTTTTCTTCTTTCTTAAACTAAATAAAACCTCTAAAGCAACGAGTAATCCGTCCCCGGTGGTAGCAAATTTTCCAAGAATGATATGTCCGGATTGTTCACCACCTAAATTAAACTTGTTTTTTTTCATTACTTCTTTCACATAACGATCGCCAACATCTGCTCTTTCAAATTTGATTTTTTTTTGATTAAAATATTTTTCCAAACCATAATTCGACATTAAAGTTCCAACTACACCCCCTTTTAATAATTTTTTCTGTCTCCATCTAGTAGCCAACATTGCAATAATTTGATCTCCGTCAATAATAGTTCCTTTTTCATCACAGAGAATTACACGATCAGCATCTCCATCGAGAGCAATACCAATATGCGCTTTATATTTTTTTACAGCTGATTGAATTTTTTTTGGAAACGTTGAGCCACAGTTTTGATTGATATTTAATCCGTTTGGAGACGTTCCGATACAAATAACCTTTGCACCAAGAGATCTCAACAATTTAGGTCCAGCTTTGTACCCAGCGCCATTAGCGCAGTCCAAAACAATTTTAATACTTTTTAGATTGAAATTTTTCTCGAAATTTTTTTTTAAAATATCAATATATAAATCCGTACCGGTCTCTAATCTTTTAACGCGACCTAATTTTTCAGGTTGAATAAGATGTTTTTCAGTCTTGGCATCAATTATTTTTTCAATTTTTTTTTCAATATTATCAGATAATTTCATTCCATCTGGGCCAAATAATTTCATTCCGTTATCATCATATGGATTATGAGATGCAGTGATCATAATACCCATATTAGCTTTCATAAGTTTTGTTATCATTGCCAATCCATTGGTAGGTAATGGACCAAAAGTGTAAACATGCATGCCTGCAGAGGATAATCCAGAAACCAAAGCTGGTTCAAGGGTATAACCCGATAACCTTGTATCTTTAGCGATAACTGCAATGGGTTTAATTTTTTTTGGATTAGTAAAATACGTACCTGCAGCTAGTCCAAATTTAAAAAACTTTTCACCATTAATGACACCTTTGTTTACTTTTCCCCTAATGCCGTCAGTACCAAAATATTTCTTCATTAGATTGAATTTAAAGCCTCCTGAACTTTTAATGCTTCGTGAGTTTCTTTTATATCATGAACTCTAAAACACTGAACACCTTGATTGTACCCGGTAATGATAGCTGATAAAGTGCCACCTAATCGATATTTGCTATCTTTTTCTTTCAATATTTTGCCGATAAAACTTTTTCTTGATGGTCCAAGCATAATTGAGCAGCCTAGACTATGAAATATTCCAACATTTGAAATTAAATTAAGATTATGATCTAAGTTTTTTCCAAATCCAATACCTGGATCCAATATAATATTTTGTTTTAAATATTTTCTTTTTGTTAATTGTTGAATTTTACTTTCAAAATAATCGTAAATATCAAGAAGTACATTTTGATATTTTGGGTTATTTTGCATAATATCCGGTGTACCTTGAGAATGATTAAGAATTACAGGTTTTTTTAATTTAGCAATAACTTCTAGGGCATTTTGATCAAAATCAAATGCTGATACATCATTGATAAATTTTGCTCCTTTTTTGACAGATTCAATCATTACATTAGATTTTCTGGTATCAATCGAAACTTTATATTTTTTAATTTTAGAAATAACTTGAAGGACCCTTTTTTTTTCTTGTTCTATTGAAATTAATTTAGCTCCAGGACGTGTAGATTCTCCTCCAACATCAATAACATTTGCTCCTTCATTAATCATTTGACGAGCATGTTTAATGGCCAAATTTAATTTATTAAATTTTCCACCGTCTGAAAAACTATCAGGTGTTACATTGAGTACTCCAAAAATTATGAATTTATTTAAATTAAGTCCCAATATTTTTTTTCTTTTTCTTGAGATATTACTTATTTTTCTTAAAACAGTTTTTTTTATACAAGTTGGTAAATTTTTAGTTTGAGTAATATTTAAATTGTTAAATTTATTCTTTTTTCCTCTGATTATAATTTCGATGTTACTAAATGCTAATTTTTTATTTCCACAAATCGGTAACGCTTTCTTTAATTTTATTAGATTGTAAGCGTTTAAACCATAAGATAAACTCATGGGTCTTACATAAATTTTTTGCATCTAAATGGAGATTAGGTCAACTTCGGCTTTAAACCAATTGAACCAAGTGCAGACTCTTTTTTTCCTTTTCCTTCACTTTGATCTGGCTTATCGGAATGTCTAGATGGGAAAGTATCATTATATAATATGTTTGAAATTTCATCAAAGGTTAAAGTTTCATAGTCCATTAACGCTTTAGCTAATTTATGTAGATCATCGATTTTGTCTTCCATTATAACTTGTGCTTTTTTATATCCCTCAAACACTATTCTTTTTACCTCTTTATCAATTTTTTGAACTGTCTCTTCAGACATACTTTGATTTTTTGTAATTGATCTTCCTAAAAAAACTTCTTCTTCGTTATCACCATATGCAATTGGCCCAAGCTCATCAGACATTCCATATTTAGTTACCATATCCTTTGCAATTTGAGTTACCTTGCCAATGTCGGAACTTCCTCCCCCGCCTGCACCAGTTGTAACTTTTTCTTTACCAAAAATTTTTTCTTCAGCAACTCGTCCACCCATTGCCATCGCAATCATACCATTGAATTGATCTTTTGATTGATAATCCTCATCTTTTTCTGGAAGCCACATTACCATTCCTCCTGCCATGCCTCTTGGAATAATTGTGGCTTTATGCATTTTTATATTTTTAATTTTAACATTTAACCCAACAATGGCATGCCCAGCTTCATGGTAAGCCGTTAAACGTTTATCGTCTTCAGTAATAACTTTTGAACGTCTCTCAGCTCCCATCATAATTTTGTCTTTAGCTTCTTCTATATCAATCATGGTAACAATTCTTTTATTTTTTCTAGCAGCTAATAAAGCTGCTTCATTGACGATATTTGCTAAATCGGCTCCTGAAAATCCTGGTGTACCCCTTGCTATTGTTCTTAGATCAACATCTGGACCTTTTTGAATTTTTTTTGCATGTACTTTTAAAATTGCTTCTCTGCCAATTATATCTGGTCTTGGAACAATAACTTGTCTGTCGAACCTACCAGGTCTTAACAATGCAGGATCTAGTACGTCTGGTCTATTAGTAGCTGCTATTAAAATAACTCCGTCATTAGTTTCAAAACCGTCCATTTCAACAAGTAGTTGGTTTAGAGTCTGTTCTCTTTCATCGTTACCACCACCAAGACCTGCACCTCTGCTTCTTCCTACTGCATCAATTTCATCAATAAAAATTATACAAGGTGAATTTTTTTTACCTTGCTCGAACATATCTCTTACTCGAGATGCACCAACGCCCACAAACATTTCAACAAAGTCAGATCCTGAAATTGTAAAGAAAGGAACATTTGCTTCTCCAGCAACGGCTCTTGCAATTAAAGTTTTTCCTGTTCCAGGAGGTCCAACTAATAAAGCACCTTTTGGGATCTTGCCACCCAACCTTTGATACTTTCTTGGGTCTTTTAAAAATTCTACAACTTCTTCTAATTCTTCTTTAGCTTCCTCTACACCGGCAACATCTTTGAACGTAACTCGCCCTTTAACTTCATTCATGAGTTTGGCTTTGGATTTTCCAAATCCCATAGCTCCGCCTTTGCCACCCTGCATCTGTCTCATAAAGAATATCCAAACACCAATAAGCAGTAACATTGGGAACCAGGATAAAAGGATCCCAAAAAAAGATGGCATACCGTCTTCTGAAGGTCCCGCGGTAATTGCCACTCCCTTATCCGTTAATTTTTGTACTAATTCAGGATAATTGGGCGCGTAAGTTTTAAATCTAGCTCCGTTTGAGAAAGTCCCCGAAACTTCATTTCCTCTTATATCTACTGCATTTACATTTCCTTTATTAACTTCGGTGATAAAAGTTGAAAATGGAAGATCTTTGGATGCATTCGTTTGAGGGTTTTGAAATAGGTTAAATAGCCCTAAAACAAGAAGGGCAATTATTCCCCACATCAACAGATTTTTAATATTCATATATATTTTAAAGTAATTATTAATTTAGTTTTAACAAGATTAAAAAGGTCTCATTTTTTTAACATTTCCTAAATTCTCTTTTTACTTTGACTAAATTAAGGCCATTTTCAAAGATATACCCCCCTAATGTTACTTTTTTCTTATTTGATTGCGACAAATCTGCAATTAGCCTGGTAATACCTTTGGACCTTGGTGGATAATCTTTTTTTTCAGTAAGAAAAGAAGAAATGCATCTAAAAACTATTTCATAAGGTTCATTGAATAATTTTTTTGAAATAGAAATAAAATTTGATTGTTTATTGATAAATTTTTTTTTTGCGGTCTGACTATAAAAATTTAAAGCATCACCTGCTTTGTCGAAATTATCTAAAGTTTTAAGCAGTCTTAAGTCTCCAAAACCTTCTTCTTCCATAAAAGATCTCAATTTTCTAACCCGCGACCTGAGGTATTTGTTATTAAAGTTACCAGTATCTTTTAAATAAAAATTAAAATATTTTTTTGATATTTTGATTAATTGACGCTTTCTTAAACTTAAAAATGGACGTAAAAAAATATGTTTTTTATATTTTGAAACTTTCTTTATTGGTGACAAACCAGTTAAACCACTTCCTCGACTTAATCTAATATAAAAATTTTCTATTTGATCGTCAAGATGATGCCCAAGCAAAACATATTTAATTTTTTTCTTTTTACAAAATTCAGCGATTTTATCATACCTTAATTGCCTAGCCTCTAAATGAAAGTTTTTAAGTTTACTTATATCAATTTTGAAAATATGAGACTGTATTCCTTTTTTTTGTAAAAGTTTTTTTACTTTTTCTGCCTCTTTTCCACTTGCTCTTCTAACACCATGGTCAATAACAATGCATATAAAATTTATTTTTTTTTCACTTGAATATAGTTTAGAAAGATAGGCTAAAGCCAAACTATCAGGTCCTCCTGATACGCCAACGACAAATTTTTTTGATCTAAGGTTCTTGTTTAAAAAACTTTGAAAATTTGTATATGTACTTAATAATAATTTATCCAACTGATGGGCACTTGTATTTTTTCTTCTCATACTTAGCCTTTTGGATAACAGACTGTTTAGCTTTAGGATACTGTTTCTTTATACCATCTAGCATTTGACAGCCTTGATCTTTTTCTCCTAACTCCGACAATGTTACACCAAGTTTAAGTAGATTTTGTGGGCCTTTTAAACTTCGTGGGTACTTTTGATATCCATCTAAATACGCTGCAGCAGCATCATGATAAAGTTGTCTTATATAAAAAGTTTCTGCATACCAATACTGAGCATTTCCTGCAAGTTTATGCTTTGGATTCTTTTTAACAAATTCTTTTAAAGCTAACTCTGCCTGATCATAGTCACCAACTTTGATTAAACTCGTAGCAAATTTATATTGTTCCTCTGGTGATTTTTTTGGTAAAATCTCTTTTGTTTCTGCCTCTTCAATTTTAACCACACTGGCTGGATTAACAGAACTGGTTTGTTGTTCTGTTTCTTTTTGTGTTACCATCGTTCCAAGGTTTTGTGGTTTATCCGTTCCTGGAAATTTTTTAGTCTTATTTTTTTTTGAAATTTTCTTAAAATTACCTACTTCTAGATCGGAAAGTCTTAATTCGTTATCTCTTTGAGTTTTATTTAGTCTTTCATTTAGTTGTTCAAAAGAAAACATAGCCTCTTCATGACTTGCTGTTAATTTTTGCATTTGTTCTTCTAGTTCAGTTATTTTAACGAGTTGTCTTGTTAGCGCACCCTCTAGTGAGCCAGATACTTGCTTTTTACCTGAACCTTTAAAGCTTTGAGAATAAACGGCTTTCTCGAGAGTTTTTAAGTCTTTTTTAATTTGCTGTAATTCTTCTAAAACTTTGTTGACTTTTTCGTCAGCATTAGCAGAAGAAAAAATTAAGATTGTTAATAATAATAATGCTTTAAACTTCATATTAATAATTAATACTAAAAAAAGGGCAAAAAAAAGACCCTGTTTTACGACAGGGTCTTTTAATTTGTAAATACAATTAAATTGTTACTTTACTTTTACTGATACTGATCTTCTATTTTGTGACCAAGCTAATCTTGATGACTCTGGATTAACAGGTCTTTCTTTACCGTAACTTATTACAGTAACTTTGCCTCCACCCACACCTTGAGACATTAAGTAATCTCTTACAGCGTTAGCTCTTCTTTCACCTAAGGCTAAGTTGTATTCTCGAGTGCCTCTCTCATCGGCATGGCCCTCGACCACAACGCTAAGGCCTGATTTTTTAATATAAGCAGCTTGCTTATTTAAAGTGCCTTTAGCAGCTGTATGTAATGATGATTTGTTTGTTGCAAAGAAAACTCTATCAGGAACACCAGATGCTAGAAACTTTACAGTATCTGTTCCCTCATACCAATCATTTGCGGATCTCTTTCCACCAGTTGCACAAGCAGATAATAAGAAACCTAAAACTGTTACAATAGCGAAATTTCTAATATTTATTAATGACATATACCCTCTTAAAATTTAAATTTTGTTAAATCAATTTCTACATAATTGAACATTAGTTTCAAGCTTTAATCAATAATATTTGCAAATTAAGCCTATTTTGAGAGTAATCCAGACCAAGATGGGTCAGATGCATCCGTGGGAGTTTTAATTTTCACTTCGTTATATCCTGTTATATCAACTGCCCATAAATTTGCACTAGCGCCTTGACCTTTTTTTCCACCTGCAGTCTCTCTATAAAAAATTAAAACTCTTCCATTCGGTGACCAAGAAGGGGCTTCTTGATAAAAATTTTGAGTGAGTAATCTTTCTCCAGTTCCATTAGTTCTCATTACTCCGATATAAAATTTGCCTTTATGTATTTTTGTGAATGCAATTAAATCACCTCTAGGCGACCAAACCGGAGTACCATATAAACCTTTACCTCTTGAAATTCTTTTTACTCCACGCCCATCATTTCTCATTACGTAAATTTGTTGGAGACCACTTCTATCTGAATTAAAAACAATAAATCTACCATCTGGTGAATAAGATGGTGAGGTATCTATTGCTGGGTTGGATGTAATTTGCTCAACTCTTCTTGATTTAACATCCATTGTATAAATATCTGAATTCCCATCTCTCGCAAAACTCATTATAACTTTTTTACCATCTGGTGAAAATCTAGGAGCAAAAGTCATGCCTGGAAAATCTCCAACCACTTCCTGAATACCTGTTTCAATATTTAATAAGTAAACCCTTGGTAAATTTTTAAAATACGACATATAAGTCACCATTTTTCCATTAGGACTAAATCTTGGTGTTAAAACCAGTTCATTGCCCAAAGTTAAAAATTTGTTGTTAGCTCCATCTTGATCCATGATTGCTAATTTTTTAACTCTTTGGGTTTTCGGACCACTCTCAGCAACATAAATAATTCTTGTATCAAAATAACCTTCTTCACCAGTCAATCGTTGATAAATCTTATCTGAAATAATATGAGCAATTCTTCTCCATGATGATGGTGTTGCGAATAAAGCCAATCCCTCAATTTCTTTGGCAGACACAACATCCCATAATCTAAATTCAACTCGTAATCTTCCTTTGTCATCAATTTTAAGTTTTCCTGAAATCATAATCTGAGCTTTAATGAGTTTCCAATCTTCAAATCTTGGTTTTAAATGAGATAACTTTGGTTTTTGAATATATGATTTATTATCCAAAACATAGAAAAGGCCTGAACGTGTTAAATTACTTTTAATAACCTTAGGAAGATTTTTATCTAAATTAAGCTTTTTAATATTTTCTGAAAATCTTTCAGGATTATCAATGTAGAAATTCGATATAGCTGTAGGTAATGGCTCAAGATTACCTCGGGTTATATCTATGGTTACTACGGCAAAAGATTTTGTTATAAATAAAGTTAAAATTAAAAGTAATGATAGTCTTTTCATAACTAACCTTTTAACATTTCCTTTGCGTCAAAATTAAGTTGTAATTCTTTCCACTTATCATGACCAGTAGATGGCATTTTTAATGGATTGCACAAGCGCACCGCTCTTAAGGCGCTTTCTGCTAAAACTTTATAAAAACTTTGTCCTGGTCTGTTCATTCTTACGTGATCTAATATCTCCGAATTTAGTATAGATCCATCTTTATTTAATTTTAATCTTATTCTTACTGTTAAATCCTCATTATAAGGCAAACCTAGTGGAATATTCCAGCATTTAAAAATCTGAGCTTTTATAGCGTCTTCTTGGGTAATAGACAGTCCTTTATCCAAACTCACAGAAGAATCTTCATCTTGAGTAATTTCTAAACTTTTTTTTTTTTGCACTTCTGCAGTTTCTTCTTTTGATTTATCTATCAGTGCTGCAATTTTATTAGGATCAAAAAGCTCTTTTTTCTCAAATTCTGAAGATTGCCTTATTTCATCTTTAACCTCTTCAGGATTTTGTTTATCGGTCTCCTTTGGTTTTTTTTTCTTTAACTGGTCTGGCATAGGTATAGCGTCTTGTTTTTCTTTTTTTATAATTTTTGGAGGCGCTTGCTTTGTAACAATTCTTTGTTTTTCCTCTTTAATTTTTTCTATGATTTCTCTTGCCTTTGGAGCGAAAGGCAACGCTGTTTTTTCTGAGATTTGTATCAAATCTACTGAAATAATTGGCGGTACATCGATAGGTTTTTTCATAACGAAAGGCAAGGTAAAAAAAGTGATTGCAAAAATACTCATGTGAAAAAGTATTGATAAAGATAAACTTTTAAACATAAACTAGCGCTTAGTTTCTGTAATTAAAGCTACCTTTGTAAATCCATTGCCAGATAAATTACCCATAATTTCAATTACTCTTCCATAATTTAAATTCTTATCACCTCTCACATATATTCTCGTATCGGTTCTATTTTTTGAAATTGCTAAAAGTTTTGGAACTAAATCAGAATATCCAACTCTAGTATCTTGAATAAATATCTCTCCTTTAGCATTTATTGAAACAGTTAATGGTTCATTATCATCTGGTAATGAATCTGCATTAGTTTCAGGCAAATTAACTGGAACTCCAACTGTTAACATCGGAGCAGTTACCATAAAAACAATTAAGAGAACAAGCATAACGTCGACAAATGGTGTCACGTTGATTTCACTTATGGGTGAGTTTGATCTTGACGAATTTCTATTCAAATTAATACCCATTTAAATTATTGAAATAAATGTTTGCGTAAAATTTTCCAATTTTTGAGTATATTTACGTGAGCTGCTTATAAATTTATTATAAGCAACAACAGCAGGTATTGCTGCTAACAAACCAAGAGCGGTAGCAAACAATGCTTCTGCAATTCCTGGGGCTACAATTGCCAAGCTTGTATTTCTCGATATAGCAATCGATTGAAAAGAATTCATTATTCCCCATACTGTACCAAACAAACCAATGAATGGAGCAACAGATCCTACGGTTGCAAGAAAAGTCAATTTATTTTCATATTTTTCAACTTCTTTATCAATTGCTACATCCATTACACTTTTTACTTTTTCATTTAATGTATTTTCCGGCTGATTTTTGTTTTCGGCTAGGTATTTAGCGCCTGACATAAATACAATAGACATTGGGTCTTGACTTTCTGAACTAGTTTTTTCGTAAAGAGTTTTTACAGATTTTGAATTTATAAAGCTTTGTTCAAATTCTTCAGTACTTTTGCTAATTTTTTTAAACACTTTATATTTTTCAAAAATTATAGCCCAAGTGTATATTGATGATAAAATTAAAATAATTATTACAGATTTTACAATAAAGTCTGCTCTAGTAAAAAGAGTCAAAAATGAAAAGTCTGCTACAGCTATTGCGGATGCTGCCGCTCCTACTTGTGGTTCCATATATATAGTTTCCTAAGTTTGAAAATTGTCATTAATATGTCAGTGATTTATTTATATTTGCGATTACATACAACCTTTGAAAGATTTATATAGATCTTCAGGCATCTTTTTGGGTTTTCCATCACTATCAACAATTGCCAGTTCTACTTCAGCTTCTACTCTTGTTTCACTACTAACTTTAGCGGATTGAATTAGATTTATCCTCACAGGTGAAATTTTTGATATTTCTGACATAATCTCTATCACGTCTTCGAATCTAACTGGTTTTTTGTAATCTACGTGACAATATCTAACGACAATAAATGTGTTGATTTTATTTAATTTTTTATGATCAAAACCAAATGAATAAATCCATTCGGTACGCGCTCTTTCAAAATATTTAAGATAGTTGGCATAGTACACAATACCTCCAGCATCTGTATCTTCGTAATATATTTTTGTTTTATAATAAAATTTTTTAACCATGGAACCCATTGTTATTGTAATGATCTAAAAAATATCTCCCAATTAGAATTGCATCTGCTTTATTTGCATCTTTTTTTTTTGCCATATCATTTGAAAAATTTGGAAAAAGCTCTATAGCTTTTGTTCTACTTGCATCTTTTGACGATCCAATAAGATTAAAATGTTTTTTCCATTTCACTGGCCGCACAAAATATATTGGCAAAGTTAGCGCTGAGCATATCCCTTTGATAACACCAAATGATTGTCCAAAATTAAACATACTTGTAACTCCTTGACCTGGCATTGCAGTCACATGTTCAATAACAACGGCAGTATCTTGTAATTCGTTAATTCTATTTCTTATTTCTAAAGTCAGTTGAGCCGCATTAATTTGTTTCTTATTTTTTTTTCCTTCACTCATTGTTGGCATATCAATTACTTCTTTCAATTTTTTATATTGATAAATACTTAATGCTCCACTAACGCCCGGGTCTATTCCAAATACTATCAAGATAACTCCTGTAAAATTTTTTGGTCTACTTCAAAGTTTGAATATACTTTTTGAACATCGTCATCATATTCTAAGGTTTCAATAAAGTTTATAATCTTCTCAAAACTAACTTTGTTTATTTTAATCATATTTTTTGGATTATAAACTATTCCACTAAAGATTAGTTTATATTTCTTCTCTAATTTAATTTGAAGAGAGTGTAATTGATTTTTTTTTGAGTATATTTCATAAAAATCTTCCGTAACTTTAAAATCATTTGCTCCACTATTTGTGGAAATCTCAAAAACTTCATCTTCAATGTAGTTTTCTTTTTTTAATTTAATTAAACCACAAATATCAAACTGGTGTGAAACCGATCCTTCTGATCCAAGAGAATATCCATTTTTTTCAAAAATAGAACGAACGTTTGAAATTGTTCTATTTTTATTATCAGTTAATGCTTCAACAATTATTCCTACACCAAGTGGACCGAAACCTTCGTAAACAACTGACTCATAGTTAGCTTCATCACCGCCTTGTGATTTTTTAATTGCTCGATCAATATTATCTTTTGGCATATTGGACTCTTTCGCAGATTGAATAGCAGATCTCAATCTTGGATTCATACTAGGATCAGGCACGCCAATTTTTGCAGCAACAGTAATTTCTCTACTTAATTTTGAAAAAAGTTTTGACCTTTGTTTGTCGGCTTTTCCTTTTTTATGTTTAATGCCTGCCCAGTGTGAATGTCCCGCCATATTAACTTTTACTATATTTTAAATTTCCACCTATCATAATAGGCTCGATATTTTTCGCTAACCCAGTTTTATCATCTGCAAGAACCTTGATGCCAGTTATAGTTGCATCTTTAATTACAGGAACTAGCCTATCACTTTTTTTCTTAAAAAATTTTAAAATTGCATTCTCTTTGCTCATTCCAATAACTGAATTGTAATCTCCACACATACCTGCATCAGTTTGATAGGCAGTTCCATTTTCCAATATTCTATAATCTAGTGTTGGTGTATGTGTATGTGTGCCTACAACAAAAGTTGCTTTTCCATCTAACAGATGACCCATAGCTTGTTTTTCACTTGTAATTTCTGCATGGAAATCTACAGCCAAAAAATCAACTTCTTTTTTTAAATTAATTTTTTTTATTTTGTCATCTATATATGGAAAAACATCTTCACATTTTTTCATATAAACATTTCCCATTAAGTTGATTACTCCAACTTTGAAACCTTTTTTCTCATAAATTTCAAACCCTCTACCAGGTGTACCTTCTAAAAAATTCATAGGTCTTAATAATCTTTTTTCTTTAATAATATGATTCAT
>NZJW01000004.1 GCA_002692055.1 Candidatus Pelagibacter sp. | reverse complement strand
TTTAATAAATTTGTTAGCCTCTGATAATATTAATTTTTTTCTATCTTCTTTCATTTTATCAAAAATTCTTACCATCATAGACAACCTTGGATTTTTCAAAAAAAATTTTCTATTTCTATCTATGAAACGCCAATAAAGACCATCCATAACATTACACCAGTTGCCCCTTTTAAAATCCATCATTTTCATAAAGTAACTTGCTCCACAGATATAAGGCTTAGTTGCGAAAATTCCACCATCACTAAACAAACCCATTCCATAAACATTTGGAACCATAACCCAATCAGAAGAGTCCATAAACATTTCCATAAACCAACTATAAACCTGTTTTGGTGATATTTCACATAAGTTCATAATATTAGAAAGGATCATTAATCTTTCTATATGGTGTGACCAAGCATAATTTTTAGCATTTTTGATTGCGTGATCTAAAGGGTCCAGGCCAGTAGTGCCATCATACCAATTTTTTTTCATTTTATTTTTATGATTAAAAAAATTAGATTTTTGCATTTGATCGTCATAATTCTGATAAATACCGCGCATAAATTCTCTCCATCCAATTAATTGTCTTACATAGCCCTCGTAAGAGTTAATCGTAACTTTCTTCTCATATTTTTTTAATTGATCTAAAATTTCGAGTGGGGTTAGAAGACCATTATTAATAAATGGACTTAACGCACTGTGAAATAAAATATTATCTCTCTGGTCTACAGCATCTTCATAATCGCCAAATAATTTTAATTTATCTTTTAAAAAATTATCTAAAACACTGTGGGCATCTTTTCTGGTTGTCCCAATCCAAAAATTTTTTGCATCACCAGGATGCTGGATAAATTCCTTATCGACAACTTTTTTTAAAAAACTTGTATGTTTTGTCTCTTTAAAAATAGGTTGTTTTGGTAGCTTAATATTTTTTGGAAGTTTTTTTCTGTTTTCGTTATCAAAACTCCACTTGCCTCCCTTTGGCGATTTGTCCTTATTTAATAAAATGTCGTGTTTAACCCTTTGTTCTTTGTAAAAGTTCGCCATAAATGGTTTTTTACTTTTAGATAGATATTTTTTAAAATCTTCGCGACTACTTAGAAACATCGGTGTTTTGATAATTTCAAAATCTAATTTTTCTTTTTTAATAAATGTAACTATTTTTTTTTCAAAAAATTTATCTTCTATTTCAAAAAATCTAATTTTTGAAATTTTTTTAGATTTGATAACTTCAATAAGCTTTTCTAAATAGTTTTTTTTAAAATCCTTTTCATCTATTTTCTTATAAATAACTTTAAAATTATTCTGTTTTAATTCATCGTTAAAGGATCTCATTGATGATAAAAAAAAAATGATCTTTTGTTTATGGTGTTTTACAAAAGAACATAGCTCATAATCCTCAGCTAAAAAAAAAATTGAAGATTTGTACAGCTTTAAATATTTGGTATTGAAAAGCTGATTACCTAAAACAATAAATAATTCATTCATGACAAAATGAAATATCTACTATTCTTAACAGTAATAAACTTTTTATCGTTCAACTTACTTTGAATCTTTTGTCGTAATCGATATAGATGTGTTTCATACGTATGTGAGTCTATTTCCTCTCCATGAGACCAGATATCTTTCATAATTTCTTGTTTGGTTGCTCCTTCTTTCTTTCCGTATAAATATAAAATAATATCCATTTCTCTTTCAGTTAGCTTGACAAATTTTTTACCATGCATAATTGCCCTTACATTTTTGTCAAGATTATATTTTCCTATATCTACTTTAGACTGAAACAAAAATTTAAATTTTAAAATTGATAACTTGATAATCTTTTCTAAATCTTGATAATTAATAGGTAGCTTAAGAAAAATACTAAGAACGTTTTCTTTAATATTTTTAAAATTTTCAGTATCTTGCGAAAAGAAAATTTTAGGATACTTGATTTTGTTTAACTCTTTCAGATCAAGCATGTCTAGATCATCGATAAAAAATAAAAAAACGTAAATATCAACAAGCGGCGATTTTAATATTGCCTCTACATCTTTAAAATTTTTCAAATTTTGCAGACTATACTCACTTTTTTGCTCTTTCATACATTCAAAAAAAACAGGTGACCCCACGGTTATGATTGAGTAATTTTGCATATTAATAAAATATAAATTTATATGATTGTAGTAAATAAAAACGGTACTCTTATTCACAATAAAAAACGTTATAAATGCTCATTAGGTGAATATGGTATTACTTGCAGGAAAAAAGAGGGTGATAAAAAAACTCCCTCAGGAATTTTTTCATTAGGTAATGTCTTTTATCGAAAAGATAAAATCAAAAATTTAAAAACTAATTTAAAAAAAATAGTAATCAAAAAAAATATGGCCTGGTGTGATGAACCTAATAATAAATATTATAACAAATTGATCTATACAAACGACATCAAAAAAGAGAAGCTATATAGAAAAGATAACCTATACAATATCGTTGTGGTGATTAATTATAATATTCAACCTATCTTAAAAAACAAAGGAAGTGCAATTTTTATTCACCTAGCAAAACAGAACTATAGTGGAACCATGGGGTGCATTGGTTTAAAAGAAAATGATTTATTAAATATTCTAAAAACAATCTCAAAAAAAACAAAAATTAAAATTACTGCTTAATCTCTTTGCCCAAAAATTTTGCTGCCAATACGTAAATATGTAGCTCCAACTAAACCAGCTTGTAAATAATCGTGACTCATTCCCATACTAAGTTCACATAATTGAAATTGTTTGGCTAAGTCGCGTAAAATCTCAAAATGTTTTTTAGAGTCTTCATTCATTGGTGGAATACACATTAACCCAACAACATTTAATTTATTTATAGCATAATTATAAAGCTGTTCTATTTTTTGAATATCTATACCAGATTTTTGCTTCTCACCACCAGTGTTAACTTGTAAAAAATAATCCCTTTTTAAACCCACGTTTTCTTCTGCAGCGGCAAGTGCATTAACCAATTTTTCTCGGTCCACTGAATGAATACAACTAAATAATTTAACAGCATCTTTAGCTTTATTGGTTTGTAACCCGCCTATCAAATGAATATTTAATTTTTTATTTTTAATTAATAGTTTTTCCCATTTTCTTTTAGCTTCTTGAACTTTATTCTCACCAAAAATACTGTGTCCGTGGTCAATTAGTGGATTTATATGAGAAAGCTCAAATGTTTTACTAACAGCAATAATTTTAGAATTAATATTATTATCTACTAATTCTTTTTTAATATTTTCTAAATTTTGTACTATATTCATAAAATCATGTTTAAAATTTTTTTTTATATTAATGAATTAAACTACATTCAAAAAGAAAATCTTAATCAACTAAGAAATATTAATATTATTTATAGAAACTATGAAGGAAATAATTATTACGAAAACGCCTTAAATCTTAGTAGATATTGCAAAAAAATGAATTTTAATCTTTATGTTTCAAACGATAAACCGTTAGCAACAAGAATAAGCTCTTATGGATTGTATATACCGAGTTTCAATGATCAAGATTATTTTACTGAGACAAATTTAAATATAATCGGTTCAGCACATAATGAGATAGAAATAAGAAAAAAAATAAACCAAGGTTGTACAGAAATATTTATTTCTCCAATATTTAATACCAGTTCTAATGGTGATAAAGTCGGCAGAGGTTTGCCTTTTTATAACTCATTAATACATAAATTCTCTAAACAAATAAGAATTTATGCTCTTGGAGGTGTTAATCAAAAAAATCTTAATAAAATTATTTTATCTGGTGGTAAAGGTTTTTCTTCAAAAAGCATGGTTGAAAAGAAAATGAAAAAATCTCTAATTTCTTATCTTAATTTAATTGCGACAAATCTCTAAATAAGTAAATTTAGTACATGAATTTTGAAAAGTTTAACCCCACTTTAATTGATAAAAAATGGCAAAAATACTGGGTCAAAAATAAAACATTCAAAAGTTCTAAAGTAAAAGATAAACCAAAATATTATTGTTTAGAAATGTTTCCCTATCCGTCTGGGAAAATTCACATGGGACACGTAAGGAATTATACTCTTGGTGATGTGATAGCAAATTATAAACGCTTAAAGGGTTTTAATGTTTTGCATCCAATGGGATGGGATTCATTTGGTATGCCAGCAGAAAATGCGGCAATACAAAAAAAATTACACCCTAAAGATTGGACACTCGAAAATATAAAAACTATGAAAACTCAACTTAAATTACTCGGGTTTTCTATAGATTGGGATCGTGAAATATCTACATGTAATGATAATTACTACACGCACCAACAAAAATTTTTTTTAGATCTATTTAAAAAGGGTCTAGTTTATAAAAAGGAAAGTTTAGTAAATTGGGACCCAGTTGATAATACTGTGTTAGCTAATGAACAAGTAATAGATGGTAAGGGCTGGAGGTCAGGAGCCCATGTTATCCAAAAAAAATTATCTCAATGGTTTTTTAAAATTACAGCTTTTGCAGATGAACTGGATACATCATTAAATTTGCTTAATGAATGGCCCGAAAAAGTTAAAATCATGCAGAAAAATTGGATAGGTAAATCAATTGGTTGTGAATTAATTTTCAAAGTTAAAGGTAACAGTAAAACAATAACTGTTTTTACAACAAGACCAGATACTATATTTGGTGCTTCATTTATAGCGCTAGCTGTCGATCATCCAATCTCAAATGAATATAATAACAATACTGAATTCTTAAATTTTAAAAGAAATTGTTACAAAACTGGAAATACTGATGAAGCTATTGCTAAAACTGAAAAACTGGGCTTTAAAACTGATTATGAAGTAAATCACCCCTTTATAAAAAACAAAACTCTTCCAGTATTTTTTTCAAATTTTGTTCTTATGGATTATGGTACTGGAGCAATATTTGGATGTCCAGCACATGACCAAAGAGATTTAGATTTTGCAAGAAAATATAAGTTGGATGTAATTCCAGTAATACTTCCTAGAGATCAGGTTGAACAAAAATATCAAATTGACGACGAGGCATTCACTGGAAGTGGAACGATAATTAATTCTGATTTTTTAAATAATTTAAATATTGATGATGGAAAGTCAAAAATTATTGAAGAAATCGAGAAAAATAAAATTGGTAAATCAAAAACAACATATAGATTAAGAGATTGGGGTATTTCTAGACAAAGATATTGGGGATGTCCAATACCTATTATGTATAATCAAAAAGGTGAAGTAATTCCAGTATCAGAAAAAAATCTTCCAGTAAAACTTCCTGATGATGTAGATTTTAGCATACCTGGAAATCCATTAGACAAAAACACAAATTGGAAAAATATTAAATGCGAAAAAACTGGAGAACTATTAACAAGAGAAACTGATACACTAGACACATTTGTCGATTCATCATGGTATTTTTTAAGATTTTGTTCTAGTGACAATAAAAAACATGGTTTTCTAGACGAAGACGTTAAATATTGGATGCCAGTCGATCAATATATTGGTGGTGTTGAACATGCAATTTTACATCTCTTGTATTCAAGATTTTTCACAAGAGCGATAACTAAAGGAACAAAATTTGAAATTGATGAACCGTTTAAAGGATTATTTACTCAAGGTATGGTATGTCATAAAACGTTTAAAAATCAAGATGGTGAATGGGTTTTACCTGAAGATGTTATAGAGGAAAACGGAAAGTTTTTAGATAAAAAAAATAATCAAAAAGTTAGTATTGGTCCCTCAGAGTCCATGTCAAAATCTAAAAAAAATGTGGTAGATCCGCAAACTGTTATAAATCTCTATGGGGCCGATGCAGTAAGATGGTTCATGCTATCAGACAGCCCTCCAGAAAGAGATATTCAATGGAGTAATGATGGCATCTCTGGTTCTTATAAGTTTATTCAAAAAATTTGGGCAATTTCAGAAATGATTCAAAGTATAGATAAAAAGTATAAATTAAATAAAAGTGAAATTTATTCTATAAAAAAATCGATAAATAAACTTATCAAAGAAATTACGTATAATGTCGAAAATTTTCATTTTAATGTTGCTGTAGCTAGATTTTATGAATTTATAAATTATCTTTCAAAAATGCTTCACGAAAATAAAGCTGAAATAGTATTATTCAAAAAAATATTTAAAGATTTTTTAATATTAATTTACCCTTTTACTCCACATATTGCATCAGAATGTTGGGAAAAAAACTATGGTCACCCAGATATTAGTATAGCGAAATGGCCCTACTATGATGAAAAATTTATTAGAGAAGAAAAGATTAACCTAGTCATTCAAATTAATGGTAAAAAAAGATCTTTGTTGCAGACAGAAACAGACCAAAATGAAGATTTAATATTTAGAAAATGTTTAGAATTAGAGAGTGTAAAAAAATCAATAATTGATAAAAATATTATAAAAAAGATTTACGTTAAAAATAAACTAGTTAATATTGTAGTAAAATGAATATTATTAAACAATCGCTAACAGCTATAAGTTTACTTTTTCTACTTTCATGTGGTTTCTCGCCAATTTTAAAGAATGTTACTTTTGAAAATATAAAGATAAGTAATATTAAATATTCTGGGCCTAATAATCTTGTTTATTATTTAAGAAGTAATTTAAACATACCAACTTCGAGAGGAGCTATAGATGCCTATGAAGTGAGAATTAAAATTAAAGAAAGTGCTTCATCTACTACCAAAGATACGGCAGGAATTACAACAGAAGAAAAGGTAACGATAAATGTATCTTTCGATATATTAGATAAAAATAAAGAAGTTATAGGGATGGATAACCTGAGCGGTAGTAGAAATGTAAGTGTGACTAATAATATAATAACAGATAGTGAAAACAAAAGGATCGAAAAAGAAAACATTATAACAAATCTAATCCAACAGTTATCTTTTTCAATAAGAGCTAAAATTGCTTCATCACAACAATGATAATAAAAAGTTTTTCAATTGATTATGAAAAACTATATAACGCATTTGGAGTTACATTAATTTATGGTGAAAATTACTATCTCAAAAATGAAATCGTCGAAAAATTAAGTAAAGTTTTTAATAATCACAAATTTAAGATTAAACTTGTAGAACAAGATTACTTACTCAAAAATATTGAAATACTAAATAACTATATGAACCAAAATAATTTATTTGACGAAAATGAAGTGATGATAATACGTGATGTGAATGATAAACTTTTTAATTATATTGATTTAGAAAATATTGATAAAAAAATTATTCTTTTAGCAGATAATCTCCCAAAAAATAATAAATTAAGAAATATAACTGAAAAAAAACAAAAGAACGCTTGTATTGCATGTTATGCAGATGACGAAAAAACTTTGATAAACTTATTAAGGCAAGGAATAACATCTCTTAATATTAAAATTTCCAACGAAAGTATAAATCAACTATTTGATATCAACAAATTAAATAGAAATGACATAAATAGTGGTTTAGAAAAACTAAATTTAATTTCAAAAGAAAAAAAAATCGATGATGAAATGTTATCAACCTTATTTAATACAACATCGTCATTTGATGCTTTTGAAATATCAAACAATTTATTATCTGGGAATAAAAAGGAACTTAATAAGATTTTGTCTAGTTTTTATCATTTTTCAACAAGTTTTAGTGAAATTATTGGACCACTGAAATATAAAATTAACAAACTAATTAATATTTTTGAATATAATGCAAATGAAAGAAAAGTATCACTTCTAATTGAAAATTACAAACCAACTATATTTTGGAAGGAAAAAAAAATTATTGAGGTGCAACTAACAAGGTGGTCCTTGGAAGAGTTACATCAACTACTTGAGAAAGTTAATCAAGTTGAAATACACTGTAAACTTAATTTTGATATAGCTGAAACTATTTTTAATAAATTTTTACTTGATATAGTAACTAAAAGAGTTTTAATTAATACTTACTTTTCACAATAGCAACTAGCTGATTTAACTGATCAAGATCCTTATATTCAAATGTAATTTTTCCTGTATTATTTTTATTATAATATATGGAAACCCTCATGCCGGTTTTTAGCCCTAATGAATTTTGTAAATCTTTGACATTGGGATCAACCAATTTAGTTTTAGAATTCTGTAAAACTGAATGATTTTTTTTAGTCAATAACTCAGCTTGTCTGACGGATAGATTTTTATTAATAATAGTCTTTGCAAACTCTACATTATTTGGAACATCAATTAAAGACCTTGCATGACCAGCTGATATCATTCCATCACGAACCATGTCTTGAATTTTATTTGGAAGTTTTTTTAACCTTAAGGTATTTGTAATATGTGCTCTGCTCTTCCCTATTATTTTGGCAATTTTTTCTTGAGTATAGTTAAACTTGTCTACTAATGTTTGATAACCATTCGCCTCCTCTAATGCGTTTAAGTCTTCACGTTGAACATTCTCTAAAACCCCAAATTCAGCAGCTAATTCGTCACTTGCATCAAAAATTACGGTTGGAACTTCGTGTATATTTGCTATTTGCGCTGCTCTCCATCGTCTTTCCCCAGCAATAATCTCAAATTTATTGTCAGTTATTTTTCTAACGGCTATTGGCTGAATAATACCACGTTTAGCAATTGATGCAGCGAGTTCATCTAGTTGTTTTCTATCAAAATTTTTTCTTGGTTGAAATTTATTTGGTACTAACTGGTGTATGGGTGTTTTATTTTGTTTAATATCTTTTAAATCAATTAAGTTTTTACTTTCATTATTATCACCTATTAAGGCAGATAAACCTTTTCCTAATCCTTTAGATTTATTCATTATGCCACCGCACTATCTTTGTATTGTTCAAGAACTTCTTTAGCTAAATTTTGATACGCTAAAGTTCCAGTACAGTTTTTGTCATATTTAATTACAGGTAATCCGTGAGATGGTGCTTCTGAAATTCTTACATTTCTCGGTATAACAGATTTATAAACCTTGTTATTAAAATATCTTCTTGCTTCACTTTCAACTTGCGAACAAAGTTTATTTCTTTTGTCATACATGGTTAAAATCACACCTTGTATTTCCAGAGCTTTATTTAGATTTTGCTTAACTCTTTCTATAGTTTTTATTAATTGAGAAACCCCTTCCAAAGCAAAAAACTCTGTTTGAAGTGGTATAATGACAGTATCTGAAGCAACTAGGGCCATAATAGTGAGTAAGCTTAAAGAAGGCGGGCAATCTATAAGTATCTGATTATATTCATTTTTTTCTTTTATTCTGGCTATAATTTCTTTTAAAAAGAATGCTCTTTTGTTATTTTCAGCAACTTCAGTTTCAAGACCGGATAAATCTACATTTGCAGTAATAATATCCAAATTGTCTATGTTTGAATTTATTATAAAAGCGGATGGATCTAATTCTGGATTTAACAAAAATTCATAAATTGTTTTTAACCTTGTTTCAGGTTCTATACCTAAACCAGTTGAAGCATTACCCTGCGGGTCTAGATCTATTAGTAAAATTTTTTGTCCTTGATTTGCTAAAGCACAACCTAAATTAATTGTCGATGTTGTTTTACCAACACCACCCTTTTGATTAATTATTGAAATTATTTTTATCATTTATAATTTACTTACACTTTTTATTACAAAAACTTTCGAACCAGGATTTGTTGTACTTTCATGCATATCACATTTTATTTCAAAATATTTTTTAGCTTCATTAAATTCATCTAGGAATTTTTCACCCTTCATCATTATAATTTTGTTAAAACTAAGTTGAACATTAGTAATAATTTTAAAAAAAGAATTCATTGGCTTAAAAGCTCTGGTGACAAGAGTGGTAAATTTTTTATTTTCCATCGAACTAACATCACAGTTATGTATTTTCACATTTAGATCAAGAAAACTATTTGCTTTTTCTAAGAATTTCCCCTTTTTAGGGCTTTTCTCAACCAAATGTGTTGAAAACTCTAAATTATAATCATTTTTTATAATATCAAGTATAATGCCCGGCAGTCCAGCACCGCTACCGATATCCAATATTTTTTTGTCGGTATTATCTAAGTATTTAATTATTTGAGCACAGTCTTCGTAGTGTCTCTTTACTGCTATTTCCTCGCTTTTTTTTGAAATAAGCGACAATTTTTTGTTATTTTCGATTAAAAATTCATGATATTTGTTTATTTTTTGGAATGTTTCACGTGAAACACTATTTTCAAAATAACTGGAGCGAATCATTTAAGCAATATGCTTAAAATTATACCTTTTAGAATAAGTTAAAAGAAGATTTATAGCTGATGGAGTAATACCCTCTATTCTCGATGCCTGACCAAAAGTTTTAGGCCTAATGAGCTCTAATTTTTGCCTAACCTCGTTCGATAAGCCAGTTATTTTAGAATAGTCTATATTGTCTGGTATTTTAAGGTTTTCGTCCTTTTTAAAAACTTCAATATCATCTTCCTGCTTAGCATAATAACCAGAATAATGATTATCTATCTCTATTTGCTCAATAATGTCACTATCAAAATCATCTAAATCGAATATTGATTTTAATTTTTCAAAATTAACATCTTTATATTTCAATAACTCCAAACCGTTTCGTTTAACTCCATCTTTTGAGATTTGTATTCCATGTTTTAATGCTTGATTAGGAGTCAGAGACCTGGAAGACAAATGCACTTTAAGATTATTAATGTTTTTAAGTTTAATTTCAAAATCTTTCAGTCTTGAGTCACTTAATATTTCTAAATGTTTCGCAAATGATGATAATCTTAAATCAGCATTGTCTGCCCTTAAGGTTAATCTATACTCTGCTCGAGAAGTAAACATACGATAAGGTTCAGCAACACCTTTTGTGATAAGATCATCAATCATTACGCCGATATAGGCCTGGGATCTATCTAACGTGAATACTTCTTTATTTTGACTTTGAAGTGCTGCATTGATACCTGCTATTAAACCTTGCGCTGCTGCTTCTTCATAACCAGTAGTTCCATTTATCTGACCGGCTAAAAACAAAGATTTGATTTTTTTTAATTCTAAAGTAGCATTTAGTTCCCTTGGATCAACATAATCATACTCAATTGCATAACCAGGTCTAATCATCTCAACATCAGATAAGCCATTGATTTTAAACAATATTTCTTGTTGTGCATCGGCTGGTAATGATGTTGAAATGCCATTTGGATAAATAGTATGATCATCGAGTCCTTCTGGCTCTAAGAAAATTTGGTGTCTAGATTTGTCTTTAAATTTTACAATTTTATCTTCAATAGATGGACAATATCTAGGTCCAACACTTTTAATATTACCACTATACATCGCAGAACGATTTAAATTTTTTTCTATAATTTTATGAACCTCATCATTTGTATAAGTCATAAAACATGAAACCTGTTTCGCATTGATTTTTTTTGTGTCGACAGAAAAAAAATAAGGACTGTCATCAGCTTTTTGTTCTTCCAAATTTTCAAAATTTATAGTTCTTCCATCAAGTCGAGGAGGTGTGCCAGTTTTTAATCTAGCAATATTTAAATTAAATTTTTTTAACTGTTCACTTAACCCTTTGGTTGGATCTTCACCATGTCTTCCACCTGGTTTCATTTCACTTCCAATATGAATAACGCCATTTAAGAAAGTTCCTGTAGTTAAAACAATTTTTTTCGCTCTAAACTCTTTTCCAGAGTTTAAGACAACGCCAATTATTTCATTCTCATTAAAAATGAATTTAACTACTGGATCATAAAAAATGCTTAGATTACAATGACTTATTAGACACTCTTTCATATATTTCTTATAAAGTTTACGGTCTGACTGTGTTCTTGGACCTCTGACTGCTGGACCTCTACTTCTATTTAATAATCTAAATTGAATTCC
>NZJW01000003.1 GCA_002692055.1 Candidatus Pelagibacter sp. | reverse complement strand
GTAAGTTAAAAAAATTTTTAATGAAAAAAATTAAAGCTGATGATGATACTGTAGAAGATGTTGAAGAATTTGTTGGGACTCATGAAATATCACAAATTATTGATAAAGGTAATAAAGAATTTTATTTTGAAAAATTTTATCCAAGACAAGTTGAAAGAGTGAAACAATTTAAAGGAAATTATTTTGATGCAATTAAATATAAAGATATGATTGTACATCATCCTTATGAAACTTTTGACGCAGTCATACAATTTTTAAATCAAGCGGCAAACGATGCTGATGTAAAAGCAATAAAACAAACTTTGTATAGAACAACTTTAGATTCTCCTATTTTAAAGGCTTTAAAAAACGCAGCAGAAAATGGAAAGTCTGTCACTGCTGTTGTTGAAATTAAAGCAAGATTTGATGAAGAAGCAAACATTGCTTTAGCTAAATCTTTAGAAAGGTCAGGTGTTCAAGTTGTCTATGGATTTGTACATTTAAAAACTCATGCAAAAGCAAGTTTAGTAGTAAGGTCAGAAGGTGGCATTCTTAATAAGTACATTCATATTGGAACAGGAAACTATCATCCAATTAACGCAAAAATTTATACTGACTTATCATTATTTAGTGCAGATGCAGCCTATGCTGACGATATTGAAAAGTTTTTTAATTTTGTGACTGGCTATGGCGATCCTGGAGAACTTGAAAATATAACCCTTGCACCAAAATTTTTAAGAGCCAAATTAAATAATTTAATTGATAATGAAATCAAGAATGTAAAAGCTGGAAAGCACGCTGAGATTTGGGCTAAAATGAATTCATTAGTAGATCCTGACATTATTGATAGGTTTTATCTTGCATCTCAACATGGAGTACAAATTCATCTATTTGTAAGAGGCATTTGTTGTTTAAAACCTGGTGTAAAAAAAATTTCAGAAAATATATATGTCAAAAGTATTGTTGGAAGATTTTTAGAGCATTCTAGAATTTATTGTTTTGCCAATGGTGAAGAAATGCCTTCACGCAAAAATAAAGTATTCATTTCTTCTGCAGATTTAATGCCACGTAATTTAAATCGAAGGTTAGAGATTATGTTGGAAGTAAGAAATGAGACAGTACACGCTCAGGTTTTAGATCAAATCATGATGGCTAACTTTAAAGATAATAAATTAAGCTGGAAACTAGTTGATAATAAATATCATAAAGAGAATATTGAAAAAAATGCTTTTTCTGCTCATAAATATTTTATGAATAATCCAAGCTTGTCTGGTCAGGGCAAATCAATTATCAAAGACATGATAACAAAAATTAAAATATAAATGTTACTGCAAAAGGCTATTAAACAAAAAATTTTTTCTGCAAAGAAAGAAGCTGTTATAGATCTTGGATCAAATTCTATAAGAATGCTAATTTACGAAGATTTTGAAAAGTCACAAATACCAGTCTTTAATGAAAAAGCAGTATGTTCTATAGGAAGCACTCTTGAACTTACAGGTAAATTGGATCCTTTGGGAGTTCAATATTCAATTACTGTCTTAGAAAGATTTAAAAATATTTTAGATAATTCAAAAGTATCTAATGTAAACATTTTTGCAACAGCTGCTGTTCGTGATGCAAAAGACGGAGTATATTTTAAAAGTGTTGTTGAAAAAATTTTTGACCAAGAGGTAGAGATATTAACTGGAGAAAAAGAGGCTGAAAGATCGGCTCTCGGTGTTATTTTAGGGTTTGAAAAAGTCAATGGTATTGTTGCTGATCTTGGAGGGGGAAGTTTAGAACTTGCAAAAGTAAAAAATGGAGTAATTGAAAAAAAAGCTTCATTACCAATTGGAGTACTGAGATTATTCAATAGGCCAAAGAAAAAAAAATTAATAAAGGTTAGTGGTTTAATTCGAGATAACCTATCAAATATTAATTGGTTAAAAAAAACTAAAGTTAAAAACTTGTATGTTGTTGGTGGTGTTTGGCGAACTTTATTGAAAGTAGATATTTTTTTAAAGAAATATCCGCTTAATGTTTTACATCAATATCAAATTAGTAGAGAGGAAGCCCTAGAATTGTGTTTAAAAATAGATGATAAAAAAAAAATAACTTCTCTAAAACTTGATAAAATTACGAAATCAAGAACTAATTATTTACCGATTGCTACCAATATTTTAAAGCAACTTCTAAACATTATATCACCGGAAAAATTGCAGTGTTCAATATCGGGCGTAAGGGAAGGGACATTAATCGTCAAATCAGGTTATAAATTAATTAAGCATGATCTACTTAGTAATTTTATTGAATATTCAGCATTTAGAACAGGTGATTATGGCGAAAATTATTTAAAATATTTTAATTTTATAAAAAAAATTTTTAATGATAACGAAAATTTTCCCATAAGATTATTAAAACCAACATGTTCCTTAAGTAACATGGACTGGGGGCTTGGAGCATTTCAAAAAGCCGAACTTGTTTTTTCTCAGATATTAAATACTCCAGCTTTATCTTTGAGTCACAACGATAGAATAAAAGTTGCTTTAGCTGGTTTTTGGAGACATTGCTCCACAAAGTACTATCCTGATAGAGAATATTTAGGTTTATTATCAAACAATGAAATTTTAATTGCCAGACAAGTTGGTGCCGCATTACGATTGGCTTCTGGGATATCAACAATTTCAAGCATATTTTTAGATAATTTATCTTTATCTAAAAAAAATAATACAATTATACTGTCGGTACCTAATAAAAATAGTAAGATTATAACAAAATCTGTTCAAAAAAGATTGAAGTCTTTGTCCAAAGAAATGGACTCAGACTTCAAAATTTTATATTTTTAAAATTAATTATTTAGCGATGCAGTTGACGTTTGATCTGTTTTGACTTTAGCTTGTTTTTTTGCTTTTTTTTCAGCCGCTTTTCTCTCAAGTTTAGCAATTTTAATATCTATTTTTGACACCTTTTTTTCTTGTGCAGATATCTTTTTTTTCAATTTACTTAAGGTTTTAAGTATTTTTTTTCTTTTATTTTCTTGTTTTTTTATTTTTTTCTTCATGTGCCCCCTTATTTGAAATAACATTTTAAGCTAACATAATATTAAATTTTGTAAATTCTTTTTAGTAAGATTTTGCATAAAAACGCGCCAAATAGCTGGGCAATCACAAAGTAAATTATGTTTGAAAAGTGTATACCGGTAAATGTGTTGGTAAGTGTTCTAGCAATCGAAACGGCTGGGTTTGCAAATGCAGTTGATGACATAAACCAAATTGCAGCTCCAATGTAAAGTCCGACTAAACCCGCAACCACCTCAATTTTATTTTTTAGATTTAATAAAATAATCATTAATAATCCAAATGTTGCAATGATCTCAGATATTAAAATATTTGGCCCATTTCGATATTTTGTAGATAGTTCCACTGCGTCAAAGCCAAAAATGATATTTGCAATTATAACACCTGTACACGCACCCATAATCTGCATTAAAACATAAATGGAAGCTATTTGTGGCTTAATTTTTTGTAGTAATAGCATAACTAATGTAACCGCAGGATTAAAATGAGCACCTGATTTCTTACCAAAAGTAATAATTAAAAAAACAAGAGTAAATCCAATGGCCAAAGAGTTTGCTAATAAGATTACTGCCTCATTTTCTGTCATGGATTGTCCCATCATGCCAGATCCTACAATTGATAGTAATAAAATTAATGTCCCTAAAAACTCTGAGAAATATTTGTCTAAATTTTTCATTTATTGATGAATTCTTTTTTAATATATTTATGAATTTGATCAAATGTTCTTTGAAATTGATTTAATTTTTCTTCATCATTTCCATTATGAGCAGCAGGATCCTCTAGATCCCAATGTAATTTATTTGGCGATCCAGGATAAACAGGACAGGTTTCATTTGCTGCATTATTACAAACTGTAACAACAGTATCAAACATCGTATCTGAAAAATTGTCCCAACTTTTGCTTGAAACACTTTCATGATTTATATTATTTTTTTTTAAAACTTTTATTGAATAGGGATTCACTTTGCCCACTGGTTTTGACCCAGCACTAAATGCTTGATATCTATTTTTTCCCATTTGATTTAAAAGGCATTCTGATATAATAGACCTTGCAGAGTTCCCTGTACAAAGAAATAATACTTTTTTCATAACTCCAAACTACTGTGGATTTGTTACAGATTTGTTAAATGACAAAATTTATTAGAAAAAAATCAGGAATTAATAACTGGGGCCTTTTTGCGGGACAGGATTTTAAAAAGGGTGATAAAGTTATCGAGTATAAGGGTAAGAAATATACTCATAAACAAGTTGAAGAAGATGACCGTTTTGACAATTCCAAAGCAATCTATTTATTTACATTAAATAAAAAAACTGTTCTTGATGGTGACACCAAGTCTAATACTGCAAAATATATTAATCATACGTGCGACCCAAATTGCGAAGTTGATATCATCAAAGGTAAGATTTGGATTTTAGCTATCCAAGATATTAAAAAAGGTGACGAGCTTTCTTACGATTATGGTTTTGGGTTCGATGAAGACTATAAACAGTTTCGTTGTAAATGTGGATCAAAGAATTGTTGTGGTTACATTGTAAGAGATGATCAACGTTGGAGAATCAATCGTAAATTTGCTAAAACAAAAAAAGCTAGGCTTAAGCGCGTTTAATTTTCTTTTGTATAAGATTTTGAGCTTGCTCGACGTTCCTATGAGGTTCCTCATTTTTTTGACCACGCGGTTGATAAGCATGAATTACATGTAGTTTGCAGTAGATACGATCATCCATTGGCGTTCTTCCACAAAAGTAGAAATCTTTTTCATCAGGATGACCAATTGGCCATCTGCAAGTTTTATCTGTTAAATTTTCAAGAGACGTCGGATTTTCTGGTTCAAAATTTTTTTCGATAACTATAGCTCTCAAGCCTCTCGGTCTTTTTATTTGTTTTTGAAGACCAATTTTTTTTTGTTGATATTGAGTGTTATTAATTTTTGGAGATGAAATCATTCTTGATTGGGTTCTTCCTGCTAAATTCAATCTATGCGCTTTGCCGATTACAGCATTCCTGGAAATATCACCACCGAGTATTCTGGCAATTTGACTTGCTGTGTGACCCTCAGCCCATAACTTTTTAAGTTTAATAGTTTTATCGTCTGTCCAAGACATTATTGTAATTATATTTACTACATTTAGGATATACAATTTAATTAAATACAAGATGTTGATTAAAAAAGTCAGTAAAAGTCAATGAATACAAAAAAAACCATATATATCCACATTTTTTAGCCTTTTTATTAATTTAACTGATAATGAGAAAGTTATGAGCACAACATACGATAAATATAAAATGGGAGTAAGAAGATTTGGTAGAGTAAATTGGGTTGGTTTCTACACTTTATATTTTAAAGAGGTTCAAAGATTTTTTAGCGTATGGATACAAACGATAGTATCACCTATAATTACTCTTTTATTATTTTTAACAGTATTTAGTATTGCTATCGGTTCAGATAGAGAAGACATTTTGGGACACAAATTTACTACATTTTTAGTGCCTGGACTAATAGCAATGCAAATAATGCAAAATGCCTTTGCAAACACATCTTCTTCTTTAATGATTTCAAAAATCCAAGGTAATATAGTAGATATTTTATTTCCTCCGTTATCACCTGGTGAGGTTACGTTTGCACTGATTTTAGGCGGCATAACAAGAGGAATAGTAGTTGGTTTTTTTTCAATTTTGGTATCATTAATTTTCATCAAAATTCCATTTAATCATTTTTTTTATGTTATTACTTATGCAACATTAGGCTCTTGTTTACTTGCGGCTCTAGGATTTATAGCTGGTTTATGGTCGGAAAAATTTGATAATATGGCTGCAGTCACAAACTTTATAGTTGTCCCTTTATCATTTTTATCTGGTACATTTTTCTCAATAAGCAGATTGGAAGGTCCTTTTTATATATTGAGTCAGTTTAATCCTTTTTTTTATATAATCGATGGTTTTAGATTTGGTTTCCTTGGCCAGTCAGATGCCAATATTTATAATGGACTTATAATTTTGTTAATTTGTAACGTATTTTTACTTACAGTATGCTATTTACTTTTCAAAAATGGTTATAAAATAAAATCTTAATATCATGAGTGCAATTCTCGAAACATATGCAAGAAGATCATTGTCATTTTCGCACGGAAAAGGATGTTATCTTTTTTCAACTACTGATGAAAAGTACTTAGATTTTGTTTCTGGTATAGCAGTGAATTCCCTTGGACATTGTCATGAACACTTAGTAAGCGTTATTCAAAATCAAGCTGCAAAACTTTGGCATGTCTCTAATGCATTTGAAATACCAGAGCAAGAAAAATTAGCAAAGAGATTAGTTGAAAATACTTTTGCTGATTATGTGATTTTTATGAACTCTGGAGCTGAAGCAACGGAGGCAAGCATAAAGATAGCAAGAAAATATTTTTTTGAAAAGGGTAAAGTAAATAAAAATAGAATTATAACTTTCAAAGGAGCTTTCCATGGCAGAACACTTGCATCTTTATTTGCCGCCAATAATCCGGATCATACTATAGGTTTTGAACCAAAAGTTGAGGGTTTTGATCAAGTTAGCTTCGGTGACCATGAAGGTTTAAAAAAAGCAATAAATAAAGATACAGCTGCAATTATGGTTGAAACTATTTTAGGTGAAGGTGGTATTAAAGTAATACCAGATGAGTGTTTGGTTGGATTAAGGAAGATATGTGACGAAAATGACCTATTATTAATTTTAGACGAGGTACAGTGTGGTATTGGAAGAACTGGCAAATTTTTTGCATTTGAATGGTCAGGTATAAAGCCTGACATTGTACCTATTGCAAAAGGTATTGGTGGAGGTTTTCCGATTGGGGCTTGCCTTGTAAATAAAAAAGCTGGAAGTGGCATGAAGCCAGGTTCACATGGTTCTACTTTTGGCGGCAATCCACTTGCAATGAGTGTCGGAAACGCAGTATTAGATATTATGTTTGAAAAAGATTTTCTAAATAATGTAATTTCTTTAGGGCATTATTTTGAAAAACAATTACTTAAAATTCAACAAAAGTTTCCAAAAGTGATAGACGAAGTTAGAGGCAAAGGTCTATTAAAAGGTATAAAATTAAAAGTAGATAATAAAGAATTTATAAATCAATTATTTGAAAAAAAATTATTAGTTGTTAAAGCTTCTGAGAGTGTTGTAAGACTTCTACCTCCTTTAATTGTCAATAAAAATGAAATTGATCAAGCGGTTTCAATAATTGATCAAGTGAGTGAAAATTTCAAATGAAACATTTCTTAGATCTATCTATGATATCAAAATCTGATTTACAAAATATTTTATCAGAGGCAAAAAGAAGAAAATTGAAACAATCTAAATTGGGTAAAGTAATTATTTCCGAGCAATCTCATGCAAAAGATAAATTGCTCTTAATGGTATTTGAAAAACCCTCTACTAGGACTAGACTTTCTTTTGACATAGCCATGAGACAACTCGGCGGCGGGACTATTGTCATGAATTCAAATGATATGCATTTAGGAAAAGGTAATGAGAGCGTTGAAGATACTGCCAAAGTTATTTCTAGTTTTTCAGATATTGTAATGTTTAGAACATTTAAGCATCAAACATTATTGGATCTTTCAAAATTATTAACTGTTCCATTAATTAATGGCCTCACAAATTTAAGTCATCCCTGTCAGCTACTTAGTGATGTTATGACTTTCGAAGAAAAAAAAGGTTCAATAAAAGGTGCAAAAGTTGCATGGGTTGGAGATGGAAATAATGTAGCTAATTCTGCAGTTGAAGCTGCTGTTCAATTTGAATTCAATCTTAATATCTGTGTACCTAAAAAACATTTGCCATCCAAGAAAGTTCTGGATTGGGCAGAAAATAACAATGGAAAAATAGATATATTTCATGATCCAAAAAAAGGAATAAAAGGAGTAGATTGTATTATGTCTGACAAATGGGTTTCAATGGGGGATAAAGGTGATACAAAAAAGAAAAAAAAGAGTTTAAGAAGTTTTCAGATAAACGACAAATTAATGACATTTGCGAAAAAAGATGCAATTTATCTTCACGTCTTACCCGCAGCCAGAGAAGAAGAAGTAACATCATCAGTTATTGATGGAAAACAGTCTTTAGTTTGGGTCCAAGCAGAAAACAGACTGCATGGACAAAAAGCAATTATAGATTGGTGTTTGTCAAATTAATTTCGCCAAAAAGCTGGAAGAAATAAGACCAATACTGTTAGAAGTTCTAATCTGCCTATTAGCATTCCTAGACTTAACATCCATTTAGCGCTGTCAGATAATAATGAAAAGTTTCCTTCTGGTCCTATTATTGGACCAAGTCCAGGACCAACATTTGATATAGAAGTGGCTGCTGCAGAAACTGAAGTAATTAAATCTAAACCAGTGAGCGAAAGGCATAGAGTTAATATAAAAAAGATAAATATATATAAGCACACAAACGCTAAAACAGAAGTTAAAAATCGATCATTTATGTTTTGATTATTATATTTAATAGGGAATATACCATTAGGGTAAAAAATTTGTTTAATTTGCCTATCTATGAATGATAAAATTATTTGAAATCTAAAAATTTTAATACCGCAAGTTGTTGATGCAGAGCAACCACCAATAAACATCAGTATAAGAAAGAAAAAAACCGAAAAATTTCCCCAGTTACTATAGTTTTTTGTTGTATATCCGGTGCCTGTAATGATTGAAGTTACATTAAAGGCCGCATCTCTTAGACTGTTAATTATATTTTCTTGGGAGTTGATAAGTGAATGTGAGAAAATAATAATTATTGACCCAATTAGTATGAAAATGAAACCACTAATTTGTTTGTCTTGAAAGAAAACCAATAAGTTACCACGAGTAAATTTTATATATGCTAAAAAGGGGATACTCCCTGTAATGATAAATATAATAGCTACAATTTCAATTATTGCGCTATTGAAATGCCCTATAGATTGACTGTGCGTAGAGTAACCACCTGTGGAAACTGTAGTTAGAGAGTGATTAATTGCATCAAACAAATTCATGCCAGTCAACCAATATGCCAATGAACATAATAATGTTATTACAATATAAATTTTGGTAATAGAAAGTGCAATTTCAGTACTTTTGGGTACCACTTTTTCAACTTCCATGCCTTCTGATCTGAACAATTGCATCCCACCAATATTTAATAAAGGCAGGATTGTTATCGCCATGACAATAATGCCAATACCACCAAGCCATTGCAACAAAGATCTCCAAATTAATATACCTTTAGATGCTTTTTCAACTTCTGGTAAAATTGTTGATCCAGTAGTTGTAATTCCTGATACGCTCTCAAAAAAAGAATCAACGAAAGTTAAGTCTAAAGATGAAAAGTAAAAAGGAAGTGCTCCAAAAAAACATATAGACAACCAGGCCAGGTTAGTCATGAGAAAAGCTTGTTGTACGTTTAACAACCTGTCTTTTGTTTGACTTATTAAGACTAACAACGTTCCAACAAATGCGGATAAAATACCGGTAACTAAAAAATGTTGTGATTTGTCACCTATTGTAATTTCTATAATATGAGGAATTACCATAAATACTGACAAAATAATGATAAGATATCCAATTATTAAAAAAGTAGTTTTTAATCCAGAATTCATATCGAAGCAATTAATTAGAAAATATATTAATATTTTTATTAGACAATCATTCAAATGTTTGTAATTTGAAAAAACTCTATTTTAGCCTATAAACAAAACATTTATGAAATCTGAATTTTTAAAATCAAACGCATGGCCATTTGTTGAGGCTAGATCAATATTAAAAAAGAGAGGTAAGGCTCTAGAAAAAAAAGGTCATGTTTTATTTCAAACCGGTTATGGACCAAGTGGGTTACCCCATATTGGAACATTTGGAGAAGTTTGTCGAACATCTATGATTATTCAAGCTTTTAAGAAAATATCAGACATCCCAGTCAAGTTGTATACTTTTTCTGATGATATGGATGGTTTAAGAAAAGTTCCAGAAAATATTCCGAATAGTGAGTTGCTTTATCAAAATTTAAATAAACCTCTTTCCATTGTTCCTGACCCATTTAACAAATATTCAAGTTTTGGAGAATATAATAATGAAATGCTCAGAACTTTTTTAAATAAGTTTAAATTTAAGTACGATTTCAAAAGTTCGACGCAAATGTACCAAGATGGAGAATTTAATGCAGAGCTACTCAAGGTTTTAAAAAATTACGAAAAAATTATGAATATTATTTTACCAACCTTAGGACCTGAAAGGAAAAAAACATACAGCCCCTTTTTACCCGTATGTCAAGAGACAAGTAAAGTACTCGAGATACCCATTATAGAAATTGACGATAAAAACAATGAAGTTGTATTTGATAACTTTGGTAAAAAATTAAAAACAAAAGTTGTAAATGGACTTTGTAAATTGCAATGGAAAGTTGACTGGGCTATGAGATGGTCAGCTCTTAAAGTAGATTTTGAAATGTATGGAAAAGATTTAATCCCAAGCGCAGAACTCTCTTCTCAAATATGTAAAATACTTGGTTCATCACCACCAAATGGATTTGCTTATGAACTATTTTTAGATGAAAAAGGTGAGAAAATTTCAAAGTCTAAAGGAAATGGAATAACAATTGAGGAATGGTTAAGATATGCGACACAAGAGAGTTTAGCTTTATATATGTATCAAAATCCACGACGTGCAAAAAAACTCTATCCTCAAGTAATACCAAAAGCAGTCGACGAATATTTAACTTTCCTTGAAAAATTTGAGAAACAGGAAGCTAAAGAACAGTTGGGAAATCCAGTTTGGCATGTTCATGATGGAAAACCTCCTAAAGAAAAAAATGTGATATCATTTGGTGTACTATTAAATTTAGTTAGTGCTAGTAACGCAGAGAGTGAAGAGGTTTTATGGAAATTTATTAAAAATTATAATGTAAAAATTAATAAAGATGAACATCCAATTTTAAAAAAATTAATAAAAAATGCCATTCAATACTTCAATGATATAGTTAAACCATTAAAAAAATATAGAACAGCTAATGAAAATGAAAATAAAGCAATATCAGACTTAATTAGTGTTCTCAAAGAAATGCCCGAAGGTAAAGACCCTGCAGAAATTCAAACAGAAGTTTTTAGTGTAGGAAAAAAATATTATCCAAAAGAAAAGTTGAGAGATTGGTTTAAAGCCATATATGAAATAGTTTTTGGAGACGAGCAAGGCCCAAGGATGGGTTCATTCATCAGTTTTTTTGGACGTAAAGAAACTATCAAATTATTAGAAGACAGTTTAAAGAGATAATATGTTATATCAAATATTCAATTCGTTTTTGAAACAAACGGATCCTGAAGTTGCACATGAATTTGCTATTAAATTCTTAAAAAAAAAAATTATCCCTTTTGACTTATTTAAACTTAAGACTGATAATACTTTAAAGTCAAAAGTTTTTGGTATTAATTTTCAAAATCCAATAGGTTTAGCAGCAGGATTTGATAAAAATGCAGAAGTTTACAATTCGATTTATAAGTTAGGTTTTGCTTTTTCTGAGGTTGGAACAATTACTCCTAAGCCACAAGATGGGAATCCTAAACCGAGAGTCTTTAGATTAAATAGCGACAATGCAATAATAAATAGCCTAGGTTTTCCAAACGAGGGGATGGAAAGAGTTTATGAAAGAATTAAAAATAATCCTAAACAAGGTGTTCTCGGGATTAATATTGGTCCTAACAAAGAAAATGCGACAAAAGAAGATGACTATTTACTCTGTATTAAAAAATTTTATCAACAGGCTGATTATATTACCATTAATATTTCGTCACCAAATACTCCTAATTTAAGAAATTTACATGATATAAAAAAAATTACTGACCTTATAAATTTACTTCATAATTTTAAAAAAAATATAAAAGAAAATAAAGCTATTATATTTAAACTTTCACCAAATTTAGATAATTCAGAAATTGACGCTTTATCAGAAATTTTCCTAGAAAAAAAAATAGATGGTTTAGTTTTAACAAATACAACAGTTGTTGGGAAAGAATTACTATTAGATATAAATAAAAATAAAGAGGGAGGGTTATCTGGTTATCCTTTAAATTTAATTTCAAATCAGGTAATTAAAAAATTTTACAAAAACTTTAAGGGTAAAATACCTATAATAGGTGCTGGGGGTGTAAGTGATGGTTTTTCGGCTTACGAAAAAATTAAATGTGGTGCAAATCTACTTCAGTTATACACCGCTATAGTTTTTAGAGGTCCTTATGTTGCATCTCGCATCAATAAAGAACTGATGAATTTGATAAGAAAAGATGGTTTAAAAAATATTTCAGATGCCGTTGGGGTAAATGCTAATTAAAATTAAAATATGAGAAACAATTACTAAAATAGTTAATTTTTTTCTAATTTTTAGGTAATCAAGGTTTTTTAAAAACTTATTATCTAATAGCTGTACTAAAAAAAAAAATATTGCAAAAATCAAAAGCTTAATTTGAATTTTTAAAAATATTTCACATAAAATCAAAAATATAGGACTGAGTATTACGAATAATAAAAATAGTTTTATATTTTCCTTAGTTTCAACGATAATTAAGTATAACCATGTTGATCCAAACAAAAAACTTAAAATTACTAAAGAGTAAATTGTAAATATATCTATTATAATAAAACTCTTAACGTAAAAGTTTAAAACTGATAAAACGTAAAATGGTATAAGTCCGCTATAACATAGAGTTTTAATAATTTTTAAATTATTCATTTAAGCAATTTCTTAAATGAATATGCCACAATAATACCAATACCAATAGCAACAGTAACAGAGGTGATGCCATATATTATCGAATGATTTTCAGAAATATTAATCAAAAATTTCGTAAAATTATTAAATTCTAGATTATGTGTATTAGTAATATTTAGCGATGGCAAAATTTTTGAAAAATATAAATCGTATCCAAATTTAAAACCAAAAGTTAAAATCAGTAATGACAATAAGCCCCTTAGTTCCTCACCTGCCAACTTACTACTAATAAATGAACCAAATTGTGCTCCTATTACTGATCCAAATGCTAAAATCAAAACTAGATATAAATCTATCGTATTATTTGAAATCGCATGAAGCAATGTTACAATAATCATAACAAATATCATTGCAAATAATGATGTTCCTGGCACTAACCTTGCCGGCATACCCAATACATATATTAGTATCGGAACTAATATAAAGCCTCCACCAACTCCAAGTAATGACGAAATTAATCCTATTAAAATACCAAAAATAATTGGTCCTATCGCACTAATATAAAGTTTTGACGCGTGAATTCTAACTTTAAAAGGTAAATTGTGTATCCAATAATGTTGATGAAGACGACGTTTGATAAATTTATTATTCCTGATACGCCTCATTTCACTTAAGCTCTCATAAAACATTAATATACCAATAGCGCTTAACAGAAAAAAATATGAGATTGATATTAAGTTATTAATCGAACCCTTTTTTAAAAAGAATGAAAAAATTTCAATACCAAGAATTGATCCTACAAGACCTCCTATTAAAATTAATATACCCATCTTTACATCTATCTGATTTTTAAAATAATGTGCCAAAGACCCAGATACTGAAGCTGCAAGAATATTATTAGCACCATTGGCTACAGCATAAATTGGGGGTATACCTAAAAAAATTAAGATGGGAGTCATTAGAAATCCTCCTCCTATTCCAAGCAATCCGGTTAAAAAACCAACTGCAGCACTAATTATCAGTAACAAGGGAACATTGATGTAAACTTCTGCAATCGGTAAATAAATATCAAACATTAATTATTGATGTAATTCATTAACAAATATGCCTGTAAATTCGAATTGTCAAATTCATATATTATATCACAGGTTAAAAATTGCTTGACCAAGACATTTTAAGGAAATATATCCTTTGGACTTATGGCAAACATTTGTGAATTAACTGGTAAAAAACCTATGAGTGGACACAAAGTGTCTCATGCAAATAATAAGACTAAAAGAAAATTCTATCCGAATCTCAAAAAAGTATCACTTAAAAGCGAAATATTAAAAAAAAAAGTAAATTTAAAAATTTCTACTCGCGCTTTAAAGGCTGTGGATTTTCGCGGTGGTTTAGATCAATTTTTAGTTAGAGCAAAAAATAAAAATTTGGCTCCAAGAATTAAAAAAATTAAAAAAGCTCTAATGATCAAAACAAAAGCTAAAGCTAATTGAGTTATACACGACTGATACCTTATATTTTTTCGATGATGCTAATTGTTTTGGCATCTAATTATTTAGTTCAAATACCTTTTGAATTTTTAAATCTTCAGAATATTTTAACATGGGGTGCATTTACTTATCCAATCGCTTTTTTAGTAACTGATTTATCCAACAGAGTTCATGGGATAAATTTTACAAGAAAAGTAATTCAGGTTGGTTTTGTATGGGGCGTTATTGTCTCGTTGTATTTCTCAATAGGCCAATATAATTTAATATCTTTAAGAATTGTTATTGGTTCAGGGATAGCATTTTTAACCGCCCAATTGCTTGATGCAAATATTTTTGATAAATTAAGAAATCATAAATATTGGTTTGTACCTCCTTTTTTATCTTCAATAATTTCTTCAGCAATTGACACTATTTTATTTTTTTCAATTGCTTTTTACGGAACTGATATACCTTGGATTACATTAGCGTTAGGAGATTTTGTAGTCAAAATTATAATAGCAATGTTAATGTTAATACCTTTTAGATTGATATTAATAAATATGAATTTAATTCAAAATTCTATTTTTAAAGGGTGAGTTAATAAATAGTTCAACTAATTGATCTACCATAGCATCACCTAGTTCTTGAACGTCAGCGATTTTTATAGCTTTTTCATAATAGTTTGTAACATCATGTCCAATACCGATTGCATTTATTTCTATTTCTGAATTTTTTTCTATCCATTTTACAACTTTCTTTAAGTGTTTTTCCAAATAGTTAGCTTGATTGACTGATAAGGTAGAATCGTCAACTGGAGCGCCATCAGAAATTACCATTATAATTTTTCGTTCCTCTTTTCTTTTCTTAAGTCTATTATATGCCCATAAAATTGCTTCCCCATCTATATTTTCTTTTAAAATTCCTTCTTTTAGCATTAGTCCAAGGTTATTCTTTGATCTTCTCCAAGGTGTATCTGCAGATTTATAAATTATATGACACAAATCATTCAGTCTTCCTGGAGACTCTTTTTTTTGTTTCATCCAAAGTTCTCTACTTTTTCCGCCCTTCCAGTTTAAAGTTGTAAAACCTAAAATTTCAACTTTTACTGAACAGCGTTCAAGTGTTCTGGATAGAATATCTGCACAAATTGCAGCGATGGTTATTGGTCGTCCTCTCATTGATCCAGAATTATCAATTAGCAAAGTTACAACCGTATCTTTAAAATCAATATCTTTTTCCTTTTTATAGGAAAGTGAATTAAATGGATCCATTATTATACGCGGTAATTTAGATGCATCTATCAAACCTTCTTCAAGATCAAAATTCCATGATCTATTCTGCTTTGCTAAAAGTTTGCGCTGTAATTTATTTGCAAGTCTTGAAATAAATGATTGGAGCGAGGATAATTGTATGTCAAGATTGTCTCTAAGTTTTGAAATTTCTTCCTCTGTAATGAGCTCATTAGCTTCCAATACTTTGTCATACTGATTCGTAAAAATTTTGTATTTTTTAATATCATTAGAGGTTTTATTTTTTATCCTGGATGTTTGAATATCTTCATCTTCGCTATCTTCTAATGCAATTTCCTGATCATTTAGGCTTGGATCAAAATCAACTTCAGGAACAAGATTTTCCATATCAAATTCTGGGTTTTTTGACTGCTCATTTTCTTGTTCTTGTAATTGTTGCTTTTCGTTATCTTGTTCCTTGTTATCATCCTCTTTTTCATCTTCATTTTGAGTGTTTTGCGGATTTTGATTTTGATCTTGAATTTCTAAGTCATTTATAATTGAGTTTATTTTTTTACTGTATTCATTTTGATTTTCTATACTTTTGGTCAATGATAAAATTTTTTTTGCAACTTTAGTATCAAATATTTTATTCCACCTTTTGAAATCTTCTTTTTTATTATCTGGAATAGAAAAATTCATTACTTTACTTCTTAGATAAGCTTCAAAGGCGTCAGCTATAAAATTTTGAGAATGCACATTGCTTTCAGATATTTTTTTTTGATAAAATTTGTTCATATTATCTTTTATCCCTTTGTATTGATCAGCGCCTATCTTTTCGTATCTAATTTTTTCAGCAATATTATAGATAGATTTACTTACAGTACCTGACGGTTGATTTTTATTTAAAATATTTACATCACTATATTTAATTTTTAAAGCTTCGCTATCTGATATAACTCTTGCTTCAAGAATTTCCTCGTTATTTTCGTGTGATATTATTTTGGGCTTTGAAATTTTATCAAACTTCTCTTTTTTTTCATTAAGACTACTTCTTGCAATTGCCTTGGCAGTGGAGTGAATTGCAGTTTTATATTTATCCAGGACAGGTTGATCAGCCATCTATTTATTATGACTTACTTTTTTTGATAGGATATCTTCACCAAAACACCTTTGATAATATTCTGAGATAATTGGTCTTTCTAATTCATCACACCTATTTAGAAAAGAAACTTTAAATGAATGTTTAAGATCAGAAAATATATTGTAATTATCAGCCCATGTCAGGACCGTCCTTGGACTCATAACGGTTGAAATATCTCCATTAGCAAAGCCATTTCGCGTTAGATTTGCTACCTGAACCATATTTTTTATAATTTGTTTACCTTCACTATTATTTAAATAATTACATTTAGCTAAAATAATCTCTTCTTCTTTTGAGGGATCTAAATAATTTAAAGTTGTTACTATATTCCATCTATCCATTTGTCCTTGATTGATTTGTTGTGTACCGTGGTATAATCCAGACGTATCACCTAAACCAATTGTATTTGCCGTAGCAAATAATCTAAAAGAATTATTTGGTTTAATAACTTTATTTTTGTCCAATAAAGTAAATTTTCCCTCACTTTCCAATACTCTTTGAATTACAAACATTACATCTGGTCTACCAGCATCATATTCGTCAAAAACAAGAGCAATTGGATTTTGTAATGACCATGGAAGTATACCCTCTTTAAATTCTGTGATTTGCTTTCCTTCTTTTACCACAATCGCATCTTTACCAATCAGATCAATACGGCTTATATGACTATCTAGATTGACTCTTACACAAGGCCAATTTAATCTTGCAGCAATTTGTTCAATATGAGTTGATTTACCTGTCCCGTGAAAACCTTGTACCATCACTCTTTTATTATTTGTAAACCCAGCAAGTATAGCTAAAGTAGTTTCTTTATCAAAAATATAACTGGGATCTATTTCAGGGACATAATCATTCTTTTCAGAAAATGCCAGTGCTTCAAGATCGCTATCTATATTGAATGTTTGCTTTACTGAAATTTTTAAATCTGGTTGTTGCGTTGATAACATTAAATTTTTATTACCTTTTGTTTATTGTTTAGCGACGTTTTTAAATATGAATATGCAATTGTTATTTCTTTAAGTTTTTCTTCATACTTTTTATTGCCAGCATTCATATCAGGGTGATATTTTTTCACAAGTTTTTTGAATTGCTCTTTAATAGTAATCCAAGAAATATTAGGTCTCAATTCCATTTTCTTCAAAGCAATAATTTGCTTCTCTGTATATTTCTGGTTTTCTTGGTCTATTGTTTTTTTAAATTTTGATATATTTAGTAATTCATCTTCAATGGCATTATCCCACAGCTTTTGAAAGAAATTATCTCTTGAACCAAATTTTTGTGTTTTTCTATGACCGATAATATCTTTAAATATAAAGTCCTCAATTTCTATTTGTGACATTCCTTCAAAAAAATCCCATTTTTTATTATATTCTTTAATATGTTCTTCACAGAACCACAGAAATTTATCACCTTGCTTAGCCGGCGCCTTAAACTCACCAAGTTTTACACACGGCTTCCAATCACATTTTAAATTTTGACTATCAATATATTCTTTATAATGAGAGATACATAAAACTTTATACTCTTTATTTTTTCTATCTCTTACAAGAGCTTTTTTAAAGCCGCGCTCTGAGCAATTTTTATTTTCACAGTTTTTTTTCATTAATGATATATAATATAAAAAAAAAATGAATGCTGAAACACAAATTAAAGAAAAATTACTAAATATTTTAGGATTGACAAACGTTGATGTTATAAATAATTCTTATTTACACGAGAAACATTTATCATCACCGAAAAATGGCAACAGTCACTTTAAAATCATTATAAAAGACAAAGACTTACATGAATTATCGAGAGTTCAAGCTCATCAAAAAATTTATCAATGTTTATCAGAAGAAATGAAAAGTTATATTCATGCTTTAGAAATTCAAATTATTAGTCATTAGTAGAATAGTCTAAAAAAACTTTAATTTGAGTTATTTGATTTTTATTTTTATTTAGTATTTCATAGATAATATTATTGAATTTAAATGTCTGACCCACTTCTGGTAACGCTTCTGTTTTATAAATAATATAACCAGCAAGTGTCGAGGCATTATTATCTGGTAGTTTTAAATCCAACTCTCTATTTATATCTCTAATGTTTACATCTCCTCTTATACGATATTGATAATCATTAATTCTCCTTATTCCTATTGTTGATGAATCTTTTTCGTCAAAAATATTACCTACAATTTCTTCTATAATGTCTTCAAGCGATATAAGACCCATTAACTCACCATATTCATCAACTACGAAAGCAATTTTTTCTTTCCTATTTATAAATTCATTCAGCTGATCCTTTACCTTGGTTGTTTCAGGTATAAACCATGGCTTGATTATACTATTTTTAATTTTATCTATTTTAATTTTTCCAGAATTATCCAAATTAGTTAGGATATTTTTGGCATGAATAATGCCCAAGATATTATTTGGATTTGCTTCCCAAATAGGTATTCGGCTAAAAGAACTTTTTGCAATTTTCTCATAAACTTTATTTTGTTCACTCATATCCAAGGAGTATATATTTTTTCTATGTGTCATAATTTTTTCTACAGTAATTTCTTTTAGATCTAGTATTGCATTAATCATGTTACTCTCATCTTTATGAAGATCACCCTCGTCTTCATGCATATCAATTATATCTCTAATATTTTCTGTCGCTGAGAAATCATTGTTCTTTTGATCAATACCAAATATTTTATATATTATTTGATTGAGAGCCTTCAAAATTTGTATGATAGGATAAAATAGTTTTACAAAAATAGTTAAAGGACTAGAAAAAAAAAGTGCAAATCTTTCTGCTTTAATTAAAGCAATATTTTTTGGTAATACTTCTGCAAAAACTACAATTAAACAAGTCATAACAATAGTGGAATAAACAATTCCATCGCTACCGAAATACTCAATCAGTACAGCGGTGGCTAAAACAGACGCAAAAATATTTACAATATTATTGCCAACTAATATAGAACTGATTAGGTCAGTTTTATTATCAATTAAATTTAATAATTTTTTTGCTTTTTTATCACCTTTATTGGCCAATTTATGAATTTTACTACGATTGACCGATGTAACAGAGGTTTCTGATCCTGAAAACATACCGGAAATTACAATTAAAATGGTTATGTATAATATTGGTAAATATTTAGTAATGTCCATTTTTAATATCTTTTAGTATCAGGGGTATGAAACTATTTTTTAAGGTGGTTTCTTTTATAAAAGAAACCCCAATTTTTTTTAATAATATAATTTTTATTTTCTCTCCTAAAGACTTCTTATCATTAATCATTATTTTAAAAATATTATTTTTATTTTTATTAGTAACAAATTTTTTATATTTAAAATTTAATCCTAACTTTTTATAAATATCTTTTATATCTTTCAGATCTTTATTTTTTAAGTAACCTAAACGATTTGACAATCTCGACGCAAGCATCATACCGATAAGGACCGCTTCACCGTGAATAATTTTTTTTGAATAATTTGATGCAGTCTCAATAGCATGCGCAAATGTATGACCGAAGTTTAAAATTGCCCTATGACTATTTTCAAACTCATCCTTTTTAACGACACCAGCTTTATATGTACAACTTTTATGTATTGCTATTAAAATTTCATTCTTACTTCTTTTTTTAAGAATTAAATTACCCTTTAAACAAAGCCAATTAAAAAATTTTTTATCTAATATTAAAGAGTACTTTAATATTTCTGCAAATCCGGCTGACATTTCTCTTTTTGGTAATGTACTTAACGTTACTGAGTCAATAAGAACAAAATTCGGTTGATAAAAAGTTCCAATAATGTTTTTTCCGTAATTATTGTTTATTCCAGTTTTACCACCAACTGCGGAGTCCACTTGAGATAAAAGTGTTGTTGGTATTTGAACCAAGTTTATTCCTCTTTTATATATGCTGGCTACATATCCTGATAAATCTCCAACGACACCACCACCGATAGAAATAATACAATCATTACGATTAAAGTTGTACTTAGAAAGTAAATCTGTAATTTGCACGACATAATTATTATTTTTAATTTTTTCACCATCAGGCAAAATTACTGTATATGTTTTAACACCTTTAATATTTTTCTTTAACTTTACTAAATATTTTTCAGGAATTTTTTTTGTACTAACCACTAATATATTATTGGTGTTTTTCAAATATACCTTTTGGTATTTTCGAAATTTATTGAAAATATTATGCCCAATAAATATTGGATAATTTTTTACTTTTGTTTTTACAAATAACGTTTTCATAATTTTTTAATAATTTTTTCTACAATTATTTTTTTGTTATCGGATTTAGTTTTAATTATATGATCAGCTTTTTTATATATTGGTTTTCTAACATCGTAAATTTCTTTAATCGTTTTTTTAAGATTTTTATAGTCTAAAAGTGGCCTTTTATTTGTGGATTTATTTATCCTGTGATAAATATTTTCTAAACTTGGGTTGATCCATACTGATATACCATTTGTCTTAATCTTATTTCTTATTTTTTTATTTATATAGCCTCCTCCACCCAAAGAAATAACACCTGGTTTACCATCAATAAATTTGCAGGACATATTTTCCTCTATCTTTCTGAAAAATTGTTCACCATTTATTTTAAAAATTTCAGACACAGACTTTTCGTACTTTTTTTCTATCTCATGGTCGATATCAACAAATTCAAGATTTAACTTTTTGGCCAACTCTTTACCCACAGATGTTTTACCTGACCCCATCATGCCGATTAAAACTATTGTTTTTAACATTATGTGTGAATATTAGTAATTTATTATCATATTTTTGACTTAAATGTTTATAAAACATAATTAAATGATTAAAAAACTTATATTTAGAAAAATTTTACCATTTTTTATAATAATTTACGGAGCAATGTATTTAGTAAATTATTTAGACATTTCTCCTGTTTCAGAAAAAAGTAAAAAAAAATTATCAAATGATATCGTTAATACTGTTAAGTAAAAAATTAATTATTTTATTATTAGTAATTTTATTAAGTTTTACGAGCTCTGCTGACGCGGAACCAAAAGATATTTGGAAAAAATCAAAAGAAATTAAAATTGAAAATAATAAAAAATTTAAAGAAAAACAAGAAAATATAACAAATCAGGAGTTACCCAAAACCATTTTTGATCAGCAGAAACTAGACTTAAGCATAAATAAAATCGATCAGTCAAATGAAATTAAAGACAAAGAAATTATTTTTGGATTATATGAACCTCAAGATACGAAAATTGGTCTAAATTTTTGGTCAGGCATTGATAAAGACACCTATAGTCGTTTTGTTAAAAGTATATCACAAACCAGAAAAAAAAGTTTAATCAACTTATCGGAAAAGATTTTATTTACAAAAACTAATCTTACCTCTTTTCCCGATAATGGTAAGAACCATTTAATTTTTATTTCAAAGTGGTTAATTAAAAATCAGAAAGTAAATCTTATCGATAAGGTGGTGAAACAAAACAAAATAAACGAATATAACTCAGATTTAATTAAATTTTTATTTTTACATTACTTATCTCAAGGACAGATAGATAAGGCGTGTAATTATACTAAGTTGAGGGGAGTATCGGTTCAAAATATAAATTTAGACAAATACAAAATTTTTTGTCTAATTCATAATAAAAAAAATAAACAAGCACTTTCTCAACTTGAATTAATTCGTGAAACAAATTCTGTAGATAGTTTTTTTATTGATAAAATAAATTTTATGACAGGTATTAGTGAAGAAAAAGGTACCAAAAATTTTAACAATGTATTTTATGCCCATTTAACATTAAAAGTAATTGATAGTACCGAAATTCAATTTGAAGATTTTTCAAATAAAAAACAATTGCGAAATTATTTTTTTAAAAGTGGCGTAGCCAATAAACTTTTGGAAGAAACTTTAAACAAAAGTACCCCTGATGAAAAAAAAAGATTAAATGATTTAGTTATTTTTTTAGAGAGATCAGCAAACGAAGATCTATATCAAAGTAATAAAATTCTAGAAATTTATAAAAAGTATAATTTTTCATTTAATCAACTTTTTAGTGTTGACGATGCAGTACTAAAATTAAAAAGGCCGGAGTCACATGCAATTTTATATCAAGCCATGCTGTTAGCACAAAGACCTGAGACTAAATTAAAAATACTAAATAGTTTAAAAGAGAAATTAAAATTAAACGGCTTAATAAATATTGCAGAACCAATATATTTTGATGAATTGATCAAAATCTCAAATATAAAAAAAGATTTTATTGATAAAAATCTCCTTACTCAAATTGAGATTTATAAAAATAATAAAAATAATAAAAACTTAGAATTTGATAATAATTTTATTTATTCATCTGAGTTAAAAAAACTTTTCAATGATAAAATATCGAAAAAAAATAAAAAAAAAATACTCAAATTATTAAATATTTTTGACAAAAAAATTAAAGATAAAAAATATGAAGTAACCAATAAAGATATTGCATTTATTAATTTGTTAAAAAAAGAAAAAATAGATTTACCGAGCTCTTTTTCAAAATTAATTTATAATGACACTGTTTATATTCCAAATGAAATTTTCAATGCTTTGAAAAAAAAATCTTATGACGAAGCTCTTATAAAAACATCAATATTTATTAGTAATTTGGATGAAAATGATAATAATTATACTAGAGATATATTAGCAATAGTAAAAGTTTTTGATAAGATAAAACATGATAACTTTAAAAAAATATTCATAGTGAATGAATTTAGCTTATAAAATTAAATGAATTATTTAGATTTTGAAAAAGACTTAGAAACACTTGATAAAAACCTTGAGGAATTAAAGAACCCATTTAATCAAGAGGATGGTCTTTCAACAGTCAAAAATTCACAAATAATTGAAATAGAAAATAAAATTAAAACTAAAATTAATGAGATTTACTCAAACTTAGATGGATGGAAAAAAACCATGTTAGCAAGGCATGAGTTTAGACCCAAAGCAGAGTTTTATATATCCTCAGTTTTTGAAAATTTTCAAAAGTTATCAGGTGATAGAAATTTTGGTGAAGACGAATCAGTAATAACAGGGTTTGCTACAATTAATAAAAAGTCTGTATTAGTCATTGGTCAAGAAAAAGGAAATGATACAGCATCAAGAATCAATAGAAACTTCGGAATGATGAAACCTGAGGGGTACAGGAAGTGTATCCGATTAATGAGGTTGGCCGAGAACTATAATATTCCAGTGATTACAATGATTGATACACCAGGTGCTTTTCCTGGCAAAGGTGCAGAAGAAAGGGGTCAAGCCGAAGCAATAGCACAATCTATAAATTGTTGTCTAAGTTTAAAAGTACCTATCATATCTGTTGTAATCGGTGAAGGAGGGTCGGGCGGTGCAATTGCACTTGCAACCTCGAATAAAGTTTTAATGTTAGAACATGCTATATATTCAGTGATTTCACCTGAAGGCTGTGCATCTATTTTATGGAAGGACGCTACTAAATCTAAAGACGCAGCGTATGCAATGCATCTAACAGCTCAAGATTTGTACAAAAATAAAATTATCGATCAAATTCTTCAAGAACCTAAAGGTGGTGCACATAGAAACCCAGAGTTTATGGCTAAAGAAATAAAAAATAATTTATACAATATGATTGGATCTTATGAATTGAAATCTTCTGATGAAATACTCCAAGAAAGAAAAGATAAATTCAAAAGTATTGGTGAAAACCTGCAACCTGATCTTGTGTCATTCGAATCAATTAAACAAGTCAGCTTTCAAGGTGTGTTTGTAAAAAATAGAAACGTAATATTAATATGTTTGGGCTTGATGGCAATTTTTTCTTTCCTTTATTTTTTAAATTAAAGATCCACAACAAGATTTAAATTTTTTACCTGTCGCTGGACATTTTTCGTTTCTAGGAATTTTGTTTTTTTTGTTCTCATTTAATAAACAGCCTTCAATCCTTTGATTTTTAGTAATGTCTTTGGACAAATCGTCTTGCATTTGATCAGCTATTGTTATCTCTATGTTTGATAAGAAAATCACAATATTTTCTTTTATTTTTTCTAATAAATTTTGAAATAGGGAAAAACTTTCCCTTTTGTATTCATCAATTGGATTTTTTTGTCCATATCCTCTGAGTCCAATAACCTGTCTTAATTGTTCCAAGTATTGCAAATGATTTCTCCATTCAAAATCCAGATTTTGTAAAAATATTTTTTTTTCAATATCTTTGTTTACGTCATCACCTACTTTATTTATTCTATCTTTTCTTTTTTTCTCAAATTTTGATTTTAATTTAGTTATTTTGTCTTTGCTGTTGAGTTTAATAAATGTGTCAACTTCTGAGTCAGTCAATTTGTTTCCTAAAATTCTCTCAATTTTTGATTTAAGAATACTTTTATCTAAATTTTCAACAGGTAACTGAGTATAATCAATAATATTATTAGACACATCTTCGAAAAAATTATTGGTAGTATGGTAAATATTATTAGTTTTTAAGATTTCTAGCCTTTGCTCGTAAATTACTTTTCTTTGATCACTCATAACATCATCAAATTGTAAAAGAGATTTTCTTATTTCAAAGTTTCTTGCCTCAACTTTCTGTTGAGCTTTTTCAAGTGCTTTATTTATCCATGGATGATCAATGCATTCACCCTCCTTTAATCCGAGCTTTTTAAGCATAGTGTCAATTCTTTCTGAACCAAAAATTCTCATTAAATCATCTTCTAGGCTTAGAAAAAATATTGTTTTCCCCTTATCTCCTTGACGCCCCGACCTACCCCTCAATTGGTTATCTATCCTTCGACTTTCGTGTCGTTCAGTACCAATGACAAGCAAGCCGCCAGCTTCCATGACTTGTTTCTTTTCTTTTTCAAACAATTCTATTTCAGTTTGTGGATCTCTTGACTCCTTTTTTCTTAATTCCTCATTCCCACCAAGCTGTATATCAGTTCCACGTCCGGCCATATTAGTTGCAATCGTTACTGAACTTAATCTACCTGCTTGAGCTATTATTGATGCTTCCTTCTCATGGTGTTTCGCGTTGAGAACATTATGTGCAATATGGTTTTCCTTTAAACATCTTGAAAGTTCCTCTGATTTTTCAATACTTGTTGTTCCAACTAAAATAGGCTGGCCATTTTGATTTGATTTTTTGATATTATCAATAATAGCAGTAATTTTTTCTTTCTCGGTTCTATATATTTGATCATTTAAATCCTCTCTTTCAACATTTACATTTGTTGGAATATCTACAACGTCGAGTTTATAAATATCAAAAAACTCAGAAGCCTCTGTCATAGCTGTACCTGTCATTCCAGAGAGTTTTTCATATAATCTAAAATAATTTTGGTAAGTAGTAGAAGCAAAAGTTTGATTTTCGTTTTGAATTGGTACACCCTCCTTAGCTTCAATTGCTTGGTGCAAACCGTCAGAATATCTTCTTCCATCTAAGACACGTCCAGTAAATTCGTCAATTATTTGAATTGAATTATCTTTAATTATGTAATCCTTGTCCCTTTGAAAAAGTACATTCGCTTTTAACGATTGATTTATATGATGAACTAAAGATAAATTTCTTGGATCATAAAAATTCTCACCTTTCAGTAAATTGATCTCTTTAAGTTTTTTTTCTACTTCGTCAATTCCCTGATCATTTAGTGTTACATTTCTATCTTTTTCATCGATTTTATATAACTTATCATTCAGTTCGTTTATAATTTTATTGCACAAAAAATATTCTGTAGAGGACTCTTCTACTGGTCCAGAAATTATCAAAGGCGTTCTTGCTTCATCAATTAGAATACTGTCCACTTCATCAACTATACAATATTTAAATTCTCTTTGAACCATTTCTTCCAAGGATAGCTTCATGTTGTCTCTTAAATAATCAAATGCAAATTCATTATTTGTTCCATAAACAATATCAGACTCATAAATTTTTTTTCGTTCATCATCTGGAGTTTCGCTTGTAAGACAACCAACTGTTAAACCTAAAAACTTATAAATCTTTCCCATCCATTCTGCATCTCTTTTGGCTAAATAATCATTTACAGTAATTATATGAACGCCCTTTCCCGATAATGCATTTAAAAAAGCTGAAAGCGTGGCAACTAGCGTTTTTCCTTCTCCGGTTTTCATTTCAGCAATTTTTCCTTGATGAAGAATAATCCCGCCCATTAATTGTACGTCATAATGCCTCTGGCCAATTGTTCTTTTGCTCGCCTCTCTAACTAATGCAAATGCCTCAGGTAAAATATCATCACTCTTTAGATTATTCTTGGAAATTTCTTTTAATACAGTAGCCTTTTCTGACAGCTGCTTGTCTGATAGTTTTTCTATATCTTTTTCAATTGAATTTATTTGTTCAACAATTGGTAAAAGAGCGTTTATTTTTCTATCATTTGTTGACCCAAATAATTTATTTAAAAATTTAAATTTCATAATTTTACATTTTTTATTAATAGTAAATTCTGCTTATGTACCTTATAAATCATTAAAATATCAACTTTTAAACTTATGAATTCAAAACTTAAAAAATATTTTAAAACCCAATTTCTAAAAAAAAAGGGGTCTTTTATTGATTTACCAGTGATAGATGGAATAAAAATCTCTTCATCTAGTGCAAATTTATATAAAAAAAAGACTAGAAAAGATTTGTGCCTTTTTTACTTTGAAAATGGAGCAAGTCATGCTGGAGTTTACACTAAGTCTAAAATTTTTGCTGAGTGTATAAAATGGAATAAACAGCCAAAATCCAAAAAGATTAAAGTTCTATTTGTAAATACAAAAAATGCCAATGCACTTACTGGTAGACAAGGATTTAATTCTTTAAAAATGATCAGAAAAAAAATTTCTGAAAAATTAAATATAAGAGAAAGTGAATGCTATTTTGCCTCAACAGGTGTTATCGGTGAGAGATTTCCTGTTGAAAAAATTAAAAAATCAATACCAAAACTTATAAAAGAAAACAATATAACACTTGCTAAAAGTTGGCTGGAAGCAGCAAAAGCAATTATGACAACTGATACGATTCCAAAATTAAGCAAAACATCTTTTTTCATAAACAAACAAAAAATTCACATAGCAGGTATAGCTAAAGGTTCCGGAATGATTTTTCCTAACATGGGTACAATGCTAGGATTTATTTTTACAAATTTAAATATTTCAAAAAAATTATTAAAACTGGCTTTAAAAAATAACTTGGACAAAACCTTTAATGCAATCAGCGTTGATGGCGATACATCAACGAATGACATGGTTTTGCTTTTTTCAACTGAAAAAGCAAATAATAAGAAAATAATAAATGCGAGGTCAAAAGAATTTAAAATTTTTGAAAGTCAATTAAAAGAGGTCATGCTCGCATTAGCCAAACAAATTACAATTGATGGTGAAGGTGCTAGTAAATTTATAGAAATACATGTGGTTGGAGCAAAAAATTATAAGGATGGAAAACAAACAGCTTTTTCTGTAGCAAATTCTCAACTTGTTAAAACTGCAATCGCAGGCGAAGATCCTAATTGGGGCAGAATATTAATGGCTATTGGAAAATCAAATTCTAAAGTGAATGTCCAAAAAATTAATTTAAAATTAGGCAATCAATTCATTTACAAAAACGGCTGCATATCTAAAAATTATAAAGAAAATCAAGCATCAGAATATATGAAAGGAAATGAAATAAAAATATTGATCGACCTAAATCTTGGTAGATCAGAATTTAAAGCTTTTAGTTGCGATTTAACACACAAATATATTTCAATTAATGCGGATTATAGGAATTAAGTGAATTTTATCTTTGTATCAATTTGCATCTTAATTAAAAAAAATAAAATTTTAGTAACTCAAAGACCAGCAAATAAATATTTTGGCAAATTTTGGGAATTTCCCGGTGGAAAGCTTGGGAAAAATGAAACTTTTGAAGAAGCTATTAAGAGAGAGTTATTTGAAGAGCTTGATATTATAGTAGATATAAAAAATTTAAAAAATTTAGATATCGTAATTCACTCATATGATAAAAAAAGTTATATTATTATGAATTTATTTTGTTTACATAAATGGAAAGGTACTATTAAAAATAAAGATACTCAAAATTACTTATGGATCAGTAAAACTGGACCTTTTCCAAATAAATTTTTAAATGGAGGTTTATTGATTTTAAAAAGGTTAAAAAATCGATATTATAAATTATGAAAAATATTATAATAATTCTTATATTTTTATTAATAAATGGATGTTCAAGTATGAATTTAGAAGACTATAGAGATAAAAAACCAAAACTTAAGCTAGAAGAGTATTTTAGTGGGAAAACAATAGCGAGAGGTGTTTTCGAGGATAGATTTGGAAATATTAAAAAAAGTTTCAAAGTATTCATCTACGGCACTTGGGATGGTAAATATTTAACATTGAAAGAAGACTTTATATATGATGATGGCACCAAAGATTATCGCGAATGGAAAATAGAAAAGGATAAAAATAATCCGAATGCTTATTCAGGTTTTGCGGAAGGTGTAATAGGTAAGGCAGGTGGATTCATTAGTGGCAATGCCTTTAACTGGAAATATGCTTTTAAACTTCAAGTGGGAAATAAAAAAATTAATGTTAAATTTGATGATTGGATGTTTTTACAAGAGGATGGGTATTTACTTAATATTGCTAAAGTAAAGAAATTTGGCATTACTTTAGGTAGGGTAATTTTATTTTTTGAAAAAAAATAATTATACTATTGAAAAAATAAAATTGAATATTACTTTTCTAACATGATTAAATACCAACTAAAGTGCGAGTGCGGAGAGGAATTTGAAAGTTGGTTTTCAAATTCTAAAGAATACGATAATTTAGAAAAAAAAAATATATTATCTTGTCAGTGCGGCAAATCAAATAATGTTTGCAAAAAAATTATGTCTCCACAGATCTCATCTAGAAAAGAATTAAATTCAAATCAAAAAACATTTTTAAAAATCGTAAATAAAAAATTAAATGATCTAAGAAAATATGTTGAAAACAATGCTGAGTATGTTGGAGAAAAATTTGTAACTGAGGCTAGATCAATTCATTATGATAAAAAAAATATTAGAAATATTTATGGAAAGGCTACACCAGAAGAAAAAAAGGAACTATATGAAGAGGGTATCGAGACACATACAGTTCCTTGGTTGAATAAAACTGATAATTAATTCTTCTTAAAATAACACATATAGTTTACATCTATGTCATTACTCAACTTCCAAATTTTTTTTAACGGATTGTACACAACACCTTTTGTCTCAACGTATGAAAGGTAATGTCTTGAAACCTTATTAATAATTTGATTTGGAGAAATAAATTTTTTCCAATCGTGGGTCCCTATTGGAAGCCATCTTAGTACGTATTCTGCACCAATTATAGCAAGTACAAATGATTTTAATGTTTTGTTTAAAGTAGCAAAGAAAATTATACCGTTTTTATTTAAAAGCTTAATACAGCTATCAATAAAAAAATCTACATCTTCTACGTGCTCAATAATTTCCATACACAAAATTACATCAAATTTTTTATCTATAATTTCTTCAGGTTTTTTATTTAAATAGTTTATTTTTAAATCACTTTCGATCATATGTAGTTTTGCTACTTCGATATTGGTTCTGGCTGCATCAATACCTGTCATATTTGCACCTAGGCGACTCAGTGGCTCACATAAAAGTCCACCACCACAGCCAACATCTAAAATATCTATTTTTTTGAATGGCTTTTCTATACTGAGGTCAAAGCTAAAATGCTCAGAAATTTTATTAATTAGGTACTCTTGCCTTACTGGATTAAATTTATGAATAGGGGCAAATTTACCATTAGGATCCCACCACTCTTTTGCAAGTTTATTGAATTTATTAACCTCTTCTTTATTTGCTGTATTTTTATTTTGCATTTTTTTATAGTTAGTATTGTTTAATTTATAACTGAAGAGTATTTAAGTACAAATTTAAATTAATAAAATGAACACAATAGTAATGAAATTTGGCGGTACATCTGTTGCAAATATTGACAGAATTAAAAATGTTGCTGATATTATTAAAAGTAAAAAAAAAAACAGCATAAAAATAGTAGTGGTAGTTTCAGCTATGGCTGGTGTGACTAATGATTTATGCGAAAAATCAAAAGCTATTTCAAAAAATTTCTCAAATGAAGAGTATGATGTATTATTATCTTCAGGAGAGCAAGTGACGTCCGCACTCTTATCTGGATGTCTTATTGATAAAGGCGTTAAAGCTAGGTCAATGCTAGCTTGGCAAATTCCAATTGTTACCGAAGGTCAACATAAAAATAGTAGAATATTATCAGTCAATTCTAAATCTATCTTCAAATATTTAGATGAAGATTATGTTGTTATTGTACCTGGTTTCCAGGGTATTTCTGAACAAATGAAAATTTCTACTATAGGTAGAGGGGGGTCCGATGCATCTGCGGTTGCAGTAGCAAAAGCTTTAAATGCAGATAGATGTGAAATTTTCACAGATGTTGAAGGTATATTCACAACGAACCCTCAGATATGTAATGAGGCAAAGAAAATTGAGAAAATATCTTATGATGAAATTTTAGAAATGTCATCTTTAGGAGCAAAGGTAATGCAAAGTTCATCGGTGCAAAAAGCAATGATGAATAATGTAGAAATATTTGTAAAATCAACTTTCTCACCAGAAAAAAGTGGTACACAAATTTTATCTGATGATAAAATTTCCTATAATAAAGTGATCACTGGAGTTGCATATACTAACGATGACGCCAAAATAACTTTAATAGGTGTGAAAGATAAACCAGGAGTTGCTTCGGCGATTTTTAAACCTTTAAATGACCAAAATATAATTATTGACATGATAGTGCAAAATATTTCTGCAGACAGTAAAAAGACTGATGTAACATTTACTGTTAAGCGTGATGATATGCCCAAAGCTAAAAACATAATTAATGAGCTAAAAAAAAATATTGATTATGATGACTTGTTAACTGATGCAAAGGTGTCAAAAGTTTCAATTGTTGGCGCAGGAATGATAACACACCCGGGTGTGGCATATAAAATGTTTGACGCTTTATCCTCAAAAAATATCAACATATTAGTTATTTCAACATCCGAAATAAGAATTTCAGTATTAGTTAACGATAAAAATGTAGAGCTAGCAGTAAAAACATTGCACTCTGTATTTGAATTAGATTAAATAGAAAATTATGACTTCAGTGAGACCATTCCGAGATATAAAAAGAAGATTGTCAAAAGAGATAAGTGTTGGAAAGGTTAAAATAGGTGGATCCAATCCAATTTCAGTTCAGTCAATGACTAATACCTTGACCACTGATATAAAGAGTACCATAAATCAAACTAATGCAATTCATGAAGCAGGAGCAGATATTGTAAGAATTTCATGTCCAGACAAAGAGTCTACTAAATCTCTTACAGAAATTATTAAAAACGTAGAAGTACCAATCATTGCTGACATTCATTTTCATTATCAAAGGGCGATTGAAGCAGCAAAGGCAGGAGCTAGTTGTCTAAGAATAAATCCTGGTAATATTGGCTCAAAAGATAGAGTTGCTGAGGTGGTTAAGGCAGCAAAAGATCATAATTGTTCAATTCGAATAGGTGTCAATGGAGGTTCGTTAGAAAGAGAGATACTAGAAAAGTATAAAGAACCTTGTCCCGAAGCACTTGTTGAAAGTGCAAAAAAGAATATTGATCTTTTAGAAGAAAATAATTTTAATAATTTTAAAATTAGTGTCAAAGCGTCAGATATTTTTTTGGCAATTGGATCATATAGACTTTTAGCTAAAAAATGTGATTACCCTCTTCATCTAGGTATCACTGAAGCTGGCGGGTTATTTTCTGGAACAGTTAAATCTTCCATAGGTCTTGGACTATTACTGCTTGAAGGAATTGGAGATACAATTAGAGTTTCTTTGTCTGCAGATCCAATAGAGGAGGTTAAGGCAGGTTTAGAAATACTCAAGAGTCTAGGTCTTAAAAAGAGAGGAGTTAATATTATTTCGTGCCCCTCGTGCGCTAGGCAAGCATTTGAAGTAATTAAAACTGTAGAAATTTTAGAAAAAAAGTTAACACATATTAAAGAGTCAATTACACTTTCAATTATTGGATGCGTAGTTAATGGTCCAGGTGAGGCAGCTCAAACAGACATAGGCTTAACAGGAGGTGGCAAAGGCAATAATATGATATATCTTTCAGGTTTACAAAATCACAAGGTACCTAACAAAAATATTATTGATCATGTAGTTTCACTTGTCGAAAAGAAAGCGGATGAAATAAGAAAAAATCGAAATGCTTCCAATAAATAAAGTCAGAGAAATTGTAGTAAGATACGAGACACTAGAAAAAGCATTGTCCCAGACAAATATTGACAAAAGTACTTACGTTAAAAACTCAAAAGAGTATTCATCAATCGGAGACATTATCGAAGAAGTAAAAATATATTTAAAAATGTTAGAAAATAAAAATGATTCTGAACAAATTTTGATGGACAAATCAATTGATAAAGAGCTTAAGGAAATGGCTGAAATTGAATTAGAAGATATGAAAAGTAAAATGATTGAACTAGAAACGAAAATTAAAATTTTTATGCTACCAAAGGACGAAGCAGATGAAAAAAATGCTATAATTGAAATTAGAGCAGGGACAGGTGGTTTGGAAGCCTCATTATTTGCTGGTGATTTATACGAAATGTATCAAAAAGTTGCAATTAGCAATGGTTGGAAAACAGAATTAATTACCATTTCACCTAGTGATGCAGGTGGATATAAAGAAGTTGTATTTTCGGTTAGTGGAAAAAACGTTTTTTCAAAATTAAAATTTGAGTCAGGTGTTCATCGTGTTCAGAGGGTTCCTAAAACAGAAACTCAAGGAAGAGTTCACACTTCCGCAGCTACTGTTGCTGTTCTACCAGAAGCGGAAGACATAGACGTCAAAATAGATGATAATGATTTAAGGATTGATGTGTTCAGATCTAGTGGACCTGGTGGCCAGTCTGTAAATACAACTGATAGCGCAGTTAGAGTTACTCATCTTCCAAGTGGTATAGTAATTTCACAGCAGGATGAAAAATCTCAGCATAAAAATAAAGCAAAAGCACTAAAAATTTTAAGATCAAAACTATACGATTATGAGAGAAGCAAACTAGAGAGAGAAAGATCATCTAATAGAAAATCTCAAATCGGTTCAGGTGATAGATCTGAGAGAATACGTACTTATAACTTTCCTCAAGGTCGAGTGACTGATCATAGAATTAATTTAACATTACACAAATTATCAGATTTTTTATCAGGCGATATTTTTTCTGAAATTTCTGATGCATTACAAATTCAGTATCAAGAACAGCAGCTAGAAAATTAATGAATATATTATCAGCACTAAATAAATCTTATTCCATTCTTAATGGAAAATCTTCTAGTTATAAATTAGATTGTGAAATAATTTTGTCCCATATTTTAAAAAAAGATAATAGGTTAGAGTTGTTCTCAAACTTGAAATATACTTTAAATACTGAAGAGATAAATTTATTTTTTAATAAGATTAAAGAAAGAAGAAAATTAAAACCTGTTTCAAAAATAATAAACAAAAAAAACTTTTGGAATTTTAACATTGATGTTTCGAAAAATATATTAATACCTAGACCTGAAACCGAGGTTTTAATTGATATGGTTTGTTCAAAGATTAAAAAAGACTCCAAGCTTCATTTTTTAGATATTGGCTGTGGATCCGGGTGTATAAGTTTATCTCTACTAGACCATTTTAAAAAATCATATGCTTTAGCATTTGATATATCAAAGGAAGCTATCTTAAATAGTAAAATTAATATTAAAAAATATAATTTAAATAATAGAATTAAAATTATTCACGCAGATCTTTGTAAATTTATAACAGAAAAAAAGTTTGATTTAATTATTTCAAATCCACCATATTTAAAACTTTCTGAGTACGCTAGCTTAAATAATACTGTAAAATTTTATGAGCCTAAAAATGCATTAGTAGCAGATAATAAAAACGGATTATTTTTTTTTAAAAAAATAATTAATAATTTTAAAACAAAGTTGAAATTAAATGGATATCTTGCTTTTGAAATTGGTGATTACCAATTTAAGAGTATACAAACGATGTTAAAGTTAAATGGTTTTATTGTAGTACAAAAATACAAGTTAATTAATGATCAAATTAGATGTATTTTAGCAAAAAAAATTAAAAATTATACTTTACAATAAGAGAGATTTATGTTCATTTGATACATCAAAATAAATATATAATATAATATAATATAATATAATATAATATAATACACCCCCCTATGGTAATAAGAAAAACCGCGTTAAGAAATCCAGTATCTCGTTTGCCCACAGACAGAAATTTCTTAACTTAAGAAATCCAGTATCTCGTTTGCTGACAAGGCTCGAGAAGGCTCCCAGTACTTTCCTTATAGAGGCCCCTACTTTCCTTATAGATGATGGGATGGTGGGGGTGTTGTGGGATGGTGATGGGGGAGAGATTGCAGATTTAAGGTTTGGGCGGAATGTCGCCCTACTTTCCTTATAGAGGCCCCTACTTTCCTTATAGATGATGGGATGGTGGGGGTGGTGTGGGATGGTGATGGGGGAGAGATT
>NZJW01000002.1 GCA_002692055.1 Candidatus Pelagibacter sp. | reverse complement strand
TAAATTTATTCTTTTTATCTCTAATTATAATTTCGATGTTACTAAACGCTATTTTTTTATTTCCACAAATCGGTAGCGCTTTCTTTATTTTAATCAGATTATAAGCGTTTAAGCCATAAGATAAACTCATGGGTCTTACATAAATTTTTTGCATTTAAATGAAGTTTAGGTCAACTTCGGCTTTAAACCAATTGAACCAAGTGCAGACTCTTTTTTTCCTTTTCCTTCACTTTGATCTGGCTTATCGGAATGTCTAGATGGGAAAGTATCATTATATAATATGTTTGAAATTTCATCAAAGGTTAAAGTTTCATAGTCCATTAACGCTTTAGCTAATTTATGTAGATCATCGATTTTGTCTTCCATTATAACTTGTGCTTTTTTATATCCCTCAAACACTATTCTTTTTACCTCTTTATCAATTTTTTGAACTGTCTCTTCAGACATACTTTGATTTTTTGTAATTGATCTTCCTAAAAAAACTTCTTCTTCGTTATCACCATATGCAATTGGCCCAAGCTCATCAGACATTCCATATTTAGTTACCATATCCTTTGCAATTTGAGTTACCTTGCCAATGTCGGAACTTCCTCCCCCGCCTGCACCAGTTGTAACTTTTTCTTTACCAAAAATTTTTTCTTCAGCAACTCGTCCACCCATTGCCATCGCAATCATACCATTGAATTGATCTTTTGATTGATAATCCTCATCTTTTTCTGGAAGCCACATTACCATTCCTCCTGCCATGCCTCTTGGAATAATTGTGGCTTTATGCATTTTTATATTTTTAATTTTAACATTTAACCCAACAATGGCATGCCCAGCTTCATGGTAAGCCGTTAAACGTTTATCGTCTTCAGTAATAACTTTTGAACGTCTCTCAGCTCCCATCATAATTTTGTCTTTAGCTTCTTCTATATCAATCATGGTAACAATTCTTTTATTTTTTCTAGCAGCTAATAAAGCTGCTTCATTGACGATATTTGCTAAATCGGCTCCTGAAAATCCTGGTGTACCCCTTGCTATTGTTCTTAGATCAACATCTGGACCTTTTTGAATTTTTTTTGCATGTACTTTTAAAATTGCTTCTCTGCCAATTATATCTGGTCTTGGAACAATAACTTGTCTGTCGAACCTACCAGGTCTTAACAATGCAGGATCTAGTACGTCTGGTCTATTAGTAGCTGCTATTAAAATAACTCCGTCATTAGTTTCAAAACCGTCCATTTCAACAAGTAGTTGGTTTAGAGTCTGTTCTCTTTCATCGTTACCACCACCAAGACCTGCACCTCTGCTTCTTCCTACTGCATCAATTTCATCAATAAAAATTATACAAGGTGAATTTTTTTTACCTTGCTCGAACATATCTCTTACTCGAGATGCACCAACGCCCACAAACATTTCAACAAAGTCAGATCCTGAAATTGTAAAGAAAGGAACATTTGCTTCTCCAGCAACGGCTCTTGCAATTAAAGTTTTTCCTGTTCCAGGAGGTCCAACTAATAAAGCACCTTTTGGGATCTTGCCACCCAACCTTTGATACTTTCTTGGGTCTTTTAAAAATTCTACAACTTCTTCTAATTCTTCTTTAGCTTCCTCTACACCGGCAACATCTTTGAACGTAACTCGCCCTTTAACTTCATTCATGAGTTTGGCTTTGGATTTTCCAAATCCCATAGCTCCGCCTTTGCCACCCTGCATCTGTCTCATAAAGAATATCCAAACACCAATAAGCAGTAACATTGGGAACCAGGATAAAAGGATCCCAAAAAAAGATGGCATACCGTCTTCTGAAGGTCCCGCGGTAATTGCCACTCCCTTATCCGTTAATTTTTGTACTAATTCAGGATAATTGGGCGCGTAAGTTTTAAATCTAGCTCCGTTTGAGAAAGTCCCCGAAACTTCATTTCCTCTTATATCTACTGCATTTACATTTCCTTTATTAACTTCGGTGATAAAAGTTGAAAATGGAAGATCTTTGGATGCATTCGTTTGAGGGTTTTGAAATAGGTTAAATAGCCCTAAAACAAGAAGGGCAATTATTCCCCACATCAACAGATTTTTAATATTCATATATATTTTAAAGTAATTATTAATTTAGTTTTAACAAGATTAAAAAGGTCTCATTTTTTTAACATTTCCTAAATTCTCTTTTTACTTTGACTAAATTAAGGCCATTTTCAAAGATATACCCCCCTAATGTTACTTTTTTCTTATTTGATTGCGACAAATCTGCAATTAGCCTGGTAATACCTTTGGACCTTGGTGGATAATCTTTTTTTTCAGTAAGAAAAGAAGAAATGCATCTAAAAACTATTTCATAAGGTTCATTGAATAATTTTTTTGAAATAGAAATAAAATTTGATTGTTTATTGATAAATTTTTTTTTTGCGGTCTGACTATAAAAATTTAAAGCATCACCTGCTTTGTCGAAATTATCTAAAGTTTTAAGCAGTCTTAAGTCTCCAAAACCTTCTTCTTCCATAAAAGATCTCAATTTTCTAACCCGCGACCTGAGGTATTTGTTATTAAAGTTACCAGTATCTTTTAAATAAAAATTAAAATATTTTTTTGATATTTTGATTAATTGACGCTTTCTTAAACTTAAAAATGGACGTAAAAAAATATGTTTTTTATATTTTGAAACTTTCTTTATTGGTGACAAACCAGTTAAACCACTTCCTCGACTTAATCTAATATAAAAATTTTCTATTTGATCGTCAAGATGATGCCCAAGCAAAACATATTTAATTTTTTTCTTATTACAAAATTCAGCGATTTTATCATACCTTAATTGCCTAGCCTCTAAATGAAAGTTTTTAAGTTTACTTATATCAATTTTGAAAATATGAGACTGTATTCCTTTTTTTTGTAAAAGTTTTTTTACTTTTTCTGCCTCTTTTCCACTTGCTCTTCTAACACCATGGTCAATAACAATGCATATAAAATTTATTTTTTTTTCACTTGAATATAGTTTAGAAAGATAGGCTAAAGCCAAACTATCAGGTCCTCCTGATACGCCAACGACAAATTTTTTTGATCTAAGGTTCTTGTTTAAAAAACTTTGAAAATTTGTATATGTACTTAATAATAATTTATCCAACTGATGGGCACTTGTATTTTTTCTTCTCATACTTAGCCTTTTGGATAACAGACTGTTTAGCTTTAGGATACTGTTTCTTTATACCATCTAGCATTTGACAGCCTTGATCTTTTTCTCCTAACTCCGACAATGTTACACCAAGTTTAAGTAGATTTTGTGGGCCTTTTAAACTTCGTGGGTACTTTTGATATCCATCTAAATACGCTGCAGCAGCATCATGATAAAGTTGTCTTATATAAAAAGTTTCTGCATACCAATACTGAGCATTTCCTGCAAGTTTATGCTTTGGATTCTTTTTAACAAATTCTTTTAAAGCTAACTCTGCCTGATCATAGTCACCAACTTTGATTAAACTCGTAGCAAATTTATATTGTTCCTCTGGTGATTTTTTTGGTAAAATCTCTTTTGTTTCTGCCTCTTCAATTTTAACCACACTGGCTGGATTAACAGAACTGGTTTGTTGTTCTGTTTCTTTTTGTGTTACCATCGTTCCAAGGTTTTGTGGTTTATCCGTTCCTGGAAATTTTTTAGTCTTATTTTTTTTTGAAATTTTCTTAAAATTACCTACTTCTAGATCGGAAAGTCTTAATTCGTTATCTCTTTGAGTTTTATTTAGTCTTTCATTTAGTTGTTCAAAAGAAAACATAGCCTCTTCATGACTTGCTGTTAATTTTTGCATTTGTTCTTCTAGTTCAGTTATTTTAACGAGTTGTCTTGTTAGCGCACCCTCTAGTGAGCCAGATACTTGCTTTTTACCTGAACCTTTAAAGCTTTGAGAATAAACGGCTTTCTCGAGAGTTTTTAAGTCTTTTTTAATTTGCTGTAATTCTTCTAAAACTTTGTTGACTTTTTCGTCAGCATTAGCAGAAGAAAAAATTAAGATTGTTAATAATAATAATGCTTTAAACTTCATATTAATAATTAATACTAAAAAAAGGGCAAAAAAAAGACCCTGTTTTACGACAGGGTCTTTTAATTTGTAAATACAATTAAATTGTTACTTTACTTTTACTGATACTGATCTTCTATTTTGTGACCAAGCTAATCTTGATGACTCTGGATTAACAGGTCTTTCTTTACCGTAACTTATTACAGTAACTTTGCCTCCACCCACACCTTGAGACATTAAGTAATCTCTTACAGCGTTAGCTCTTCTTTCACCTAAGGCTAAGTTGTATTCTCGAGTGCCTCTCTCATCGGCATGGCCCTCGACCACAACGCTAAGGCCTGATTTTTTAATATAAGCAGCTTGCTTATTTAAAGTGCCTTTAGCAGCTGTATGTAATGATGATTTGTTTGTTGCAAAGAAAACTCTATCAGGAACACCAGATGCTAGAAACTTTACAGTATCTGTTCCCTCATACCAATCATTTGCGGATCTCTTTCCACCAGTTGCACAAGCAGATAATAAGAAACCTAAAACTGTTACAATAGCGAAATTTCTAATATTTATTAATGACATATACCCTCTTAAAATTTAAATTTTGTTAAATCAATTTCTACATAATTGAACATTAGTTTCAAGCTTTAATCAATAATATTTGCAAATTAAGCCTATTTTGAGAGTAATCCAGACCAAGATGGGTCAGATGCATCCGTGGGAGTTTTAATTTTCACTTCGTTATATCCTGTTATATCAACTGCCCATAAATTTGCACTAGCGCCTTGACCTTTTTTTCCACCTGCAGTCTCTCTATAAAAAATTAAAACTCTTCCATTCGGTGACCAAGAAGGGGCTTCTTGATAAAAATTTTGAGTGAGTAATCTTTCTCCAGTTCCATTAGTTCTCATTACTCCGATATAAAATTTGCCTTTATGTATTTTTGTGAATGCAATTAAATCACCTCTAGGCGACCAAACCGGAGTACCATATAAACCTTTACCTCTTGAAATTCTTTTTACTCCACGCCCATCATTTCTCATTACGTAAATTTGTTGGAGACCACTTCTATCTGAATTAAAAACAATAAATCTACCATCTGGTGAATAAGATGGTGAGGTATCTATTGCTGGGTTGGATGTAATTTGCTCAACTCTTCTTGATTTAACATCCATTGTATAAATATCTGAATTCCCATCTCTCGCAAAACTCATTATAACTTTTTTACCATCTGGTGAAAATCTAGGAGCAAAAGTCATGCCTGGAAAATCTCCAACCACTTCCTGAATACCTGTTTCAATATTTAATAAGTAAACCCTTGGTAAATTTTTAAAATACGACATATAAGTCACCATTTTTCCATTAGGACTAAATCTTGGTGTTAAAACCAGTTCATTGCCCAAAGTTAAAAATTTGTTGTTAGCTCCATCTTGATCCATGATTGCTAATTTTTTAACTCTTTGGGTTTTCGGACCACTCTCAGCAACATAAATAATTCTTGTATCAAAATAACCTTCTTCACCAGTCAATCGTTGATAAATCTTATCTGAAATAATATGAGCAATTCTTCTCCATGATGATGGTGTTGCGAATAAAGCCAATCCCTCAATTTCTTTGGCAGACACAACATCCCATAATCTAAATTCAACTCGTAATCTTCCTTTGTCATCAATTTTAAGTTTTCCTGAAATCATAATCTGAGCTTTAATGAGTTTCCAATCTTCAAATCTTGGTTTTAAATGAGATAACTTTGGTTTTTGAATATATGATTTATTATCCAAAACATAGAAAAGGCCTGAACGTGTTAAATTACTTTTAATAACCTTAGGAAGATTTTTATCTAAATTAAGCTTTTTAATATTTTCTGAAAATCTTTCAGGATTATCAATGTAGAAATTCGATATAGCTGTAGGTAATGGCTCAAGATTACCTCGGGTTATATCTATGGTTACTACGGCAAAAGATTTTGTTATAAATAAAGTTAAAATTAAAAGTAATGATAGTCTTTTCATAACTAACCTTTTAACATTTCCTTTGCGTCAAAATTAAGTTGTAATTCTTTCCACTTATCATGACCAGTAGATGGCATTTTTAATGGATTGCACAAGCGCACCGCTCTTAAGGCGCTTTCTGCTAAAACTTTATAAAAACTTTGTCCTGGTCTGTTCATTCTTACGTGATCTAATATCTCCGAATTTAGTATAGATCCATCTTTATTTAATTTTAATCTTATTCTTACTGTTAAATCCTCATTATAAGGCAAACCTAGTGGAATATTCCAGCATTTAAAAATCTGAGCTTTTATAGCGTCTTCTTGGGTAATAGACAGTCCTTTATCCAAACTCACAGAAGAATCTTCATCTTGAGTAATTTCTAAACTTTTTTTTTTTTGCACTTCTGCAGTTTCTTCTTTTGATTTATCTATCAGTGCTGCAATTTTATTAGGATCAAAAAGCTCTTTTTTCTCAAATTCTGAAGATTGCCTTATTTCATCTTTAACCTCTTCAGGATTTTGTTTATCGGTCTCCTTTGGTTTTTTTTTCTTTAACTGGTCTGGCATAGGTATAGCGTCTTGTTTTTCTTTTTTTATAATTTTTGGAGGCGCTTGCTTTGTAACAATTCTTTGTTTTTCCTCTTTAATTTTTTCTATGATTTCTCTTGCCTTTGGAGCGAAAGGCAACGCTGTTTTTTCTGAGATTTGTATCAAATCTACTGAAATAATTGGCGGTACATCGATAGGTTTTTTCATAACGAAAGGCAAGGTAAAAAAAGTGATTGCAAAAATACTCATGTGAAAAAGTATTGATAAAGATAAACTTTTAAACATAAACTAGCGCTTAGTTTCTGTAATTAAAGCTACCTTTGTAAATCCATTGCCAGATAAATTACCCATAATTTCAATTACTCTTCCATAATTTAAATTCTTATCACCTCTCACATATATTCTCGTATCGGTTCTATTTTTTGAAATTGCTAAAAGTTTTGGAACTAAATCAGAATATCCAACTCTAGTATCTTGAATAAATATCTCTCCTTTAGCATTTATTGAAACGGTTAATGGTTCATTATCATCTGGTAATGAATCTGCATTAGTTTCAGGCAAATTAACTGGAACTCCAACTGTTAACATCGGAGCAGTTACCATAAAAACAATTAAGAGAACAAGCATAACGTCGACAAATGGTGTCACGTTGATTTCACTTATGGGTGAGTTTGATCTTGACGAATTTCTATTCAAATTAATACCCATTTAAATTATTGAAATAAATGTTTGCGTAAAATTTTCCAATTTTTGAGTATATTTACGTGAGCTGCTTATAAATTTATTATAAGCAACAACAGCAGGTATTGCTGCTAACAAACCAAGAGCGGTAGCAAACAATGCTTCTGCAATTCCTGGGGCTACAATTGCCAAGCTTGTATTTCTCGATATAGCAATCGATTGAAAAGAATTCATTATTCCCCATACCGTACCAAACAAACCAATGAATGGAGCAACAGATCCTACGGTTGCAAGAAAAGTCAATTTATTTTCATATTTTTCAACTTCTTTATCAATTGCTACATCCATTACACTTTTTACTTTTTCATTTAATGTATTTTCCGGCTGATTTTTGTTTTCGGCTAGGTATTTAGCGCCTGACATAAATACAATAGACATTGGGTCTTGACTTTCTGAACTAGTTTTTTCGTAAAGAGTTTTTACAGATTTTGAATTTATAAAGCTTTGTTCAAATTCTTCAGTACTTTTGCTAATTTTTTTAAACACTTTATATTTTTCAAAAATTATAGCCCAAGTGTATATTGATGATAAAATTAAAATAATTATTACAGATTTTACAATAAAGTCTGCTCTAGTAAAAAGAGTCAAAAATGAAAAGTCTGCTACAGCTATTGCGGATGCTGCCGCTCCTACTTGTGGTTCCATATATATAGTTTCCTAAGTTTGAAAATTGTCATTAATATGTCAGTGATTTATTTATATTTGCGATTACATACAACCTTTGAAAGATTTATATAGATCTTCAGGCATCTTTTTGGGTTTTCCATCACTATCAACAATTGCCAGTTCTACTTCAGCTTCTACTCTTGTTTCACTACTAACTTTAGCGGATTGAATTAGATTTATCCTCACAGGTGAAATTTTTGATATTTCTGACATAATCTCTATCACGTCTTCGAATCTAACTGGTTTTTTGTAATCTACGTGACAATATCTAACGACAATAAATGTGTTGATTTTATTTAATTTTTTATGATCAAAACCAAATGAATAAATCCATTCGGTACGCGCTCTTTCAAAATATTTAAGATAGTTGGCATAGTACACAATACCTCCAGCATCTGTATCTTCGTAATATATTTTTGTTTTATAATAAAATTTTTTAACCATGGAACCCATTGTTATTGTAATGATCTAAAAAATATCTCCCAATTAGAATTGCATCTGCTTTATTTGCATCTTTTTTTTTTGCCATATCATTTGAAAAATTTGGAAAAAGCTCTATAGCTTTTGTTCTACTTGCATCTTTTGACGATCCAATAAGATTAAAATGTTTTTTCCATTTCACTGGCCGCACAAAATATATTGGCAAAGTTAGCGCTGAGCATATCCCTTTGATAACACCAAATGATTGTCCAAAATTAAACATACTTGTAACTCCTTGACCTGGCATTGCAGTCACATGTTCAATAACAACGGCAGTATCTTGTAATTCGTTAATTCTATTTCTTATTTCTAAAGTCAGTTGAGCCGCATTAATTTGTTTCTTATTTTTTTTTCCTTCACTCATTGTTGGCATATCAATTACTTCTTTCAATTTTTTATATTGATAAATACTTAATGCTCCACTAACGCCCGGGTCTATTCCAAATACTATCAAGATAACTCCTGTAAAATTTTTTGGTCTACTTCAAAGTTTGAATATACTTTTTGAACATCGTCATCATATTCTAAGGTTTCAATAAAGTTTATAATCTTCTCAAAACTAACTTTGTTTATTTTAATCATATTTTTTGGATTATAAACTATTCCACTAAAGATTAGTTTATATTTCTTCTCTAATTTAATTTGAAGAGAGTGTAATTGATTTTTTTTTGAGTATATTTCATAAAAATCTTCCGTAACTTTAAAATCATTTGCTCCACTATTTGTGGAAATCTCAAAAACTTCATCTTCAATGTAGTTTTCTTTTTTTAATTTAATTAAACCACAAATATCAAACTGGTGTGAAACCGATCCTTCTGATCCAAGAGAATATCCATTTTTTTCAAAAATAGAACGAACGTTTGAAATTGTTCTATTTTTATTATCAGTTAATGCTTCAACAATTATTCCTACACCAAGTGGACCGAAACCTTCGTAAACAACTGACTCATAGTTAGCTTCATCACCGCCTTGTGATTTTTTAATTGCTCGATCAATATTATCTTTTGGCATATTGGACTCTTTCGCAGATTGAATAGCAGATCTCAATCTTGGATTCATACTAGGATCAGGCACGCCAATTTTTGCAGCAACAGTAATTTCTCTACTTAATTTTGAAAAAAGTTTTGACCTTTGTTTGTCGGCTTTTCCTTTTTTATGTTTAATGCCTGCCCAGTGTGAATGTCCCGCCATATTAACTTTTACTATATTTTAAATTTCCACCTATCATAATAGGCTCGATATTTTTCGCTAACCCAGTTTTATCATCTGCAAGAACCTTGATGCCAGTTATAGTTGCATCTTTAATTACAGGAACTAGCCTATCACTTTTTTTCTTAAAAAATTTTAAAATTGCATTCTCTTTGCTCATTCCAATAACTGAATTGTAATCTCCACACATACCTGCATCAGTTTGATAGGCAGTTCCATTTTCCAATATTCTATAATCTAGTGTTGGTGTATGTGTATGTGTGCCTACAACAAAAGTTGCTTTTCCATCTAACAGATGACCCATAGCTTGTTTTTCACTTGTAATTTCTGCATGGAAATCTACAGCCAAAAAATCAACTTCTTTTTTTAAATTAATTTTTTTTATTTTGTCATCTATATATGGAAAAACATCTTCACATTTTTTCATATAAACATTTCCCATTAAGTTGATTACTCCAACTTTGAAACCTTTTTTCTCATAAATTTCAAACCCTCTACCAGGTGTACCTTCTAAAAAATTCATAGGTCTTAATAATCTTTTTTCTTTAATAATATGATTCATTGTTTCTTTTTGGTCCCATATATGATTTCCTGAGGTAATAACGTCGACACCAGATGCAAATAAATCATTACAGATCGATTCAGTAATTCCATAACCACCTGCTGAATTTTCACCATTAGCTATCACAAAATCAATTTCATGTTGATCAATCAACTCTCCTAATTTTTCTATAATAATATTTCGCCCTGCTCGTCCAACTATGTCGCCTAAAAATAAAAAATTCATTAAAAAACTCTTTTTTCTGTCAAAATATAATCTAATTTTTTATCATGTTTTTCAAAGGGAACTCTACTAACTTGCTGAAAAGAAAACGCTATTCCTATAGACAAAATATTTTTTTTTTTGTTAACCTTATTTAGAAAACGATCATAGAAACCTCTACCGTAACCTAATCGGTTTTTATCTTTATCAAAAGCAATAAGTGGTACTAAAATAATCTGAGGTTTGACTATTTTATTTATCTTATTAGGTTCAAGGATACCAAATCGATTTATACTGAACGGTTCCCGAGCCTTCCACTCTTTAAATATCATTTTATTGTTTTTCTCAATAACTGGTAAACAAAATTTAATTTTATTTATTTTTAATCTGACAATTACAGAGATTATATTTATTTCGTAGTTAATAGGATAATAAAAACCTAAATAATTAATATTTTTATTAATACAAATACTTTTAATTTGTTTAGCTATAAAAGTTTTGTTTTTATTGCTAAGCTGAAAATATTTATTTTTTCTTATATTTAAAAAAGTCTCTCTTATCTTTTTTTTCATTAAGACTAAACAGCTTTAGTTATAAAACTATTAATAGACTCGCTTGCTTTATTTAAAATTTCTGAATAGTTTGTTTGATTTTCTTCAACTGTTTTTTTCAGCCCTTGAAGTACAGATTTAAGTTCTTTGACTTCCTTATCCCGGTCATCTTTGTACTTAACCGATAAATTTTTGATTTCTTTAAATTTTTTTTCCAATTCACTTGAATGATTTTTAAGTTTTTGTAGTGAAGTCTTTAAAGTATATAATTCATCAATAACTTGAATTGCTGTAATTAATAATAATTTTCCCTCTCCAAGATTACCTAAATCTTTTTTAAGTTGATTAAATTTTTTACTTAATTCATCAGTTAATTTTTGAAGGTCTTCTTCTTGACCTTCTTCACATGCAAGAAGATAGTCTCTTCCATTAAAATTTACATTTACATTTACCATTCTTCAGATCCCAATAAATCGTTTGCTTCTTGATTCAACTCATCTAACCTTTTTGAAACTTCACTTTTTTTCTTTTCTGCTTGAATTACTTTATAACGGGAACTTTCTAAATCTTCTTCAAGTTTTAAAATTGATTTTTTTAATTCTGAGTTTTCTTCTTCAATTTTTAATATTTTATCTTTTAGATTTTCGCCTGTTGAGTCATCTCTATTCATCGAGTTCTCAAGATCGTGCAATTCTGCTTTTAAACCGTCATTTTCATTTTCTAATGTGGATAACTTTACGTTCAAGTCGTTTTTTTCCGTTTCTAATTTAGCTTTAACCTCTTGCAGATCAACGATCTTTTTCTTTGAACCAACGACTAAATCAGTAATAGTGTCTAGTCTAACCAAAGACTCTAGTAATTTCTGTTCTTTTTCTCTCAAATTATCCATACAAAACAAATATTATCATTTATAATTATACTACAAAGTATTAATAATTTCGAGAAATTAAGTCTAAACAATATTTAATGAAAAATTGCTCACATAATGATTTAGCAAACGCCATTCGCTTTTTATCCATGGACGCAGTTCAAAAAGCGAATTCAGGTCATCCAGGTATGCCTATGGGTATGGCGGATGTATGTACGGTACTCTTTAGAGATTTTTTAAAATTTAATGCATCAAGCCCTGACTGGGTAAATAGAGATCGGTTTATACTGTCAGCAGGACATGGGTCAATGATACTGTACTCATTGCTTTATCTTTTGGGTTACAAAAGTATTTCATTAGAAAATATTAAAAATTTTAGAAAATTAAATTCAATTTGCGCTGGTCATCCAGAGTTTGAGCCAAGTACAGGAATTGAAACAACAACTGGTCCTCTTGGTCAAGGTATCGGTAACGCTGTAGGTTTTGCAATTGCCGAGGAAATTCTCAAATCGAAATACGGAAAAAAAATATTTAATCATAAAACCTATGTTCTAGCTGGTGATGGTTGCTTAATGGAGGGTATTAGCCACGAGTCCATGAGTCTTGCTGGCCATTTAAAATTAAAAAATCTTGTAATGCTTTTTGACAACAATTCTGTTTCAATTGATGGTCCAACAAGTCTTGCTGTATCTGATCAATATAAAAAAAGGTTTGAAAGTTATAACTGGGATTATATCCAGATTAATGGCCATAAGGAAAAAGAAATCATCAAAGCTTTAAAAAAAGTTCAAAATGCAAAAAAACCAACTGTTATATCCTGCAAAACAAAAATTGGTTTTGGTTCTCCCAATAAATCAGGAAAATCTTCGGCACACGGTAGTCCATTAGGAGAAGATGAAATAAAATTAATTAGAAAAAAATTAAAATGGTCTTATGACCCATTTGAAATTCCTGATAGAATTTTAAAAAAATGGAGGGAAATAGGAAAAAAAGGATTTGATGATGAAAAAAAATGGAAAAAAATTTTATTTAAAAAAGAAAATTTTGAACATAAAATTTATTCTATTGCTCAAAATGCCAAAAAAATTGCTGCGAGTGAATTAAAAAGCTTAGCGACGAGGAAATCATCTGAAAATATATTAAAGGTATTAAATAAAAACTTACCGCATTTAATTGGAGGATCGGCCGACCTTTCTGGATCTAATAATACAAAAACTGAAAGTCAAAAAATTATTTCTCCTGGAAAATTTAATGGAAACTATATCCATTATGGTGTTCGAGAACATGCGATGGCATCAGTTATGAACGGTTTGGCATTACATAGTGATCTAATTCCTTATGGTGGAACATTTTTAGTATTTAGCGATTATTGCAAACCCTCTATAAGACTGTCAGCATTAATGAAGCTAAGAGTGATCTATGTGATGTCACACGACTCAATTGGTTTGGGTGAAGACGGTCCAACACATCAACCGATAGAACATCTAAGTAGTTTAAGATCAATACCAAACTTAAATATTTTTCGTCCATGTGACTCTACAGAAACAATAGAATGCTGGGAACTTGCATTAACTTGTAAAGATAGACCTAGTGTAATTTCATTAACTAGACAAAATTTAAGCCAACTTAGAACAGTTTTCGAAGATAAGAATTTAAGCAGTTTCGGCGCATATGAAATTTTTAGAAGTAATGAAAGCATAAATATGACATTAATGGCTAGTGGCTCTGAAGTTGAAATTGCAGTTTCAGCATCAAAAAAACTAGTAAAAAAAAACATTCATACAAAGGTTATTTCAGTTCCATCAATGGAATTATTTGATGCTCAGCCAGAAGACTATAAATCCAAGATACTTGGAGAAACCGAAATGAAGATTTCATTAGAGGCCTCACAACCAATGTCGTGGAAAAAGTATATTGGAAATAATGGTATAACAATAGGTATTGAAGATTTTGGAAAAAGTGCCCCCTATAAAGACGTCTATAAACATTTCAAATTAACCGACGATGATGTAGTTAATGCCGCTTTAAGGTTAAAGAATTAAAATGTTAAGAATTGCAATTAATGGTTTTGGTAGAATAGGAAGAATGGTTCTTAGGGCACTTTACGAAAATAATTACAAAGGCTTAAAAGTAGTTGCAATCAATAATAGAGCTAAGCCGGAAACAAGCGCTTTTTTACTAGAAAGAGATTCGGTTCACGGAAAATTTAATTTTAATATTAAATATACAAATAATGAAATAATCATTGGGAAAGATAAAATTCAATGTTACCACGAGAGTGATCCTATTAACTGTCCATGGGATGAAGAAAAAATTGATATTGTTTTAGAATGTACTGGTAAATTTAATTCTAAGGATAAGTCTTACAAACACATCGAAGCAGGAGCAAAAAAGGTAATCGTGTCTGCTCCATGTGCAGACGCTGATCAGACGATTGTGTATGGCATAAATCATAAAAATATTTCAAAAAAAGATCATATTATTTCAGTAGCCTCTTGTACGACCAATTGCCTAGCACCACTTGCATTTGTAATTCATAAAAATTTTAAAATCATAAAGGGCTTCATGACGACTATACATTCCTATACAACTGATCAGAGGTTATTGGACAATTCTCATAAAGATTTAAGAAGAGCTAGAAGTGCTCCGAATGCTATAGTGCCAACAAGTACAGGTGCAGCAAAATCATTGAAAATGATTATTCCTGATCTTGTGAATAAAATTGACGGAATTTCAATTAGAGTCCCAAACCCAAATGTATCACTAGTTCAACTTAGCTTCAATTCTCAGACAAAAGTTACGAAAAATACGATTAACAATTCTTTATCAAAAGCTAGCAAAACCTATTTAAAAAAAATTTTAGGTGTAGAAGAAAAGCCTTTAGTTTCATCAGATTTTAATCATGACCCAAGATCCTCTATAATTGACTTGGGTTTGACAAAAGTGATTGGTGATAATTTTGGAACTGTGTTTGCTTGGTATGATAATGAATGGGGTTTTTCAAATCGTATGATTGATGTGACTTTAGCGATCAAAAATAAAATATAATGTGTCAATTAAGATCAATACAAAATTTTTCAAAAATAAAAGATAAAAAAGTTTTTCTGAGAGTCGATTTTAACGTCCCCATTTCAGGCGGAAGAGTATCAGATACTACTAAAATTGAAAAACTTGAGGCTAATATAAAAAATTTGTTAAATAGTAATTGTAAAATTATTTTTGCCTCACACTTAGGACGCCCGCAAAAAAATGGTAAAACAGGTCTTTCTTTAATGCCTGTAAAACAAATGGCTGAAAAAATATTTAATCAACAAATTAAATTTTTAGAAATAAATCAGGAAACAAAACAAAAGATTGATGAAGGAAAAGAAAAACTATTTATGCTTGAAAATTTAAGATTTAATCCAAATGAAGAAACAAATGATCAAGATTATGCAAAACTTCTATCGTCATTCGCTGATGTATACATTAATGAGGCATTTTCTTGTTCTCACCGTTCGCATGCTTCTATTGAATCTATTACTAAATATATAGACTCATATGCAGGCTCAACCATTATCGAAGAAGTAAAAGCATTAGAAAAAGTATTTTCAAAATCTGAGAAGCCAGTTGCGTGCCTTATAGGAGGGTCAAAAATCTCTTCCAAAATCGACTTAATTATAAATCTAATGCCAAAAATGAACTTCATGATAATCGGTGGTGCAATGGCAAATAATTTTTTTAAAAATGCAGGTTTTAGTATCGGTAAGTCACTTTTTGAAAAAAACGTAGAAAATACAATTAATAAAATCTATGTAGAAGCTGATAAATATAAATGTAAACTTATTTTACCTCAAGACGTAGTTTGTTCAAAAAAGTTTGATCAACCTGGTGTTAATAAAAAAATTAATGAAGTTAGTGATGATGATATAATTCTTGATATTGGAATTGCCAGTACCAACAAGATAGATCAGATACTTAAAGACTCCAAGACAGTATTGTGGAACGGTCCTTTTGGATTATTTGAATATGACGATTTTGCAAACGGAACAAACGATTTATCACGATCGATTGCAAAATATTCAAAAAAAAACGGATTAATATCAGTTGCAGGTGGTGGTGACACATTTGCAGCAATTAAAAAATCAAATCAACAAAATAACTTTACTTATATATCAACTGCAGGTGGTGCTTTTTTAGAGTGGCTTGAAGGAAAAATGCTTCCAGGACTGAAAGTCCTTGAAAATAAATGAACAATACTTAATGAGTAGATTATGCATATAAATGAAATTGCAAAATTAATGGTTTCAAACGGCAAAGGAATACTAGCAGCCGACGAGAGTACCGGTACAATGACAAAGAGACTGGCTGGAGTTCGCGTTGAGTCAAATGAAAAAAACAGATTAGCTTTTAGACACGCTCTTTTTACGTCTAATAATATTAATAAATATATAAGTGGCGTTATACTTTTTGACGAAACAATTAGACAGTATAAAGATGGGGAAACTGTTGGTGAAATATTAAATAATCAAAATATTCTTCCTGGAATTAAAGTTGATAAAGGTGCAAAAAAGCTTGTCGGTAGTGATGAAAGCATTACGGAGGGATTAGATGGATTAAGAGAAAGGTTAAAAGAATATTTTGATTTAGGTGCTAAATTTGCAAAATGGAGAGGCGTTTATAATATTGGCACTCAATTTCCAAGTCGAAATTGTATAGTTGCAAATGCGCATGCCTTAGCAAGATATGCCGCTTTAGTTCAAGAGGCTAATATGGCACCTATTGTTGAGCCAGAAGTCTTAATGGACGGTAATCATAATATTCAGAAATGTTATGATGTTACTTCAAAAGTTTTAGAAGAGACGGTTAATCAATTGCGGATAGCGGGAATAAATTTTTCAGGAATGGTTTTAAAACCAAATATGATTTTAAATGGTAATGACTCGGGGCTTAAAAATGATAAAGAGCAAGTAGCTGAATTAACGCTAAAATGTATACAAAATAACTTACCAACTGAAATGCCAGGTGTTGCATTTCTTTCCGGTGGACAATCAGAATTCGAAGCGACAGAAAATTTAAATCAAATTAATAAACAAAATAAATCTTCATTTGCATTCACTTATTCTTTCGGAAGGGCTTTACAACAAAGTGCCCTAAAAACTTGGGCTAAAAACTTAAGTGACATCGAAGCTGTGCAGAAAGTTTTTGATGAAAGGTCTAAAATGAATAGTCTAGCTGCTAAAGGTGAGTGGAGTGCTGACCTTGAAAATGCAGCTTAAAAATTGAAAAAAATTTACCTAATTTCTCCAAATAAACTTAGTAAAGATTTTTATATTTTTTTTCCAAAAGTACTAGCGACTAGAAAAGTGAAATTTTTTCAATTAAGGTGCAAAAATTACTCAAAAAAAATTATAACAAAGCATATTAAAAGAATATTACCAATTACAGAAAAGTATAAAGTAAAATTAATTCTTAATGACGATGCCCACCTAGCTTTAAAATTCAAAAATGTTGGTTTTCATTTGGGACAAAACGATTTAAGAAAAAGCAGAGAAATAGTAATTTCAAATAAAAAACAATTTTTTGGAATTACTTGTCATAACTCATTAAATTTAGCAAAAAAAGCAATTTTGCTTAAATCATCTTATGTTGCCTTTGGAGCTTTTTTTTCAACAAAAACTAAAACTGTAAAATTCGTTGCTAAAAAAAATATTTTACAAAAAGCAAAAAAATTAAATACTAAAATCGTTGCCATTGGGGGAATAACTAATAAAAATTATAAAGATCTTCTTGAATATGGGGCAGACTTTATTGCAATATCGAGTTTTATTTGGAAAAATAAACAGTTCACACCAATTGATGCAATAAAACTTTTTAAATAAGTATTATATTTTTAGGAAAAAGGTGTATTAACAGCCGTATGAAAATTTCTGCAAGTGAAATAAAACCCGGATTAATAATTGAATACAAAAATGACTTGTGGAGATGCTTAAAAAGCCAAGCAGTAAAGCCAGGTAAAGGTGGGGCTTTTAATCAAGTTGAGCTTAAAAGTATTATCAGAGGAACTAAATTAAATGAAAGATTTAGATCCAATGAAACAATTGAAAAAGCATCACTTGAAGAAAAAGATTTTCAGTATCTTTACCTCGACAACGAAAACCTAGTATTTATGGATAACAAAAACTTTGAGCAAATTAGTGTTCCAAGAGAAATTATTGGTGAGGATGATAAAATTTTAAAAGAAAATATGGAAGTAAAAATAGAATTCTATGAAGACAAACCTCTAATTATTTCTCTTCCTAAAAGTGCTGATTATGAAATATTAGAAACTGAAGCGGTAGTTAAGGGTCAAACAGCATCAAGTTCATACAAGCCAGCAATTATTCAAAACAAAGTAAAAATTCAAGTTCCGCCATTTATTAATCAAGGTGATATTGTTTCAATTGATTGCGGGACTAGAGAGTACATAAAGAAAGCTAATTAATGCCTCTTCTGTCGCCTGAAATAAGCATATTGGAAAAAATTTGTAGTAAAGTCAGTAAAATTATTATTCGAGATTTTGGAGAAATAGAGAAGCTTCAAGTTTCTAAAAAAGGACCAGGAGATTTTGTTACTAAAACAGATAAAAAGGTTGAAAAAATTATTATTGAAGAATTGCAGAAAGCCAGGCCAGATTACGGATTTATAGCTGAGGAGTCAGGTGAACATAAAAGTAAATCTGAATTTAAATGGGTCATAGATCCAATAGATGGAACATCAAATTTTATGCATGGTATTCCTCACTTTGCAATTTCAATAGCTTTGGAAAAAAACGATGAAATAATCTCAGGAATGATTTTCGATCCAATAAAAAATGAAGCTTATTATGCGGAAAAAGGACGTGGAGCATACCTGAATAACAGGAGGATAAGAGTTTCATCTAGAAAAAATCTTGATGAAATGATTGGTTTATATGGTTGTCCTCCGATGATCAAATTAGAAGAAAATAAAATTTTTGACCAAATTAAAAGAGGTTTAATAAAAATTCATAAACTCAGAAATTATGGTAGTGCTTCGTTAGATTTTGCTTACGTTGCTTGTGGACGCGCAGATTTTGCATGGTATGACCATCTTAATTATTGGGATTACGCTGCAGGGAAAATTATTTTACTAGAAGCTGGAGGAACAATTACAGATTTTGCAGGAAAAAGTTTTGATAAAAAAAATGAAACTTTTATCTCTAATTCTTTAATTCACGAAGAAATTACAAATATTCTTTTTAGAAATTAATGTTAAGATTTATTATATTCCTTTTTTTAGACGTGGTAGCATTTAGCGGTGTTCTGGTGGCAACCTTGCCGTTTGTAATAAATAATTTTGGTGGTTCAGTTTTATTAATAACAGTAGCATTTGGGTTATTTTCTTTTTTTCAATTTTTTGTTTCTCCGTTTTGGGGAAATTTATCAGATAAGATTGGAAGAAAACCACTTTTAATTTTAAATTGTATTGCTGAACTGATAGCAAATATTCTTTTAGCAATTGCAACTAGTTTACCAATTATTTTTTTAGCAAGAATAGTTGCAGGACTTTTTAAAACTAATATCTCTGTTGGTACAGCTTATATTGCTGATATTACTGATGAAAAAAATAGAGCCAAAGGTATGGGAATGTTTGGTGTAGCTTTTGGTCTTGGATTTACATTTGGACCTCTCGCAGGAGGATTAATAGCTGGTTCAAATTATACTCAAGAAACACTATCGTTAGTTGCGTGGCTGGCTTCAGGTATAAATTTTCTTAACTTAATTTTTGTTACTTTTTTTTTTAAAGAAACTTTACCAAAAGAAAAAAGTACTAAAATAAAAAATAATAACTTGTTAAAACAAATAGAGATTGTCAAAAATCCATTTCTATTCCCTTATTTTTTATTAATATTTTGTATTTATGCAGCCTTTTCAGGCATGGAGGGGATTATTGCAGTTTGGACAAATCAAACCTTTGTGTGGGGCCCCAGAGAAGTAGGTTTTGTTATGCTGCTCGCAGGATTTTGTCAAATTATAGTGCAGGGAGTTTTGTTAAGAATATTAATAAAAAAATTTGATGAAATCAAACTTATTGTAAGTGGTTTTGTAAGTTTAATTTTTGGATTTTCGTTAATACCTACTGAGAATATTTATTTGATACCACTGGCTATTATTTTCCTTAGCTATGGTATTGGAATATCTAACCCATGCATAAACAGTATTCTATCAAAAAAATCTGAGAATAATAAAGGATTAGTTTTAGGAACTGGTTATTCATGTCAAGCTGCTGCTCGTTTCATTGGACAGCCATTAGCAGGGTTTATTTTCCTAAACTTTGGTAAAAATATACCTTTTTATTTTGATGCTGCATTTCTAATTGTTGTAGCGATAGGGTATATGTATTTGATTAAAAGTGTTAAAAAACAGGGTTAAATCTTCATTGAGTATCCCACTTTATTTGTTATAAACCACCGTTTAATATGAAAAAAAGTATACATCCAAAGCTAAACAAAATTAAAGTTCAAATGACTGATGGATCTGAATTTGAAACATTGTCAACTTGGGGCTCTGATGGCGAAGTAATGAAACTTGAGATTGATCCAAAATCTCATCCTGCGTGGACAGGAGAAAGTCAAAAAGCACAAGATAAGGGCAGAGTGAGCAAGTTCAATAAACGTTTTGCAAATTTAAAAAAAAGTTAATATGAACCTACCTTTAATGCCAAAAGCAACAGCTGTATGGTTAATAGAAAATACTAGCTTAACATTTAAACAAATTGCTGACTTCTGTGGACTTCACGAATTAGAAATTAAAGGCATCGCAGATGGAGATGTTGCAATAGGTATCAAAGCTTATAATCCAATTTTGTCAAATCAATTGACAAGAGATGAAATTGAAGCATCCTCTAAAGATTCAAATAGACCATTAAAGCTTGTACAAAAAGATGTTGAATTTGAAGTTAAAAAAATGGTCGGAAATAAATATACTCCAATTTCACAACGTGAAGATAAGCCTAATGCTATAGCATGGTTAACAAAAAATTATTCTATCTTAACTGATGCACAAATTTGTAAATTAGTTGGTTCAACCAAAAATACAGTTGATGCAATTAGAAATAGAAAACATTGGAATATCTCTAATATTTCTCCAAAAGATCCTGTGATGGCTAATCTTTGTTCTCAAACTGAGCTGCAGGCAGCAGTAGATAAAGCAAAAAGGAAACAAGAGAGAGAGATTAAAAAAAAAGAGCGTGAAGCAAAAAAATCTGCCAAAGAAATCGCATCTAGCTAAATTTAGAACTAATTTATTGCAATATGAACAAAACAAAAAAAAATAATTCTATAATTGTTTCTATTGTAATGGGTAGTAAATCAGATTGGCCCACCATGAAATATACTGCAAATATATTGAGGTCTTTAAAAATTAAATTTGAGACAAAAATAATCTCTGCACACAGAACACCAAAAAGAATGTTTGAATATTCAATTAATGCAAAAAAAAACAATATTGGTGTTATTATTGCTGGAGCTGGTGGTTCAGCACATCTTCCAGGAATGATTGCATCTTTAACAACTGTACCTGTCATTGGAGTTCCAATTGAAAGTAAAAAATTAAAAGGTTTGGATAGTTTATTGTCTATAGTCCAAATGCCAAAAGGCATCCCGGTTGGGACGGTTGCAATAGGAAAAAGTGGTGCAATTAATGCTGCGCTATTATCTGCATCTATTCTTGCTGTTCATAATACGAAAATTAATAATCAAATTAAAAAATATAGAAATCGACAAACAAAATCAGTTAAGCTAAGACCTTAATTATGTCTAGTCACAAAGTTTTAGGAATAATTGGTGGTGGCCAATTAGGAAGTATGCTTTGTCAGGCAGCAAAAAAACTTGGGGTAGAAACTGTCATATATTGTGATGACATAAACTCTCCTGCGCAAAATTACTCAAAAAATTTTATATGCGCAAAATATAACGACGAAACGAAAATCAAAGAATTTACTAAACAAGTAGATGTTGTAACGTTTGAATTTGAAAACATACCGGTTCCAACATTAAAAAAAATTCAAGAAATGAAACCAGTATATCCAGATCCAAATGTTAATTTTATAATTCAAAATAGAAGTAAAGAAAAAAACTTCATAAATGAATTAGGAATAAATACGGTAGATTACAAAAATATTAAATCAAATAAAGATTTAGAAAACATTGAAAAACTTGTACCAGGTATTCTCAAAACAACTACATTGGGATACGATGGTAAAGGACAATATATTATATCAAATGCAAAAGACTTAGAGAATATTGATTTTAAAAATGAATATATTTTAGAAAAAAAAATAAATTTACAAAAGGAAATATCAGTTATTATTACAAGATATCAAAATGGAAATTCTGTTGTGTATGAACCAATAGAAAATATTCACAAAGATCAAATCTTAGATAATTCTAAAATTCCATCAAATATTGATCAAAAAATAGCTAACCAAAGTAAAAATAATGCAATCAAGCTGGCAAATGAACTTAATTATGTTGGGACAATGTGTGTTGAGTATTTTATCGACGAAAATAATGATTTATTAATCAATGAAATTGCTCCAAGAGTTCATAATTCGGGACACCTAACTATTAATGCTTATAATATAAGCCAATTTGAGTCACATGTAAGATCAGTGTGCAACCTAGAAGCCATAGAACCTATTATGAAGTCAGCAGCTATCATGCAAAATATAATTGGTGAGGATATTTTTAAATACAAAAATAAAGAATATAAAAGTAATGAGTTTTTTTTTGATTACTTAAAAAAAGTAGCTAAGCCAAAAAGAAAAATGGGGCATCTTACAACCCTTAAAATTTAAAACCCTCTGGTTTTTGTACCCTTAGTTTTATTAAAAATACTAGAGTTTTTAAACAAAGACAAAAATTCTGATTTAATTTTATTAAATTTACCCACTTTTAATATTTCTGAATCAATATCTTTGTATAGTTTTTCTTCTTTATATTCCTTTAAAGTTAATATTTTAAAATATAATTTAAATAAAATGCCACTTAAAATTAGCCGTTTAGTGTAAAAATTATAATCTGTAGATTTGTCTCCAGCTAAATACCACATATCACTTGATAAATTGTATATAAAAAAAAATTCTCTATTACATTTTTTTACATTATCTTTCATTAATTTTTTTATTTGATTTTTATTTTTTAAATCATTTTTTAATTTTTCGTTGAGGAGAATTGTGATTTTTTTATTTGTACTCGATACTCCTTCAATTTTCTTTTTAAGAATTTTTTTTTCTTTATCTGTTAACATTTTTTAAAAATATATTTGTAATTAGAAACCAGAAAACTGGATATCCAATTAAAGTTAGAACAAAATTTATACTAATACTTGATAAAATAATATCTTCACCAGATAATTTTATCAAACCAAAAAATACTGAATATGCTAAGATTAATGATACTCCAAAAGATATCCATTCATATAAAAATATACTTCTTAATTTGATTGACGATTGAAAAGCTGCGACTGCAAATACAATGAAATATAATATTGCTGATGTTCCAAAAAAAAGGCCATTCAAAGTATCGTTAACAATACTGATTAAAAATAAATAAAACCCTTTACCAAAATTTAAATTTGGATTTGAGATTTTGAACAAATAAATCAATATCAATTGTAAATTTATATAATATGAAATTTGTTTTCCTAGAATTTCAATGTTTAAAGAACCGATTAAAACCGTAATTAGCAAAACCAAAGTAGCGATATATCTATATAGAAAACTAATCATGATTACTTACTAAATCTAACTACAGTTAAATAGTCTAATTGACTAAAATCATACAAGGGTTTTGCTTCAAAATTTTTGTCATCTCTTAATTTAATTTTACCAACTAATATTCCATCTGGCATAATATTATCTATACTTGTTGTATAAATAATATCACCATCCTCAAAAGTATACTCCTTTGGTAGAAACTCTAAGCTTAACTGTCTTCCAGATTTTGGATTGCCAACAACAATTGCTTTATAATTTTTTTTTCCTATACGAACTGGGATCCTGCTATTAATATTTGTTATTAAAATTCCATGAGATGAATTAAAATTAGTTTTTAATATTTTGCCGACTAAAATATTATTTTTTATAATTGGATCACCAGCTTTTATACCGTCATTTTGACCCTTATTGATAATTATTGTTTCATGCAAAATATTACTTTTATAAAGTAAAACCTTAGCTTGCACAGTTTCATATTTATAGATCTCTTCATTGTTAATTTTTTTAAAATTTTCTATTTGAAGGTTTAAAGCAATATTCTCATTTTTTAATGTCTCAAGTTTATTTTTTAAATTTATAAGTTTATTTTTATCAACTGAACTATCTTTTTTTTGAAAAAAATTAGTAATATTTTTGGATGTCTCTATAACAAAACTAAAAGGTGATTTTATAATTAATGATGAATAAATAATAGTATCATTAACAATAAATCGAACATTTGTTAGGTATTTATTATCACTACGATCTAGAAAAAATAATATGAATGATAATAAAATAAATACAAAGATGTTTTTTTTTACATCGACATTTGTCGAAGATGCAAATTTCATTCCTTATTAATATTCAGTCAACATTGATGAGAAGATTCCTTCTTGCTCTAACGCTTTTCCTGTTCCAATTGCTACACACGATAAGGGATCTTCTGCGATAGAAACTGGTAAACCTGTTTCTTTTGAGATTAACTTATCAAGATTTTTTAAATATGCGCCGCCTCCAGCTAGAACTAAGCCCATGTCAACTAAATCAGCAGATAATTCAGGTGGTGTGTTTTCAAGCGCATCTTTTATTGCTTGAATTATTTGTCCAATAACTGGTGACATTGCTTCTGCAGAGTCTTTCTCTGTTAAAGTAATTTCCTTTGGTACTCCTGTCCTAATATCTCTACCCTTCATAATATATGTATTTTCTACATTTGTTGGAATACAAGTTCCTATTTCCTTTTTTATTTTTTCTGCTGTTCCATCTCCAATTAACAAATTAAATTTTTTTCTCATATAAGCTACAATTGATTGATCTAGGGCATCACCAGCTACTCTTAAAGATTGAGAATAAACTATGCCTCCTAATGACATAACGGCAATTTCTGTTGTTCCTCCTCCAATATCAACAATCATTGAACCTGTAGGTTCTGAAATCGGTAATCCAGCACCTATTGCTGCTGCAACCGGTTCCTCTATGAGCTGAACCTTTCTTGCACCGGCAGCATGTGCAGATTCTTGTATCGCTCTTCTTTCAACTGGAGTTGATCCAGTTGGAACACAAATAATTATCCTAGGATTTGCAAATGCACTCCTTTGATGAATTTTTTTAATAAAATGTTTAATCATTTCTTCAGTAACTATAAAATCAGCAATTACTCCATCTCGTAAAGGTCTAATCGCTTGTATTGATCCTGGTGTCCTTCCAAGCATTTGTTTGGCATCTTCACCAACTGCTAAAACCTGATTTTTTCCATTTTCGTTCACAATCGCGACCACAGATGGCTCGTTCAAAACAATTCCTTTACCTTTAACATAAACAAGCGTGTTAGCTGTTCCAAGATCGATAGCCATATCTGTTGACCACATTCCCATCATGTTAGTAAATATTGACATATTCTCCTCTTTCCTGATTAAATAGCTGCAGAGTAATCTTTATCACTTGGCGCAGATCTATTTCGTTTTAAAATTAATTTATTTAATGCATTAATGTAAGCCTGGGCTGATGCCACCAATGTATCAGTGTCAGCGGCTTGGCCAACAGAAATTCTTCCTTTTTCTTCTATCCTAACGCTAACAGTTGCTTGTGCATCTGTGCCTTCAGTTACAGCATGTACTTGATAAAGCTGAAGATTAACATCATGCGGGAAAATCTCTTTTATACATTTAAATATTGAGTCTACTGGACCATCTCCAGATTGTTCAGTTGATTTTTTTTCACCATAAACCTCTAACTCTATTTTTGCTTTTTGACCCTTTGTCCCTGCATCAACATCTAAAGAAACTAATTTAATGACATTATTGTTTCTCATTAATCCGTCATCAACTAAAGCTGCGATATCTTCGTCAAAAATATGCCTTTTTTTATCAGCCAACTCTTTAAATTTTTTAAAAGTATTATCTATTTTTTCTTCATCTAGATTTGAATAACCTAAGTTTATTAATTTTTCTTTAAAAGCATGTCGTCCTGAATGCTTTCCCATTACTAAAGAGGATTTGTTTACACCTACGCTTTCAGGTGTCATGATTTCATATGTTTGACTATTTTTTAACATCCCATCCTGATGAATTCCAGATTCGTGTGCAAAAGCATTTTTCCCAACTATTGCTTTGTTATATTGAACTGGAAAACCAATAATATTCGACAATAATTTTGAACAACTATTTATTTTTTTAGTTTTAATATTTGTTTCAAATGGCATTAAGTCATGACGGGTCTTCATTGCCATAACAACTTCTTCTAAAGCGGCATTACCTGCTCTTTCACCTATGCCGTTAATTGTACATTCAATTTGTCTTGCTCCAACGGCAACTCCAGCTAATGCATTTGCAACTGCTAAACCTAAATCATTATGTGTATGTGTTGAAACAACAACTTTGTCGATATTTGGAACCCGATTGAATAGATCTTTGATTATTCTTTCATAGTCACCAGGCAATGCGTAGCCAACCGTATCAGGAATATTAATGGTTGTTGCACCACATTTAATTGCTAATTCTACTGTTTTACATAAATAATCTGCGTCCGTTCTTGTTGCATCTTCAGGAGACCACTCAACATCATCAGTATGTTTTGTTGCATATTCGACACTAGATTTTATTAAGTCTAAAACCTGATCTTTTGTTTTTTGTAACTTATGTTTAATATGTAAATCGCTTGTTGAAATAAAAGTGTGTATTCTAAAATTTTTTGAATGTTTTAAAGAATCAACACATTTTTCTAAATCGTTTTTTACAGCTCTAGCTAATCCACAAGGAACTGTCGTTTTTAATAATTTTGATATTTCGGATACCGCTTCAAAATCTCCAGGCGATGCTGCAGGAAAACCCGCCTCTAATACATCGACACCTAAATCTTGAAAAGCAGATGCAATTTGTAACTTGCCCTCGAGACTCATAGACGCGCCAGGTGATTGCTCACCATCTCTTAAAGTTGTATCAAATATAATTACTCTATTTTTTGACATATTTATAATTTAATCATCTTTAAAGAAAAATCTACTAATTAAACCATTGATTGAATTAAAATGGGTTCCTTTTCTCATTTTATTGAAAAAAAGTAGATTTTTAGTTTTTCGATTTATCTATAATCTTATTTTTTGATATCCATGGCATCAAAGCTCTAAGTTTTTCACCAACTTTCTCGATTTGATGCTCAGATAATTCTTTTCTCATTTTAAGAAAATTCTTTTGTCCTGCTTCATTTTCTTTCATCCAATCCTTGGTAAACTTTCCTGACTGTATGTCTTTTAGGACTTCTTTCATTCTTTCTTTAGTTTTGTCATCTACAATCTTCTTGCCCGATACATACTCACCATATTCAGCAGTATTGGAAATTGAATAATTCATATTTGCAATTCCACCCTCATAAATTAAATCTACAATTAATTTAACTTCATGAAGACATTCAAAATATGCCATTTCAGGTGGGTAACCAGCTTCTGTTAATGTTTCAAAACCTTTTTTAATTAATTCAACTAATCCACCGCAAAGAACAACCTGTTCACCAAACAAATCAGTTTCACATTCATCTTTAAAAGTAGTCTCAATAATTCCTGATCTTCCACCTCCAACAGCTGATGCATATGATAAGGCAAGATCTTTAGCTTTTCCTGTACTGTCTTTATGGACTGCCATTAAACATGGGACTCCACCACCTTTTTGATATTCGGTTCGGACCAAATGACCAGGACCCTTAGGCGCAATCATAAATACATCAAGATCATCTCTTGATTTAATTAGATCATAATGAATATTTAAACCATGAGCAAATGCTAAACTTGCACCTTGTTTAATTCTTTGCTCAACGTGATTTTTATAAATACCTGATTGCAATTCATCTGGAGCTAATATCATAAGCACATCTGCCCACTCTGCTGCATCTGAAATATTCATTACTTTTAATCCCGCCGACTCTGCTTTTTTGATACTTGAAGAGTTTTCTCTGAGAGCAACAACTACTTCTTTAACACCACTGTCTTTTAAATTTAGGGCATGTGCGTGCCCTTGACTGCCAAAGCCAATAATGGCAACTTTTTTTGATTTAATTAAATCAGTGTCTGCATCTTTATCATAGTACATTTTCATAATACTTTTCCTTTATTATCTTTTACGGTTTCTGCCCCTTTGTTCATTGCTAAGGCACCAGTTCTTGAAATACTTACTTCTCCAAGAGCTTTAATTTTTTTTATAAATTCATCAACTTCTGTTCTACGACCAAGAGCTTGAACAATAAAAGATTTTGGAGTCTTATCTAAAAACTCAAAGTTATTGTCAACACATAATTGCTCTGCTTTGTTTAAAACATCTCCAGTACCTAAAAATTTAACAAGCGCCAGTTCTCTAAAAATAGTTTTTTCATTAATTGGATAGATATTTACCTTATGAACTGGTACTAGTTTTAAAACCTGTGCTTGAATTTGCTTTATTACCCCTTCGGTTCCATAAGTTGCAATTGTTATTCGTGATATTTTTCTCTCTTCATCAACTTGAGCAACTGCTAGTGACTCGATATTATACCCACGTCCTGAAAATAAACCTGACAATCTTGCAAGAACACCTGCTTCATTGTCAACCCATGCTACAATGACATATCTTTCTATCTTATCAATATTACTATCAATTTCATAAGCAGATTTTGACATTAAACAAGAACTTTTCCTTCTTCCGTTATTCCTTCTTTATCTTCAGGTCCCAAAATCATTTCATTATGTGCTTTTCCAGATGGTATCATTGGAAAACAGTTCTCATCCTTTTTCACTAAACAGTCAAAAATTACCGGACGATCAATATCAACCATTTCAAGAATTTTGTCATCTAACTCTTTTGGATTTGTAGCTCTTATACCTACAGCACCGTAAGCTTCTGCAAGTTTTACAAAATCTGGCAAAGCTTCTGTGTAACTTTCTGAATAATTTTTTCCATGCAAAAGCTCTTGCCATTGCCTGACCATTCCCATCCATTGGTTATTTAATATAAAAATTTTTACTGGTAACTTATACTGAACTGCTGTCGACATTTCCTGAATATTCATTAAAATTGAAGCTTCTCCTGCAATATCAACAACTAACTTTCCAGGATTTGCTACTTGGGTTCCTATCGCAGCTGGTAAACCAAAACCCATAGTTCCTAACCCACCTGATGTCATCCATCTATTGGGCTTATTAAACTTGTAAAATTGAGCAGCCCACATTTGATGTTGCCCCACTTCAGTTGTGATGTAAGAGTCCTGATTTTTTGTTATCTCGTATAATCTCTCAACTGCATATTGTGGCATAATAAGTTTATCATCTTTTTTATAAGATAGTGATTTTTTATCTCTCCATTTATTAATTTGTTTCCACCACCCACTTATATTTTCTTTATTCGAATTACAAAAATCAGAATGTTTATTTTTTAGTGTGGTTAACATATCGCTCAGTACACTTAGACAGTCACCAACAATAGCAAGGTCAACTTTTACTATTTTATTTATTGAGGAGGGATCAATATCTATATGAATTTTTTTTGAAGAAGGAGAAAAAGCATCCACACGACCAGTTATCCTATCATCAAATCGAGCACCAATATTAATCATTAAATCACATTCATGCATTGCATTGTTTGCTTCGTACGTACCATGCATACCAAGCATTCCTAAAAATTGTGGATCGCTACCTGGAAAAGCCCCCAAACCTTGTAAAGTTGAAGTTATAGGAAAATTTGTAATTCTTATAAATTCAGTTAAAGTATCTGATGCTTTTACACCGGCATTTATCACTCCTCCTCCAGAATATATAATTGGTTTTTTTGATTTAATAATTAACTCAATAGCTTTTTCTATATCAGATAATTCTGCTTTAACTTTTGGTTTATAGGTTTCCACAACTACATCTTTTGAACTTTTATAAATTCCTTTTTGAAATTGGACATCTTTCGGAATATCAACTAAAACTGGGCCTGGTCTTCCAGAGTTTGCAACATGAAAAGCTTTATGAATTGTTTCAGCTAATTGATTGACATCTTTGACTAACCAATTATGTTTAGTGCACGGTCTAGTTATCCCAGTTGTATCACACTCTTGGAAAGCATCTGTACCTATTAAATGAGTTGGGACTTGTCCTGTTATACAAACTAACGGAATTGAGTCCATAAGGGCATCTGTCAGAGCTGTGACCATATTTGTAGCTCCTGGGCCTGAAGTGACTAACGCTATACCTGTTTTTCCAGATGATCTTGCATATCCTTCCGCAGCATGTCCAGCACCTTGCTCATGTCTTACCAAAATATGTTTGATTTTTTTTTCTTTTGATATCTGATCATATAATGGCAAAACAGCACCGCCAGGATAACCAAAAATATATTCAACGTCATGTTCATGTAGTGCTTTAAAAACTATTTCAGCGCCAGTTAATTGATAATCATTTTCTCCCATTATTAGAATTTAGCTTAACTAAAACTGGGGTCAAGCTGTTCTGATAAAATTTAAAACTTTTTTTTGTAAGTCTGACTGCTTCAAATCGCCAAAATCTTTCCAATCTTTCATTTGACCTCTAAACCAAGTCATTTGTCGTTTAATATATTGCCTAGTTCTAATTATTGACTTTTCAATCGCAAAATCCAAGGTATTTTTGCCATTAAGATAGGTTATGAGTTCTTTTAATCCTAGAACGTTATTTGCGTTTAATCTGCTCGATAATCTCAATTTTTTTAACTTTTGAGCTTCTTTTACAGCACCATCATCTATCATTTGCATAAATCTTTTATTAATTTTTTTTAGCAAATAAGTCCTTGGAAAGTTTAAAAAAATTTTAACAAAATGATAATTCTTTAAATTATTTGCCGATTTTTTTTGCCATAAAAATATTGATTTTTTTGTATAAAATTTTACTTCATAAAACCTTATCATACGCTGCTTATCATTTATAAAAAGATTATTTTTACATTTTGGATCAAGTTGAATTAATTTTTTATAAAAATTTTCTTTTCCAATTTTATCATATAATTTTATTATTTTTTGTCTCTTTGCATTTGAAATTTCTGGTATTGCAGCGAGTCCATTGAGAATAGACTTAAAATATAAACCTGTACCGCCAACGATTATAGGAGTTTTTTTTTTTTTTAATAATTTGACTTATTTTTTTTTCTACTAGCTTAAGCCACTTTCCAGTTGAAAAATTTATCTTGACGCTTAAAAAACCATAAAGGTGATGTTTTATGCCATAATAATTGTTTGGTCTTGCTGATAAAATTTTAATATCTTTAAATACTTGCATGCTGTCAGCATTAATGATTTCACCATTTATTTTTTTTGCTAAAAATATAGCTAAATTCGATTTTCCTGAAGCCGTTGGTCCAGCTAAAAGAATAACTTTATTCATTTAGAATATCTATTTTATTTTTACACCAATATATCTTGTGGAATTTTGAAGATCAACAATAGTTAGTAAAACTGATTTACTTCCCGAATTAATTTGTTTTTTTAATTTTTTTTCGAAGTCACGCACATTTTTAATAGGTATATTCTGTAAAGCAACTATTGCATCCCCGGGCCTGACTTGCAGCAAAGACATTGCTCCATTTGGGTCAATTTTTTTTATAATAACTCCTGATTTATTTTTTAATTTGCTTCTGTTATTTGTATCTTCGTCTTTAATATTTCCCACATCGATTCCCAAACTTTTAACTGTCTGCTGTTTAGATTTAGTTGGAATTTTCCTTTCTTTGAATTCTACAGTATCTTCTAGTCTTCCAAGAATAACGTTTTTTGTAATGAATCTTTTACCTCTCCAAATTTTTAATTTAGCCGTTATCCCAACTGGAGCTTCCCCGACTAACCTTGGCAAATCACGCATAGTCTTCACTTTCTGTTCATTAAACTCAACAATTATATCACCTTGTTTTAAGCCAGCTCTATCAGCAGGACTATTTTTGTTAACATCAGTAACTAATGCTCCAATTGCTTCATTCAAACCTAAGCTATCTGCAATTTCTTTAGTTACAGTTTGAATTCTTACTCCTAACCAACCTCTTTTTGTCTCACCATATTGAATGAGTTGATTTATAACGTTCTTTGCAAAATTTGCTGGAATTGCAAAACCAATTCCAACCGATCCTCCGGAATTTGAAAAAATTGCAGTATTAATACCAACTACCTCACCATTCATATTAAACAATGGACCACCAGAATTTCCTTGGTTGATAGAGGCATCGGTTTGAATAAAATTATCATACCGACCCAACTGAATATCCCTGTTAATTGCAGAAATAATACCTTGCGTAACGGTTCCTCCTAAACCAAAAGGATTCCCAATTGCAAGAACCCAATCTCCAACTTTTGATTTATCAGAATCTGCAAATTTTACGGCAGGAAACTTTAAAGTTGATTGTATCTTTAAAACCGCAATGTCACTTATAGGATCTGTACCAATTAATTTAGCCTCATACTCTTTTCCATTCGTAAACTTTACAAGAATACCTTCTGCATTCTGGATAACATGATTATTTGTGATTACAGTACCATTGCTCTTAATAACAAATCCAGAGCCTAAGGCAGTTGATTTTCTTTTTTGAGGTCCTTGATTTTTCTCAAAATCTTTAAAAAATTCTTCAAATGGAGATCCTGGAGGGAATTGAAAAGGAAATTGTTGCGGTCTTGTTTCCACAACAGTTGTGGCGGAAATATTAACAACTGATGGCATTGATTTTTCTGCAAGTTTTGAAAAGCCTTTTGAAACATCTGCAGAATAGGTATGTTTAATATTTAAACTTAAAATGAACAGAATAATGAAAAATTTCGAAAATACTCTCATCCTTTAATAATCCACACAATAATAAACCCAAGTAAAGCGAAAAAAAGGCCGCCTGTTCTCAAATTCGACTCAGATATATTTTGCATTTGTAGCATCATTTTTTTCATTTGTGCTGGAAAAATAGAGTACAACAAACCTTCCAAGACAAACAGCAAACCAACTGCAATAATTAGTTCTTTCATTTAGCTACTGTTTTTTTTTAGCTGATGATGGTGATGCTCTTCGTCTTTGACTTGTTCCAGATTTCCCGAAGTATTTAAAAAAATCACTATCCGGAGATAATATCAAAGAAGTATCTTTTCCTATAAGAGACTTTTCGTAGGATTGCATTGATCTATAAAAACTAAAAAATTTTGGATCTTTTCCGAAAGCACCAGCAAAAATTTTATTTCTTTGTCCATCGCCTTCTCCCTTTAAGATTTGTGATGTTTTATTTGCTTCAGCTAAAATAATTGTAACTTCTTTATCTGCAGTTGATCTAACTGTTTGGGCTATCTCCGCACCCTCTGCTCTAAATTCTTTTGCTTCCCTTTCTCTTTCTGTTTGCATTCTTCTATATATGGCTTCACTATTTGCTTGAGGCAAGTCAGCTCTTTTAATTCTAATATCAATTATCCTGATGCCTAATTTTTCAGCTTCAGTATTCACGTCTTTGGTTATTTGATTCATTAATCTTGCTCTATCTTGTGAAACTATAGTTTGTAGCTCCTCTTTACCTAATACACCTCTTATTCTTGCATTCACAATTGTAGACAACCTTGATCTTGCAACTCTCTCGTTACCAACTGAAATATAAAATTGCAAAGGATCTTTTATTTGAAACCTTGCAAAAGCATCGACAATCAATCTTTTTTGATCTGAGGCAATAACTTCCTCAGGTGGTGCATCTAAATTCAAAATTCTTGTATCCAAAAAAACTGTATTTTGAATGAATGGAATTTTATAATTTAAACCTGCTTTTTGCACTATCCTTTTTGGATCACCAAATTGCAATACAATTGCTTGCTGGACCTCGGAAACAACGAAAAGAGTTGAATACATTAAAAATCCAAGGAGGATTATAATTGGTCCTAAAAATTTTAAAGTTTTTTCATTCATAATTAATTACCTGTATTTTTTTTGAGCTCAGGTAGTGGTAGATACGGAACAACTCCGCCGCCTGATTTTTTATCGATAATAATTTTATTAATATCTGCCATTACTTTTTCCATAGTTTCTAGGTACATTCTTTCTTGGGTTACTGTCCTTGCTTTTCTATACTCATTATAAATTGCTAAAAATCTACTCGCTTCACCCTCGGCTAAAGCAACAACTTGTCTCTTATATGCTTCAGCTTGTTGTAAAATTTGTGCCGCTTCTCCTCGTGCTCTAGGTATTACATCATTTGCATAAGCTTCGGCTTCGTTTTGAGCTCGCTCTTTATCCGCCTTTGCAGCCTGAACATCTCTGAAAGCATCAATTACTTCCTTGGGAGGGTCGGCCTTTTGGGTTTGTACTTGAGTTATGGAAATACCAGAATCGTAACTATCAAGTATCTCTTGCATTATATCTTGTGTATCAATTTCAATCTGAGCTCTTCCTTCAGTTAAAATTGACTGAATACCGTTTTTTGCAATGACTTCACGCATAGCCGTTTCGGCAACACTTTTGACGGTATCTTCCGGTGACTGAATATTGAATAAAAATTTTCCTGCATCTTTAATAATCCAGAATACCGAATAATCTATATCGACTATATTTTCATCTCCAGTCAACATTAAGCTTTCTTCAGGTACATCACTAACACTTGTTGCTCGACCAGTATCAGATGCTGATCGATAACCTACATCAATTCTGTTAACTTTGGTAACTTTGGGTGTTAGAGCGTTTTCAATTGGGTAAGGTAAATGATAATGAAGACCTGGTTGTGTTTGATTTACATACTTACCAAATCTAAGAACTACACCTTGTTCATCCGGTAGAACTCTATAAAACCCACTAGCCAGCCAAATACCTAATATAATTATACCAAATAGATATATGGGCTTATTTCCACCAGGTACCTTTTTGCCTGGAAAAAGTTTTTTTAAAGAATCTTGAAACTGACCTGCAAGGTCATCAATGTTAGGAGGTCTTTTACCACCGCCACCACCATTACCAGGCGGTCGATCATTTCCTCCGCTACCCCAGGGTGAACCTGACATTTATGCTCCGTTGTTTTAAATTTATTTTAAGTTACTACTACATACTTAGTTAGTATTTTAAAAGGAAAACAAGGTGAATAGCGACAAAAAAGTTAATTTAACGCAGAATTTTAGAGACAAAATTGTTCCAAAATCACAATATTTGAAAAAAAAAATACCAGGTGTTAAAAAAATTGTTGCTATATCTAGCGCTAAAGGAGGCGTCGGTAAATCAACAATTTGTGCAAATTTAGCTGTTGCAAGCTCAAAAAAAAATTTGTCCATTGGTTTGCTTGATGCTGATATTTACGGTCCATCGATACCTGATTTATTTGGTGCATTTGAAAAACCAACTGCAGATGAAAATAAAAAATTAAATCCAATCATTCGTCAAAATATTAAATTAATATCGATGGGTTTCTTAATTGATAAAGACTCACCTATGGTTTGGAGGGGACCAATGGTAATTAGTGCAATTAAATCTTTTTTAAATAATGTGAATTGGGGAGAGTTAGATTGTTTATTTGTAGATTTGCCACCAGGAACAGGTGATGCAATTTTAACATTTGCTCAAGAGTTAGACGTTTCATCAAGCATAATCATTACAACCCCTCAAAAACTTTCAATTACAGATGCTAATAGAGGAATTGAGATGTTTAGAAAAACAAATATTCCTGTTTTGGGTATTTTAGAAAATATGTCTTATATTTTAGATCAAAATAAAAATAAATCTTATCCGTTTGGAAAAGATGGTGCTAATAAATTATGTAAAAACCAAAATGTAAATTTACTTGATAAAATTAGAATTGATCAAACATTTGATCTTTGTACCAACAATGGCATAGTATATGAGGATTTGGCAGAGGATATCAAAATTCAATTTAATAATATTTCTGAAAAGATTATTAGTTAATCAATTAAATCTTTTTTTTCTAGCAATTGCATTAATTCATTCCACTCTCTTTTACTAAGACCTGAACCTTCAAAATCAACTTTTGTACCACTTAATAATGATTTAATCACAGTTAGGCCTTTTGCAGAAATATGTGCAGCTCCTACTCTGTAATCTAAAAATGCAGAATGTGTGATTGGAACCCATTTTTTTAAAGTCTCAATCATAGCTTCAGCATAAACTCTAATTTCATACTGAGCATGCATATCAGCCCTTAAAAATAAGAAATTCATTAAATTTAATAAATCAGTTTTCCAGTACCATTGAGTATATGAATTTAAAGTTAAATTCATTCTCGCCAATTCTCTTGCAAGTCCAGACTTGTTTTCATTAATCATAGATCCATCATATCTTTCATTCAACATTTTTTCATAATTTTCATAAGTTCTTTGTGAGTCTTCTTTTAAAATATTCAACACTTCTAGAGCTTGTTCACCTTCAAGAACTTTACCTCTGCCTTGCCTATTATTTACTGCTTGTGCAGCAAGTTTATCTGGAGCTGGAATATAAAATTCTTTATCTAAAATTGAATAACGCGCCGAATATTCGTTAACATTTGCAGTACGATGCCTTATCCATTGTCTTGCAATAAAAATTGGAAGCTTAATATGATATTTGATTTCACACATTTCAAACGGAGTACTGTGCCAATGTCTTAACAAATATTTAATTAATCCTTCATCAGTTGATACTTTTTTAGTTCCTTTGCCATATGAAACTCGAGCTGCCTGAACAATCGAACTATCGTCACCCATATAATCAATAACTCTAATAAATCCGTGATCTAAAATAGGAATAGCTTCGTAGAGAATTTTCTCCAAATTAGGAACTGTTACCCTTTTTGTTGTATTTTGATGAGATTGCTGTTCTTTAATTTCTAGTTTTTGCTGTTCTGTTAGTGTCATTAATTTAATTTACTTTAATTTTAGAATCTTTCACTTATATTAATTTGTGTTGGTTTTCCAACTATGGTGATAAACGAAATTCGTAATAAACATTTCGGACCAGGGGGCGGTACCCTGC
>NZJW01000006.1 GCA_002692055.1 Candidatus Pelagibacter sp. | reverse complement strand
GGTTACACTGTGGGTTTTGGTAATTATAGCAATTTGAATATTGACCTTTAGTGTGAAAGCGAATTTTATTTTTATATGACGCGCTTCCTTGACTTAGATATATGGCCATTTCAATGTCACCACGATTTGCTTGACTTAGATATACCTTGTACGCTGTCTTTACGCTGCTACTTTTAAAAGCCCAATTATATTTCGTTGATTTACAAGTTGTCATGTTTGTTGCAGTTACAGTTCCATTGGGATCAAAAATATATTCAACGAAGTATTTTTTGTTAGGTCGTTGGGATAAAAAACTAAAATTTGAAAAAACTTTCTTAGGATCTTTAACTTCATTATATTCATTTCTATACTTATCAGGTCCAACTACCCGAATATAATTATCTGTTTTTCCATAAAATATAAAATTCTTACCTTTTCTACATGTGGGATTAGGTTTGCTGGTTGTTTTATTTTTTAAATTTACATCCTTTGATTTTGCTGGTTTGGATTTGGGTGCATTTTTGTTTAATTTATTAATTTTGTCCTTTGTATTTTTTAATTGTTCTTTAAATTTTTCATGTGTCACCGAGTGAGCTTCTAATAAAAATAGATTAGTGAATATTACAAAAGATAGGATTAACTTTAAATATTTCATGAATTATTAAAACATAAATAAAAATATAAATAAATAAAATATTACTTATCTATAGGTCTCATAAACGTAAGATTTTACTGATGATCCATTGTCTAAATAAACAGTAGTAACCACTCTTTTGTATTTGCTACCTTCATATTTATCAACCTGACAAATTACATTTTTTAATTGTTTTGAGAAAAAGAGTTTTCCTTTAATTTTCTTCCCACTATCATCAAGAGATATTACTGGATATCCAATATTAGTATCCTTGACCCAATTACCATAACAATAAGCATCACTCCAAATCCCGTGCATACGGGCTAAATAATAATGTGCCTCACTGCCTGGTTTAAGTGTGCCATAAACAAATAAATAATTAATCGTCATCTAGAATTTACAAATAAAAATGCAAAAAAAATACTCATGATAAAAATGACTGTTTGGCCTTGACTAGAATACCATATAAATGGACTTGGCAGATTTCCAAAAAAAAACATAACTTGTAGAACGATATTAGCTGCCCCAAAGATATATAAAAATCTTTCTAACTTGCTCATTTAAATTTTTGAAAAATTAATTAATATTTATTTTCGATATCATCCCAGCTTCTAAATGTCCGGGTACATTGCAACCGCCAAATAATTCTGCATCAGATGTAAATTTCCAAATTAGTTCTGCTCTTTGTTTGGGCTCAAGTAAAACGGAGTTTGCATGTGAATGGGCCATTTTAGGATTCATCTTTGCCATTTGTTTCATCTTTTCTTTATTTATTTTATTTGGCAACAATATCCCCATTTTCATCATATCAAGCATTTCAGGTCCATGTTTTTTGTGCATCATCATCGTTGCAATATTAAACTCATGCACTAGCACCCCTTTATTTTCAACAACAAATCTTACTGTCTCACCCTTTTTAACATTAATAGTTTTAGGCTCATAATAGTTGTCGTACATGTCCACTTTGATTGTCTTAGACACATCAGATGCTTTTCCTTTCATACCAATCATTTTCATTGGGGCTGAGAAAAGCTGTAGTTGAAAACTTAGAGTAAAAGTTATTAAATAAATAAAAAATAGTTTCATATTAATTTAGTTTCATTTGATATTGATAATTTTGATTAGACCAGAAAGATTTAAAATATGCAATTACTGATTTAATCTCTGCGTCATTAAGTTTGTCTGAAAAACCCATCATTTTTCCCTCGTAGTTAGGAACCATTTTAGCTAAGCCGCGTTTAGTAATATAGAAGAGGATTTTATCACTATGATGCCAAGTGTGGCCAGTACCGTTTAGCGGCGGAGCTAGTCGGTGACCATCAGCATCTACTTTATCTTTCCACCCAACTTGGCCTGATAGGTTACTTTGATGGCAACTTGCACAATTGGCTTGGTAAAGCTCTTTTCCAAGTTTAAATGTCTCTGAACTTTTAAAAGTTTTTTCAATTACAATTTTTTGATCATGATGATTAGCAAAAGATAAAGGTTGTAATAATAATAGTGAAACTAGTACTAATATAAAATTACTAATTATTCTAAATGATATCATTAATATTAAGAATATAATGAAAAATATAAATTACTTCAATATGATCTTATGTATATTTTAGATATGTCAAAATAAGATAGTAGGTATTCTTATTTGCCACTGGTTTAATCTTACAATTCATCGTAGAAACAATATTGTTAGTTTTTACTTAAAAAGTAACACTTTTTTCTCAATATTCTCATTATCCATGTGGCTCGAGAGGGCCACACCCCCCCCTGTCTCAAGATAATTTGATTTATTTGTTTGCAGAACTTAAATCTTTTTTTAATATAATGAAATAAAAAATATTCATGAGTTACGAAGACTTTATTGATGCTTTAGATGAACTCTATATGAGTATAGAGGAAGTGGCTGAAAAACTTGGTTTGGAAGTCGACGAAGTCAAAGCTTGGGAAGAATCTGATGATGAAATACCAGATGCAGCAGTAGAATTAATAAAATCGGAACGAGAAAGTAGATCTGCAGATCAAATAGAGACAGAAGAATAGATAAATTAAATACCTAATTTATTAAATACTAATATTTTTTAAAAGTTTTTTCATTTTCTTTCTTTTAAACATTTAATCCCAATTTTAAAATAAGTATTAGCATTTTCACAAGCAATTAATATCGCTGAATCACTATTTAAAGAAGCAAGAGCTTTTCTCCACATATTAATTCTATTATTGTATCCTCTAAGCCAATGCTTGTCCCACACATTATCTAAAGCGAACACAAATCGTTTAGGATGTTTATTCATTAAATCTAACCATTTTTTTTGAAAATTATTATTTTTGTCGAAAAGGTTTATCCATCCCATTTGAGCACGCCCTGATCTTCTTTTCATTCGTTCTTCCNTCTCATTATNCGCATGAGAAGTTATAAAGTGAATATTATTTGTCTNACTTATAATAAATTCTGCTTCAGAAAATTCTATTTGAGCCATATGCATTAATAAGAAATTATTATTTGGATATTTTTTACTTAATTTAACTAATTGACTTAATATTTTTTTTGAGTCTTCTTCATAATCATTTAATTCTATATGTAAAATTACTGGCTTGTTATCTTTGAGAACAATATCAATAGCTCTGACAATTCTTTTAGAGTTTAAATCATTATTGATACCTTCATATTTTAAATTTTTATGATTATGTGGTGCATGCTGAACAATTATTTCNCCAAANCCTACATAATTAATATTATTTTTAATTGCTTGTTTTTTTAAAACTTTAATACCTTTGATTGCAAGATCTGCAGGTCTGTTCTGTCTACTAAAACCTCTTAATTTTGTTGGAATTAAATAGCTTGTTTTATTTTGAGTTATTCTCTGAATAGATTTATATCTTTGAGTAGCAGTTTTCCATTTTCCTCTAATAGACAATAAAGTTAAATCTATATCATTTTTATTTATTATTTTTGATACAGTTTCATTGCTTATTAATTTACCTACTTGACTATGTGCATCGATTAATGTGCCATTATAAATGGTATCTGCATAAGTATTCCCGCTCAACAACAAACTTAAAAACACAATGCCTAAAAGTTTTTTCATGTACAAAACTTTACCATAAAAATTACCTTTACTGAAATCTATCAATGAACCTGACCCAGTGGCGTATTGGAAATGTATAAAGTGTTAAATAAATTCGAAAAACTTAATTATAAAAAATATAACCGTCAGGTTAGAGCATAGCTCAGCTGTGTTAAAACTGTGTCAGCTCTTTTTACTAACGTCTAATTGCATAATAAAATCAATGGTTTTATTTTACACTTGCCGATAGCATCAAATTCAAATAATCGTTAAAAAATAAAAGGAGTAATTGAACTATCAATGGTTTTTCTAAACCGAGAGTCGGAGGTTCGAGTCCTCCAGGGCGCGCCACACAAAAAAAGTTTGTAATTTTAGTTAAAATAAATTTTTAATTTTTATTTTGCTTATTGCAATCTGCTCTCATAAATCATAAATCGAAAACTTGTGGAATTTTTTTAATTCTATTGTTCAATTTTGTTGATCTAATTTTTGATATTCTAGACATTTTTTTCGACATTTTTTTGCTATTACCAAGGTTATTTTTAATATCAAGGAGTTGGTTTATATCCTGATTTCTTAAGTTACTATTTAAACTTAATAACTTTTTAAAACTTAATTTTCCTGATTTTACTTGCTCAATTATTTTACCGACAACTTCATAAGCCTTTTTTTTTCCAATTGTAGGAGCCAAAGTCATTGTTATATTCTCAGAGTAGATTAGATCTCTAGTTAAGTTAATGTTTTCAATCATTTTTCCTTTGTTAATAACTAATTTTTTTAATAAAATATTAAATTCTTCCAACATTAAATTAAATTTTGGAAAAATATCTTTCATAATTTTTTTTAGATAGTATTGAGAACCCAAATCACCCTCATTCTGAATTTCCATTACGTTTATTCCTTTAGGAAAACAACTTTCCATATCTTTTCCTAGAGTAATTAATCTATATATATACTTTGGATTTATTTTTTGAGGCATTGTTGAACTGCCTATAGTTTTTTTATTTTGATTTTCAAAGATTTCTTTAATTTCATCACGCATATGAAAACTAAGTTCAGTTCCTATATTTTTAATTACAGAACCATAATGACTACAAAGTAAAATATATTCTGATATGTTATCAACCATTGATCTTGAGGGTATTAAAATGCTATTTAGATTTAATTTTTTACGCAAATCTTCATATATGAGTTCTCCCTTATCTTTAAATGAGTGCATTGCTCCCACTGCTCCACCAAAAATTAATATAAATAATCTCTTTTCTATTTCTGAAAATCTTTCCTCTAATCTTAAAATTAATTCAGTCCACTCTGAAATTTTAAAACCAAATGTAATAGGCATCGAGTGCTGTCCATTTGTTCTAGCTATCATCGGAGTATTTGAATATTTATAAGAAAGATCAGACAATATTTTTAAAGAATCTGATATTCTAAACATCGATTGAATATGAGAGTTTCTTAAAATTAAAATCATCCCTGCGTGCATAATATTATGAGTGGTAGCACCATAATGAACGTATTTTCTGCTTTCTTTTGTGCATTTTTTTGCGATAAAATTAGTTAATGTAGCAATCGGTGCATTAGTTTTCCTTACTTCTTTTTGAATTTGCTTAAAATTTAAAAGATTAATATTNCATTTTTTTGAAATTTCTAATGATGATTTTTTTGGTATAATATTTAATTTACCAAGAGTTAGTGTAAATTCTTTTTCGATAAATAAATAACTTTTATAAAAATTCTTTTCATCAAAAAAACTATTTATGATTTTTATTGATTTTTTTTTATTATATTTTTTCATAATAAATTAAATTTTAAACATCTTTATAAATCTGAATTTTTAATGTATAATAATTAAAAAATAACAATAGGAGAAAGTTATGAAATATATACCAAAGTTAGTTTTGCTTATACTATTCTCTTTTTTTGCTTCTCACACTCAGCTTATGGCTGAATATCCAGAAAAAGAAATCAAAGTAATAGTTAATTATGGAGCCGGAGGTGGTGTTGATCGTACAGCAAGATCTTTACAAAAGTTTTTACCCACTGAATTTGGTAAAACAGTTGTTGTTGAAAATCATAAAGGTGCTGGTGGAAAAATTGGCCTTAAAAAATTTATGAAAGAACCCAGAGACGGTTACACAATATTGACTGCTTTTGCTCCAGCTACTACGTATGTTAAATTTAAAGATCCTTCAGTCTTTAAAACAGACGATTTAGATATCATTAATATTCAATGGATCGATCCCGCGATAATTATTGCAAGAAAAGATACTGGTTGGAAAAATATAGATGATATGATCAAGGCTGTTAGAGCTAACCCAGGCAAGTATACGTTTGGGTCAAGCGGTAAAGGTTCAGTAGGACCAGTTTTAGCTAGAGTTCTTTTTAAAAAACTTGGCCTCGATATTAAAATTGTTCCGTATAAAGGTGGTGGAAAAAGCAGAAAAGCATTTATTTCTGGAGAAGTTCACATGACAGCGGCAGGATCTGGTGGGGCACTAAAAGCAAAAAAATACTCAGTTGTTCTAGGTGCATTCATGGATGGTAGTGTTCCCGGATGGGAAAAAGCTAGACCAATTAATAAACTTCTTAAACAGTATGGATATAAAGTTAAAGTTCCATACGGTGGTGCATATAGATTTCATGCAGTTCACAAAGATGTGAAAGNTAATTATCCAAAAAGATATAAGAAAATTGTTCAAGCTTACAAAAAAACAACCAGATCTAATAAAAACTTCATAGCATTTGCTGATAAGACTAAAGTTGGTAGATCTTGGTTAGGTCCAAAAAAATCAAATAAATTATACAGGAAAATTGATAAAGAATTTACTGATATAATGAAAAATAACTAAAGATTTTTAATTTATTATTGGAGGGGATAAATTTCCCCTCCAAATTACTATGAAATATTTAAAAAAAAAATTTTTAAATGAGTTCAATTTTTTTGTAATCATAATTATTACTTGGTCATATTATTTTTTAGAGAGTACACTGAAGCTAGAAGACGGCAAGGAAAGTGTGTTATTAATAAAGCCACTTTTTTTTTTGTTATTNATTACTTCTTTTATTGTTATATTAGAATCTTTTTATTATAATTTAAAAACATCAAGTGATTTACTAGAAAAAAATAAATTTTTATTCTTGATATCAGTTTTGATATTTTTTTTATTGATTAATTTTTTAGGTTTTTTAATGTCTTCCTTTATATTTTTTATATCACTCAGTTATTTACTTGGTTTTAAGAGTAAATTAATTTTTATTCCTGCTTTTTTATTAATAATTATAATTTTTTTATTTTTTTATAAACTTTTAAAAATACCTATTCCTTTATGATAGATTTAAATGATTTAATAGGTGGACTAAACCTTTTATTTTCATGGAAAATGCCAATTGCTATTTTTTTTGGAATGATTCTTGGATTGATAATAGGAGTCATTCCAGGAATGACAGCAGCTCTTGGTCTAGCAATTATTTTACCTCTCACACTATCACTTGATGCCTTAACTGCACTAATCTTAATGACATCAGTTTATACAGGAAGTTTAACTGGAGGAGGAATTTTGGCCATATTAATAAATACACCTGGAACACCAGGCGCAGTTGCAACCACATTTGATGGTTATCCTATGACAAGATCTGGACATCATAATGAAGCACTGGGGTTGCAAATATCTTCATCAGTCATTGGAGGAATCTTGTCTTATCTAGCATTACTAATTGCTATAAAACCAATGACTTGGCTAGCATTAAAGTTTGGTTCATCAGAAATGTTAGCTCTTACGGTATTTGTAATAGTATTTATTGGAATTCTCCAAGGCAAATATTTAAGCAGATCTATATTTGCAGGTATTTTCGGTATTCTAGTATCAAATATTGGCACAAGTGTATCAACTGGTGTTGCTAGAGGAACTTTTGGATTTGCCGAACTTGAAGATGGTTTGCCATTAATAATTTGTATAATAGGTATGTTTGCCATTCCCGAATTACTATCGTTAGTAAATAGGAAATCTATATCTGATGATCAAATTAATAAAGANAATAAAATTTCAGATCTTTTTAAAGGTATTTATCAATCATTAAAAAGAATAAAAGTTTGGATATGCGGAAGTCTTGTTGGAATATTCGTTGGTGTTTTGCCAGCTGCTGGCGCTACTATTGCATCTTTATCAAGTTATTCGCTCGCAAAAAAATTTTCTAAAAATAAATTTAATTTNGGCAAAGGTGAACCCGACGGTATAATTTCAGCAGAAAGTGCAAATAATGCATCTGAGGGCGGGGCGATGGCAATATTATTGTCATTGGGAGTGCCTGGCAGTGCTTCAACAGCAGTTATTTTAGGTGGATTTATGCTTCATGGACTAGTTCCAGGCGGTGGTCTTTTCCGAGATAACGGCCCACTAGTTTATGGATTAATAATAGGCAATGTGTTTCAGATGATATTATTAGGATTTTTTGCAACCTTCATTGCATTTTATGTAGGAAAAATTGTTAAAGTTAGATCATACATCTTAGTACCTCTTTTAGTTATATTAATGTCAATTGGATCTTTTGCATATAGATATTCGGTTTTTGATATTTATATACTCTATATTTTTGGAATTATCGGATGGTATTTAAAAAAATTTCATTTCACACCTTTGAGTTTTATGATTGGTTTATTTTTAGGCAGGCAAATAGACGAAGATATTGAGCGAGTTATCATTCTTTTTTCTGATAATCCTTTTAAAGTTTTTGAAAGTGCAATTACTTTAACAATATCATTGTTAACTTTGATATCATTAATTTATTATTTTTACTCAAAAATTAAAAATGAGAATAAAGCAGCTTAAATCTATAATAGTAAAAAAAAAAACTTAAGGTACCTAGAAAAAATTCATTCGGTACCCAAAAATTTAGATCAGGTTTTTTTGTTAAATTGACTGAACAAAATGGNGTTGAAGGCTACGGTGAAGGGTTTTGTAACTGGCCAAATTTTTCTGCAGATTATAGAGACAAGTATATTAATGATCTTTTTAAGCCCTTAATTCAAAACTTCGAATTTTCTAATCCTGAACATTTATATTTTTACCTAAACAATCAAACAGAAAAAATTAAAATTCAGTCAGGAGACTTTGGAGCAATAAACCATTGTTTAGCAGCTATAGATTTGGCTGCCTGGGATTTGTTTTCTAAGTTAAAAAAAAAACCATTAAGAAATATTTTATATAAAAAACCCAATTCTGAAATTCCCCTATACGCTAGTGGGTTGACTAAAGAAAATTTTAATAAGTTTTATCCGAATATTAAAAAATTTAAAATAAATCATATTAAAATTAAGGTTGGTTTTAAAGAAGAGGAAGATTTAAATTTTTTAAAAATTATTTCAAAACTTGATTTTAAAACTATTATGGTTGATGCCAATCAAGCATGGAGTGAAATCGAAGCCATCAAGAGAATTAGAAAATTAGAAAAAATAAATAAACTTTATTGGGTAGAAGAGCCTATAATGGCTAATTGCAATGTAAAATCGTGGTTAAAATTAAAAAGAAAAATTTCAAGTTGTATCGCTGCGGGGGAAAATCATTATGGTGAAACTAATATTATTAATTATTTGAATAAAAAATGTTTTGATTTTTATCAACCAGATGTAACAAAATATGGTGGTATAACAAGTTTTATAAATATTTATAAAAAAAATAAAAAAAAAATTAAATATATAACACCGCACTACCTTGGTTCTGGGCCTGGACTTTTTGCCTCTGCTCACCTAGTATCGGGCATATCAAATGTTCCACTTGAGTTTGATGTTACAGAAAACCGAATTAGAGATACAATTTTTAAAAAAAATTTAAAAATTAAAAATGGAAATCTAATTTTAAATAATAAGCCAGGCATTGGCATTAAACTTAAATTCTAATTTTCTACATTAGAAAGTAAAATGTTTAAAGTTTATATGTTAATGAGCCTAGACCAACATAAGCATAGTTATGTAGGATATACTCAAAATCTAAAAAAAAGATTAGCTCTACACAATAGTAATAAAGGAGCAAAGTATACACGCGGCCGAAAATGGATTGTTATTTATCACAAATGTTATGAAACTAAATCAATTGCATTGAAAGAGGAGATAAAATTAAAAAAAAACTATAAATTAAGAAATAAGTTAAAGAAGATATTTAAGAAATCCAATCTGGAAATCTAAAACCTTTTGAATTTAAAAATTCTTTATTATAAATTTTTGAAGAGTATCTTGATCCATAATCACAGAGAATTGTAACAATATTTTTGTTCGGACCGATTTTTTTACCAAGCTCTATTGCCCCGCCTATATTGATCCCGGACGATGGACCCAAACTTAAACCTTCGGTTTTTAAAAGATCATATATGATATCTAAAGCATATTGGTCGTGTATTTGAAATGCTTCGTCTATTTTTGCATTTTTGAAATTTTCAGTTATTCTAGTTGTGCCTATTCCCTCTGTAATTGACTCACCAGAGGCACTTAATTCTTTATTTTTAATATAGTTGAATAATGCTGAGCCTTGTGGATCACAAAGACCAATAACTACATCTTTCTTTTTATTTTTTAAACCTTCAGCGGTTCCAGATAAAGTTCCACCAGTGCCAACTGAACATATGAATGCATCAACGTTATTTTTTGTTTGTCTTAATATTTCTGGTGCGGTAGTTTCAATATGAGATAATTTATTTATTGTATTATCAAATTGGTTTGCCCAGTAAACTTTTTTATCACTTGTTTTACCTAATTTTATTGCTACATCCTGTGAGTATTTTACATAATTTTTTGGATTAGCATAAGGAACGGCGTCTACTTCAATCAGATTTGCGCCCAAATTTCTCAATGCACTTTTTTTTTCTTCGGACTGTGTTTTTGGAATAACAATTGTAGTATTTATATTATAATAATTTGCTACCATAGCAATTCCAATACCTGTATTGCCAGCAGTGCCCTCAACAATAGTACCATCAGTTTCTAACAAGTTTTTTTTTAATGCGTCATTTATAATATATAACGCGGCTCTATCTTTTACTGATTGACCCGGATTTAAAAATTCAGCTTTACCGTAAATATTACACCCACTTAGTTCAGATGGTTTTTTTAGATATATAAGAGGCGTATTTCCTATTAAATCAATTACAGATGTTTTATTCATTAATTTATTTTTTTGATAAAAAATTGTGTAACATCAGTATGATCTAAAGAAAAGCCTGTTTCGCAATAATCAAGATAATAATTCCAAAGTCTTTTGAATTTTTCGTCAAAATCATTACTTTTTAATTTAGGCCATGCATTATTGAAATTTTGTTTCCATTCTAGAAGTGTTCTCGAATAATCGTAACCAAATGAAATTTTGTGGTATAGTTTAAAACCATTATTTTTAAACAATTTTTGTAAAATACTTTTAGTTGGGAGCATACCTCCAGGAAAAATATATTTTTGAATAAAATCTACATTGTTTAAGTATCTTCTAAATGAACCTTCATTAATAGTAATAATTTGTAAACATGCTGTTCCATTTTTTTTTAATAAATTATTCAATTTTTCAAAATAAATGTTCCAATATTTTTTCCCTACAGCTTCAAACATTTCAATAGATACAACATTGCTGTATTTTTTGTTAATTTTTCTATAATCTTCAAAAAAAACATTATTATGATTTAATTTAGTATATCCATATTGTTTTTTACTTATCGTGTATCCATCTACGCTGACCCCATTTTTTCTTTGTTTTGATCTATCAATAAATCCACCCCAACCACAACCAATTTCACAAATATCGCTTGATGAGTTAATATTTAAATTTTCTATAATAGAATCATATTTTTGTATCTGTGCTTCAAGCAAGGTTATTTGTTTATTTTTGAATAATGCTGATGAGTATGTCATACTACTATCAAGCCATTCTTTATAGAAATTGTTACCAAGATCATAATGAAAACTAATATTCTTCTTTGCTTGATTAATTGTATTTTTTTTTAAAATAAAATTAACACTTTCAATAATTTTATTATAAAAATTTGGTTTCCAATTATTCTTTTTGAGCTGTTGATTTTTTAGTAAAATTTTAAGTAAATGATTAAGATTTGATGTATCCCATTTTTTTGAAATATAACTCTCAGCAAAACCAAGGTCGCCTCTAAGAACGAGATCTCGAAATACACTGTGATCATTTATAATTATATTTGACTCTAAATCTCCCAATTTGCCGATATATTTTTTTTCAAATAAATTATCAAAGTTAAACCTAATTTTTCCCCATAAAATTTTTTCGAATTCTTTGTCAACTATTTTTTTAAAAAAATTCATTATGAAAAGCTAAAATTATTTTTTATTCTTTTATTTTTGTAATTAAATTTACTTCTTTTAATTAAAATTTTTATCGCTTGAAAATGTATCATAATCATAACTTTTTGTGCATAAAACAATCTTTTGATAGCCATAAAAAATAAATTTTTGTCGTTCAATTGAATAAATTTTATATTCATACCAGTATAAAGCTTTTCCTTTTTACTTAAGGCATTAATCATTACTTTAAGTCCTTTTTTTTTAAAAATTACACTAAAAAAATATTTCAGATCCATTTTAAGAAATGGTGATACGTATAATTTCTTATCCAACCTGTGATTATTGATGTTTTTTGAACTTAATTTCTTAAAATACATATGTTTTTCATGATGAGTATTCCTAACCTCATAAATGATATACTTAATTTTTTTTTTATGACTCACAAAATATATAGAAATAGGGTTAAATATATATCCAAAAAATTTTGGAGAGGTTAATAAATGAATAGAGTATTTTCTATTTGTGTTATATTTTTTTTTTAATGTATTAATTATAAAAGAGTACAAATTTCCTTTTAAATTTCCATAGTCATTAAAGTTTATACTAAAAATATTAAATTTATTTATTGATATAAACTTTAAATCGTCAATTTCTTTAGTTTTTTTAATATCAAAAAAAATAGAACAAATTTTATAATTAAAATAATTCTTAAAAGGTAGCTTTCTGATGTGAAAAACTTCACTGTCACATAAATAATTATTTAGCATTAATTAATTTCCTCACCTTTAATGCTGATTTAACACCGTCTTCATGAAAACCATAACCTAGCCATGCACCTGTAAACCAAATATTATTTATTCCTTGTGCATCTTGAGATATTTTATTAATTTTACTAAGTGGCTTTGTAAATAATGGATGCTCATAGGTAACTTTTTTTATAATACTTTTCTTATCAACCTTATTAAAATTTAAAGTTACAAATATATTTTTTTTACACGAAAGATTTTGGAGAAGATTCATCCAGTAAGTTAAAACCAGTTTTTTGTTATTGTATAAATAATTCCAAGATGACCAGTTTTTAATATTTTTAGGCATTAAATTTTGGTCTGTATGTATTACAACATTATTTTTTTGATATTTAACTGCATTTAAAAGTTTTAGTTGTTTTTTCTCAGGTTTCTTTAATATTTTTTTAACTTGATTTGTATGGTTAGCAAAAATTAAGTGATCATATTTGTATTTTTTTTTATTTATTGTTTTAATAAATTTATTTTTTTGATCTATCTCTACAACCTTCTCGTTTAAATATATTTCAGGTTTAACTATTTTAATTATATTTTGGATATAAGATTTGCTGCCATTTTTAATTGTAAACCAGGTTGGTCTTTTTGTTATTATATTATTTAATCCATGGTTTTTAAAAAAATTGATAATAAAAGAAGTATTATAATTTTTTATATCTTCAAGATCAGATGACCAAATTGATGAACACATTGGTAGCAAATAAAGATTAATGAATTCTTTTGAAAAATTATTTTTTTTTAAAAAATTTTTTAAACTATAATCTAGATGTGCAGTATCTTTATCACACAATTTTGAAAATTTAACTATATCCTTAAGAATCTTCCAATAACGTTTAGTAAATAAATTTTTTATAGCAAAAATAGTTTTTAAATTTTTTCCAGCCCATTCATAATTAATTTCTTTGTTAGTCACAGAAAATGACATATTACTTTTTTGATATTCTGTACGAATAGCATTTATTAATTTAATGAAATTAGGATAGTTTCTGTCATTAAAAACAATAAATCCACTGTCATAATAGATTTTTTCATTTATTAAACAGTGTGTATGAGTATGACCACCTAGATAATCGTTTTGTTCAAATATTTTTATTTTAAATTTTTTTCTTAGATAATATGAGCTAGCTAGACCAGAAATTCCAGACCCAATAATTATTAATTTCTTCATTTCTTTTTAGTGTGTTCAAACGCAGATAGAGCTGCTTGCCTTGCTTCAGTATGATTAACAATAGGTTCGTAATAATCTTCTTTCAGGTTAAAACCTATTTTATTTGCTTCTTCTATTGGTAATTCCCATGGCTTGTGTATATATTTTTTTGGTAATGCATGTAATTCAGGAACCCACTTCCGTACAAACGTACCATTTGGATCGAATTTTTCACCCTGTGTCATTGGGTTAAAAATTCTGAAATATGGGGCGGCGTCTGCACCACATCCAGCTATCCATTGCCAACCTGAAACATTGTTTGCAGTATCAAAATCAAGCAATGTGTCTTTAAAATATTTCTCACCCTCTATCCAATTAATTCTAAGATGTTTTACTAAAAAAGATCCAGATACCATCCTTAATCTATTATGCATCCACCCAATTTCATACATTTGTCTCATTGCCGCATCTACAATAGGATAACCGGTTTTTCCCTCTTTCCATTTTTTTAAATGNTTTTTATTTGACGACCATGGAAAATTATCAAAATTTTTTCTTAAGTTTTTTTTTAACATTTGTGGAAAATGATAAATTAGATGGTAAGCAAATTCTCGCCAACCTATTTCATTTATAAATTTTCTTGTACCTATATTTTTTTTTATGATTAATGAGTATTGATAAAATATTTCTCTAGCGCTAATTTCACCAAAAGATAAATGGGGTGAAAGTTTAGAAGTACCTTCTATTTCTGGATAATCTCTTGTTTGGTCATATTTAAAAATATCTTTTATTTTAAAATTATTTAATTTTTTGTTTGCTTCATATTCGCCAACTACCCAATATTTTTCAAATTTTTTATACCAGTTTTTTTTTGGAAGTATTGTCTCAAATTCTTTATATTTTTTTATCTTTTTTTTATTTTCTAATTTAATATTAGATTTTTTATAATTATCTTCTTTAAGATATAAACTTTCTTCATTCTTCCAGAAAGGTGTAAAAACTTGAAATGGTGTATTATCTTTTTTTCTAGTTTTCTCAGGATTTAATAATAAATTTGAACTGAATACGTTATATGATATTTTATTATTATTTAAAAAATTAATTATTTCATTTTCTATTGAAATTTCATTTGGTAAATATATCTTATTCCATATAATCTGAACAATATTATTTTTTTTTAGTAAATTCTTAAAAGAATATAATTCTAAGTCATTTAAGAAATTAAATTTGTACTTTTTATTCTCTAAATTATTTCTAAAGTAAGTTAAAGATTTGTATAACCACCATTTTTGTGCTGATCTTTCTTTAAATCTATTTTCATTATAAATGTAAAGGCATGATTTTTCACCTTTATAATTTGAAAAATACTTTAAAGCTTCATTATCAACAAAGCGAAAATCATTTCTAATCCAATAAATAAGCATAATTTTATAAAATAAACTGTTAATTCAGTAACAAAATCAAGACAATTTTTACAGATTTTTTATATTATTTTTGTTGCCATGTTTAACAAAAAAGTATTTAACATTATATAAAAGGGAGATAAGGTGAGCGCATTGTTAAATCAACATCTTGGGAAAAAGTTGAGATTGAGGCGTACATCCTTAGGATTAACCCAGACCCAAGTTGCTAAAGCGATAAACGTCACTTTTCAACAAATACAAAAGTACGAAAAAGGAACTAATGGGGTAAGTTCTGCTCGATTGTTACAGTTGGCTAGTTTTCTTAAAGTACCAGTCAAATATTTCTTTGAAGATTACCAACACTCAACATCTCCAAATGAAGCAAACGATTCCTCTAAGGATATTAATTACAGTTTTTTAGTAAGATTATTTAATGATCTTGAGCCGCAGCAGAGAGAAAAGTTACTTGAAGTTTTAAGAGATAATTCAAATTTAAGTAGAGCAATTTAATTTGGCTCCCCGGGCCGGACTCGAACCAGCGACCAATTGATTAACAGTCAACTGCTCTACCAACTGAGCTACCGGGGAATTAATTACTTACATATAGGTTTTTTGGTTCAAAACAATAATTTTTTTGGAGGCCACGCCCAGAATCGAACTGGGATACAAGGATTTGCAATCCTCTGCGTAACCATTCCGCCACGTGGCCAATTATTAGAAATTGTTTATTAGTAAGGAGATATATATAAAGTTTTCTAATATTCAATAAAATGTCTAAGTTTAAGCCATATAGTCATAAAAACATAGAAGATAGAATTTATAAATATTGGGAAAAAAATAAATGTTTTAAGCCTCAGAAAAATAAAAATAAAAAATATTTTTCAATAGTAATACCTCCTCCAAACGTAACAGGAAGTTTACACATGGGCCATGCCTTAAATAATTCTATTCAGGATTTGCTGGTTAGGCACAACAGAAATATGGGCTTGGAAACACTGTGGCAACCCGGAACAGATCATGCTGGAATAGCCACTCAATTGGTTGTCGAAAAACAACTTCTTGAAAAAGGAGTCTCTAGAAAAGATATTGGTAGAGATAAGTTTCTCAAAGAAGTATGGAAATGGAAGGAAAAATCAGGTGACATAATTACTGACCAACTCAAAAAACTTGGTTCATCTTGTGACTGGTCGAGAGATAGGTTTACAATGGATGATGGAATGTCAAAAGCTGTTTTGAAGGTCTTTGTGAATTTATATGAAAAAAAATTAATTTATAAAGATTTGAAATTAACTAATTGGGACACTAAATTACAAACAGCTATTTCAGATCTTGAGGTTGTCCAGAAAGAAACAAAAGGAAAGCTTTATTATATAAAATATAAACTAGTTGATAGTGATCAAAATATTATTATTGCAACAACTAGACCTGAGACTATGTTTGGCGATACTGCTATCGCAGTGAACCCAAAAGATGACAGGTATAAAAATTTAATCACTAAAGAGGTGATTATACCTATATCAAATAGAAGGATAAAGATTATTTCAGACGAGTATGCCGATCCAGATCAAGGTTCTGGAGCAGTAAAAATAACACCAGGTCATGATTTTAATGATTATTTAGTCGGTAAAAGAAATAACCTTAATTTAATTAACATATTAAATAGAGATGGAACTTTAAATGAAAATGTACCCGAAGATTATATTAATATCGACCGTATAGACGCAAGAAATAAATTAATAGTTGAATTAGAACAAAAAAATTTTTTGGATAAAATTGAGGATATCAATCATACAGTTCCTTATGGTGATAGAACAAATTCAGTCATAGAACCGTTATTGACTGAACAATGGTTTGTTAATGCAAAAAAATTATCTAAAGAGGCAATCAAACAGGTAAAGAAAAAAAATACGAATTTTTTTCCGGATAATTGGAAAAAAACTTATTTTCAATGGATGGAAAATATTGAACCATGGTGTATCTCTAGACAGTTATGGTGGGGTCATCAGATTCCTGCATGGTAT
>NZJW01000020.1 GCA_002692055.1 Candidatus Pelagibacter sp. | reverse complement strand
TTTATTTCAAAACTCTTATAGACTGTAAATTTACCTGAAAGTCGTTTTCTAATCGTAGCCATAAATATTCTCCTCTAATGCGTCCAGAGTGCGTCCAGACTGATTTATGACTTNGAAAGANGATTATTATTATTGATACGCTTTACTTTTTTGGCGGTCCCTAGGGGAATCGAACCCCTCTTTCATGGATGAAAACCATGTGTCCTAACCGATAGACGAAGGGACCGGAATTTAATCCTTTTATTTAATATTGTTATAATATCAATAAAAAAAACTANTTTATTAATTGAATATCTTCAATTATTAGCTCNATATTTGTTTTACCATTCCATTCATTNAGCTTAATTTTACCTGCGACATTAAAATTTTTTTTATAATTTAGTAAATAATTTCCAATATCTTTATTTTTTGAATTGAAACAAATTGCATTCAAATAAAAGGATCCTTTTTGGATTACAACCTTCACATGATTATTATTAGTTTCTATTACCTTGCAAACTTTAAAATTTTCAAAAGCAAAGACTGGTTCCTTGTTCCCAGATCCGTAAGGTTCAAGGGTATTTATTTTTTTTATTAACTCATTATTAATTGCTGAGCTTTCCAAATATGAGTCTATAAAAAAAAAGTTATTATTATCTCTTTTAGATTTATTATAGATTTTTAATAATTCAATTTTAAATTCATTTAACTTATCATACTCTACACTAAAACCACCCGCCATTGGGTGCCCCCCACCCTTTATCAAAAGATTCATTTGTTTGCACTTTGTAATTGCCAATCCAATGTCAAAACCAAAAATAGATCTAGCAGATCCTTTGCATATTCTTCCATTTTGTGAAAGTATAAAAGCTGGTCTATTGTAATGTTCTTTTAATCTGCTGGCAACAATACCNATTAGTCCTTCATGCCAATCCTTTTTAACAAGAAATATTATGTCCTCTAATTTTTGTTTATCAACTAAGCTAATTGCCTCATCAATAATATTGCTTTCGAGATTTTTTCTTTTTAAGTTAAGACTATTAAGTTCACTTGATATTAAATACGCTGTTTCAGCATCTTCTGTGGTTAATAGCTTATATCCTAAATTAGATTTTCCTATTCTGCCACCGGCATTGATCTTTGGTCCTAATACATATCCAATTTCATAAGTTGATAATTTTTTATTAATTTTAGAATAATCGGTTAATGTTTTTAAACCAAGGTTATTTCTTTTAGCGGCTATTTTAAGCCCTTGGTAAACGAAGGCCCTATTTAAACTTATTAGTGGGACTACATCACAAACAGTCCCCAGCATCACCAAATCTAAAAATTCAAACAAATTTGGTTCATTTATATCCTTTAATTCAAAATATTTTTTTTCTCTCAAAAACTTATTTAAACCCGCGAGAAATACAAAAAGTACACCAGCCGCACAGAGATAATAATATTCATCATTTTCATCTAAACGATTTGGGTTAATTAATGCATCAGCGATTGGTAGTTTTTCTTGTGATTTGTGGTGATCAATAACCACGACATCTATATTATTATCCTTTGCAAACTTTATAGCTTCAAAAGATGTCGTTCCACAATCTAATGTTATTATTAAATTTATATTGTCTCTCATTATATTTTTAAAAGTTTCAATAGATGGTCCGTAACCATCCTTTTGTCGATCGGGAATAAAAACTGAAAAATTAATATTTAACTTTTTTAAATACAACGACATCATTCCAGCAGATGTTGCGCCATCAACATCATAATCTCCAAAGATGCAAATTTTACTATTATTATTAATGTGTTTATAAATAATATTTACACCTTCATTACAATCTTTAAAGTGAAATGGATTAGGTAAATAATTTTTAATCTTAGGTTCTAAAAAACTTTCAACTTCATGCTCTTTGAACCCCTTAATAGAAAGTAGTTTTGCAATAAAAAAATCAAGATCATATTTATTAGAAATAAGTTCCAAGAGGTTATTATCATAATTTTTTATTACCCACTCTTTTCCTTGAACAGAGGGATTTTTCATAACCGATATATTTTTTTTACTTTTTGAAAAAATTTTTGAGAATAATGTAAAGCAAAAGTTTCTGTTTCATATTCTTTGTCTTTTAATTTTACCCCAGAAACTAATTCACCATCTGTTACGCCTGAAGAACAAAAAATTACATCACCTTTAACTAAATCATCTAAATAATATTTTTTATCAAAATCTTGAATACCAAGATTTGTAGCTCTTTTAATTTCTTCATCATTTTGAATTTTTAATCTTGCTTGAAATTGTCCACCAAGACATTTAATAGCTGAGGCAGCTAAAACTCCTTCAGGTGCGCCTCCTATACCAAGATACATATCAACTTTAGAATTTTCTAATGCCGAATATATAGATCCGGCAACATCACCGTCTGAAATTAGTTTTAGTTTTGAACCTAAAGATTTAGCGCCTTCAATAAAATGATTGTGTCTTTCTCTCTCTAATATGCAAATACAAATATCTTCTATATTTTTTTTTTTAGCTTTGGCTAAATTTTTAATATTTTTTTTTATATCCTCATCCAGATCAACAATATTTTCTGGAAGATTGGGACCAACCGAAATTTTGTCCATATACGTATCTGGAGCTTGCAAAAGCATACCATCCTCTGAAATTGAAATCACTGATATAGCGTTTGGTTGATTTTCTGCTGCTAACCTCGTTCCATCCAATGGATCAACGGCAATATCTATCTTAGGATAACTGGATTTACCTAAAGTCTCACCAATATACAGCATTGGGGCCTCATCCATTTCCCCTTCACCAATAACAACTTTGCCTTTGATATTCATACTATTTAATTGAGTTCTCATGGCATCAACTGCAGCTTGATCAGCAGCGTTTTTATCTCCTTTACCTTTAAATAATGAGGATTTATAAGCGGCAACAGCAGCTACATCAATAATTTGATCTAATAATTTTGGATCTAACATTAAAGTTTTTTTAAATCCCTAACTCTTATCATAACTATTTTTTTAAATAATTTTTTATGAGATGACAAATTTTTGACTACTTTTTTAATATTTATTTCTTTTGATGCATGCGTAATTAACATTATATTGGCTGCACCAGATTTTGTTGGGGTTTGCAATAAATTAGCGACACTAATTTTGTTTTTTGCTAATGCTGAAGTTATTTTGGATAAAACACCAGATATATCCTTTGTTAAAAATCTGATATAATATCTAGAAATATGATTATCAAAATTGATTAGGTCCATCTTTTTCTTTGCAGATGGAGCCAAACCAAAAGAAAACTCATCATTTCCTAACATTATAGAGGTGATGTCAGAAATTACTGCAGACGAGGTTGGTCCTTTTCCAGCACCAGGTCCCTCATATATTGTTCTTCCAATTGGATGACCGTCAACTACGACGGCGTTAATAACATCATCTATATTTGCAACATCTAAATCATTTGGAATTAAACATGGGTGAACACGTTGTTTTACTTTGTTGCCAATTTTCTCAGCAATTGCTAATAGTTTTATTTTATAACCTAACGATTTAGCAAATTTTATATCTTCTATTTCAATATTACGGATACCTTCAATTAAAAAACCTTTATTAATAATTTTAGATCCAAATCCAATTGAGCTTAAAATTGATATTTTATCTGCTGCGTCAAAACCATCTACATCAGCTGTAGGGTTTGACTCAGCATAGCCTAGTTTTTGCGCCTCTTTCAAAATGGTCTGGAAATTTTCATTTCTTTTTTCCATTTCGGTTAATATGAAATTTGTTGTTCCATTTAATATTCCATAAATATGATTTATTCTATTTGCTATAAGACCTTGTTTAATTGATCTTATAATTGGTATACCGCCGCCTACTGCTGCTTCGAACAATAGATTTACACCATGCTTCTCGGTCAAAATAGATAAATAATCACCATGTTTTGAAATTAATGACTTATTGGCAGTCACAACATGTTTATTTTTTTTTATTGAGTCAAACACAACTTTTTTTGCAACACCTTCAGAGCCACCGATAAGTTCAACGATAATGTCAATTTCAGGATTGTTGATAATTTTAACAATGTTTTTTTCTAAAATACTTTTGGAGAATTTTACGCCTCTATTTTTTCTAATATTTTTTGCGCATACGCGAGCAATATTTAATTTAAACCCAGTTTTTTTTCTAATATCTGATGCATTTTTTTTTATATTTTTGTAAACTTCAAGACCGATATTACCTAAACCAATTATAGCTAAATTAAATTCTTTCATTAAACTAATCCTAATTGTTCATCAAAACCAAATCTAATATTAAAATTTTGAATTGCCTGCCCAGCAGCTCCTTTTAACAAATTATCAATACTTGATGATATAACAAATTGGTCCTTTATATTGCTACTGTTAATAGAAATATTAACGTTATTTGTATTAATGACTTGATCAGTATTTATCATTTTAGATTTAAAAATTTTGATAAATTCATCATTTTTATAAAATTTGTTTATAACTTCATAAATTTGATTAATATTTTTTTTTGATTTTACATAAATAGTAGAGAGCATTCCTCTAAAAGTTGGTATCAGATGAGGTGAAAAAGAAATTTCCAAAGTCTCATCTGAAAACTGCGAAGAGTAAAAATTTATTTCTGGAATATGTCTATGATAACCAACTCCATAAATAGCAATATTTTCATCAAGATTTGGGTAATCTTTATTATTATTAATTTTTTTTCCAGCTCCAGAATATCCAGATTTACTATCTGCTATAATATTATCTAACTCGATAATTTTATTTTTTAACAATGGGATTAATGGAATTAATATTGATGTCGGATAACAACCGGGACAAGATATCAAATTACTATTTTTAATACTTTCTCTATAAATTTCTGACAAACCATAGACTGCATTTTTTTGTATACTTGAACTTTCATGTTTTACATTATACCATTTTTCATATGTTTTAATATTTGGGAATCTAAAATCTGCAGATAAATCTATAACAACCTCAGAAGATATATCCTTTGCTATTTTGTGTAATTGCGAATGTGGTAAAGAAGAGAAAAAAACATCGCATTCATTTATCAAGTTTAAATCAATCTTTTTCAACTTGGGTAAGTTAGTTATTTTTTTTGGTAAATTTTTATAAATATCTTCATCGATGCTATCCTTTACAAACAAATATTTAATATTAGCAAAAGGATGTTCATAAATTTTTTTAATTAATTCTAAACCTACAAAACCAGTCGCTCCTGCAATAGCAATGTCTAACTTATTCATATCTTCAAATTTAAATGTGTTTGATTTTAAAACAATAAAAAACTAAAAGCTTATTATCTTTTAGAAAACTGGAACTTTCTTCTTGCTTTTCTTTGTCCAGGTTTTTTACGTTCAACTGTTCGAGAATCTCTGGTTAACATTTTGTTTTTTTTGATAATTTTTCTAGTATCTGGTGATGTNCCAACTAAAGCTTTAGAAATACCGTGAGTTACAGCACCCGCCTGACCACTCATACCGCCCCCTTTGACAGTACATACAATATCAAATATTTCTTTTGATTTAGTGATACTCAAAGGTTTTTCAATAGCTAATTGATGAATGGGTCTTTTAAAATATTGAGAATAAACTTTACCATTAACAAAAATTTTACCTGAGCCTTTTAACATCCAAACTCTAGCTACTGCATCTTTTCTTTTGCCTGTGGCGTATACCGCGTCTTTAGAAATTTTAACTACTTCGGAGCTCATTTTAATTATTTCTTATATTTTTTTTATTTAGTTTTCCAAAATCAATATTTTCGACNTTTTGCGCATCATGTGGATGACTTTCTGAAGCATAAATTTTTAATTTTGTTAATTGTTTTTTTGACAGTGGNCCTCTTGGAAGCATTCTTTTAACAGCAAGTTTTAAGACTTCCTCTGGTTTATTTTTTTCTTTAAAATTACTTGGAGTTCTTTCCTTTAAACCACCGGGCCAACCGGTATGCTTATAATATTTTTTATCTGTAAATTTTTTACCTGTGAATTTAATTTTTCCTACATTAGTCACTATAACAAAATCACCATTATCCATATTTGGAGTGTATGTGGCTTTATTTTTGCCTCTTAAAATTTTTGTAATTTCTGCAGCTAATCTGCCCACAACAACGTTCGTAGCATCAATATGATACCACTTATTTAGCAATTCACTTTTTCTAATAAAATCTGTCATGTTGAATGTTGGTAATTACTGTTTATAGTCTTAACTGTCAATTAAGTTTTGTGGATTATTGATGTAAAATAACACGTAAATCGAACAAGATATTAAAAAAACTGATCCCATCTGATGTAAACTTGCCAAGTACATATTTAAACCACTTAATAAAGTTAAAATACCCAAGACTACCTGTATACCAATTGCAACAAATATTAACCTGAAAGGTTTGATAATATTATTTTTTTTAAAATAAAAAAAATAAATTAGTATTGAATAAAAAATAATAAAATAAGCTAAAAAACGATGTAACAACTGAACATATGATGCATTATTAAATGACATTAATGAGAAAATATTTTTAAAAACAATGTCATCAGCAATAAAATTGTCATTCATAAGTGGCCAAGTTTGGTATAGCAAACCAGCATTTAATCCAGATGTAAATGCTCCCCATATAATTTGTATTAAAACAAACAGAACTAAAAAAAATATTAAAAAAGTACCAGTTCTAAAATTGAATAAAAGTTTATTATTGTAATTTAATAAAGACCAAAACATCATTGAATAAATTATAAAGGCTAAAGAGAGATGGGCAGCAAGCCTGTAATGAGAAACATCAGTTTCTGATACAAGCCCACTTTTAACCATATACCAACCCATAAACCCTTGTAGTAAAAAAAGTAAAAAAATAATTAAAAAAAAATAAGTTTTATTTTTTTCTATTTTTTTTTTGACTAAAAAATAAATAAGAGGAACAATATAAATTAGAACTAAAAACCTTGCCAAAACTCTATGAAAATATTCCCACCAAAAAATAAATTTAAATTCATTCAAGCTCATGCCGTAATTAATTTCTTGATACTCAGGTATTTGTTTATATAGCTTAAAATACTCACCCCATCTTTTTTCACTTAAAGGAGGCAAAATACCACTAAATATTTCCCATTCGGTAATCGACAATCCTGAGCCAGTAAGACGTGTTAGGCCCCCAACCCAAATAAGTAATATTAATAATAAGCATGAGGTTAGTAACCAGTAAAAAATATCTTTTTTTTGATATATTTGAAGCATAGTTTTAGGTATATATTTTTAATGAAAAAAAAAATAAGCAAATTGTCACCTGAAAAAAATTTACAAATAATTAGGAACAATATTGACAAATTGGATTTTAAAATTTTAAAAATACTGTCGCAAAGACGCAAAGAAGTATTAAAAGTTATAAAAATCAAACCTAAAAATAAAATAGTTGATCATCAAAGAATTTCTAAAATGATAAAAATCTTAATAACAAAAGGTAAAAAACAAAATTTAGAAGGCTTTATTATAAAAAACATATGGTCAACAATGATCAAATCTTTCATAAAACTGGAAAGAATAAAGTATAAATAGTTATTTACTGTGAGGTGGTAACTTTTTTTCTACGAACCACTCATGTCTTCGTGTAGCTGGATTGTACTTTTTTAACTTTAACTTTTCCTTCGCTTTTTCTCCAGCTGTTGGTTTGTACGCATAATAAAAGTGTTTGCTATTTGGTTTTTCTTCTGGAACTAGTCTAACTTTTATAGAACTTTTTTTAGCCATTCAAATATTTTTTTAAATGTTTTATTTTATTTTTTAAATTAATTACTTTCTGTTCGCTTATATTATCATCAGAATAACTGTCAACCAGGTTATTATTGTTCTTTAATACTTTTTTGGAGCCTTTAATTGTGTATCCGTCCTCTTTTAGTAATTTTTTTATTTTTTTAATATATTCGATATTTTTATTTGAATAATATCGTCGCTTTTTATAAATAAGCGAGGGTTTTAATTCTTTAAAGTGTTTTTCCCAAAATCTTAAGACGTACGTTTTTCTCTTTCCAGTTTCATTATCAGTTAAGCCTACAATGTCACAAACTTCACCAATTGTTTTATATGAATCTCTTGATTTCATTGTCTGTTTATTTTTTTTGATAAAAATTTAGATGGTTTAAAAGTAACTACTTTTCGTGATGATATTTCTTTTTCTTCTAATGTTTTAGGGTTTCGACCGATGCGTGTTTTTTTTTGCTTAATTTCAAAAGAACCAAACAATGAAATCTTGACTTTATTACCGGCTTCAAAATTCTTTATTAGAATTTCAAAGATTGAGTCCACAAAAATTATACACTCACTCTTTGATATCCCCAGCTCTTTATGTGTCAAATCATAAAGATTCTGCCTTGTTAGATTGTTGGACATTATTATTAATAAAATTATTTTTAATTTTATTAATAAGATTACCATTAATAATTTGATATGACAAATTTAGGGAATTATAAAAGGCAAATGCATCAGCACCACCATGGCTTTTAATAACAGGTGCATTTAAACCTAAAAATATTGCACCATTATATTTTCTAGGATCTAATTTTTTTTTAATCTCTTTAAAAGCAAAATAACTAAACAAATATCCAATTTTTGACAGGAATGAACTTGAAAATGATTTTTTTATTTCTGAAGTAATAAAATTTGCAGTACCTTCAGCTGTTTTTAATGCTATATTCCCTGTAAATCCGTCTGTCACAATAACTTGTGCATCTCCATTTTTAATTTCATTTCCCTCTATGTAACCTTTGTAAATAAAATTTAAATTTTTAGCTTCTTGTAATTTTAAATGAGCGTTTTTTATTGATTCATTACCTTTGATTTCTTCAGATCCTATATTTAATAATCCAGTCACGACTTCATTCTTACCATAAATAGTTCTATATAGTTCAGAACCTAATATTGAAAACTCAATAAGATTATTTTCAGTACATTCTACATTTGCACCTAAATCTAATACTATGCTATAGTTTTTAAAATTTGGCCATATAGCGGCCAGTGCCGGTTTATCAACACCATCAATCATTTTCAAAATTAATTTTGACATAATTAATAGCGCACCTGTATTTCCAGAAGAAACAATTATATCATTTTTTCCTTCTTTTACTGAATCTATTGCCATCCACATACTAGTCTGTTTGCCTAATTTAATTGCGTCTCTAACAGAAACATCACCCGGGACAATATCTGGTGAGTGTGTAATATTAAAGTTGTCTTTATTTAAATATTTATATTTCTTAATTAATTTTAAAATTAAATCTTTATTACCAAAAATATCTACGTGTATATTTACTTTATTTTTAAATAAAAGATTTATACCTTCTAAGACTTTATCAGGTGCATTATCCCCTCCCATTGCATCAACTGCAATACTAAATTTTTTTGTCATTTATGATTTAATTTTTAGGCTTATATATTTGTTTACCGTTATACATTCCAGTTTTGACATCAATATGATGTGATAATCTGAACTCACCGCTTTTTTTATCCTCTACAACATTTTTAAATTTTACTGCGAGATGCGATCTTCTTTTTCCCCGTCTGGATACTGATAATTTTCGTTTAGGTACTGCCATAATTTTTTGTTAAATCTTAATTAACATTATATCAAACATAATCAATAGATAAATAATTAATTAAAAACTCACAGAAATCATCAATTTTTCTTATGTCTTTAAAATATTTTCTTATAATAATATGTCTTGTAGATTCTGAAATTTGAATAAAATTTTTAAAATCAAGTAGGATTGAATAAAATTTTGTAACAACAACTTTCATTTTTTTATTTACAGACATATCACCATAACCAAGTTCTCTTAAATCAGTTTCAATTCTATTAAAAATATAATCAAAAAATTTTTGATAATTACTATCTGATTTTTCAATTTTATTGAAAATTTTCGATACAAAAATCATAAAAATTAATATTTTATAGTTTAAATTATCTTCAATATACTCGTTGAATATAACTGGATTTCTAGATTCCTGTAAGATTTTGTTGTATAGATTGCTTATGTTCATTTATAAATTTTTATTTATTTTTATTTTAACATTAATAACCACATCTTGCACATTAAATAAAATAGATAATGTACATGGCGTTTCAAATTTAAAGAATAAAACTCTATTAATAAAAAAAAATGAAACAAACAAAAATGATATTATTAAAATTTTAGGTCCAATTCCAGTAATTGATAAAATAGAAAATAGATGGGCATATTTTGAAGTAAGGGAAACAAAAACAAAATATGGTAAAAGGAATATATATGTAAATGATTACGCAGAAATTTATTTTAATGAAAAAGGAATTGTTAAAAGTGTGGACTTTTTTACTTTAGAGGATATGAAAAAAATTAAATTTGCAAAAGAAAAAACTAGATCTCTTGGCGTAAAAGATACATTCTCCAAAAACCTTTTAAGCTCTACGCGAAAAAGAATGGAGAATGCAAGGAAAAAATTTCAAACAAAAGATTAATAAAACTAATGAGCAATTAAAGCCAGAAGCATAAGTGCTACGATGTTAGTAATTTTAATCATTGGGTTTACAGCGGGCCCTGCGGTATCTTTATAAGGATCGCCAACAGTATCACCTGTTACAGCTGCTTTATGAGCTTCGGAACCTTTTCCACCAAATTTTCCATCTTCAATATATTTTTTTGCATTATCCCATGCACCGCCACCAGCTGTCATTGATATAGCTACAAATAGCCCGGTAACAATAACTCCTAGCAACATTGCACCTAACGCGGATAATGCTGATGATTGATCTGCAATATTTAAAACAAGAAAGTAAACAATAATTGGAGATAATACTGGTAATAACGATGGTACAATCATTTCTTTAATTGCTGCCTTAGTTAAAAGATCAACAGCCTTGGCATAATCAGGCTTTTGTTTTCTTTTCATTATTCCTGGCATTTTTCTAAATTGCCTTCTTACCTCGTTAACTACAGCTCCACCTGCTCTTCCAACTGCTTGCATGCCCATCGATCCAAATAAATATGGTAATAATCCACCTAGTAAAAGTCCAACTACTACGTAGGGGTTAGACAGATCGAAATTAACTTCTATTCCACTTAAAGATGAATCACTTTGAGCTGAAAAATATTTTATATCTTCAGTATACGCTGCAAATAAAACTAGCGCGCCAAGTCCGGCTGAACCTATGGCGTAGCCTTTGGTAACCGCTTTAGTAGTATTGCCAACTGCATCTAGTGCATCTGTTGTTTTTCTCACGCTTTTCGGTAATTTAGACATTTCTGCAATACCGCCAGCATTATCAGTAACAGGTCCATATGCATCTAAAGCTACAACCATACCAGTTAATGCAAGCATACTTGTTACAGCGATAGCAATACCAAATAGACCAGCAAGTGTATATGTTGAGATGATACCTACAACAATTATTAAAGCTGGCAATGCAGTGGCTTCCATAGATATAGCTAAACCTTGGATTACATTGGTACCGTGGCCGGTTGTTGAAGATTGAGCAACAGATTTAACCGGTCTATAATTAGTTCCGGTATAATACTCAGTAACCCAAATAATTAATCCAGTAATAACCAAACCAATTACCGCACAATAAAATAAATCGTTTCCAGAAAATGTCTGACCAGCAACTTTAAAAACTTTTTCTAATCCAATAACATAATCTGTAACTGGATGTATTGCTGCTAAAGATAATAAAGATGTAGCAACAAATCCTTTATAAAGAGCGCCCATAATATTTTTACTTCTTCCAAGTCTTACAAAAAAAGTACCAATAATTGATGTTAGAATACAAACACCGCCTATCGCTAAAGGATAAACCATCATGCTTTGGTCCCCTGTGAAAAAAATTGATGCCAAGACCATAGTTGCCACAACTGTAACAGCGTAAGTTTCAAATAAGTCGGCAGCCATACCTGCACAATCTCCAACGTTATCTCCCACATTATCAGCTATAACAGCGGGATTTCTAGGGTCGTCCTCGGGGATACCAGCTTCTACTTTCCCAACTAAATCAGCTCCTACATCAGCGCCTTTAGTAAAAATACCTCCACCTAGTCTTGCAAAAATAGATATAAGTGATGCTCCAAAACCTAAAGCAACTAAAGCATCAATTATTTCTCTTTCAGACGAATTGTTAACAATTAAAAACTTATAATAAACAGTAATTGACAGTAAAGCCAAACCTGCGACCAGCATTCCAGTAACCGCACCAGATTTAAATGCTATGTTTAGACCTTGTGCTAAACCTCTTCTGCTTGCTTCTGCAGTTCTAACGTTTGCTCGAACAGAAATGATCATTCCTACGTAACCAGCAGCACCCGACAAGGCTGCGCCAATTAAATATCCGGCTGCAACTAAAGGACTAAATAAATATCCAATTAAGACCAATACAACAACACCAACTATAGCTATAGTTTTATATTGTCTATTTAAATACGCTTGCGCTCCTTCTTGAATAGCGCTGGCAATATCTTGCATAGTTTTATTACCTGCATCGGCTTTTAAAATTTGCTTACTAGCAAGCCAACCGTATGCAACTGCAGCTACCCCACAAATTATTACATAGTTAATTATTTCTGCTGTGTTCATTAGATTTTTTCCTTTATATTCTAGGTTTAATGGAAGGCTAATGCCAAAAATTTAGGATAAAATCAACTTAAATAGCTTACTTTATAGCTTTAGCTGCACTATCTAAGACCCCATTTACAAGCCTTTTTTGATCATTACCGTAAAATTTATCAGTAACGTCTAAATATTGGTCAATAACAACTTTAAATGGAATTTTATTACAATATTTAAGTTCGTAAATTGAGCTCTTAATAATAATCTTTAAAAGTATATCTAAATTTTTTATACTTAGTTTATCTGATAAATTATCATTTAATAATTGTTCAAGTTCTACATTTTTTTCGAAATATCCTTTAAAAACTTTTTTTATATGTCTTACAAAGGGGTCCTTACCAAAATCAATTGACCCATCAGGATTATTTGTCTTTTCATAAATTTTTTGAACTAGTTTGACTCTGGTCGTAGATTTCATTTTAAGTTTTTCAAAACAGATAAAAGTGCATTAGCCGCTTCAGTACCTTTATTTTTTTTTAACGAACTTCGTAATTTTGCTTGCTTTTTATTTAAACAATTAATCACACCATTCATTATTGGTAATGAATACTTTATAGATAAATCCATAATTGAATTTGATATACTGGATGAAATAATATCGAAATGTGGTGTTTGTCCTTTTATAATACATCCAAGGGCTAAGGCAGCGAAATATTTTTTTGACTTTAACTTAATATTTATTAATTGAGGAATTTCAAATGATCCATCAATGCAATATAATTCATATTTAATGTTATTTTTTTTTAAGATTTTTATTGATCCGTCTACTAAAGATTTTGAAATATCTTTATAATAATCAGAATAAACTATCAAACAGGTTTTCATTTAAAAATTTCTTGTCTTTTAATTTTGATACCAAAGCCATCTAGACCTATTATCTTTTTTTTGGATTTAGTTACTAGAATTAAATTATTTAATCCAAGTTTTTTAATAATTTGAGCACCAACTCCATAATTTCTAATTAAATTTGCTGGAGAATCTTTTTTAGAATTCATAAATTTTATAACATTATTATACTCATTTATCGCGTAATCCTTGATGATAATTAATGTAAAACTATCAAAATTGTATAAATAATTTAAAGCCTTTTTTACATCCTTGATTTGAAGTATATTTTTTTTTCTATCATAGTTTTTTAAAGAAAGGACTCTAACTCTACAATTGTTATAATCTATATTTTTACTTGAAATAGCCAAATGATCTTGCTTGTCAATTGTGTTAATAAAGAACTGTTTTTCAAAGCTTTTATTTTTAAATTTTAATTTTGTTTTATGTATTAATTTAATAAAATTCTCTTTTTTTAATCTGTACGCAATTAAATCTTCTATCTTAGCAATTTGTAAACTGTGCTTTTTAGCAAATTTAAAAAGCTGGTCCCTTTTAGCCATGGATCCATCATCATTCATAATTTCACATATTACTGCTCCTAAGGAATTTGATGCCATCTTTGCAATATCAACAGAAGCTTCGGTGTGGCCAGTTCTTATAAGTACGCCACCTTTTTTTGCAACTAATGGAAAAATATGACCAGGTGAAACTATATCTTTCTTTGTTGATGCTTTATTAATTGCAGTCGAAACTGTTTTTGATCTATCAAACGCAGATATTCCCGTGGTGACACCTTTCTTTGCTTCAATGCTGACAGTAAATGCTGTACTAAATCTAGTTCCATTAGAATTAGACATTAGTTTAAGACCTAGTTTATCTGACTGCTTTTTATCAAGAGCTAAACAAATTAATCCTCGACCATATTTTGCCATAAAGTTTATTTTTTTTGGAGTACACTTATTGGCTAAGAAAACTAAATCACCCTCATTTTCTCTACTCTCATCATCAACTAAAATAAATATTTTACCTTTTTTTGCAAAATTTAAAAGCTTTTGAATATTACAATATTTTTTTTTCATTTTTTTAGAAATTTCATCAACAGATCATACTCTAGATTGACATCCATATTTTTCTTTAAAAATTTAAAATTTGTTTTATCAAATGTATGCGGAATAATATCAACTCTAATACTGCTATTCTTAATTTCATTGATTGTTAATGAAACGCCATTAATTGCTATAGATCCTTTATTTATTAAATATTTTTTAAATTTTGATTTGAATTTAATCCAAAAAATCCACGAATTTTTGTTTTTATTAACGGACAAAATTTTGCCGGTATCATCAACATGACCTTGTAAAAAGTGACCTGCTATTTCGTCACCAAATTTGAGAGATTTTTCTAAATTTAAAATTGTCCCAACCCCCTTATTCTGCAGTGATGATATTTTTAATGTTTCAGGTGATATATTAAAAAATAATTTTTTTTTATTTTCAGACTGTTTTTGAATTTTCGTTAATGTTAAACATACGCCATCTATTGCAATCGATGTGCCAATATCTTTTTTAATTAATCGTAAATTGCTCTCTAGAACAAATGTATAATTATTATTTTTATTTACAATTTGATTTAATTTAGCGGTACTTTGTATTATCCCTGTAAACATATCTAGGTTTGTATTTTAAAATAGTATTTTCTTCTAGTGAAATTATTTCATTTGGCTTAATTTTTAAAGAATTTATAAATCTTCTTGCGTTTAACAGCCCATGTTTTTTAAAAAAATGTTTATTTTTTACTACATAAAGTTCATTAATCAATTTAGCTTTCAAAAAACTTTCTAAGGTGTGAATTCCTCCCTCAATTAATATTTTTTTACAGTTTAACTTGTAAATTATTTTAAGAATTCTATGGCAAACTTCATCTTCGTTAAAATCAAATCTTATTAATTTAAACAATTTACTTAGCTTTCTAACTCTTTNTCGATCTTTGCAATTATGAAAAATATGGGAATTTCGAAGACATGGATTCTTTAATACTTGAGGATTAATCTTCAACTGTTGGTTAATACTAAATATTTTTATTTTTTTTTTAATTCCTTCAATTCTTGAGTCTAGCTTTGGGTTATCATCGTTAAATGTTTTCTGACCAATTAATATGGAGTCTGATTTATACCTTTGCAAATGAGCAAACTTGAGAGCATATCTACCTGTAAAAAGTTTTTTTTTATTATGTTTTGAAAAACCATCTCCACTCAATGCAATTTTAGAAACCACGTAAGGTATTTTTGTTTTTGATGAAATATTGTGTATTTTTGATGAGCTAGACTCATTATTTTTATAAAAAATTTTTACATTTTTTTTATTGAAAAGAATTTTTGTTTTACCTCTTACACGATAATCAAAATCCTCACTGTTTGTATAAACGTGTTTTATTTTTTTTTTAAGTATAATATCAACACAGGATGGATTTTTACCTTTATGGCAACATGGTTCTAAAGAGGTGTATAAATTACTGTTGTGTAAATTTTTTCCACCTTTGAGCAGCTTGTACTCAGCATGTGGCGAACCATCTATTCCTGTATAAGAGGTCGATATATTATTTTTATTTAATAGCACTGCACCAACACAAGGATTTGGAAAAGTTACAAATTGATTTATTTCAGATAATTTGTTTGAAAGATTTAAAAAATATTTTTTCAAATTTCTATTTTTTAACTTTGACATTAATATTATCTACAAATTGTTCAAAATCTTTTGCCTCTTTAAAATCTGTATAAACAGATGCAAACCTTACATATCCAACATGGTCTAAACCTTTTAATCCATCCATAACAAATTTACCTATTGTGGAAGACATGATTTCGTTTTGACCTAGATCTTCTAAATTTCTATAAATTTTTGACACAAACTTTTCAATTGTTTCATTGTCTATTGGTCTTTTTCTTAGAGCGGTTAATACTGATTTAGTTAATTTTTCCCTATCAAAAGCAGATTTCCTACCATTTTTTTTAATAACAGTTAATTCTCTAAACTGTACTCTTTCAAATGTGGTAAATCTTTGCCTACCACATCCGCATAAGCGTCTACGTCTTATTGCGGTTCCATCCTCTGTTGATCTAGAGTCAATAACCGATGTATCTTTTTCTTTACAAAATGGACAAAGCATAAATTAATAGATTGGAAATTTCTTGCAAAGTTCAATAACTTTTTTCTTCACTGAGTTTTCAGCCTTAGAATTATCATCTTTGTTATTTTTTAACCCACTCAATACTTCATCTACTAATTCAGCTACAAGTTTGAATTCTGCTAAGCCAAAGCCTCTTGTGGTGCAAGCTGGTGTTCCAAGTCTAATCCCCGAAGTTATCCAGGGTTTTGCCTCATCATATGGTATGCCGTTTTTATTACATGTAAGGTTGGCATGTACTAATGATTTTTCCGCTTCTTTTCCTGTTAAACCTAAAGGCCTTAAATCAATTAACACTAAATGTGTGTCTGTTCCTCCAGAAAAAATTTCATATCCAAGATTTTTTAAAGTTTCAGATAAAATTTTAGCATTCTCAACAACATTTTTTGCATAAACTTTAAAATCATTCTGAAGCGCTTCTTTGAAACACACTGCTTTAGAAGCAATAACATGCATTAATGGGCCACCTTGCAATCCAGGGAAAACTGCTGAATTAAATTTTTTTGCTAGTTCTTCATTATTAGTTAATATTATTCCACCTCTCGGACCTCTTAAAACTTTGTGCGTAGTTGAAGTTACGACATCAGCATAATCACATGGATTTGGATAAACTTTACCTGCTACTAAACCCGAAAAATGAGCCATATCAACTAATAAATATGCACCNACACTATCTGCTACTTCTCTAAATTTTTTAAAATCTATTATTCTTGAGTACGCACTGCCGCCTGCGATAATTAATTTGGGTTTACATTCTTNTGCTAATTGCTTCAATTGTTCGTAATCTATATACCCTGACTCTTTATCAACACCATAGGCTATAGCATTAAACCATTTGCCTGATTGCGCTGGTGGTGCACCGTGAGTTAAATGTCCACCCTGATCAATGCCCATTCCTAAAATTGTATCTCCAGGTTTCAGCAATGCTAAAAAAACTGCACCGTTTGCTTGAGCTCCTGAGTGGGGTTGGACATTTGCAAATTTTACATCAAATAACTCTGTGGCTCTTTCAATGGCTAGAGTTTCTGATTTGTCTACAAATTCACAACCTCCATAATATCTTTTGCCCGGATATCCTTCGGCATACTTATTTGTTAAGACTGATCCTTGTGCCTCGATAACAGCTTTAGAAGCGATATTTTCAGAAGCGATAAGCTCAAGGTGGTTCTTTTGACGATCTAATTCTTCCATTATAGAAGAGTGCAATTCTGGATCGCTTTCTTTTAAATTTTGTTCAAAAAAAGTATTNTTAACTTTTAATTCTTTAGACATTGTTAAATTTTTTTATCCTTCTAGAGTGTCTACCTTTTAAAAATTTAGTTTTAAAAAAAATATTCACTATTTTTAAAGCATTAATTTTATTTGTCACCCTTGATCCCAAAACTAAAACATTCGAATTATTGTGCTCTCTGGCTAATTTAGCTGTTTTTGCATTAAAAACTAAAGATGCTCGTACTTTTTTATATCGATTCGCTACAATTGACATTCCAATCCCAGTCCCGCATATCAAAATACCAAAATTACTGGATGATATTTTTTTAGCAAGTTTCTTTGCATAATCGGGGTAATCTACTGAACTATTATCAAATGGACCATAATCTATTACTTTAAAATTTTTTTTACTCAAATGATTCTTAATTATTTGTTTTAAATTATACCCTGCATGATCAGACGAAATTAGTACAGAATTTGTAATATTATTTTTTACCAAGATAGATATATTTTATATTAAAGTTTAAAAATCTCAACTTAACATATAACAAAAAACTAATAATTGCTCAAATTGTTAGAAAATTTTTTTTATAATATATAAGGGGCTTAAGAATTTTTATATTTGATATTTTTTTTATTTTTAAAAAAAAAGTGAAATGATCACCTGCCTTAATTTTCTTCAATTTTGTACAATATAACGAGCATATTGATGATTTTAAAATTTTTTTAAGTTCCATGTCACTTACCTTATCTTTGTTAAATGCAATTTTTTGAGCAAATTTTTTTTGGTTTTTACTCAATATTACTATGATTTGATCTTTGGAATTCTTAAAAGCATTAAATTTACTTGAGTTTTTATCTAAGCTCCAAAGAACAAGCGGTGGTTTTAAAGAAACGGATGTAAATGAATTTACTATGATTGCTTCATATAATTTTTTTCTTTTTGAAAAAATGCATACTATACCTGTTGGATAGTTAGATAGTGCTAATTTAAATTTATTTATTTTCATAAAACAAAGTTATTATCAAAACCTCTAAAGAATCTAATATTTTTTAATTTAATTGATTTACCAGTTTTGCCCCTTTTGGATAAATAATTCTTTAAATTTTTATTAATTTCAATTTCTTGATTTTGGTAATCATAAAATACTAAATCGTTTTCTAAAGTGTAGATTGAAGAAAGCTTATAACCCCTGCCCTTAAAAGCAATAAGACCGGAGCCTTTTTGTAAAACGGGAATTTCTTTTGAATCAAAAATTATTAATTTATTATTTAAGTCATTATTAAAAAAAACAGCTATATGCCTATCTTTCTTATCTTCAAATAAACATGATGTTGCGAATTCATCATTTTTCTTAATGTTAAATATTTTTTTCCCTGATTTTTTATTACTGAATAAATCAATGCAGTTTACAACAAAAACAAAACCTTCCTTAGATGCTAATACAATTTTATTTTTTTCGTGGTATTTAAATGCATCTATAATTTTTTCGTTTTCTTTAAGGTTTAAATATTTTGAAATTGCGATACCCTTAATTGAACCAAACTTTAACGACCTGCAATCCAGAATATAGGACTTGCCAATATTTGATATCATGCATATCTGATCGGTAGTTATGCAATTTATTATTAAGTTTAAATTAGAATTTTGCTTCAAATCATTAGTTTTAAAATGACCTTTTTTAGCTTTTAAGAATTGGTTATTAATTAACGATAAATTGATGTTTTCAACAACTTCCAATTTAGAAACCAATTCATCTTCTGTTAATACTTCAAATTTTTCTAATAATGATTTTCTTTTGCCATATGTGGAATTATCACCAAAATGTAACAACACTTCCTCGTATTCTTTATTAATTTCTTTTCTCTGTAGCAATTTGGAATTTAAAATTTTTCCTATTTTTTTTTTTTCTACTTCTAATAATCTAAATTCTTTTTTTATTTCAATTTCTTCTATTTTTTTTAAATTTCTTAATCTCATTTCCAAAATTGCATCTACTTGAATGATTGAAAATCTAAATTGTCGCAACAACTCTTTTTTAGGGTCATTTGAGTGTCTTATTATTTTAATAATTTTATCTAGATTTTTATATACAATTAAAAAGCTTTTTAATATTTCAAGTCTTTTTTTTATTTTGCTCAATTGAAATTTTAAACGATTATTAAGAATATTATAACGATGCTTTAATAATGACTTTAATATATCTTTAAGATTCATTATTGTAGGCTGACTTTTTTCATTTAATACATTCATATTAAGAAAAAATTTATTTTTGAGTTCTGTTTGTTCAAATAAAGAGTTCATCAAATCACTTGGAATAACGTTCCTATTTTTGGGCCTCAACACGATTCTTATTCGTTCATCAGATTCATCACTAACATGATCTAATAATTTATTTTTTTTATTCATAATAATATTTGCAATTTTCTCAATTAATTTTGACTTATTTACTGAGTACGGAATTTCGGTAACTACAATTTGATATGACCCTCTTCCCAAATCTTCAACTTTATATTTAGACTTTACTTCAAAAAACCCTCTTCCTGTGTTGTAAGCTTTATAAATCTCCTTTTTATCATCATTTAAAATTCCTCCAGTCGGAAAATCTGGACCTTTGATAAATTTTAACAAATCTGTAACCGAACAAGAGGTGTGATTATTTAAATAAATTAATGCTTCACATATTTCATTCACATTGTGTGGGGGGATAGAGGTTGCCATACCAACGGCAATTCCTGAGGAGCCATTTGCTAAGATATTTGGAAATTGTGATGGTAAAATTTGAGGTTCTTCAAGTTCACCATCATAAGTCTTTTGAAATTTAACCGTATCTTCTTCAATACCATTTAATATGAATTCTGAAATATTTGTTAATTTGGTTTCGGTATAACGCATTGCAGCTGCATTATCCCCGTCTATATTTCCAAAATTACCCTGCCCATCAATCAATCTATAACGTGTAGAAAAGTCTTGCGCTAATCTAACTAGCGCATCATAAACGGATTGATCTCCATGGGGATGAAATTTTCCAATAACATCTCCTACAACTCTGGCAGATTTTTTATACTGCGATTTTGGGCTTAAATTAAGCAAATACATTGCATATAACAGTCTTCTATGAACAGGTTTTAAACCATCTCGCACATCTGGTAATGCTCTTTGAGTTATTGTTGACAGAGCATAAGCTAAATATTTTTTAGCAAATTGATATTTGAGCTCACTTTTTATTATATTATTCATTTAAATATTTAAGAATTTTAAGTCTATTTTTAAAATTAGATATATTAATTATATCGACTAATCCATCAGAAATCATTTGCGAATTTAAATTAAAAATTATCTTTAAATCATCAAATGAAAAATCAACATTTTTACCTAATAAAAGGTCTTTAATTTTAGAGTCTAATGTTGTTTCATTCAAATCAATCCCGTAGCCCATTTTTTTTAGAAAATTGAACTCCCAAATAAGATAAGGTTTAAAATTATCTGACTCTAATTTTTCGATAAATAAATCAAAGTCGTCAAATACTCCCTTATATGTTTGTCTATCGGGCATCACTTTGGAAATGACCTCTAAAGAAGTTAGTAATAGATTTAACTTTATATTTTCATTAAAAAACTTTATTGAGGTATTTGCAATCAGCTCTATAGAAAAATAACCTATCCTGTCCTCGCTTTTTGAATTGTAATGAACTTTAATTTTATTTCCCAATTGCAAATCAGGTTTCTTTTTTTTTGAAGAACTACCAAAAAATAGACCTGAATAACAACCGTAGTTTTCTGAAAAAATTTTTAATATAGATGTATTTTCTTTTATAGACGATATAGAAATTAAATATCCTGTATCACTCCAGCGCATTTATTTAATCTTTGAAGTTTTAATTTTAATGAAAAGATTTACTTTTTTCTTCATAATTTTTTCCAATTGTAATCTTGAGTATGTTCCGATATTTTTAATCATATTGCCTCTTCTACCTAAAATTATTTTTTTATGCGCATCTGTGCCTACAAAGATTGTTTGATTAATTGTTATATATCTTCCTGTTTTAATATTATTAGTTACTATTAAACATTTGTATGGTATTTCTTTATGAATATAATTTAATAAAGCCTCTCTTGTAATTTCAGAAAAAAATTTTTCCTTACTTATTTTTTTAGAATATTTCTTTGTTTCTTGAGTGGTATTTTTCTCGATATATTTTAAAATCTTATCAATATTTTTTTTTTTAAAGCTGAAATATAAAATATTTCATCAAAACTATTTAAAAAATCTATAGAATTCATTTTTGATAAAATTTGGTCATTATTTAATTTATCAATTTTATTGAATACCAAAATTTTTTTTTTTAATTTGTTTAAATTATTTTTCAGTTTATCTAAATGTCTAAATTTATTATTTATATCTAGTATAAAAATTACAATATCAGCTCTCTCCAATCCCTGTAATGCCTCTCTTAAGTAATTATCATTAATATGATCTTTGTAAAAACCGGGTGTATCTATAAATATCATTTGGGTATTTTTGTAATTAATTGAAAATTCGATATTAAAATTAGTAGTTTGTATTTTCTTTGAAACAATAGATACTTTTTTGTTTGCAAAACAATTTAACAATGTGGATTTGCCTGAGTTTGTGGGCCCAGATAAAGCGATAAATGAAGTTTTCATTATGTAACTTTTAAATGATCTAATAGTTTTTTTGCAGCATTAGTCTGTGCGTTTTTTTTGGAGCTACCATAATCAATGAAGCTTTTAGTTTTTTCTATAGATACAGAAACTTTAAACTTTGGTCTGTGTGATGGACCTGTATTGGATATAAATTTATACTCAGGGAGTTTTTTAAATAATTTTAATGAATACTCTTGTAGTTTTGTTTTAGGATCAATAATTACATTTTCTGTTTTTTTTAAATTTTCACTCCAAATTTTTAAAATAAATTTTTTTGCAACATCAAATCCTTTATCCATAAAAATTGCTCCAATAATAGACTCGCAAAGATCTCCTAGAATTTTTCTTTTCCCGACGTTGTTTTGTTTTTGGGCTTTACTTAAATTTAAAAATTTATCAATTTCAAGATGGGATATCACTTTGGAACAGGTTTCTTTTTTTACTAGTGCAGCAAGTTTTTTATCTAAAGTTCCCTCTGAGTCTTTGGGGTAAGTATCATTAAGATAACTTGCTATAACTAATCCCAAAACTCTATCACCTAAAAATTCCAATCTTTCATTATTTAAATTTATGTTGATAGACTTGCTTTTATGTGTGAATGCCTGTTTTAATAAAATCTTATTTGAAAATTTTATTCCAAGAATTTTTTCCAAATGGTTTATATCGTTAATTTTCATTAAATAATTTTTTTTAAGATTCTATTGAAACGTATAGATTTATGCCATTTCCATACGGTGAATAAATTACCAACATTTCTGTCAGTGGAGAAAAATAAAAATCTAGCTTTCCCAACAAGATTTTCTTTTTTTACATAGCCAACGCTCATCAAAAATCTACTATCTTTTGAGCAATCTCTATTATCACCTAAAAAGAAAAAGTGATCCTTGGGAACTATATATGGGTCAGTATCGCCTGATGAGCCTTGTTCAAAATAAGCAATTTCATATTGACTATCTTTATTTATCTTCTCTTTATAAATATTGACCCTCAGAGTTTCACTTCCACAAAATACTGTTTCTTTTCTTAAAAACTCTTTAAAAATTTTTTTTTTATTAATATAGAGGTCGCCGCTAATAAATTGAATTTCATCACCTGATTTACCAATCATTCTTTTAATGTAATCAGTTCGATTATCTGCGGGAGTTTTAAATACAATAACATCGCCCCTGCTCGGTTCTTCATAAAATATTCTATCACTAATAATTTTTAGACTAAATGGCAAAGAATGACGGCTGTAACCATAAGTATATTTAGTCACGAATAATCTATCTCCAACCAATAATGTTTTTTCCATTGATGAAGACGGAATATAAAAAGGCTGTATAAATATTGATCTAATAATTACTGCTAAAACTAAAGCTATCAGTAAAGTTTTTAAATTTTCTAATATTTTTTTTTTCATTAATTAATTAATTCGATATAATAACGGTTGCCACAGTGAAAGGATAATCATCGCTAATAGATAAAAAAAATTTAATTTTTTTTAACTTTAGCTTTGTTAAAACGCGTTTTTCAACATTTTTACTCAATTTAATATTTGGTCTTCCACTTTTACTATGTGTAATTAGAATCTCATTAAACATAATTGTTGAGCCAATTCCAGTGCCTATAGCTTTTGCAAAAGCTTCTTTCGCTGCAAATTTTTTTGCTACTATATCAGGTGAAATTTTTTTTAAATTAAGTTCTTCTTTATGTAATATTTTTGATACAAATTTTTGTTTATTTTTACATAAAATTTTTTCAATTCTTTTTACATTGACAATATCAATGCCTAAACCAAAAATTGACATATTTAATTTATTATTCCTTTAAACTTTTTTATTACCTCTGAAAAACTGTGAAATAAGCTTTCTCCAATTATAAAATGACCGATATTATACTCATTGATGTTCTTTATTTTTTTAAGATATTTTGCAGATTGATAATCTAAACCATGCCCAAGATTAAATTTCATGCTTGTATTATTGCACTCTAATCTACATCTTTTAATTTTATTGAATTCAGAAATTATTTTTTTTTTATTATTATTTTTTAATGCCTTCGCAAATGAGCCCGTGTGTATTTCAACGGCATTTACACCAAGCTTATTAGACATTTTAATATCTTTTATATTTGGATTAATAAATAATGAGACTTGAATTTTATTTTTTTGTAAATTTTTTATTATTGGTTTTAAATTTTTTTTAGAAAGTTTTAAACCACCCTCTGTAGTAATCTCTTGCCTTTTTTCAGGTACAATACACACATACTTTGGTAGTAACTTTATTGCAAAATTAGCCATATCTCTCGTTGGAGCCATTTCTAAATTTATAGGTTTATTAATTTTTTTCTTAAGAATAAAAGCATCATTTTTTTTTACATGTCTCTGATCTTCTCTTACATGGATTGTGATTGAGTCTGCTCCTTTTTTAATCACTTCTTTAGCCGCCTCTAATAAACTGGGATGGTTTTCTCCCCTTGCATTTCTAAGTGTAGCGACATGGTCAATATTTACCCCAAGTTTACTTTTCATATATTAGATTTTTCTACTTCCAGGTTTGATTGCTTCTATTTTTTTTAAATGGTCGGGCAAATTATTTTCAGAAAATGTTGGAATATTAAAATTAATTTGTGAAATAATATTTGAAATCTTAGACTTACCTTCTGAACGATCTACAATACAAGCGTAGCCCATAATTTTTCCACCAATATTTTCCAAACAATTGGCACATTCAATACTTGATTTTCCAGTGGTTATAACATCTTCAACAATTAGTATTTTTTTGTTTTTGCAGTCAAACCCCCTTCTTAAGTGAAATTTATTATTAACGCGTTCTACAAAAATATTTGGAATATTAAGAAGTTTTGCAACTTGGTATCCTACTAATATACCTCCAATCGCTGGTGATGCTATTAAATCAAAGTCTATTTTTTTACTATTAATTTTTTCAGCTAAAGAATTGCAAACCTTTTCTGCAAGATTAGGGTGCATCATTAATTGGGCACACTGAAGATATTTTTCGCTTCTTAAACCAGATGAAAGAATAAAATGGCCATCAAGTAATGAGTTTGTTTTTTTTAATATTTCAATAGTCTCTTTTTTGTTTAACATTAAATTTATTTTCGATGTCTTATAATTTTAAAATCTATTGAGCGCACTTTTAATTCAGATATTAAATTTGTAAAATCTTTTAAATTTTTTATTTCAACATCAAAAATGAAACTTAAAAAATCCTCTTTTTTATCAACTAGTTCAACATTAAAAATATTGCACTTATGCTTTCCAATTAATGTGCAAATTTCACCTAATGTTCCAGCTTTATGACTTAATAAAACCCAAATACTTGACTTATGAATTTTACTTTCATTCTTAACAGGTAACTTGTCATGCCAATACCTCCTTATTGCACTTCTTGCTTTTCCAGTTTTGGCATATGATAACCAATGATACGAGGGTGACTTTTTCGTCGAACTTAATATTTCTACATTATCGCCGTTTCGCAATTCTGTTTGAAGCGCTGAGTTTTTGCCATTTATTTTGCACCCGGTGCAAGCATCTCCTAAATCAGTGTGTACCGCATAAGCAAAATCTACTGGGGTAGCTTTTTTTGGAAGTCTAATTACAGCACCATTTGGTGTGAAACAAAAAACTTGATCTGAGTAAAGCTGTAATTTTGTATATTCGTAATAATGTTCAGGATTCTCGCCTGATTCTAAAAGTTCAACTAAATCACTTAACCAAGAATATTCGTAACTATTTTTTTTATCAATATTGTCATTTTTTTTGTACAACCAATGTGCTGCTACGCCCCGTTCTGCATAATCATTCATTTCTAAAGTACGAATCTGAATTTCTACTCTTTGTTTCTTTGGTCCAATTATGGTTGTGTGTATCGATTGATATTTATTTGATTTGGGTGTTGAAATGAAGTCTTTGAATCTACCGGGAATGGCGCTCCATTTTCTATGGAACACGCCTAATGATTTATAACAATCAGTTATATTTTTTGTAATTATCCTAAAGCCTATTAAATCTGTAATTTGTTCTAAGGAAACTCTTTTCTCGTTTACCTTTCTCCAAATTGAAAAAGGGGTTTTCTCCCTTCCAATAACCTCAGCGTCGATACCATTGTCAATTAATATACTTTTAATTTCATGTATAACTTCATTGAATACCTTTAATCTACTTGGTGCTATTTCTTGTACTCTATTAGTAATTAATGATCGCGCCTCATCATTTAAAACAGCAAATGATTTATCTTCTAGTTCATCACGAACTTTGTGCATGCCCATTCTTTCTGCTAATGGGGCATATATTTCCATAGTTTCTTGAGCTATTCTTTTTTTTTTTTCTTTATTTTCAATAGAATTAATTGTTCTCATATTATGCAATCTATCAGCCAATTTAACCAGTAAAACTCTAATATCTTTAGATGTTGCCAAAATTAGTTTTCTAAAATTGTCACCTGCGGTAAGATTTTTTTTTTTTGACTCTAATTTTGAAATTTTTGTTACACCATCAACTAATTCAGCTATTTCACTGCCAAATTTTTTTTTTACTTCTTGAAATGTCGCTTCTGTATCTTCAATTGTGTCATGAAGTAGTGCTGTAGTTATTGTTGGTCCATCTAATTTCAATTCTGCTAAAATATTTGCAACTGCTAATGGGTGACTAATATAAGGATCTCCTGAATATCTTTTTTGAGATTTATGGGCCTCTGAGGCATACTTAAAAGCATTTTTAATTTTTTTTTCATCAACATAAGAATTATAGGATTTAATCTTTTCAATTAATTGCAAATCATCTGACATATCTTGATTATATCAATTTATAATATTTTTTTAACTTTATTTAGTTCATCAGGTTCAAATTTATCAATAAATTGAGTAATAGTTTTGAAAAAAACGGGATGTTTCCAATTTTTATCAAGATCCCTAATGGGCAGAGTAACAAATGGTCTTAAATGCAAGGATGGATGTGGAATTTTTAAATTACTTTGATTTAAGATTAAATCATCAAAGCTAATAATATCAATATCTAATGTTCTAGGACTATTTTTTTTTGTTCTTACTCTGCCAAAATTTTTTTCTATTTTTAAAATATTTTTCAATAACTCATTTGGTTGTAATTTTGTATCTATTGAGAGTGCTGAATTATAAAATAAGGGATCTGATTTGTTTGGGTATGCTTCAGATTGATAAATATGAGATTTATTTAATATTTTAATATTATAATCTGATAAAATATCATATGCCGCTTTAATATTTTCAATCGGTAAACTGTTTTTAAAAGACAAATTTGAACCAAAAGAAATAATTTTCATTAACTTTGTTTTCTAAACAATCTAGATTTTTCTCTATTCCAATCTCTTTGTTTTTTTGTTTGTCTTTTATCGTGAAGTTTTTTTCCTTTTCCAATAGCGATGTTTACTTTGGCTATTCCTTTAGAATTAAAATAAACTCTTGTAGGCACAACTGTAAAACCATCTCTATTTATTTTTCCTATTATTTTATTTATTTCCTTTTTATTTAACAAAAGCTTTCTTAGTCTTCTTGGATCATGGTTATTATAACTGCTGTGCTTATACTCAGGTATATACGTATTATGAAGATAAATTTCACTTTCACTATCAAGTGCATAAGAATCTATAATACTTCCTTTGCCTGCTCTTAATGATTTAACTTCAGAGCCTAGAAGTTCAATTCCAGCCTCGATAGTATCTTCGAAAAAATAATTAAAACTTGCTTTACGATTCTGAGCAACAATTTTGCTCGTTACTTTTTTTTTATTCATTAAATTAAGGACAAACTTTTTAAAACTAATGTAATTTTTTCTTTAGAGATTTTCTCAGCTGTCACTAGTGGTAATCTTACTTCTTCTGACATCATGCCCATCAAACTTAAACTATATTTTGCTGGAACGGGATTGCTCTCAACAAACATAATATCATGCAAAGGTAGTAATTTATCAAAAATTATTTTTGCTTCTTTAAACTTATTTGAATTACAAAGCTCATGAAAATCTGAACAAATTTTAGGAGCAACATTGGCAGATACAGAGATACAACCTTCTCCGCCAAGCTTATTGAATTCATATGTATTTTCATCATTTCCAGAAAGAATAATAAAATCATTGCCCATTTTTTTTCTTTGCTGTGTAACTCTGTTTAAGTCACCAGTAGCATCCTTGACACCAATTATATTTTTTAATTCATACAAACGAGCCATGGTGTCAACATTCATGTCAACAACCGATCTTCCAGGAATATTATAAATAATTATCGGTATTCCGCAGTTATCATTTATTTTTTTATAATGTTGATACAGTCCTTCTTGCGTAGGTTTATTATAATATGGCGTTACTACTAGTGCTGCATCAACTTTAGCCTTTTCGGCGAATATTGTCATTTCTACAGCTTCTTCGGTAGAATTTGATCCTGTACCAGCAATAACTGGAATTTTTCCATTTGTAACTTTAACAGCTGTTTCAATCAATTTTTTATGTTCATTATTATTTATCGTAGGCGACTCACCAGTTGTTCCACAGGGCACAATACCATCTGCTCCATTGGAAATCTGAAAATCAATAAACTTTTCAAAGGCATCTAAATCTAAATTTTTGCCTTTAAATGGGCTCACTAAAGCTGTTATAGATCCTTTAAACATAGTTAGTAAAATTAAAATATTTATATATAGAATTATTAAATGATTAAAGCTAAAACTTTATTATACTTATTAATATGCCTAATAATCACTTTTTCAGTATCTAATCAATCATATGCGAGATTGATCGCACCAGAACCAAAGCCGAATGAATTAAAAAAAGAAAGTTCACAGAGAATCAAAAAGCCATCTAATAAAGTAACTCCTGTAATTTTAAAACTAAAAAAACCTATAAGTGCGGAGCAAACCAAGCCTCCAGAGATAACAGAGCCTAATAAAAAATTTAAAGAAAAATTAAATAATGAAAAAGTAGAAGATGAAGCTAAAGACAAAAAATTTGTTGTATCAAATGAAATTATTCCTTTAAAAAAACCTCTAAATCTTGGATTATATAAAAAGAAGTCTAATGTACTATCTGCAAAAGATTTTCAAATTGCCCAAAAAACTTTCAATTTAATAAAAAGAAAACGATGGAATTCAGCAATGAAAGAGGTTGATAAATCTCGATCAAAGTTACTAAAAAAAACAGTTACCTGGATGTATTTAAAAGAACCGTCAAATAATCTTACTTTTCAAGATTATAATAGATTTATAAATCAATATCCTGAATGGCCAAGAATAAATAGATTAAGATATTTAGCAGAACACAAAATCAACTTTAAAAAAGTTAAAACTAAAGAAGTTATCAAGTTTTTCGAAAAACAAGCTCCGCTCAGTGGTTATGGAAAAATTAAATTGGGTGAAGCTTACTTAACTAGAGGTAATACAAAAAAAGCTCATGATTTAATCTCAGAAGGATTTAAAACAGCAAATCTAAAAAGTATAGAACATAAATATTTAAATAAAAAATTTAAAAATCTATTAACTAAAAAAGATTATATAGAACGAGCTGAATATTTGTCATGGAAACAAGATTTTTACGAACTAAAAAGAACTCTAAGATATCTTCCTGTAGGCTTTAAAGAACTATATTTTGCAAGGTTTGCTCTCATGACAAGGTCTTACGGAGTTGACAGCGCAATTGCTAAAGTTCCAGCTCAATTTAAGGATGATATCGGATTACAATTTGATAGAGCAAAATGGAGACGTAAACGTGGAAGATATGATAGCGCTTTGGAAATTATAAATAATTTACCACAAAATCCTAAACTATTAGTAAAACCAGACCTTTGGTTTAAAGAAAAATTTATTATCGCAAGAAGTAGAATTAACAAAAAAAGGTTTGAAGAGGCTTATGAACTATTAATTAATCATGGCGTTTTAGATAGTGGGAATTTAGCAGAGGCTGAGTGGCACGCAGGATGGCTTGCATTAAGATTTCTGAACAAACCCGACGCAGCAATACAGCATTTTGAAACTATGTATGATGGTGTAAACTATCCGATCAGCAAATCGAGAGCAGCTTATTGGGCTGGTAAAGCATATGAACAACTAGGAGAAAAACAAAATGCAAAAGATTGGTACAAAAAGTCGTCTATTTTTAACACAACTTTTTACGGACAATTAGCGTCAGCTAAAATTAATAAGAATGATTTTAAAGTAAAAAATAGTTACACCTTTTCTGAAGATGATTATAAAAAACTCTTAAAAACAGATTTGGCACGTGCAGTTATCTTATTAGATGAGCTTGATATGTCTTTAAAAAGTAAAGATATTCTTAGGCATCTTGGTTCAGAGGAAAGACCGATCAAAGAACAAGTGTTAGCAGGTATGTTATCTCAACAAGTTGGTAGATTAGATTTCGCAATTCAGATTGCAAAACAAACTTCGTACCAAAATATAAATTTATTAGAATTAAACTACCCTATTATTGAAACGCCCAAAGTCGTATCAAAACGAGCTATTTTACCTAAAGAAGTTATTTTATCTTTAATTCGTCAAGAAAGTGAATTTGATCGTGACGCAAATAGCTGGGTTGGTGCAAAGGGTTTGATGCAAATTATGCCGGCAACTGGAAGGTTAGTAAGTAAGCAGGCTGGATTAAGATATAGTAGAAGCAGATTGATTGAGGATGAATTTTTTAATTTACAATTAGGTTCATATTATATTTCAGGACTTAACGAGGAATTTAATGGGGCTTTATATTTAGCATTTGCAGGTTATAACGCAGGACCGCATCGTGTTAGAAAATGGGTTAAAAGATTTGGAGACCCACGAAAAGGTGAAGTTGATCCAATAGATTGGATAGAACTTATACCATTCACCGAAACAAGGAACTATGTTCAGCGTGTTATAGAAAACATTCAAGTTTATAAATACGTGATAAACAAAAAAACTGTCACTAACAATATTGAAAAAATACTATTTTGAGGAATAATCCTTAAAAGCGAAAGACACGACAGCAAATACAGTCAAGTAATTTAAGTAAGAAATATAAAAGGAACCGACGTCAAATAAAGGTTTTATTGTTTGATAAATATTTTTATAACTTGTCATAAAAGATAATTGTAACGTTAAATATATCATTGAAGGAACTAAAAAAATTACTGTCACAATTGTAAAAAGCAAAAATAATTTTGATCCAATTAAATTTAGCTCCTTGACATTATACTTAAAATTCATACCGAGTGTTAATTTAGGTAAAATGAAGATTAATTTTAATGAGAAAATTGTCGTAAAAATCCAAAAAATTAAAATTGCTGAAGCATTTTCATTCTGAATATTTAAAACTTTTCTCATTATAAAGTGAATTAATAACGGCGATAAAGCAATTAATGTAAGTGCTAAGAAATTAAAAAAATATCTAAGACTTCTTGATGATAAAAATTCTTTTAAAAAAGAAATTCTTTTTTTATTTAAAATATCTTCGTGAACACATACTCCAATTGCGCTAGTAATAATCATAACAAATAAAAAAAAGAAAATTATTGTAAAATTTGTTGCAATTTTGTTGCTCATTAAATAATTAAGAATATTAAATGCAATTGTAATGAAAATTACCGCAGGAAATCCGTCCTTCAATCTCTGACTAAAATTAGAAAATAAATACTGAAATGAACTAGCTAATGTTTTACCTATAGATATATCGTTTTTCATATTTTTGGCGGACAGGGAGGGATTCGAACCCTCGTTACGATGTTACTCGTAAGGCTAGTTAGCAACCAGCTGGTTTCAACCACTCACCCGCCTGTCCTACTTTTTTTAACTATATAATAGTAAATGATTAAA
>NZJW01000019.1 GCA_002692055.1 Candidatus Pelagibacter sp. | reverse complement strand
TAAAAAACCCATCGTTAAAGTACCAAAAATATTAAATAAACCAATTAAAGATAAAATTGCTGCACCCGTCCACCCATCTAAGCCTCTCTCAATAACGTAATTTGGTACATGTGTTGCAACTAATGTAATTTGAAAACCACAAACAAAAAAACCAGCCATTAAAAATAAGTAGCTTTTGTATCCAAAAGCTTCTTTAATTGCTTGATATAATGATTGTTTAACTTCAATATTATTCTGACTGAATTGATCAGCTTTAGGTTCTTTTAAAAATAATGATAAAACACTAGCTAGTAATAAAATTAAAACAAAAATATTTAGTATTTTGCCCCAACTATAATAATTAAACAAGGTGCTAGACATAATAGGATAAATAAACATTCCAACGCTGGCAAAAGCTGTAACTAAACCTGCTGCTTTTGCTCTATTATGATTGGGAAAATGTTTTGCCACTGTTGGCACAATTATTGGAGCAGCTGCTCCACCTAAACCTATGCCTACTAGGATACCAAGATTTATTTGAAATAAGAATCCCTGACTATTCAAATTACCCAAAGAGTAAATACCAATAGCGTAAGTAACGAGTGCAATCATTACAACTTTATTAGATCCATATTTATCGGCAATCATTCCAAAAATTGTTGCAAAAATTCCCCAAACTATAGCTTGTACCCCAATTGCAAGTCCAAAATATGTACTTGTAATATTTAAATCTGTTTCAAAAAATTGAAAAAATATGCCATAAGTTTGACGGATCCCCATTGATACAGAGACAACAAAGCACCCTATAATTAATGTATATAGCGCTACTTTATTATTTATAAACTTAGTTTTAATCATTTAGAATTACTCTATCATTTAAGAATATTTGTCCAGTAGTTATTGGTTTTAAATAGATACCAAAGTCAATATGATTATAAATTTGATTAAGCTTCTGGGGTAAATTGATATCTAAAACTTTTGATCGATATGGGAAATTAGTTGCTCTACATCTTGGTGTATTACAGAATATATCAAATACAACACTTCCAATTTTAATTTTCTTTTTGGCAAGTTCTAATTCTTTCATGGCAGGTAGTCCATCAATAACAATATTTGCTCTAAAGCGTTCATGATCAATTTTAAGACCCGATCTAGCTTCAAAATCTCTAAGACTTGACAAATTAATTAAGGATACAACATTATCATTGATCATATCAAAAAAGGGTATTTTTAAATTATATAAAAAATATATGTCTTTATCTTTTAGTTCATCCTCATTTTTTTTGACTTGAGACGCTACTCTTTGAAGATTTGAAAAATCAAAATCTTTAATAGCAACTAATTCTTTTGTTTCTTTATAAATTTTAAGTTCATTTTTTTTAAATACAATCTGATAATAATTTAATAAGGGGGTATTCTTTATACTTAAATAACTTTGATTATTTCTTAAATATTGTTTATTTTGAAATTTGATTGCTTCATCTTGAGTTTTATTCCTAACAAAAGCAAAAATTCTATCATTTTCTATGCCCCTGTTCTCAATGATATTTAACCTCTCATCTTCAATAAAATTAAAAGATTTTACTGGTGAATAATAAAGTTTTTTTATTTGTATATTTTCGTCCATTCTGATTTATTTAAATGATGCCAGAACATATGAAAAATTACAATGAGTCTATTTTTTCCAACCTAACCCAAGGGGAAATGATACAAATTGTGACAATTTCACTAATTTTAATTTACCTAATATTTAATTATTTTAAAAAAAAATGATTAATTTTCGCGTGATTAAAGAGCAAATTATAAAATATAAAAAAGAAATTCTTTTCTCAGTTGCAATGGCTATGATTTGTTTCTCAATAGCTTTATGGGCTATAGGAGTGAATTTTATTAAATATCAAAATATTCTTGGTTCATATTAATATTCTTAAAACGCATATTAGATATGTTGATATAGGAGTATATGTCTAATATGCATAAGTGATATCATCAATATTCAAGGTCTAAAAAATCAAATCTTTAAAGGGAGAAAGTTTATGAAAATTTTAAAAACCTCGATAGCTTTTGTCATTTTGATAATTGCGGGAAGTTCAATGGCCATAGCTGACACAACGATAAGTAAAGAAGGTCAATATATATTTAATACTTTAGCATTTTATTTAGGTGGTGTTTTGGTTGCTTTCATGGCTGCAGGATTTTGTATGCTAGAAAGTGGTCTAGTAACAAATAAAAGTGTATCTACAATTGCTGCAAAAAATATTGGTAAATTCGCAATTTGCTCAATCATTTTTTACTTATTTGGTTACAATATGGCATATGGAATACCTGAAGGTGGTTATATTGGTAGTTTTTCAATATGGACTGAGGGATCAAAGATAGATACTGGTTATTCAGATAGTTCAGACTGGTTTTTTCAAACTATGTTTGTTTGCGCGACTGTATCAATTGTTTCAGGAGCTGTTGCAGAAAGAATTAAAGTTTGGCCTTTTTTTCTATTCGCAATATTGATGTCAGGCTTTATATATCCAATCTCAATGGGTTGGCAATGGGGAGGTGGCTGGTTAGCTAAAGCTGGTTTCTCTGACTTTGCTGGATCGACATTAGTTCATGCTTGTGGTGGAGCCGCCGCTTTAGCTGGTGTGATTGTATTAGGAGCTAGAAGTGGAAGATTTACAGGGTCAGGTTCTAAAAGAGTAATGGTTCCTTTTGCAGCTTCAAGTATTCCTTTAACCACACTTGGAACATTTTTATTATGGTTCGGCTGGTTTGGCTTTAACGGTTTTAGCCAATTGGCCATGGGGACCTTTGATGATGCAACAGCGATTACTAAAATTGCTGTAAATACGCATTTAGCTGGTGCAGCGGGAACATTTGCTGGTGCAGCAATCTCTAGAGTGTACGGAGGCAAAACAGATGTCATAATGATGTTAAACGGTGCCTTAGCTGGTTTGGTCGCAATCACTGCTGAACCTCTGACCCCAAATCCAACTACTGCGATGATGATAGGCGCTATTGGAGCAATCATAATGTATTTTGGAACCAAAATGCTTGAAAACTTTGGTTTAGATGATGTGGTAGGGGCTATACCAGTGCATATGTTTGCTGGAATATTTGGGACATTAGTGGTGCCATTAACAAATGGAGATACATCTTTTGTAACTCAATTTGTAGGGGTTTTTTCTGTATGCGTTTTTAGCTTTGTTTTATCTTTTTTAGTATTCAAAACAATAAGTATAAGCATTGGATTAAGAATTAGTAAAGAGGCGGAAAAACTTGGAACCGATAAAGCTGAAATTGGAGTAGTTGCTTACTCAATACGAGACTAAATCAGTTTAAATCTAGGGCCTGTGACTTCAGGCCCTAGATTAATTTTAATCATTTAGTGACATATTATATCTATTATCTATGATAAAAAAAATTTTTTTGATTGTAGCAATTTTACTGCCTTTTCTACTTTACTATTTATCTACTTACTTGATTAAAAAAGATACAAACAAAAAATTTCCAATCATACCTTTATCACTCGCAAGTTTACTATTATTAGCCTTGGTTCTAATTTTTTTTAGACTGTCTGATAAAGATCCTTCTGATGGCAAGTATACACCTCCTCAATTTAAGGAAGGTAAAATCATATCCCCAAAAACACGTTAAGATTTAGATATTCACATATTAACAGTGTTTATAACTAGTACATCGTAATGGTTTCATTTTTGAGAAAAAAATGAGTCAAAACATGAACGTTGTTAGTTATTGTCACAGGATACTAACAATTAGGCAGGGAGAGTTTCTCTTTGATGTTTTTTTCTTTCATGGGCCAAGAGGAGTTTTTTCCTTAATCTTAAATTTTTAGGGGTTACCTCTAATAATTCATCTTCATTCACATATGACATCATCTCTTCTAATGACATTTTAATAGGTGGTGTGAGAGAGATTAAACCGTCACTACCAGCAGCTCTAACGTTAGTTAATTTTTTACCCTTTAAAACATTAATTTCTAAATCATTATCTCTATTATGCTCGCCAACAATCATTCCACCATATACTTTAGTCTGAGGTTCAATAAACATTAGGCCTCTATCTTGTAAATTAAAGATTGCATATGCAACGGCCTCACCGCTATCAGTTGAAATTAGTGCTCCATTTCTTCGACTTTTGATATCTCCTTTGAAATCTCCATATGAGTCAAATACTCGGTTCATTACACCTGTTCCTCTAGTTTCAGTCAAAAACTTACTCTGATATCCGATCAAACCTCTTGAAGGTGCCTTAAAAATAATTCTTTTTTTATTTTGGCCAGTATCACGCATATCTATCATTTCACCTTTTCTCTGATTTATTGAGTCAATTACAGTACTTGAGTATTCCTCATCAACATCAATCGTAACTTCTTCAAAAGGTTCTAATTTTTTATTATTCTCATGTTTAAATAACACTTTTGGTCTTGATACAGATAATTCAAATTCCTCTCTCCTCATTGTTTCAATTAAAACACCGATTTGAAGTTCTCCACGTCCTCCAATTTCAAATGAGTCTTTATTATCATTTTCGGTAAATGAAATCGCAACATTTGTTTCTGCTTCTGCAAGTAATCTTTCCCGTATCATGGTAGAAGTCACTTTTTTACCTTCCAGTCCCGAAATAGGTGAATCATTTACTGTTATAGTTACTGACATAGTAGGAGGATCTATCGGTGTGGTTTTAAGTGCTTCATTAACATCCAAGTGGCATATTGTGTCTGAAACCGATGTTATTTTTAATCCCGCTACACACACGATATCCCCTGCTGTCACTGTATCGGTTGCAACTTTATCAGTACCTGAGAACGTAAATAATTTTGTTAGTCTACCTTCCTCTACTTTACTATTATTTAAATTCAGAGATTTAACCGTATCATTTACTTTTGCAATTCCATGCACTACCCGTCCAATTAAACAACGGCCTAAAAAAGTGTCAGAATGTAGCAAAGTTGATAGCATTGCAAAAGGTTTACTTAAATCAACCTCGGGTTCTTTTACATGATTAAGTATTAGGTCTAAGAGTGGATGTAAATTTTCTCTCTTTTGATCAAGTTCATAATTGCACCAGCCATCACGACCAGAAGCATAAAGAATGGGGAAATCTAATTGTTGATTATCAGCATCTAGAGCGACAAAAAGATCAAAGATTTCATTTATAACTTCTTTAGCTCTTGCATCTGATCTATCTACTTTATTTATTATAACTATAGGTCTTAAACCTTGAGATAATGCTTTTGATAAAACGAATTTTGTTTGTGGCATCGGGCCCTCAGCAGCATCAACCAAAAGTATGACACCGTCTGTCATGCCTAAAATTCTTTCAACTTCTCCTCCAAAATCTGCATGTCCTGGTGTATCAATAATGTTTATTCTTGTATCTTTCCAAACAACGGATGTAGGTTTTGCTAATATTGTTATCCCTCTTTCTTTCTCAATATCACCACTATCCATTACTCTCTCATCAACTTTCTGATTTTCTCTAAACAAGCCACTTTGTTTTAGTAAATTATCTATTAAAGTTGTCTTACCATGATCAACGTGTGCAATAATTGCAATATTTCTTAAACTATTAGCCATAAATTTTGCGTTTGATACACTTTATTTTTTTATTTGCCAGTTAAATATTTGGGTAAAAAATGTTGTTTAATTTTTCTCGGATTTACTTAATCTTTTGTTCAATTGAATTAGTAGACATTGAATGATTACTACTTACAATACTTGAAGCAGTAGCTAGAAAGATGAAGAATAACATGATTACAATTTTTCTCATAATTCTTTTGTAGTGAACAAATAAGACAATGAATGAACTGAAATGTGTTCTTATATTGACAGTTTAGTGCTTATGCAGTTTGTTTTTTAGATATAATATGAAAGCCGCAATTTCATAGAAAAATGCAAAAACATGAAACAAAATTGGTTGTTTAAAAATTTTATATAACCAATTAAGTTTTGGTATGTTCGACCAAACTACTAAAAAAGCCTTTGCTCCTTTAATAAGATTTCCTTGATCTACTACATGTAGCCGTCTAGATAGTTTATCTGTATTTAAATTTGTTATTTGGGACTCTTTTTCCTTAATATCATACCACTCAAGGTTATTTTCCATTTTTCGGTAAATATCTATTTCTTTTTTACAAATACTGCACGACTCATTAAAAAAAACTTTTATGCTCATTTTTTATTTTTTTTTTTCTTTTTAATTTTTTTGTGATTTTTTTCAATACTATCTTTAAATAAACTTAGAATTCCGTAAATAATTAGTGCCCCGCCCCCTAGAAAACCATAAGATAATAACAACTCGATTGACGGTAAATCACTCATCCTCTTCTTCTAACCATTGTTCCATAAAAACTTTGTGACATACATAACATATTACAGGTATCGAACCAAAAAATCCAATGGCAACACCGGCTTTGATACCATACTCAACACAAGAAAAGTGTGTCAATGTGATTGTTGGTATTGTACATACTCCAAGTAGATAAGGAAGCCTCCATTTAAATGAAGGTTTAAAATATTTAATGAAATATATTATTTTAAAAATCATCACTATAAACTACCTCTTTCTTTTTTTAATCTGCTATAGTTTTTTTTCAACTATAAATTATACTAAAAATATTTCACTAAATATGATCAATAGTAAGTTTCAATATCCCCCTAGTAGTCTGAAAAGAGAAGAAAAAAAAAGGTGGATTTCAATTTTTTTTAAAATTGAGGAAATTGTAATAATAAACTGGGTCTAAAGTAAATTGAATAAAGAATTCACATCTTTTTCAAAAAAAGTTTATCAATGTAATAAATGTGCAAGATTACTAAATTTTAGAAATAAAATTACTTTAAAAAAGCGAAAATCTTATATGAATGAAGTCTATTGGGGTAAACCAGTTTCTGGCTTTGGTGATTTAAGTGCCAAAATAATTATTATTGGACTTGCGCCAGCTGCGCATGGGGCTACACGCACTGGACGTGTTTTTACTGGTGATAAATCAGCAGATTTTTTATTTAATTGTTTATTTAAATCAGGCTTGAGCAACCAACCAAACTCAGATCATATTAAAGATGGTTTGAAACTAAAGAATACATTTATTACTCTTGCTTTAAGGTGCGTACCACCAGAAGATAAACCAACACAAGAAGAGTTAAAAAATTGCTCAGTTTTTTTTAAGGAAGAATTAAATATGATTAAAAATAAAAAGGTTATTGTTGCGCTTGGCAAAATTGCATTTGATACTTGTATAAAATTTTACAAAGAAAATTATGGACTCATAGGATCTTATAAATTTGGTCATGGATGTAAATACAATATAAATGGATTAACAATATTTGGTTGCTATCATCCATCTCCACGTAACGTTAATACTAAACGAATTAATACAAAAAAAATGGTTTATATATTTAAAAAAGCAAAAAAATTAATCTAAAAGAGACGCAACATATTCCCAGTTAACGAGATCATTGATGAATGCCTTTAAATAGTCAGGTCTACGATTTCTATAATCAACGTAATACGAATGCTCCCACACATCACAACCTAGGATAGGTTTCATGTTATGAACTAAAGGGTTTGATGCATTTGCAGATTTCGTAACAACTAACTTTCCGTTATCGATAGCAAGCCATGCCCATCCTGAACCAAATTGAGTAGTGCCCGCTTGAATAAAATCATCTTTAAATTTATCAATGCTACCAAAATCAGCTATAATTCTTTTCTCTAAGTCGGATGGCATTGCTCCCCCACCCTTTGGTTTCATACATTTCCAAAATAGAATATGATTCCAGTGTTGGCCTGCGTTATTAAAAATTCCTGCTTTTGAGTTATCATTTGCCGTTTTTTTTACAATCTCCTCCAATGATGCTCCAGTTAAATCAGTATTTTTAAGCAAATTATTTAAATTTGTCACATATGTTTGATGATGCTTGCCGTGATGTAAATCTAATGTCTCTTGTGACATGATGGGTGCTAATGAATCATTTTGGTAATCTAGTTTAGGTAATTCGAATGTCATGCATTGCTTATACTTTTAAATTACTTCATTTTCAAGTATTCCAATTGAATCTACTGATATTTTTATTTTATCACCAGATTTTAAAAATTTAGGCGGATCAAACCCAATACCAACACCGGAGGGAGTGCCTGTTGCTATAATATCACCTTCTACAAGTGTCATCGATTTAGTTAAAATTTCAATTATAGTTGAAATATTGAAAATCATATCTTTGACAATTCCACTTTGTCTAGTTTCACCATTAACAGTTGTTTGTATCTTAATATTCTTAATATTTTCGATTTCATCTTTTGTAATAATACAAGGTCCCATTGGACAATATGTGTCAGGACTTTTACCAATAAACCATTGCTTATGATTATTTTGTAACTTTCTGGCGGTAACATCATTTATTATTGTATATCCAAAAATTATATCTGTTGCATTGGAATACTTTATATTTTTAGACCTCTTTCCTACTACCACGCCAAGCTCTCCTTCATAATCCGTTGTGTTTGTTCGGTCATTTATTAATTCTATTTTATCATTTGGTCCAATAACTGAAGTAGTCGCCTTATTAAAAATAATTAGCTCATTTGGAACATACTTTTTTTCTTGCAACGTACTAAAGGATGATTTCTGAACTTCTTTAGCATGTTTAGCATAATTTTTACCAACACAAATAATATCACGTACCGGAACGGGTATAGGAGATAATAATTTTACCTCATCTATAGAATAATGAATATTTTGAGTATTATTAATATTTTGAATCTGATTTTCAAATTCTGAATATTTTTTGATTATATTATTTAAATCATTAGGAAGATTGTTATTTGCTTTGTTTACATCAATAATTCCCTTGTTAAGTATTTCTAATCCTACTCTAATGTTGTTATTTTTTTTAAATGTTACGAATCTCATTTTTCTTAATTAAAATATTTTTTTTTTATATAATTTGCGACTAAAGACATTATAGCAAGAGCTAATAATGGAAAAAAGATCTCTGGTGCAAATAATAAATTTAAACTAAAATCTTTATCGCCTTGAAATGCGCTACTAATACCACTAAAAATACTTACAGAAATTATTATAGGTACTGCTTCGCCAAAGAGTGTTGCTAAAAAAAAATTTTTTACTTTCATATTAAATAAAACCGGTAATAAATTTTTTATTGGGAAAGGTATTCCTGGAACAATTCTTAGACTAAAAAAATAACTTAATTCATTTTCATTAATATTATTTTTTAATTTAGAATACTTTCTACCTAAATATTTTTCAACCAAATCTCCAAAATAATTATTTGCAAAACAGTAAAGGAATGTTGCTCCAATTGTGAAAGAAAAAATTGACAATACCGATCCTAAAATTGTACCAAAAGCAAATCCAGCAAATATGACTAGCGGTGTCCCAAAGCCCATTAAAAAAACCCAAATGACAGAAAAAACGAAATAAGCACTTCCAATTAATAAAAGATTTTGGTCTCTTAATTCAAAAATATAATTTTTATTTTCTATCAGATAAGATGGACTTAAAAATGTATTTACTCCATAATAGAAGAAAGCAATTACAACACATGTAACAACTGTTAAATATGCTAAACCTAAATAAATTTTTATTTTAGATAGTGTATTCATTAGTAATATCGCCAATAATTTTTTACTGTACATACAAATAAGAATTTCTTATAAGTGCAAAAAATTTATTATAGTAATGAAAAGAACTTATCAACCTAGTAAAAAAGTCAGAGCCAGAAGACATGGATTTAAATCAAGAATGTCTACGAAAAATGGCAGAAAAACGTTAGCTAGACGAAGAGCTAAAGGTCGAAAAAGAATATCAGCTTAATTAATGCAGAACAGAATCTCCTTCGTAAGTTTAAGCGGGAGCAAAGAGTTTAAATATGTGCTATCAGGGGAAAAAATGAATTCAGATTTATTTACAATTTTTTACAAATTAAAAGATACATCTGATAATAAAAATTCAATTCAATTAAGTTGTGTTGCAGCTAAAAAGCTGGGAAACGCCGTTGCGAGAAATAGAATGAGAAGAAGATTAAAGATGGCTGTAAGAAAAGCAATTTTAAAAATCAAAAATAAGTTTAAAAAAAAATTTAAATATGCAATCTTTGCAAAATCCAAAATTTATGATGAAGATTACCAAATTATTGTAGATAAACTCATGATCAAACTAAAATCAATTTAATGAAAATTATTGAAAAAATTTTATCAAAAACTCTAATTTCAATTATCAAAACTTATAAGTATTTAATTTCACCGCTTCTAGGACCAAATTGCAGGTTTTTGCCAACATGTTCTAATTATTTTATCGAATCTATCCAAAAAAAAGGTTTTTTAATTGGAAGTTATTCAGGTATGAAAAGGATTTTAAAATGCCATCCAATAAAATTTTTAGGTGGCAGTTCTGGGTTTGACCCTGTGGAGAATAAAGATGGAAAATAAAAATGTTCTTATGGCTGTTGTACTTTCAACAATGGTCATCATTTTTTGGCAATTTATGTATGGCGATGAGTACGTCGAAGTGGAAAATGAACAAATTAAAACAGAGCAAACTACTAAGAGTCAAAAACCGTCTGCTCCATCAATTGTAAAAAAAAATGTTGAGATTAAAGTTTCTAGATCTGATGCTATTACAGAAACAAGGAGAATAAAAATTGAAAATGCTAATTTATCTGGATCCATTGCATTAAAAGGCGGGCTGATAGATGATATAATATTAAAGAATTACAATTCAAATCAAAGTGCAAATAGTAATAAAGTAGTTTTACTTAGTCCAAAAAAAATTGATCAATCTTATTATTTAGAAACTGGTTGGGCAACATCTGGGAGTGAGATTGTACCTAATAATCAAACTGAATGGAAAGCTGTAGGGAATAAAATTTTAAATCCAAATAGATCTGTTAAATTAGAATGGAGTAACGGTGCAGGACTAACTTTTATCAAAGAATTTTCTATAGATAATAAATATTTAATAACAGTAAATGAACAAATAAAAAATCAATCAAATCAAACTATTAACTTGTTTCATTATGCTCAAATTACAAGAAAGCAAAAACCAAAAATACAAGATTTTTATATTCTTCATGAGGGTTTACTTGGTGTTGTTGACGAAAATTTAACAGAAGAAGATTATGATGACGTCCTAGAGAAAAAAAAAAGTTACAAGGGATCAAAAGGTTGGGTTGGCATTACGGATAAATATTGGCTCACAGCTGTAATTCCAGAGAAAGGTAAAAATTTTAATGCTGAGTTTTCCTATGATAAGGCATACAAAGCAAATTATATCATTACAGATCCAACAACTATTAATGTAAATCAATCAGGATCTAATATATCCAATATATTTATTGGAGCAAAAGAAGTGGCAGTTGTTGATGGTTATGCAGAAAACAAAGGATTTCATAAATTCGATTTAGCAATTGATTGGGGTTGGTTTCACTTTTTTACCAAACCTTTATTTTTTATAATTGATTACCTTTACAAAATTAGTGGCAATTTTGGTATTGCTATTATTCTACTAACTGCAGCTGTGAGATTGCTATTTTTCCCTTTGGCAAACTACTCTTTTGCATCCATGGCAAAAATGAAAGCATTGCAGCCAGAAATGCAGCGCCTAAAAGATTTGTATAAAGATGATAAACAAAAAATACAAATGGAAATGATGAATTTATACAAGAGAGAGAAGGTAAATCCGATTTCAGGCTGTCTTCCAGTCTTAATTCAAATACCTTTTTTCTTTGCAATATATAAAATGCTTTTTGTCACGATTGAAATGAGACATGCTCCGTTTTATGGATGGATAAAAGATTTATCAGCGGCAGATCCCACAACAGTATTTAACCTTTTTGGTTTAATTCCATGGAGTCCACCAAGTTTTCTAATTATAGGTGCGTGGCCAATAATTATGGGGGTGACGATGTACATACAGCAAAAACTTAATCCTGCTCCACCAGATCCAATACAAGCTAAAATTTTCATGTTCTTTCCCTTTATTTTAACTATTTTATTGGCTTCATTCCCATCCGGTCTAGTTATTTACTGGAGTATAAATAATATTTTAACTATGGCTCAGCAATATGTGATTATAAGAAAAACTAAAGTAAAAACTGTTTAATGGATCTTAAAAATCTTTGGCCAAAAAAAGACGCACCTCAAATAGAAAAAGCTCTCAAATTTGTTGAAAAATATAAATTAAAAAAAATTGTATTAAAATATGGGGGCCAAGTCATGGCGAATGATCAGTTATCCAAAGCTTTTGCTCAGGATGCTGCAATATGTAATCTGATTGGTATAAAAAGTTTAGTTATACATGGTGGCGGTCCACAAATAAAAAAAAGGTTAGAAAAGCAAAATATAAAAAGTAAATTTATATTAGGCTTAAGAGTAACAGACGAGAATGTGATAAAAATTGTGGAAGATGTTTTGTTAAATGATATTAACCCAGATTTAGTAAGAACAATTAATTCATTTAATGCTATTGCTGAACCTATAACTGCAAGAAATAAAAATGGAATTTTAAAAGTTACAAAAGCTAAAAATCCAGATCTAGGGTTTGTAGCCGATCCAGAAGAAATAGACGTTGATAAGCTCAATAATATAATAAAATTAAATAAAGTGCCTGTAATTGCCCCAATGGGCCTTGGCGATAAAAATCAAGTTTTCAATATAAATGCTGATACTGCGGCTGGAATAATAGCAATAAAAATAAAGGCCACAAGATTGCTCTTAATGACTGATGTACCTGGTGTTAAAGATCAAAATGGTAAATATATTTCGAAATTAACAGTATCAGAGGCTCAAACATTAATTGATAATGAAACTATAACTGGCGGTATGATACCAAAAATACAAACTTGTATCTCAGCTATTAAAAACGGAGTTGGGGGTGTAGTTATTATTGATGGCACAAGACCACATGCAGTACTGCATGAGTTGTTTACAGATGAAGGCGCTGGTACATTAATTACAAAATGAAAGAACTAAATAACATTAGATATTGGATTTTTGATTTAGATAACACACTTTATTCAGCAACAACCAATGTTTTTGGGGAAATAGATAAGAAAATGTGTAAATTTATCATGGAAAATTTAAAAGTACCAAAGGATGAGGCTCTTAAAATTAAAAATGAATATTTTCATAACCATGGGACAACTCTGAATGGATTAATGAAGAAACACGATATTGATGCTCATCACTTTTTAGAATTTGTTCATGATATTGATTATGATTTTTTGAAAGAAAATCCTAAACTTAATGAACAAATAGAAAAACTACCTGGAGAAAAAATTATATTCACAAACGGTTCTAAAAAACATGCGGAAAGAGTTATCGAACGTCTTGGTATAATAAATAATTTTAAAAAAATATTTGATATCGTAGATTGTGATTTTATTCCAAAACCCGAGGTTGAACCTTATAATAAACTTGTAAAAAAATTTAATATTGAATGCGAAAAGAGTATTTTTATTGAAGATATTGCTCGAAATTTAGAACCAGCCTATAACATGGGTATGAAAACTGCATGGATTGAAAGTAACGACCCATATTGTAAAAAAGGATTTGATGGAAATCATATTGATTATACTATAAAAAATCTTACGGATTTTTTAAAACAAACAAATGAGTCGATTGGTCAATAATGGAAAAAATTATTAATGATGCTTGGGAGGATAGATCTAATGTTAGTGTTGCTTCAGATAAATCAATTTTAGATGCAATTAATAATACAATAGACAAAGTCGACAAAGGTGAAATCAGGATTGCTGAAAAAAAAGGGTCTCATTGGGCAGTTCATCAATGGATTAAGAAAGCAATACTATTAAGTTTTAAAACAAGTGAAATGGACACACTTGCTGGACCCTATGCAACTTGGTGGGATAAAGTTAAAGGTAAAACCGCTGGGTGGGGTAAAGAAGAATTTAAAAAAGCAAATTTTAGAATGGTGCCTAATGGAGTTGTAAGGCATGGATCTTATATAGCGAAAAACGTTGTGCTTATGCCTTCATTTGTGAATATTGGTGCCTACGTAGATGAAGGTTCTATGATTGATACTTGGGCATCAGTTGGGTCGTGTGCTCAAGTTGGAAAAAACTGTCATATATCTGGAGGGGCTGGAATTGGAGGAGTTCTAGAACCGATGCAAGCTAATCCAACTATTATTGAAGATAATTGTTTTATCGGCGCTAGGTCTGAGATTGTAGAAGGTGTAATTGTTGGCGAAGGATCAGTTATCTCAATGGGTGTTTTTATTGGTCAATCTACAAAAATAATTGACAGAAAAACCGGTGAAACTATATATGGAAAAATTCCTCCATACTCAGTAGTGGTTCCTGGTTCATTACCAGACAAGAATGGCAACGGACCAAGTTTATATTGTGCCGTCATTGTAAAAACAGTTGATGAAAAAACAAGAAGTAAAACTTCTATAAATGATTTACTTAGAGACTAACGAATGAGTAAGCTCATTGACGAAATTAGATTTACACAAGAACTTATAAACAAACCTAGTGTTACCCCTAAAGATCTTGGAGCAATGAAAGTAGTAACTAAACATTTAAAAAAACTTGGATTTAAATGTAAGTTAATGTCATTCCAAGAAAAGGGAACAGAGAAAATAATAAATTTATACGCAAGGTATGGGACTCAATCTCCAAACCTATGTTTTGCTGGACATACCGATGTAGTACCGGCTGGTGATTTAGCGTCATGGTCTACCAATCCTTTCAAGGCAAAAATAAAAAGCGGCTATTTATTTGGTAGAGGTGTTAGTGATATGAAAGGTGCTATTGGCTGTTTTATTTCTGCTGTAAGTCAATTTTTAAATGAAGATAAGAAATTCTATGGATCAATCAGTTTTTTAATAACTGGCGATGAAGAAGGAATTGCGGTTAATGGGACAAAGAAAGTTGTTGAATATTTAAAAAAAAAAAAGGAAAACATTGATTTTTGTCTTGTGGGTGAACCTTCAAATAGAAGCAAATTAGGACAGATGATTAAACATGGAAGAAGAGGTAGTATCACAACTTATTTAACTATAAAAGGAAAGCAGGGTCATATTGCATATCCTCACGAAGCATTAAATCCTGCAACACCAATTATTAAAATTTTGGACGAACTTAAATCAAAGCCTTTGGATAAAGGTAACAAAAATTTTCAACCGTCTAATCTAGAAATAACAAGAATTCACATAGATAATACTGCAGATAATGTAATACCAGCTAAAGCAAGTGCAACTTTTAATATAAGATATAACAATCTACATACTTTTAATTCATTAAAAAAAAGAATATCAAAAACAATTAAAAAATTTGAGAAAAAATTTAAATGCAAAACTGAAGTAAAATTTATTGGTACTGGAACATCTTTTCTTACAAAACCAAATCGAATGGTAAAAAAGATTCAAGAAATAATTAAAAAAGAAACTAAACAAAAAACAAAATTATCAACAACAGGCGGAACTTCTGATGCTAGGTTTATAAAAGATATAGCTCCATGTATTGAATTTGGTTTGGTTGGTAATACAATGCATCAAGTAGATGAAAGATCATCGATTAAAGATATGAAAAAGCTCAAATCAATATACCTTAAAATTATCAAATGTTTTTTTAATTGAAAACTTCAATAATTACATCGTTAACATATCAAAATCATATTACGGGCCCCGGTCATCCAGAGCGTATAGATCGAGTAAAAGTTATCAATAAGGAACTAAGAAAATTTGATAAAAATATCGAATGGTTTCAACCAAAATCATTTGATCATTCTATTATTGAAAAAACACATAATAAGAAATACTTAAATAATTTATCATTATCATTTCCTAAGAATGGAATTAAATTTTTAGATGGCGATACCATAATATCGCCAGGATCTAAACAAGCTGCATTGGATGCAGTTGGATCTATAATAATGGCAATTGACCAGGTAAATAATAGAAAATATAAAAACTCTTTTTGTTCAGTAAGACCGCCTGGACATCATGCTGAAAGTAATAAAGCCATGGGATTTTGTATCTACAACAATGTTGCTATTGGTGCTTCATATTTATTATATCATTATAAATATAACAAAATTGCAATCATTGATTATGATGTTCACCACGGAAACGGTACTCAAGAAATTTTCTATAATAATCCTAATGTTCTATATATCTCTTCGCATCAATATCCCTTTTATCCAGGTACAGGATCTTCAAACGAGAAAGGTTCTTCGGATAATATTTTAAATATTCCTTTAGACTCAGGAACCAAAAGCAACATTTATTTCAATAGCTTTGAATATATTCTTAAAAAATTAAAAAGCTTTAAACCTGAGTTTATTCTGCTTTCTTCGGGATTTGACGCACATACTGAAGATCCTTTAGCGCAGATTAATTTAAAATCTTCAGATTTTTATGAAATTACAAAAAGAATTCTAACTATAGCAAACGACATTTGTGATGGAAAAATAGTTTCAATTTTAGAAGGTGGTTATAATCTTGATGCACTTAGAGAAAGTGCGTATGAGCATGTTAGAGCTTTAATTGAGAATTAAATTTTAATATTTTTATAAAAATTTAAAATCTCAGGGTTTGCTAAAACTTCAATGTTATTGATACTTTCTTTATTTAAAATTTTTCTTACTACAACCTCAACAATTTTACCGCTCTTAGTTCTCGGGATATCTGGACAACTTTTAATTATTGGTGGAACATGTCTTGGTGAACAATTTTTTCTAATTGTGGATTTGATATTTTGAATCAATTTATCACTTAACATCATTTTGTCTTTTAACTTAACAAAAAGTATTATTCTAACATCATCATTAAAATTTTGTCCCACAACTAATGCTTCGGTAACTTCATCGAAACTTTCGACTTGCCTATAAATTTCTGATGTCCCAATTCTTACACCGCCAGGATTTAATGTAGAGTCAGATCTTCCATGAATTATAAATCCATTATTTTTTGTTCTTTGAATATAATCAGCATGATGCCAAATATTAAAATATTTTTCAAAATATGCAGACTTTATTTTTGATTCATCGGAATCCTCCCAAAACATTATTGGCATTGATGGAAAAGGTCTCTTAACTACCAGTTCACCTTTTTCATCATTCGGTAAGCCATTTCCTTTTTCATCGAAAATATCAATTTCAATTCCTAAACTGGAACCTTGAATTTCTCCTGCGTAAACTGATTGAAAAATATTACCTATAACTAAACTTCCAACAACATCTGTTCCACCGCTTATAGAAGATAAATGGACATCACATTTAATATTTTTATAAACATATTCAAAACTTTCAGCAACCAATGGAGATCCAGTAGATGTGATTGTTTTCAAATTGCTTAAATCAAATTTAGAAGCATTATATTTCTCATTCTTTAAATGATCTAAATATTTTGCACTAACTCCGAATAATGTAAATTTATTTTCAGAACAATATTCAATTAAAATATCTAGTTTAGGATAAAAAGGTGATCCATCATACAAATAAATTGTTGCACCACATGATAATGCTGCGACTTGCCAGTTCCACATCATCCATCCAGTTGTAGTGAAATAAAACAACCTATCTTTATCTTTGACATCACAATGTATTGAGAGTTCTTTTTTTTGCTCAATCAATGCGTTGCCTGCACCATGTACAATACACTTTGGTACTCCAGTAGTACCACTTGAATATAAAATATAAATAGGATGATTAAATTCAAATCTCTCAAACTGATCGTCTTGGTCTGATGTGTCTAAAATTTCTTTGAAATTATCATAATCATGGATTGATACTTCTTTTTCAATATAATTAAAAATTATGACTCTTTTGATTGAGGGTATTTCTTTCAATATTTCTGGAATACGATTGAGAATATTAATTTTTTTTCCATTGTAATAATAATAATCACAAGCAATAAGAACCTTTGGTTCAATTTGTTTGAAACGATCTACTAACCCCTGAATTCCAAAATCAGGAGAGCAGCTAGACCATATATGCCCGTTTTTAGCAGCTGCTAGAAAGCTTATAATCGTCTCTATTGTATTCGGAACATATCCAGCAACACGATCATTTTTATTAAGACCAATTTTTTTAAAAAAAGAAGATATTTTAAATACATTTTCGCACAGTTTTTTCCATGTAATACTTTCTTTTAAACCACCCTCTTTCAAAGAATAGATTGCTGTTTCCTGATTATTTTTGATTAATAAATTTTCTGCAAAATTCAGTTTTGAGTCTTTAAAAAATTGATTTTTGTAAAAAACTTTATGTTTAGTTATTACTTGTTTACCTTTGTTTCCAATAATTTGTGAATAATCCCAATAATCATTCCAGAAATGTTCGGGGTTTTTAATCGACCAATTATGCAATTCTATGAAACTATCTTTAAAATCAATGTTATATTTTTTAGATATTTTATCAGCAAACTTTTTAATATTAGAATTTTTCTTTCTATTATCATCTGCTTTCCATAAAAATTTATTTTCCATTTTAATACTCTACAGACACTAAATATAAACCACATGCGGGCGCTGGAGTAGCACATTTATTTCTATCTTTCGACTTTAACGCAATGTCAAAATCTTTTAATGTCCATTTATTTTCTCCAACTGCTTTTATAGCACCAACCATAGATCTTACTTGATGTTGTAAAAATGATCTTGATTTAATTGTGTAAATAATCTCATCATCATGTTTTTTTAAATCTGATAATATAATTTCCCGCAGAGGCGAAGTGGCTTCACAGGAAGAGGCTCTAAAAGTTGTAAAATCGTGCGAGCCAAGAAATAATGCAGATGCTTTTTTCATTAGTTCAAAGTCCAAATTTTTTTTTATGTGCCAAACCTGATTTTCTAAAATGGCAGGAAAGGCTATTCGATTTAAAATTTTATATCTATATGTCCTCAGCCTGGCGTCTCTACGTGAGTCAAAATTATCACTCGTAGAAACCATAGATAGAATACTTATATATTTTTTTTTTAAATAATGATTAATTCCAAGTAGTACTCTCTTACAATCTAGCTCTTTATTATAATCAAAATGAAATACTTGACCTAATGCATGAACGCCAGAATCTGTTCGACCAGATCCGAAAATTTTTATTTTATTTAGTTGAATATCTGAAAGAGATTTTTCAATTAATTGTTGAATTGTATTTCCACTAGATTGTGATTGCCAACCTTCAAAACCTGTGCCATTATATTCAACAATTGCTTTGTAACGAGGCATTAGTAAAATTTATAACCCTTTAAAAATTCTTTTGCTTTTTGTCTATTTTTTCCTGATTTTTGAATTTCCAAAACTTCAACATATTTATCTTTACAGGCAATAAACAATCTCTCATTTTTAATATGAACACAGCCAGGTTTATCAGATTTTTTTTCTGTCAGTTTGCACTCAAATATTTTTAATTTATCATGATTATAATAAAAATATGAACCTGGATTTGGTGATAAAGCATGTATTTTTGCTATAATAGTTTCTGCTTCTAAATTCCAAATAATTTCCTCATCTTCTTTTGAAATTTTTTTAGCATATGTTTTTAAATTATGATTTTGCTCTACAAATTTATAATTGTTATCATTTATTTTCTTGATTGCCTTCACAACTAATTCAGAACCAATTTTTGAAAGTTTATTTTCAATATCGCCGTGCTTAGAGTAAATAGTTAGTGGTAAACCTTGAGTTAATAAAACTGGACCGCTATCAAGTTCTTTCTCAATTTTCATAATTGAAATTCCTGTAGATTTATCTTTATTCATTAATGATCTTTGTATTGGAGCAGCCCCTCTCCATCTTGGTAACATTGATGCATGTATATTAATAAATAAACATTCTTTCAAAAAAATTTCTGGAATAATCTGGCCATATGCAGCGACCACTGCTAAATTAAAACTTTTTGACTTAAAAAAGTCTAAATCATCAATTAAGTTGTATGGTGTTCTAACATCTAATTTTAATTGATTTGATATTTCGTTAACAGGGCTAATTAATTCTTTCATACCCCTTTTAGACTTTCTTGGTGGTTGCGTATAAATAGTATCTATTTTAAATGTTTGATCAATTTTTTTTAATGCAGGGATGGCAAAAGTTGGGGTTCCCATAAAGGCTATTTTCATTGATAATATTATCGCTAGATTTAATTTTCTCTATTTGCTTTTATTAATTTTTTAATAATTATATCTTTTTTTAGTTTTGATAAATAATCTATAAATAATACTCCATTACAATGGTCAATTTCGTGCTGAATACAAGTCGCTAGTAAATTTTCAGCATCAAGCAACTTCATTTTTCCATGATAATCTAAATATTCAACCTTACATTTGTTTGGTCTTCTAACTTCGGCAAAATGACCAGGTATTGATAAACATCCTTCCTCACGGGAAACTATATCTTCTGACTTCCAAACAACTTTAGGATTAACAAAAAATAAAGGATTTTTTTTTTCTTCATCTTTTGAGAGATCTATCACGATTACTCTTTTTAATACTCCAACCTGCGGTGCTGCTAATCCTATGCCAGGAGCCTGATACATAGTCTCAAGCATTTCATTCATTAAAGTTTGAAGTTTATGATCAACTTTTTCAACATCTTTGGATTTCATTCTTAAGATTGGATTCGGTTCTTGTAAAATTTGTAAAACTGCCATTTTATTTTTCGCTTACTGAATTTCTATATTTAAAAGCAGAAAATAATGTACCATCATCTAAGTATTCAATTTCACTACCTACAGGCAAACCATGGGCTAATTTTGTAATTTTTACTTTAAGACCTTTTAAACTATCATGAATATAATGTGCAGTTGTTTGACCTTCAATGGTCGCAGATGTAGCAATGATAACCTCTTTAACATTATTTTTTTTAACTCTTTCAATTAAAGAATTTATCAATAATGTTGCTGGATCAGATCCATTTAACGCTGATAATGTCCCGCCAAGGATATGATAGTGACCTTTGTAAATATTCGTTGCCTCCATTGCCCACATATCAGCAATATTTTCTACGATACATAATTGATCATAAGAATTACTCAAATATTCACATTTTTGAATAGTGCAACTTACATCTAATGATTTAATACCACCGCAAATATTACATCTTAAAATTTTAGAATGAGCAATTGAAAGCGTCTCCGCTAAAGGTTTCATAAGATTGTTTTTATTCTTTAATAAATACAAAGCTATTCTTCTGGCGGATTTTGGTCCTAAGCCAGGTAACCGAGAAATTAGACTTATTAAATTATCAAGTGCAGGTTCAATTAATTTCATTTTACATCGGGAATTTAAATCCAGGTGGCATCTTAATACCGCCTGTTATTTTTGACATTTCGTCTTGCGTTTTTCCCTCAACTTCTTTCTTCGCATTATTCGTTGCAGCTATAATCAGGTCTTCTATTACACCCTTATCTTCTTTTAAAATCTCTTCACTAATATTTACTTTTACGACTTCAAAATGCCCATTCATTTGAATTTTAACAGTTCCGCCACCGGACGCACCTTCGGCTACAATATTTTTAAGTTCATTTTTAGCTTCCATCATTTTCTGCTGCATTTCTTGAGCTTGCTTTAACATTTTACTAAAATCCATTTATTACTCGTCTCTTTCTTGATCGTTTATTTGTTCTACGTCAGTTATTTCAGCATCAGGGAAAAGTTCTTTAATCCTTTGATAAACTTCAGTCTTTTTTGCATCCTCAAATAGTTTTTTTTTTACTTCATATTTTTTCTCATAAATTGTCTGGTCACCTATATCCTTGGATAAAGTTATTATCCATCTTTGACCGGTCCATTCAAGTAATTTTGATGTAAGTTTTTTTATAAAATCTTTCGATAATTTCTCATTAAAGGCGATATCAATTTTACCATTAGAAAATTTTACTAATCTAACATTTCTCTCTAAATCAAATTTCAATTCTATTTCCTTCTCCTTTTCAGTAATATTGATTAGATCATTTAAACTATTAATTTTTGAAGTAATTTTATTCTCGTTTAAATTTGATTTAGGTTTTTCTAATTCTTGTGAAATATTTTTGATTTGAGTTTTTGGCTTCGTAATTAAATTATCACTATTTTCTATATTTGAGTTGTTTATTTTTATATCCTTCATACTATTTAAAACTTCCTGGGGATCTGGCATATTTTTCAGATGACATAATCTTGTCAATAACATTTGGAAAGCTACTGATAAATTTGGATATAAATTTAGATCTTCTAAACCCTTTATTAAAAAGTGCCATAACATTGTTAAATATGTCAAATCTAAATTTTTGACAATTTCTTCTAAACGTTTCGATTCTGTTTCTGAAACGTTTAAATCTTTTGAAATTTTTCCCAATATTTTTGTCCTTGTCATTAAATAACAAACCTCTAATAGACTATGTAAAACAAGTTTTGGATCAGCTCCAATATCGAAAATTTCTTCCGAGCTTTCAATGGCTTTTGAACAATTACCTTCAACAACATGTGACATTAAATCAATAATTTTAGACTCATCTGCTAAGCCAAGTATTTTTCTAACTTTATCTTCTGTTGCCTTTTCTCCTGCAAGATTATAGGTAATAATTACTTGATCTAAAATAGATAATGCATCTCTTACAGAACCTTCTGACGATTTAGATATTAAACTTAGAGAATTACTATCTATATCAGCTTTTTCTTTTTGCGCTATTTGATTTAAAAAAATATTCATTTCATCAACTTTAATTCTTCTAAGGTCAAATCTTTGACATCTTGACAAAATAGTTACAGGGATTTTTTTTATTTCAGTAGTAGCTAATATAAATTTTAAATGAGAAGGTGGTTCTTCTAAAGTTTTTAATAATGCATTAAACGCTTGCTTGGATAACATATGCACTTCGTCAATAATAAAAACTTTAAATTTTGCTATTGATGGATGGTATTTTGATGCTTCCAATATTTCTCTTATGTCATCAATCCCAGTCTTTGATGCAGCATCCATTTCTAGAATATCAATGTGATTTGAATTAGTAATTGCTTTACAGTTATCACACTCACAAAAATCTTTATTTTTGTTTTCGTTGTTAAAGGCAAAACCAAATTCGCAATTAATTGCCTTTGCTATTATTCTGGCTGTTGAAGTTTTTCCAGTGCCGCGAATACCGGTTAATAAATAAGCATTTGGTATTCGATCTGATTTGATTGCATTCTGAATTGATAGAACCATAGAATTTTGTCCAATTAATTCATTGAATTTTTGGGGACGATATTTTAATGCTAATGGTTTTCTATTATTCATATTTTTAAGCGGGGAACTGAATAATAACCTGAAAAATTTACGGTACGGCTGCTTTCTCTCGAATCTGACCGGATTAACGTAACATCCACCTATTACCAATTCCCCATACTAATATAACAAGTTAGTTTAAAATCTACAGAGTAGAATCTGTGGACTAATTTTTATTTCTGTAATCAGAAGCACGATAAACTCCTAAAATATCTAAACTTTCAGTATTTTTTTTAAGTTCACGTATAGCGGAACTTACCTTGGGATCTTCAAAATGACCTTCTATGTCTAAATAAAAAAGTGCCTGATCAAAAGTATTATTAACGGTAAAACTCTCTAACTTTGTCAGGTTTACATTGTTAAAAGCAAATCCTCCTAAAGAATTATAAAGTGCAGCGGGTAAGCTTTTTAGTTTAAATATACAGGTAGTAATATATTTTTTATTTTCTTCAAAAGAAATAGTTTTGCTTTTTTCTGAAGACATTGTTAAAAATCTGGTTGTATTTCCAGATCTATCCTCAAAACTTTTTTCTATTACCTCTAAATTGTAAATCTTTGCTGCTAAATCTGAAGCTATCACTGCAGATTGAATATTTTTTTCTTCACTTAATTTTTTAGCTGCGCCTGCTGTATCAGCTTCAATTATAGGTATAAGATTATATTTATTTATTTTATCATGACATTGGCTAATTGCATGTGAATGACTTTTAACATATTTAACGTTTTTTAAATTATTTCCTTTTAATATTATTAGACAATGACTGACTTTATGAAAAGACTCACCGATTATTTTTAGTTTGTATTTTGGTAACAAATAATGAACGTCTGCAACCCTTCCCGCAATTGAGTTCTCTATAGGAATGACAGCATTTATATCTTTATTATTTTTAGTTAAATTTAATGCTTCATCGAAAGTCTTACACGGAATTACATCCACTTCCTTATAAATTTCGTTCGCAGCAAGATGCGAATATGATCCTAATTCACCTTGTATAGCTATTTTATTCTTCATAATATCTTCCTAATTCTTTTTAAATCATCTTTAGTATCTACACTTAATGGATTATCATCAGTGTAACCAACAAATATATCAATATTATGGTCAATAAATCTCATTTGTTCAAGACTTCTGTTTAATTCATTTTTAGTTTTATTCATCTTTACAAATTCTGATAAAATATTCTTTTTATAAGCATAAAGTCCTATATGATGATAAAAAAACTTTTCTTTAGTAATTGATCTAACAAAATCTGAAGATTTCAAGAATTTATTTTTACTCAAATTATCTAATGTCACTACTTTGACTACATTGACGTCATTAATTTCTTTTTCATTTATCTTACTAGCAACTGTAGAAACTGAAACATTAGGATTAGAAATCATAAAATCATTTATCATATTAATTGTTTTAGGGTTAATTGTTGGCATATCGCCCTGTACATTGATTATAATTTCGTGATCTAAATTTAATATTTTAATTGCCTCATAAATTCTATCACTACCAGTAGTATGATGACTTCCAGTAATAATAGCATTCCCACCATTTTTTTTTATTTCTCTTGCAATATCTTCATCCGCGGTTGCAACGAATACATCTCGAATGTTTGTTTTTTTTGCTCTTTCTAAAACATGCAAAATCATAGACTTGTCATTTATTTTCAATAATGGTTTATTTGGTAGCCTTTTGGCTGCTAAATGACTGGGTATGATAATAGCAGTTTTATTCATTAAGTGCGACAACTGTTACTTTATTTTATACTCTAAATCTTTAAAAAAATAATATATGAATTCAATTATTAAGTAATGGATAGTTTTGAATTTAACAAAATTGCAGCAGCAGTGCTAATTACTGCGCTCCTATTTATAGGTATCAAAGAATTGGGCAATTTTGTTTATAAAGTAGATAAACCAAAAAAATCTGCATATAAAGTTGAAGGAATTGTTGAAAACACCTCGAAGGTAAAAAAGGAAACTAAAATAGAAGTACAATTAACTTCTATAAAACCATTATTAGCATCAGCTTCCATTGAAGCTGGAGGAAAAGTGTTCAAAAAATGTGCAGCTTGTCATAGCGTTAATAAGGGTGGAGTGAATAAAATAGGGCCCGCTTTATGGGGTGTTGTAAATCGAAAAATCGGTGCTGTTGAAGGCTTCAAATATTCCACTGCAATGGCAACATATGGGAAAAATTGGTCATTTGAAGAATTGAATGGTTTTCTACATAAACCTATGAAATACATGAAGGGAACTAAAATGGGTTTCATTGGTTTAAAAAAAGATAAAGATAGAGCTAACGTTATTGCCTATATGAATAGCAAAAGTGATGCACCCGTACCTTTAAAATAATTAAATTATTTTTTAAACCTTAATGAAAATTTGTTAATGATTAAAGAACTTAATATTTTTTTAAAAAAGGAAAACATAATAATGGGAGGCCTAGGTTTTTCAGCTGGTCTGCCAATAATGTTAGTTTTTTCGACTCTATCAGTTTGGTTAATAACTGCGGGTATTGACAGAAGTACTGTAACATTATTTAGTTGGGCAGGATTTGCATATTCTTTTAAGTTTTTATGGAGCCCGATAGTTGATAAATTTCAAATTCCTATTTTAGGAAAAATCGGACACCGGAAGAGTTGGTTGTTAACAACTCAACTTTTAATTTTTTTTTCAATTATTTTGGCTTCGTATTCAAATCCTCAAAGTGGCTTAAAATTTATGGTGTTATCAATCGTGCTGATAGCTTTTTTCAGCGCTACACAGGACATAGTAATTGATGCATTTAGAATTGAGTCAGCTCCTGAAAAAAAACAGGGGCCGTTATCGTCTATGTATCTGGCAGGATATAGAGTGGCTATGATTGTTTCAGGAGCTGGCAGTCTTTGGCTGGCAGCAATTTTTGGTGGCGAATCATATCAACAAAATGTGTGGAAACACGTTTATCAAATTATAAGTTTGTTTATGGGTATAGGTCTAATTTCAACTATATTTGCGAAAGAACCGAATACAAAAAATCAAAATAAAATAGGCAAAATTAGCCAAGTGAAATTTACTATCTCTACATTATTTTCTGTTATAATTTTTTTCGTTGTTTTTTTGAATTTTCCAATAATTGATAATTCAAACTATTTATTTACTTTTCTTTTTAGTTTAACAAAAATATTATTTAGTTTTGTATCTTCTCTAATAACCCTTTATATTTTAGAAAAAATAAAATTTTTACCAAAAAAAAAATCTAGAGAAATATTTATAGAACCAATTACCAATTTTTTTAAAAGATATCGAAAAATAGCAATAATAATTTTATTACTTATTGGTCTTTACAGAATAGCTGATGTTGTAATGGGTGTTATGGCTAACATTTTTTATTTAGAAAAGGGATATGAAATTAAAAATATAGCAACATTTTCAAAGTTCTTCGGGCTGATTGCTACGATATGCGGAGGGTTTCTTGGAGGTTTTTGTGCAATGAAATTTAGCACCTATAAAAGCTTATTAATTGGAGCAATAGCAGCATCTTCTACAAATTTACTATTTGCTCTCTTGGCAATTATAGATAAAAACTTGGTGTATTTAGCTACAATTATAATTGCAGATAATTTAGCGAGTGGATTTGCAGGAGCGTCATTTGTGGTTTATCTATCTTCTTTAACTTCAATCAAGTTCACTGCTACTCAGTACGCTCTTTTTACTTCTTTAATGCTTTTTATTCCAAAATTAATTGCAGGTTATTCTGGCACAATCGTAGATATACTGAATTATCCACTTTTTTTTATATTCACTGCCATATTGGGTCTGCCTGTAATTTTTATTATTATATACTTGAATTCAGTTAAATTAAAATTTTACACGAAGTAATACCAATGATATTGACGCGCATGCGAATAATAAAGTATTTGTTAATATTAATTCCACTTTTCAGTTCTCAAGCTAATGCTGAATTTAAAACTATTACTAAAAAAGAGTTTTTAGAAAAAAATTTAAAAATTTTAGAAAAAAGATTTGATCAGATTGATACAAACAAAGATCAAAAAATAGATATCAAAGAGAATGAGATTTGGACAAAAAAAGTTTTAAAAGCTAGGCAAGAAAGAGCGAAAAAATTGAGGAAAAGATCACAGGAGTTAGCAAAAAAAATAGATGTTAACAAAGACGGTAAAATTTCCAAAAAGGAACTCGAAAATTACAAAAATAAATTAAAAACTAAAAAGTAATTTTTAATATAAGTATTATTCCCATTACAACTAAAATAAAATTAAATAATTTTTTAAACGAATCCTCACTTATTTTTTTTCGTAAAATCGTCCCTAGGTAAACACCAAATAATATTGGAAAACAAGCAACTAAAGAAAAAATTAATTTATCAACATTAATCATATCATGTAAGCTAAATAAAAAAAACTGTGTACATCCGAAAATAAAGAAGGTTAGTCCCATTAACTGAATAACTTTGTCTTTTGAATATTGTAAAGACTGGATCAGAAATATAAATGGCATAGTATATATACCCGTAACTCCAGTTACGACTCCTGTCATACTACCTATGAAAATATGAAAATATTTTGACGTATAATTTTTAAATTTTATTTCATACTTCATCAATCCAAGAAGAGAATTTAAAATTAATATGATTCCAAGAAAAAATAAAATAGTATCAGATTTTAAAATAGTTAAAAAATAAAAACCTGGAAATATAAATAAAAAAGCTGCAAATTGAAAAATCTTAACATCATTTACAATTTGTTTTAAATATTTACCATTAAACATTTGATATAAATTTGTTAATATTATTGGCAATAGGATAATTGATATAGACTCTTTAATATCAAATAAAAAACTTAAAAGGGTCAATGTGACTGTAGGAAGACCTACACCAATCAAACCTTTTACTATACCTCCCGTTAAGAAAATTAAAATTACCTGAATTAATACTAAATAATCTATATTTGATATAACTTGCATTAAATTTAAAATTATAATTAATAAGTTCATATGATTATTGAATGCAAATGTAAGAAATACAAGTTTAAAATACCAAAGGATGAAGTTTCAATTCCAGGACGTAATGTAAAATGTGAAATTTGTAATGAAGAGTGGTTCCAAAATTTTGGCAAAGAAAAATTAAAAAGTGAAGATATAGATGTTCTTGATCAAATTAATCCATCTAAGGCAAATATTAATTTTAAAACTAAAGATAATAAAAAAGACTCGAAACTACTATTATATAATTTAATATTTTTAGTATTTTGTTTTATAATTTACAAAATTACTATTCATTACAAGCTAGAAATTTTAGAACATTATCCCAATCTAAAGAATTATTATGAAAGTTTAGAATTCGTAACCGAAATAGTTAAATCATATATCAGTTTTTTTAAAGAACAATTAAATGAAAAATTTATTAATTTATAATTTTTTCTTAAAACCAGTTTTTTTGGATATAAGTAAACATTTTAAATTATCATTTATACCACCACTACTTATTTACCTTGCTGCAGGTGTTTCAAGTATAACTGGAATAGTAGGAATTTTCTTTATCAAAGACTACTTAAATCTCTCAGCAGCTTTTCTTGCAGGTCTTGGTTTTTGGGCTGGTATTCCTTGGGCATTAAAAATGCCATTGGGACATGTGGTTGATTTGATTTGGACAAGAAAAAATATTTTAATTTACATTGGTGCGTTTCTTATCTCGGTAAGTCTTATCATCATGTATTTGTTAATCTCAAATACTGAGTTTATGGTCAAATACCTGTCGGCAGAGAAATGGTTTATTTTAAGTACTATTTTATCACCAGTTGGATATGTACTTCAAGATGTGGTGGCTGATGCAATGACAGTAGAGGCTGTACCGAAATATAATAAAAATCAAAAAAATTACACCGACAAAGAAATTAAAGCCATGCACACAACGATGCAAACCTTTGGTAGATTTTCAATTATTGGAGGTACTGTTTTAGTAGCTGCGGTAAATATTTACTTCTTCAGAGATGCTTCTACTTTAAATGATAGTCAAAAAATAATTTTATATTCTAATATTTATCTTTACGCATTAATAATTCCAATAATATCAATTTTAGGTGTAATTTTATCTAAGATTATTTTAACAAATAATAAAATAAATATTAAAAAAATAAATCCAGATTACTCAATAATAATTGGTAGTTTAGTTTTTGTAATTTTTATCTCAATAGTTGGACTTTTAAATCATCCAATGTCTCAAGAGATCGTTTTCTTTGGTTCACTAATGATTGTAATTTTTTTGATGAAAAACCTTTTAAAAAAAATATCACCAAATATTAAAAATACGATTGTAGGTACTGCTATCGCTATATTTGCATTTAGATCAGTACCAAGTATTGGAGCTGGAATGAGCTGGTTTGAAATTGATATTTTAGGTTTTGACCAGGGATTCTTCTCTTTACTATCACTCATAAGCTCATTGTTAACAATGGCAGGGATAATTTTTTTTAGGAAATTTATGTACGAAAATACTATTGTAAAAATAATAATTTATTTATCTTTTTTAAATGCAATATTATTATTACCAAGTTTATCTATGTATTATGGTTTTCATGAATGGACCTCTGCTATCACAAATGACGTAATAAATGCCAAATTCATTGCAATTATAAATACCGCGCTAGAATCCCCTTTGGGACAAGTGGCTATGATTCCTATGCTGGCTTGGATAGCAAAAAATGCTCCGTATAATTTAAAAGCAACTTTTTTTGCAGTATTCGCTTCTTTCACGAATTTAGCCCTAAGTGCAAGTAATTTGTTAACAAAATATTTAAATAAAATTTTTGTTGTTACACGTGATGTAAAGGATAAGTTTAATCAAAATATTTTAACTAATGCTAATTATGAGGAACTTGGAGTCTTAATAATAGTTGTTATTTTAACAACATTCTTACTTCCTTACCTAACAATTTTATTAATACAAAAAACTAAATTTAAGACCAATGAGTAAATTTTTTTACTGTAAAAATAAAACATCTATTCTTTACAAAAAACCTAATTTTAGGTCGGAGCATTTAAAAGAGATATTATTTGGAGAAATCTTTATTAAACTGAAAGAATACAAAAAATTTTATTATGGTTTTACACAGTTTGATAAGTATTTTGGATATGTAAAAAAAACTAATATGAACAATCATCTTATTAAAAATAATTATTTGGTAAAATCAGGTAAAGCGTATTTATACAAGAATAATAATTTTAGATCAAAAACTAACAAGTTTTTATATTTCAATTCAAAAGTTTTTATTTCAAATGATGGAAAAAATCTTTCTAAAAGTAATGCTGGTTGGATCAGAAATCGTGATTTAATAGCTATAAAAAAAATCAAGAATAGGAATTACTTAGAAAATATAAATATATTTTATAAATCAAAATATGTATGGGGTGGTAACACAAATGATGGGGTAGATTGCTCTGGTTTAGTCCAAGAATTAATGAAAAATAAGCTAATTAGGTGCCCTCGTAATAGTAAAGAGCAAGAGATTTTTTTTAAAAAGTCAATTAATAGAAATAATATAAAAAAAGGAGATTTACTATTTTGGAAAGGGCACGTTGCAATCGTCATTAGTAAAAAACAATGTGTACATGCATACGGTCCATCCAAAAAAGTTATTAAAATGCAAATAAATAAATTAATTTCAATATTAATAAAAAAATCACTCAAATTGTCATCTATTAAGAGGCCTTTCGGGTAAATAAGAACATTTTAAGGGTTGATTCGGTCCCTTTTTATCCCTAATTTGTTCTATAGTTTTATCCAAATATAGTATGTCAAAATCATTATGCCACAAGAAACAGAATCAAAAATTTTAGCAATCTTAGGACCAACAAACACAGGAAAAACTTTCTTAGCAATTGAAAGAATGCTCGAATATGGAAATGGTGTAATTGGATTTCCATTAAGGTTATTAGCAAGAGAAGTTTACGATAAAGTTGTTAAAAAGATTGGTTGTGAACGTGTTGCTCTTATAACAGGAGAAGAAAAAATAGTTCCTCCTAAAGCGGATTTTTATCTGTGTACTGTTGAATCTATGCCATTAGATATTAATTTTGAATTTTCAGCTATAGATGAAATACAAATGTGTGCTGATCCGGAAAGAGGTCATATATTTACAGAAAGGCTTTTAAATTATCGTGGTGATAAATTAACCATGTTTCTTGGTTCAGATACAATCAAAACTCTTATTTCATATTTAGTGCCTGAAACAGAATTTATTTACAGAAATAGACTATCAAAATTGACATATTCTGGTTTTAAAAAAATATCTCGGATAAAACCACGTAGCGCAATAATAGCTTTTTCGATAGATGATGTTTATGCACTTGCTGAATTTGTAAGACGGCAAAAAGGCGGAGCTGCAGTAGTTATGGGATCTTTGAGCCCAAAAACTAGAAATTCTCAAGTAGAAATCTATCAATCTGGTGATGTTGATTTTCTTATTGCTACCGATGCGATTGGTATGGGTATCAATATGGATATCGAAAATATATATTTTAGTGGTATTAAAAAATACGACGGCAAACAAATAAGAAATCTTAGGGATAGTGAAATTGGTCAAATAAGTGGACGAGCAGGACGATACATGAATGACGGTTCTTTTGGTACAACAGGTGATTGCGAAAAACTCACTGATGAACAAATTGATAAAGTTGAAAATCATAAATTTGATGATGTTTTAAATATTTATTGGAGAAATAATGTACTAGATTTTTCATCTAGTATGGATTTAATTCAAAGCTTAAATAAAAAACCACACGACAAAGTATTATCTCGTAACAAAGATCTAATCGATGAAAGCACCTTTAGGTACCTTGTTTCTGAGGACTCAAGATTGAATTTTGTAAACAACTCTGAATATGTGAAGTTATTGTGGGAATGTTGTCAAATACCAGATTTTACAAAAAGTTCTTACAATGAACATACGGAAATTATTTTAAAAGTATTTTCATTCTTATCTTCTAAAAATGGGAAGGTTAATAACAGCTGGATGAAACAACAATTAATTAATTTAGATAACTATGAAGGTAACATAGATACCCTCTCGAATAGAATATCCTATGTAAGAACGTGGTCTTATGTTTCTAACAAAAGTAATTGGGTTGAAAATGCGGATTACTGGATTGCAAAAACGAAAGACATTGAGGATAAATTATCTGAGAAGTTACATGAGGAACTATCAAAAAGTTTTGTGGACAAAAGAATAAGTATTTTATCTAAAGGGTTGAAGCAAGATATACAATTAAATACAAAAATTGTTGAGGAAAATAAAATTTATATCAATGATCATTTTATTGGAAAATTAAACGGTCTCAAAATAGAACTAAATTATTCAAAATCAAATTTAGATACCGATATTAAGTCCTTAAAAAAAGCAGCTAGATCGGGTGCTCAAGAAGAACTAAATAAGAGAATTAAATATATTATAAGTAATATAGAGACACTGGAATTGAGAGATGATTATAAAGTATATTGGAATAATAAGAAAATTGCAGAACTTAAGCCTGGAACTAATTACTTGAACCCACAGATTAAACTTTATACAGACGATACAGTTGAGGAGGGGCAATATATCAAACTCAAATTAGCTATTGGAAATTGGATTAATGATCAGAAAAAAAAATACTTAAAAGATTTAATATCAATAGAAAAAGCAGTATTTAAAAATTCATTTGCAAGAGGTCTTGCTTATCAGTTGTTTGAGAACAATGGTGTTTTGAGGAGAGAACAAGCCAACGAGATAGTGAAAAATCTTTCTAAAGAAGAACGTTATATTTTAAGACAAAGTGGAATTAAAATTGGGAAATATCATATATATCAACCACGGATGATAAGACCAGAAGCAATAAAATTTAAAAGTATTTTATGGAAATGCTTTTTTAGCTCAAAAGATATGGTATATCCTACTTTTGGTTTAAATTTCTTGAGTAATTTTAAAAATAAAAATAAAGATTTTTTAAGAATTTGTGGATTTGAAACTTTTGGTCAATTTATTATTAGAATAGATATTTTGGAAAGATTATTTTTAGAAATCTTATCAAATTCAAAAAATTATAAATTTAAACTTAACTCAAAAATTTTGAATTTACTTGGTTGTAATAAAAATGATTTTATAAAATTTATAAGATATTTAGGTTATCAATGCATGGAGTCTGCTGAAGATATTGAATTTAAATTTATTCAAAAAAAGTATAAGAAAACTATAAAAAAAAATAAAGGAAACGTATTTTCTATTTTACAAAAATTAAAAGTTTAAACTAATGTTTTTTAATAAAAATAAAGAAAAAAAAAATGACTTAAGTGATATTGATATAGCAATTTGTATGCTTCTAATACATGCTGCACGAACCGATGAAAGATATGAAATTCAAGAGAAAAAGATTATTAAAAGCTATTTCACAAAATTTAAAAAAGATGATTTATATATTAAGAACTTAATTGAATATTGTGAAATCAAAGAAAAAGACAGTGTTGAAATTTTAAATATGACTAAAGAGATTAAAAAGCTTAAATATGAAAATAGATTGGAAATCATTGAAATTATATTTAAAATAATATATTCAGATCGACAACTTTGTCAGTACGAAGACCGATTAGTTAGAAAAATTGCAGGTCTAATTTATATTGAAAGTAAAGATTTAGGAGAGATTAAAATTAAGATTAAAAATGACTTATATAGTTAATGAGAAATGTATTAAATGCAAATTGACTGATTGTGTAGATGTTTGTCCAGTTGATTGTTTTTACGAAGGTGAAAACATGTTAGTAATCAATCCTGACGAGTGTATAGATTGCGGAGTTTGTGAACCAGAATGTCCTATCGATGCCATTGAGCCTGATACAAACACAAATACTGAAGAGATGTTATTAGTAAATAAAGAATATTCCACAAAATGGCCAAATATCTCTAAAAAGAAAGATCCAATGACAGATTGGGAAAAGTATAAAGACGAAAAAGACAAATTTAATAAGTATTTTGAAAAAAAATAATTTCATAAATGTTATTTAGGATTGAAAAGATTATATTAATAATATAACTGACGGAGTTCATGCCAAAAACAAAAAAGCTTAAGACGAAAAAAAATATAAAAAAAAAGAAGGTTCTTAAAAAAACCTCTAAAAAAATTCCTAAAAAAAGTAAGGTAAAAAAAAAGTCAAAATTAAAAGATAAAAAGGCCAAAAAAAACTTCTTAGAAAAAAAATCATCCCAATCGCCCAATATTAGACAGGGGCAACAAAATGATGTCGTTGAGATAAAAAAGGTTCGAAAACAAGAAAATGAAAAAAGAATTTACAAAGTAAAAGATTACGTAATTTACCCTAAACATGGAATAGGGCAAATTATATCTATTGATAAGTTGAATATCGCAAATATTGAAGTGAGTGTTTATAAAATTGAAATCACTAAAGATCGATTAAATCTCACAATTCCTACTAATCAACAACAACATTTAAGATCCTTATCCAGTTCTAATCAAGTAAATAAAGCTTTGGGCATATTAAAAGGTAAAGCAAAAATAAAAAGGACTATGTGGAGTAGAAGAGCAGCGGAGTATGAGCAAAAAATTAATTCTGGAGATATTTATTTAATTGCAGAGGTAGTTAGGGATCTAAATAAAAATACTGATATGCCGATCGATCAATCTTATAGTGAACGTCAATTGTTTGAAAAAGCATATGATAGATTACTTGGAGAAGTATCTATTGTGCTTAAATTATCTGAAGATGAAGGCAAGGCTAAATTAAATAAATCTCTTGGAAAAAAAACAGAGGAAAACTCATCTCTTAACGAAAAAAAAACGCCCTTCTAAAAATAGAAGAGCGTTTTTTTCTAAAAAAATAAAAAGATACTAAAAAACTATCTTTTTTTCTTTCTTTTCTTAGCTTTCTTTTTACCTTTTTTAGCTTTCTTAGCTTTTTTAGCTTTTTTAGCTTTTTTTCTACGTTTAGCCATCTCCGTTCCTCTCTTTAAAGTTTGGAGTATCACATAAATTGTTATGTGATTCGTTAATTAACTTAAAAACTAATTCGTGATTAATGTCAAACATTTAAAGCTTTGCAAAAAATTACAAAAAAAATTCAATTTAAAGTTTAAATAAAAATTTTGTTAAAAAAGTTAATGTTTTCAATGTTTTTATTTAATGTTTATAAAAATTTTCTAAAATTATTTTATATTTTAATTTAATTTTATGTCGTCTAATTTTCATAGTCGGTGTCAATAATTCATTATTAATTGTAAATTCTTCTTTAATTACTTCAAATTTTTTTATTCTTTCGATTTGAGTCAATTCTTTATTTGTTTCTTCAATAATTTTTTTTATTTTTTCATCGTTTCTATTAAAATTTTTATTTAAAACAAGCAAACATACTAGATATTTTTGATTATCTCCTTCAACATATGCTTGCTCTATCTCATTATTTAAACAAAGTAAGTTTTCGATTTTCGATGGAGAAATATTATCTCCACCAACTGTAACTATTATATCCTTTTTTCTATCTGTAATTTTTAAATAACCTTCATCATCTATCTCTCCAATATCTCCGGTATGTAACCATTCATTTTTAATTACTGCTTTAGTTGCTTCATGATTATTCCAATATCCTAACATTACATTTTCACCTTTAACCAATATTTCTCCGTCATTTGATATTTTGACCTTATTATTTGAAAAAATTGTTCCAACCGTATCAATTTTTATTTTATTTACTGGATTGCACGAAACTACGGGAGATGTTTCTGTTAACCCATATCCCTGCAAAGTCTTCAAACCTAATGCATTTAAGAACAATCCAACATTTTTATCTAACGGCCCTCCCCCAGACACAAAAGCTTTCAAATTACCTCCAAAACTAGAAATGATTTTTTTCCTAACTAGTATATCTAAAGCTTTATTAATTATTTTTTCTTTTATTGCTAATTTTTCCTCATTAAATTTTTTTTTACCTAACTCTATAGTTTTGTAGAATATTGCTTTTTTAAAATTTGATGCTTTTTTTACTGAGGTCTGCATTTTATTATATAAATTATTATAAAATCTTGGCACAGCAGTTAGGACATGTGGTTTTACTAACTTTATATTATCAAGAAGCTGCTCTATAATTGGTGAATAATAAACTTTTGCACCTAAAGAAATTTGTACAAATTGAACGGTATGTTCATAAGAATGTGACAATGGTAACCATGTCAAAAATCTAGGATTCTTGATCTGCAACTTTTCGACTAAATATTTTGCATCTTCACAATTTGCTAATATTCCGCCATGACTTAATATAACTCCTTTAGGATTACCTTGTGTCCCAGATGTGTAAATAATGCATGCAGGATCTTTTCTACTAGGATTATATGATACTTGTTCTTGATTATTTTCGATTTCTTTAAAATATTCAGTATTATTTAGTTGGTCAAAACTTATTACAAATTCAAAATTAAAATTTATTTTTTTGGAAGCATTTAATATCACTTTATATAATTTATCATTTGAAACTATTAACCCTTTCGGTTGGCAATCTTTTAGTACAAACTCAAAATCTTTTTGAGTGTACGTTGTATAGTTTGGTACAGTTATTGCGCCTATTTTGATAATTGCTAGGTCACTAATCATCCATTCAGGTCTTCCTTCTGAGACAAGCATGATTCTGTCTCCTCTTTTAACCCCTTTTTTAAAAAGAAAATTAGCTATTGATTCTGTTTTTTTATTAACGTTATACCAACTTAGAGATTCTATAGATTTGTTTTTTCTAATTGAATGCAGAAAGTCAGTATTTTTATATTTTTTACTTTGTAAGCAAAAAAGCTCATATAGATTATTTAAATCTTTAATATTCATTGTTGGTGGGCGAAAAGGGAGTCGAACCCTTAAGGTTTCCCGGCGGATTTTGAGTCCGCTGCGTCTACCAATTCCGCCATTCGCCCCCTTTCTAAATAGCTATTTTATAGTTTATTTAATCTATATCTATTATATTTCTAGTTGAATATGTTTAAAGATTTATTGAATAAAACCGTAGCTTTAGCTGCTCATAAAAGCGCCAAGTTTTTTTTATCCTTTGTTTGTATAATTGAGAGTATTTTTTTTCCTATTCCGCCAGATGTTATGATTATTCCGATGACTTTAGCTAAAAAAAAACGATGGGTTCAAATTGCTACAATTGCAACTATATCGTCTATTTTTGGTGGTATAATTGGTTATGCAATTGGATATTTTTTCTATAAGGAGGTAGGTATACATATCTTTGAGTTTTATGGTTTTGAAGGTTTCAAAAGTTTTAAGGAACAAATACAAATTGGTAAAGGTTTCTGGACTTGGATTATTCTATTATCTATTGCAGGTTTTACTCCTGTTCCATTTAAGTTATTAACCATTTCAAGTGGTTTAATACATTTCAACTTTTTTGTATTTATTTTGGTTGCTACTTTAACACGTGGAACAAGATTTTTTATCTTAGCTGGATTATTAAGTTTCTTTGGCAACAAATTTTTACCATATATTGTAAAATTTTCTGGTAAAATATTGATTATAATTTTAAGTTTACTGCTATTAGGTTTTTATATTGCTTATTTAATTTATAATAATTACGATGTTTTTCTAAAATAATGCTCAATATTAAAATTTTATTAAAATGTCTCATCGTTGCTCAAATTCTCATACTTTTAATAGTATATTATATTGAACACGTTATGCATATTTATGCATGCAGTTTATGCAAGTATCAAAGAGTGCCTTTTTTTGTTAATATAATACTGCTAAGTTTTTTAATTTTAGATAAAGCCCGATTTAATAGACTATTTTATATCTTGTTAGTCTCTATTATTATTAATGTTGGAATTTCATTTTATCATATTGGCATTGAATATAAATTCTTTACAGAATCCGAAGCATGTATAACAAAAGATACACCGGAAAATACTAAAGATCTATTAAATGTACTTATTAATCAAGAAAAGCAGGGTTGTTCAAAAGTCAATTTTAAATTATTTAATTTTTCATTGTCCGAATTAAATTTTCTAATTAATGTTGTATTTTTAGTAATTTGTGTACATATAATAAGGTATGAAAAAAAACAAAAAAATTGAAGAATTAATAAGGGTAGATCACGCTGGTGAGCGTGGTGCGGTAAATATCTATGATGGTCAACTCTTTGCATTACAATTATTAAAATCTGATCCGGATACTGAAAGTAAAATTGCTGAAATGAAAGAGCATGAAAAAGAGCATCTGAAATATTTTGAACAACAGCTGGCTGAGAGAAAAGTTAGACCTACACTCTTTTTGCCGCTTTGGGATTTACTTGGTGTAAGTCTAGGTTTTGTTACAGGCATTATGGGAAAAAAAGCTACTATGTTGTGTACTGCATCTGTCGAGGAAGTAATAGATAAACACTATCAATCACAAATCGAATATTTGGAGTCAGAAGAGAAGGAAGAAAAGAATTTGTTAAAAAAAATAAAGAAATTTAGACAAGATGAATTAGATCATAGAGATATTGCTTATGAAGAAGGCGCAACTAAAGATGGGCCATTCTTTTTTTTAGATGCAATAATAAAAACAGGTTCTAAAATTGCTATTAAAGTTGCAAAAAGAATTTAATTAAGGTTCAAGTTTAACGTCCCAGTACAAATAATCTAACCAACTTTGATGTAAAAAATTTGGTGGAAAATTTCTTCCATTTCTGTGTAATTGTTCCTCGGTAGGTTTATAAGGTTTTATTTTTGGTACCATACCACATTCATTGGGCATTTTACCTCCTTTTTTAACATTGCACGGTGAGCAAGCCGTTGCCACATTTTCCCATGTTGTTTTCCCACCTAACGATTTAGGCAGTACATGATCAAAAGTTAAATTTTTTTTATCTCCACAATATAGGCAGGTAAATTTATCTCTTAAGAAAACATTAAATCTTGTAAAATTTGAGAATTCAGATGGTTTTACAAATTTCTTTAACGAAATTACACTCGGTAATTTCATAGAAAACGACGGACTTCTTATTTCTCTGTCATACTCTGATACGATATTTACACGATCTAAAAAAACATCTCTTACAGCATCTTGCCAACTCCAAAGTGACAAAGGATAATAACTCAAAGGTCTATAATCAGCATTTAACACAAGTGCTGGACACTTTTCGAGAGGTAGATAGTGACTTGTTGATACAATCATATAGAAAAAATATATAAATTTATGTCTATAAGCAAGTTAAACTTATATCAAAACTCTTTTTGATAAATTTTAAACCATCACTTAATCCCTGTGGTGAGATATTATGTCCAAGGTTCTCGTATACTTTGTAATCTACGTGAAATTTTTTTGATTTTAGAAAATCTACTGATTTATACATTTCTTCTGCTGAAACGATTTCATCTTTATTGCCATGCAAAAATTTAATTTTTACTTTACTTTTAAAGTTTTTTTCAAATAGTTCATAATCAAATATTTTTCCTGAGTAACCAACTACTCCAGCAATCTCTTTAGATTGACTAATAGCATACTGTATACTAACCATTGTCCCTTGTGAGAACCCAACCAAAAATAAATTTTTAAATTTTAAATTTAATATTTCTAACTTCTCATTTATTAAATTTTCAAGTTTTTTAAGTGAAATTAAGCTCTCTTCAATAATTTTTTCGTTATCAGTTTGCATTAAATCAAACCATTCAAATCCCTTGGGATTAATTTGACAAATATTAGGTGCATTTGGTAAACAAAAATAAGCCTCTGGTAAAAATCTTTGCCAGTACGTGGCAATCGATTGTAAATCATTAGAATCAGCTCCATAGCCGTGCAAGATAAAAATTAATTTATTGCATCTATTAGATGTATTTTTTAATTCTAAGTATTTTAAAGACATTTTTATTATCTTTATAACTTTTTTATGCTACAGACAAATAGATGACTGAAAATATAATAAAATTTTTTGCTATATTGGCCATGGTCGCTGTAGTTATTGTTCTAATAAGAGGATTGAAAACTTTTTTTATAGGAGGAAACCTCGAAACCAAAAAAAAAAGTAATAAACTCATGCAAATGAGAATAATGTTACAGTTTTGTGCAATAATTATTTTAATGTTTCTCGCCTATATTATGGGAAAATAACTATTGGGCATTGATCCAATTGACAAATCTCGAATCAGTAAAATCTAGATCTCCTATAATTCTACCTTTTTCTTTACCGTAAGAATCTACTATTAAAGTAACGGGTATACCTCTCAATTTTAGCTCCTTTGTAATTTTTAAGTTAATATCAAAAAAACTATCTAGATTTTTAATTTTAATTTCATCAAAAAAGTTTTTAATTTTCCCATATTTAATATTTTCTATATTTACCAAAACTATCCTCATTTGATTTTTTGAAATTTGTTTAGTTAAGTTGTTTAATTTTGGTAACTCTTTTCTACATGGAGCGCACCAAGTTGCCCAAAAATTTATTAGTGTTAATTTTGATGAAAAATCATTAAAAATAATCCGATTTCCTTTTTTATTTTTAAATTCTAAAATTGGTAGATCTTTTGGAATCTCGTGAATTATTATATTTTTAAATGAATTAAGGATATTGGGTTGTGAATAAGTATTATTAGTATTAAGTATTAGAAAAATACTTGTTAAAAAAAAAGTACTGCGAAACATAGGTATATAATAAATGAATAATAAAAAAACGAAAACAAATAAAATTTGGGGTGAAAGAATGAAGTCTAATCCTTCCAATCTTTTAACAAAAATTAACGCTTCTATTCATTTTGATAAAAAATTATATGCTCAAGATATAAAAGCCTCAATAGTCCATAGTAAAATGCTAGCAAAGCAAAAAATAATTAAAAATAATGTATCAAATAGAATAATAAAAGGTCTTAAAAAAATTGAAAAAGAAATACAACAAAAAAAGTTTAAATTTTCTGAGTTTGATGAAGATATTCATTTAAATATAGAAAAAAGATTATTTCAAATAATTGGAGATGACGCAGGTTTTCTTCATATAGCTAGATCTAGAAATGACCAGGTTACTACTGATTTTAAACTTTGGGTAATTGATGCATCAAAAAAATTGAATATTGAAATTAAAAATTTAATTAAAGCAATCACAAAATTAGCTGAAAAAAATTATAAAACAATTATGCCAGGTTTTACTCATTTAAAAAATGCCCAACCAATATTATTTTCACATTACATGCTTGCTTACGCAGAGATGTTTAAGAGGGATTATAAAAAATTTCAAAACGTTATTAATAATTCATCTGATAATCCTCTAGGATCCGTTGCTTTAGCTGGGACAAGTTTTAATATTGATAGAAATTATACATCTAAATTACTTGGTTTTTCTAAACCAACTGACAATTCAATAGATGGCGTTTCTGATAGAGATTACGCTTTAGAATTTTTATTTGTATCAAGTTTATGTTCAATGCACTTATCAAGATTAGCAGAAGAAATTATCTTATGGAATTCAGACATAGTGAACATGATTATAGTTAAAGACAACATGCTGACTGGTTCATCTATAATGCCACAAAAAAAAAATCCAGATGGAGCAGAATTAATAAGAGGTAAAACAGGATCGGTTTATGGATGTCTCAATTCTCTTCTTGTTACAATGAAAGGGTTGCCCTTATCATATTTTAAAGACATGCAGGAGGACAAAGAGCCAGTTTTTAAAAGTTATGAAATTTTAATTTTAAACTTAAAAATTGCGAAAGAATTAATTGAGAGCCTTAAATTAAATAAGAAAATTATGAAAAAATTTGCTAATGATGGATATACTACAGCTACAGATTTCGCAGATTACCTCGTTAAAAAGGGTTTGAGTTTCAGAGTAGCTCATAAGAAATCTGCTAAGTTGGTGAATATTGCAGAAAATAAAAATATACCTTTAGACCAATTAAATTTTGAAGATATAAAAAAAATAGATCCTTTAATTGAAAAAGATGTGATAAAAATATTGAAAGTTGAAAATTCAGTTGATTTGAAAAATTCTTACGGTGGAACTTCACTTAAAAATGTTGTTAAAATGATAAAAAAAATGAAAAAAGAATTTAAATGAAAAAAATTTTTACTATCATCTTCATATTTATAATCTTATGTTCAAGTTGTGGAAAAAAAGGGCCACCAGTGTACCAGGAAAAATCTAATTTGATAATAAAACAATCCTAGTTTAAAAAAATGGATTTTTTAAAATTTAAAAATAAAAAACTTTATATTAATAATATTGACCTAAAAAAAATTGTTAAAAAAAGACAAACTCCTTTTTATCTTTATTCATTGGATCAAATAAGAAAAAATATTAGTTTAGTTAGATCATCCTTTAAAAACTTTAATCCATTAATTTGTTATGCGATTAAAGCGAATTCAAATTTAGATGTTCTTAAAGAATTAAAAAATAATAATCTTGGAGCTGACGTAGTATCAATTGGTGAACTTAAATTAGCTTTAAAAGCTGGCATCAGCCATGAAAAAATAGTATTTTCAGGCGTTGGTAAAACATATGAAGAAATTAAATATGCAATACAAAAAAGGATATTATCAATTAATGCAGAATCTATCAATGAAATTGAAATAATAGATAAAATTTCCAAAAATCTAAATAAGAAAACAAATATAGGAATCAGAATAAATCCTGATATCCAAGCTAAAACTAATAAAAAAATAGCAACAGGGAATAGAGCAAATAAATTTGGTATCAGTATTTCTGAATTTTATAAGATAATAAAAAATAAAAAAAAATTTAATAATATTAATATTTATTTACTAAGTGTTCACATTGGAAGCCAAATTAAAGATTTTAATGTTTATAAAAAAGTTTTAACTTTAATTAGCAAAATTTTAACAAAATTAAAAAAGTTAAATCATATAATTGATCACGTAGATTTAGGTGGCGGAATGGGTATCCCATATTTTAAAAATGAAAAAAAATTTAATTTTAATAAATTTGGTGAATTAGTTGATAAATTTTATAAAAAAGAAAAAATTAAAATAATTTTTGAAATCGGAAGATTTATTACTGGCAATAGTGGAGTCCTTATATCAAAGGTTATTTACGTAAAAAAAATTAAAGATCGATATTTTATTATTTTAGATGCTGGAATGAACGATATGGCTAGATCTGCAATATATGAAGCCTTTCATGAAATTATTCCATTAGTAAAAAATTCAAAAAAATTTTCGAAAAAAGTTGAATTTGTCGGACCTATTTGTGAAAGTAGTGATACCTTTGGTATTTATAATGATTTTTCACTTCTTACTGAGAATGATTATGCTTGTATAACAAATTGTGGCGCTTATGGAAGAACTTTGAGTTCAAATTATAATATGCGACCTTTTATAGAAGAAATAGTTTTTGATAAAAATCTTTACAAAACCGTCAGGCTAAGACAAAAGATTGAAGATTTGATTTAAAGTGATTTTTATAAGATCTCTAGTTTTTAATATTTTTTTGTATCTTGGGATAGTTTCTTCATGTTTATGTGGATTACCTTTATTAATTTTACCATCACTTTATTTACGTAAGCTCAGTTCAATATTAGGATGGTATTTTATTTTTTTAAGCAAATATATTTTAAATACACCAGTAAATATTTTAGGATTAGAAAAGTTAAAAGTATCTCAAAAATTTTTTGTTGCTTCAGCTCACCAATCTATGTTCGAAACATTCGTTTATAACTATATAATTCCGAACAATTTTTTTATATTAAAAAAAGAATTAATGAATATTCCAATATTTGGTCTTTATTTAAAAAAATTAAAATGTATCCCTGTTGAACGTGGAAAAACTACCAAAAAAAATTTAAATTTTTCTCAACTGTTACAAAAAAATATTTCTGAAGGTAATACTTTAATAATTTTTCCCCAAGGCACTCGTGTGAAAATAGACGAAAAAACACCTCTAAAAAAGGGTGTTCAGAGAATATATCAAAACTTAAAAATTAAATGTTTACCTATAAAGCTTGATACAGGAAAAGTTTGGCCAAAAAATAGTTTTTTAAAGTACCCGGGAGAAATAAATTTTATATTTAAAGATTATATTGAACCTAACTTGTCGAGTGATGAATTTATAAAGAAACTAGAAAATTCTTTATATAATTAATTATTATCAAGTCCTGCCTGAATAATCTTTTTTCTTATATCTTTTGTTTTTTTAAATTTTTTAATTAAAAAATTACCGTCCTCATTTTCAATGGCATCTGATATTTTTTTTAAATCATTATTAAATTTTTGTAATAAAGAAATAATTTCATTTTTATTGCTTAACACAATATCTCTCCACATTATTGGATCAGAGGATGCTATTCTAGTAAAATCTCTGAAACCACCTGCACTAAATTTAATAACTTCAGATTTAATATTATCCTCCAAATCACTCGCTGTGCCGACGATATTATAAGCAATTAAGTGTGGAATATGGCTTGTAATTGCCATAATAGAATCATGATCTTTTGATTTCATTGTAACAGTCTTTGATCCAAATTTTTCCCATAATGAATTTATAAACTTAATATTCTCTTCTTTACATAATTTACAATCTGTAGAAATAAACCATTTATTCTTGAATAAATTTTTTAAACCATTCTCAGGTCCACTTTTTTCTGTGCCTGCAATTGGATGGCCTGGAACGAATATTTTATTGCCCAAAATTTTTTCTGCTAATCCTATTACTTTTACTTTGGAAGACCCTACATCTGTGATTATAGTCTTGGATAATTTAAATTCATTTAATGAATGAAATATCTTTTCATATGAACCTATAGGCGCACAAATAAAAATAATATCTGAACTTTCAACATCTAAAGTAATCTCATTATTAAAATTATTGCCAATTTTTAATAATTTACTTTTTTCTAAATTTTCTTTTGAACAATCTACAATATTTATATGTATCTTGGGATCAACATTTATTAAGGCTCTTGCAATTGAAGAACCTATAAGCCCTATACCAATTATTGTTACTGATTTCATTAAAAATTTTTTTCTAATATATCTAAAAATTTATTATTAGCTTCTTCGTTTCCAATTGTTAACCTTAACGAATTATTTATTCCATAAGAATTCATTTTTCTCAACAAGATATTATTTTCACTAAAAATTTTATATGCTTCTTTTTCATTGTGTTTTGCATTATCAAAATTTAATAAAAAAAAATTTGCCACAGGCTCATTTGTTTTAATATTTTTTGTTATTACTTTATCATAAATAATTTTCGACCATTTATTGTTATGCTCTATATTTTTTACTAACCAATTTTTATCTTTCAAAGCCTCACAACCAGCCTTTTCTGCAATACCAGAGATATTAAATGGAGGTCTAAAAAAATTTACAGCCTCAACTATTTCTTTGGGACCAAATCCCCATCCTAATCTCAAATTTGCTAGTCCATATATTTTTGAAAATGTTCTACAAACAAAAGTATTTGACGAATTGTTAAAAATTTCTAAACCACTTTTATAATCTTTTTTAGTAACATATTCTGCATACGCATCATCCACCATTAATAATATATTATCTGGCAAATTTTTTCTTAATTTTAGCATTTCCTTATCTGCTATATATGTTCCTGTTGGATTATTTGGGTTGGCAATAAATACAATTTTTGTTTTATTACAAACTAATTTCACGGTCTCATCGACAGAAAATTTGTTATTTATATTTTTTGCATACTTCACTTTTGCGCCATTTATTTGAGAGTAAATTCTGTACATCAAGAATGATTCTTCAGCCACTATAACTTCGTCCCCTTCTGATAGAAAACACTGGCTTATTAAACTTATAATTTCGTCGGACCCAGCTCCAATAATTAGTCGGTCTTTATCTAAACCGAAAGTTTTTGAAATTATATCTTTTAAATTTTTGCTATTCCCATCTGGATATTGTTTTAAATTTAAATTCTGATTAAAGATTTCCATTACCGAGGGTGATGGTCCGAGCGCTGATTCATTTGCTGATAGTTTTAGTGGACTTCTTAAATTTTTAAATTCAGATGTTCCTCCCTCATATAAATCAATATTAACTTGTTTTGGCTTTGGTAAACTCATTTTTTGAAGTTCTTACAATACTTTTTTAATACAATCAAAAAAAGTTCATTATTTGACAAAGAAATGCCCTTTTAGTACAAAACATCACCGCCGATTTACCGAATTGCGGGCGATAACAGCTAAAAAGGAAATCGCATTGCGATTTTAAAATATGAATATTGATTACAGCAAAATTAATAAAATTATCATCAATAAACCCTTAAAACTTGATTGCGGTGAAACTTTAGAAAAATTTGACATAGCATACGAAACATTTGGAAGGTTAGACGAATCTAAATCTAATGCCATTTTAGTTTTTCACGCCTTGTCTGGTGATCAATTTGTAACCGGGACAAATAAAGTTACTGGTAGAGAAGGATGGTGGAATTATGTGGTGGGCCCAAGTTTATCAATTGATACAAATAAATACTTTGTGATTTGTGCTAATGTTCTCGGTGGATGCATGGGTAGCTCTGGACCAAAAGAAATTGATCCAAAAACTAATAAACCTTACGGTTTAAATTTTCCAGTTATTACAATAAAAGATATGGTCAGCGCACAAATTCATTTACTAGACTATTTAGGAATTGATAAAACGTTGTGTGTTCTCGGAGGGTCTATGGGTGGAATGCAAGCATTGCAATTCTGTTCATTGTTTCCTAATCGTACATATTCATCAGTTCCGGTGGCTTGTGCTGCAAGTCACTCAGCGCAAAATATCGCATTTAATGAACTTGCAAGACAAGCAATTATGGCCGATCCCAATTGGGATTCTGGAAATTATTTTTTAAGCGGAAAAGTCCCAAGAAACGGACTTGCTGTAGCAAGGATGGCAGGTCACATAAGTTATCTATCTGAACAAGGTCTAGAAAATAAATTTGGTAGAAAATTGCAGGAAGGTGAAGGTTTAAAATTTTCTTTTGACGCTGATTTTCAAGTTGAAAGTTATTTAAAATATCAAGGTTATGCTTTTGTTGATAGGTTTGACGCTAACTCATATTTATATATTACGAGAGCAATGGATTATTTTGATTTGTATAAATTAAACAATGGAAATTTATCTAAGGCTTTTAAAGATACTAAAGTTAAATTTTGTATTATTTCATTTTCAACTGATTGGTTATACCCGACAGAGGAAAGTAAAAAAATAGTAATTGCACTTAACTCAATTGGTGCAAAAGTAAGTTTCGTTAATATAATAACTAATAATGGCCATGACTCATTTCTAGTAGAAGAACCTGAATTTTTTCAAACCCTTAAAGGTTTTTTAGACTCAACATACGAGGATTTTAAAAATGAAAATTCAAGATGATGTCTTAGCTGGATTAATAGAAATAAATTCTAAAGTACTCGATGTTGGGTGCGGCGATGGAAATTTACTTCTTTACTTAAAAAAGAATAAAAGAATAGATGGAAGAGGTCTTGAAATAAACCAAAAAAATGTTCAAGAATGTTTAGGGAAGGGTTTGGCTGTTGTTGAGGGTGATGCTGAAAAAGATTTGATTAACTATCCCGATAGATCTTTCGATATAGCTATTCTTAACCAGGCAATTCAGCAATTTTATGAACCCAGGAAAGTACTTAATGAGTTGTTACGTATAGCCAAAAAAGCAATTATAACGATTCCTAACTTTGGTTACTGGAAAGTACGCTTAAATCTATTTATAACAGGAACAATGCCGATAACGAAAACGTTACCACACTCATGGTATGATACACCAAATTTACATATGAGTTCGATTAAAGATTTTTATAACCTTTGTTCATTAGATAACATCAAAGTCAATAAATCTATATCAATTTCATCAAATAAAATCAGTGATATCACGTCAAATAATATGGAAGTTAAAAATTTAATTTCTGAACTCGGTGTATTTGTTGTTAGTAAATAATCTAAGTATTTTTTATAATACTTTTAATCAAATTTTTTTTAATTGCCAATCGACTTGTAATACTTGCATGAATCTTTTTTTTAATAACGCATAAATATACGCCGTTAAAAAATTTGAAAAAAATCGATCCAAATTTATCGATTAAATCTTTATTTTTTCTAATAATTCTTAGGTTTGTATTAGGAAAATAAACTAAACGATCTATAAATTGTATTTCAAAAAAACTGTCATCTAACATTGAGCTTATCTGATTTTTTGAAAAACCAATACCAGAAGAAAATGGACTTTTATCGGATAGGTGCCAAGATGATTTTTTATTGGGTATAATTAAATAAAGTTGACCCTCTGGAGATAGCACTCTCCATAATTCTCTGAGACAGATTTTTGTATTATCGACATTTTCAAGATAGTGAATTGAAAAAATATGATCAAAATGAGAGTCTTGAAAAGGAATGTTATCCTCATCAATTAATATCTTATAAAATTTATGAAAAGGTTTTTCTGAAATGCCCATCTTTTTTGGATAGCAATAAGATATTGGAGAATTATAATTTTTTAAAAAGTTTAAATATGGAAAACAAAATCCAAAACATCCTATATTTTGCTTCTCATATAAACAACAGGATTTTTTTAATTTAGACTCAATATGACTAGACAGTGAATTACCAATGGTGCTATCATAAAATTTTTGATAATTTAAAAAGTCGAAATACATTATGAGTCATTTAATAGTTAAAATTGTAAAATGTTTATCTAATAACTATTCATATATTATTTTTAATCCTAATTCAAAAAAAGCTATTGTTATAGATCCTGCAGAAGCAACACCGGTTATGAATGAAATTAATAAATTAAGCTTAGAGCTAAATTATATACTGATTACTCATCATCATGAAGATCATGTGGGTGGAAATATAGAGCTGAAAAATAAATTAAATTGTAAAATTGTGGGATTTAGTAAAGATGCAGTGAGAATTCCAGGGATAGATATAAAGATAAATAATAACGAAATATTTAATTTTGAAAACGAGGAAATACAATTAAATTTTTCTCCTGGCCATACAAATGGACATATTTTTTATTATTTTAAAAAAAATAAATTGGCATTTGTTGGTGATGTTGTTTTTTCTTTAGGGTGTGGAAGAATATTTGAAGGCAATACAGATGAGATGTATAATTCTGTCATGAAAATTAGGTCTTTACCTGATGAAACTAAAATTTATTGTGGTCACGAATACACCGAAAGTAATTTAAAATTTTGCTTAAAATATGATGAAAATAATTATGATTTAAAAAAAAGAGCAAATGAAGTGCAGAAATTAAGAGGTAATAATCTTCCAACCATTCCAACAACTATTTTAGACGAAAAGAAAAGTAACATTTTTTTTAGATGCAATAATGAATCAATTGCTCGTAAACTTGAACTTGAAGGACAACCACCTATTAAAGTATTCAAAAAGCTTAGGGAATTGAAGGATAATTTTTAATTTAAATCCTTTGTCTTTCTTGACATAATTAGATCGCTAGCTATATTGCCCAATTAAATTTATGACATTTGCAGTAATCAACACAGGCGGTAAACAATATAAAGTTAGTGCCAACGATAAATTAAGAATAGAAAAATTACCTAGTGAGGAAGGCAAATCTATAGAGTTTGATCAGGTTCTTTTGATAAATAATGATAAAAATATGGAGTTAGGATCACCTTTAATTAATGGCGCAAAGGTTGAGGCTAAAATTATAAAACAAACCAAAAATAAAACTGTTTTAATTTTTAAAAAAAGAAGAAGACATAATTCTCGAAGGAAAAATGGGCATAGACAAAAAATGAGCGTTGTTCAAATTACAAAAATTTTCGGCAAAGGTGGTAAGCTTTTGTCAGAAATTGATAAAGTAGCAAACAAAAAGCTTAAAACTGCTACAAAAAAAAGTACATAGTGGTATAATTATTTATGGCAACAAAAAAAGCGGGTGGATCATCAAAGAATGGAAGAGATAGTGAAGGTCGCAGATTAGGTGTGAAAAAATATGGTGGTCAGAAAGTAATACCTGGAAATATTATTTATCGACAAAGAGGTACCAAGATGCACCCTGGTCAAAACGTTGGTATGGGGAGAGATCATACAATATTCTCTAAAATAGAAGGTAAGGTAAAGTTTCAAAAAAAAAAATTTGGCAAAACCTTCATATCCGTAGTTCCTCATTAATCATATTAAGACCTAATTCTTAATTTAATTTAATATAAATTGTTATGAAATTTTTAGATCAAGCAAAAATTACTATTAAAGCTGGAAACGGAGGCAATGGTTGCTGTAGTTTCAGAAGAGAAAAATTTATTGAATTTGGTGGACCAAATGGTGGTGATGGTGGTAACGGTGGATCTATTTTTTTAAAGGCAGTTAATGGATTAAATACTTTGATAGATTACAGGTTTACTCAGCGCTTTAAAGCTGAAACAGGAAATAATGGAACAAGTAACAATAAAACTGGATCATCAGGTAAAAATTTGGTTTTAAAAGTTCCTATTGGAACTCAGATATATGCTGAGGATAAAAAAACATTATTATATGATTTAATCAAGGAGAATGAAACAATTAAAATTGCGACAGGCGGAAAAGGTGGTCTTGGTAATACAAGGTTTAAAAGTTCAACTAATCAAGCTCCAAGGAAAACTACTGATGGTAAATTAGGAGAAGAATTTGAGATATGGTTAGAATTAAAAATTATTGCTGATATTGGTCTTGTAGGTTTTCCAAATTCTGGAAAATCAAGTTTTCTGTCTTTGACAACTAGAGCAAAACCAAAGGTGGCTGCTTATCCCTTCACAACGCTAAATCCAAATTTAGGTGTCTTAAATATTGACGATAAAGAAGTAATAATCGCTGATATTCCTGGGTTAATACAAGGCGCACACAAAGGTATAGGCTTGGGTGACAAATTTTTAAAACATATTGAGAGATGCAAAAGTATTTTACATTTAATAGACATTAATGAAGATAATTTATTTGCACGTTATAAAATAATCAGAGATGAATTAGAAAAATATAGTCCAGAACTAATGAATAAAAATGAAATTGTGGCGTTTAATAAAATTGATTTATTGGATCAAAATGAAATATCTGAAAAATTAAATAATTTTAAAGAATATTTTAAAAAAGATTTTTTTAAAATATCAATTTTAAAAAAAAATAATATCAAAGAGTTATTGAGAGTACTTAAATAATGTTTTTAAAATCTAAAAGAATAGTTATTAAAATTGGATCATCACTATTAATAAAAAACAATAAAATTAATAATAACTGGGTCAGTAATCTTTCAAAGGATATTTTCAATCTATCAAAAAGAAAAATTGATATTACAATAGTGACAAGTGGTGCAATTGCTTTAGGTTGCAAATATCTTAAAATTAGTAGGAAAAATTTAAAATTAAAGGAATATCAAGCAGTATCATCAATTGGGCAAATTGAACTAATTAATCTTTTTAAAAAAGCTCTCGCGAGGAAAAGGATAAAAATTGGTCAAATTCTGCTAACCTTAGAAGATACTGAAAATAGACGTAGGGCATTGAATGCTAAAGACACTATAGAAAATATTTTCAAACTTAAAGGAATACCTATCGTAAATGAGAACGATACTACTGCTACTAATGAGATACGTTATGGTGATAACGATCGTTTGGCTGCACGCGTTGCTCAAATATTATCTGCTGACACTTTAATAATGTTATCAGATATAGATGGGCTTTATACTAAAGATCCAAAGAAATTTAAAAATGCAGAGCATATTAAAAAAGTTAAAAAAATAACTACCCAAATCATAAAAAGTGCTACTAAAAGTGTTACAGATTATGGTTCTGGTGGAATGATTACTAAAATTGATGCAGCAAAAATATGTATGGACGCAGGTTGTAGAATGATTTTAACCAAAGGTTCAGTAAATAACCCTATAAGCAAATTAGAAAAAGATAAATTTTGTACGATATTTATTCCAAATACTAATGAATATAATGCGAAAAAAAAATGGATACTAAGCAGTCTTAATAATAAAGGATCGATTATTATAGATGACGGGGCCAATGAGGCGATAATCAAAGGTAAAAGCTTACTACCGGTTGGAATTTATGATGTTAAAGGAAAATTTAATAGAGGAGAAACTGTATCAATTTTAGATAAATTAAATAATAAAATAGGTACAGGCGTTGTATCATATTCAAGTGATGAAATTTTCAAGATCAAAGGTATAAAGAGTAGTAATATTAAAGATAAGTTAGGATATATATCAAGAGGCGAAGTAATACATATTGATAATATGGTATTCAATAAATGAACAAACTAAATTATATTCGTAAATTAGGTACTAAGGCTAAGAAAGCAGCTCAAGATCTTTCTGTTCTATCTGAAAAAAAGAAAAATTCAGTCTTAAAATCTTTTTATTTAAAAATAAAGAAAAATTCAAAAAAAATACTTGATTCAAATAAAATCGATATAAATAATAGTAAAAAAAATAAGCTAAAAGATAATTTAATTGATCGTAGTTTACTAAATAAAGATAGAATTAAATCTATACTTGACTCAATTGATGAAGTCATTTCATTTAAAGACCCAACTCACAAGGTTATTGCGAAATGGAGAAGGCCGAATAATTTAATTATCAATCGTGTTACTATGCCAATAGGTGTATTAGGTGTTATTTATGAAGCAAGACCAAATGTTACCTCTGATGTAGCAATATTAAGTTTTAAGTCTGGAAATTCTGCGATACTTCGCGGAGGCAAAGAGGCACTGCAGTCAAATATTGTCATATCTAATTTATTTAGATCAAGTTTAAAAATAAATAACGTCAATCAAGATTGTATACAATTGGTAAATAATACCGACAGAAAAATTGTTGATTTAATGTTATCTAAAATGTCTAACTACCTTGATATTATTATACCTCGAGGAGGTAAGGGGCTAGTTAAAAAAGTACTTGAACTCTCAAATGTTCCAACAATTGGTCACTTGGAAGGATTATGTCATGTATATCTAGATTACCAGTATGACTACAAGACAGCTGAAAAAATAATTTTTAATTCTAAGTTACGAAGAACAAGTATATGTGGTGCTGCTGAAACTTTATTGATTCATAAATCTGTTAAAGTGAATGATATTTATAAAATTTTAAAAAAATTAAATGGTAGTGGATGTATAATAATTGGAGATAAAAAAATAAAAAAAATATTTAAAAAATCTATATTAGCAAAAGAAAGTGACTGGTCTAAGGAATATTTGGAGTCTAAAATATCGGTAAAAATAGTTGATAATATTAATGAAGCAATAAAGCATATCAAAAAATATGGAACTAATCATACTGAATGTATAATTTCAAAAAACAAAAAAAATATTAAAACATTTGAAAGAAATATTGACAGTTCAATAGTGATGACTAATGCTTCAACCCAATTTGCAGATGGGTATGAATTCGGTCTTGGATCAGAAGTTGGTATATCAACAAATAAGATGCACCCTAGAGGGCCAGTTGGTCTAGAACAACTTGTTACATATAAATATATTGTTAACGGAAAAGGTCAAATTCGTAGTTGAAGAAGAATAATAAATTTAAAGTTGGAGTATTTAGTGGCTCATTTGACCCTCCACATAAAGGGCATACTTATATAGCAAAATTATTTATTAATAAACTTAAATTAGATAAACTTATATGGAATGTATCAATAAGAAATCCGTTATTTAAAAAAAACTATTTTCATTCTTACAAAGAAAGAGTGACCTTATCAAAAAAAATTTGTAAAAATTATAAAAAAATTCAAATTAATGATTACGATAAAAAGTATTCTTATAAACTTGTTGAATCAGTTAAAAATAATTATAAAAATTCAGAAATTTATTTTCTTATTGGTTTAGATAATTTAAAATATTTTCATAAATGGAAGAAGTTTGCTAAAATTATAGAATATAGTACTCTTGTAGTGATTAATAGGCCTGGTTATTATAAAGAATTAGTAAATTCAGTTTTTTTTAAGAATTACAATAAATTTCTAAAGAAAAAATTAAATGACCTCAGAATTTTGCCTGGAAAAACATGGATTTTTATAAACGATAAAGGTAAAAAAATATCTTCATCAAGTATTAAAAATAGAATATATAAAAATAAATAAATTAAAAATTTGAAAAATACAATTATAAATAAAGTTCAAAAAATTTTAGACGATAATAAAGCTCAAAATATCGTAATAATAAATCTTAAAGATAAAAGTTCTATTGCAGACTATATGATCATTGTAAGTGGAACATCATCAAGACACATTCAGTCTATTTCAGAAAATACTGCACAAAAATTAAAGGCTTTTGGATATGATAATTGTCGTATCGAAGGACAGGATAGTGATGATTGGAAATTAATTGATGCTATAGAAGTAGTGATACATGTTTTTCATCCAGAAAAAAGGTCATTATATAATCTTGAAAAAATGTGGGAAGATATTTTACCAAAACAACAAATTACAATTTAATGAAAATAAATATTCTATGTGAGGGTAGGTTAAATAAAAGTATAGAAAATGAGATATGCAACGTATATCTAAAAAGAATTTCCACACTAAAAAAAAGTGGTATTTTAAAAATCGAGATAAAAAAAATTTCTAATTTTACAAATTATAAAATCAAAGGTAATACAAATATTAAAAACTTTATATTAGATGAAAAAGGATCAAATTTAAGTACATTAGATCTGACAAAAAAAATTAAATTTCTAAATAATGATAGAATTGAATTAGTTAATTTTTTTTTAGGTAAACCTGAGGGTTTTGCTAAAAATATTACTAAATTTGATAAAATATCTTTAAGCAAAATGACATTTTCACACTCTTTGGCTAGAGTTATTTTGTGTGAACAAATTTACAGATGTGCTACTATATTATCTAATCACCCGTATCATAAATACTAATGAATTATATTTTAAGAATTTTACTAATAATATTTTTTACCATCAATCTGGCTACATCTGTACAATCAAACCCTAGTGACAAATTATATCAAAAATTAGATTTATTTAGCGATGTATTAAATACACTTTCAAAGGAATATGTTGATGAAATAGAACAAGACAAAGTTATAGATTCGGCAATAAATGGAATGTTGCAATCACTTGACCCATATTCTTCTTATATGAGTCCAGAAGCTTTTAAAAATATGAATAGAGATACAAAAGGTGAATTTGGAGGCCTTGGAATTGAGATTACAATGGAAGCTGGATTAGTTAAAATTATAACTCCTATAGAAGGAACACCGGCAGATAGGGCAGGTGTACAAGCAGGTGATTATATTGTGAAAATTAATAATAAACAGGTAAAAGGAATGAGTTTGCTTGATGCTGTGAAATTAATGCGTGGCAAAGTTGGTACAAGCATAGATATTACTATAAGACGCCCTGAAGTAGATGAGGAAATAAGGTTTAAAATAAAAAGGGCTATTATTAAAATTAGAGAGGTCTCAGCAGAAGTAAAAAATAATATCGGATATATCAGATTGCGAGCATTCAATCAGCAAAGTCACAGTCAATTAATTAAGAAAATAAACACAATATCAAATAAAAATATTACTGGATATATTCTTGATTTAAGGAATAACCCTGGTGGCTTACTTTCCCAAGCAATTAAAATCACAGAAACATTTTTAGATGGTGGTGAAATAGTATCAACAAAAGGAAGGGATAAAAATGATATAAAAATTTTTAACGCAAAAAAAGGTGATAGCATAAACAACAAGCCACTAATAATTTTAATTAATCAAGGTTCGGCCTCCGCATCAGAAATAGTATCCGGTGCGCTTAAAGATCACAAAAGAGCCATTCTATTAGGTGAAAAAACTTTTGGAAAAGGATCTGTTCAATCTATTATTCCTCTTAAAAATAAAGGTGGCTTACGTTTAACAACTGCAAAATATTATTTACCATCGGGAATTTCTATTCATGAAAAAGGTGTTGAACCTGATATAACTGTAAAAAGAAATAAAGATAATTTTAAAATCAATACGAAAACTGATAATCAGTTAAATTACGCTATAAAATTATTAAAAAAGTCATGATTAATTTTAAAGATCTGCCCTATCGTAATGGTGTAGGGATGATGGTATTTAATGATCAAAAAAAAATTTTTGTCGGTAAAAGAATTGATAACCAAAAAGCATGGCAAATGCCGCAGGGTGGTATTGATAATGACGAAGATCACGTATCAGCTGCAAAACGCGAACTTTATGAAGAAACTGGTATCCGATCTATAAGAATAATTTGTCAATCCAAAAAAGAGTTTGTTTACGATCTTCCTGATCAATTAGTAGGAAAAATATGGAAAGGTAGATATAAGGGCCAAAGACAGATTTGGTTTCTTATAAAGTTTCTTGGACCACAAAGCGAAGTTAATCTTAATCAGGGGAACCCTGAATTTATTGAGTGGAAATGGGTTGATATTGATGAGCTTCCAAACATAATTGTGCCATTTAAAAAAAAATTATATTTATCTGTAATTAATGAATTTCGAAATTCTATCTAAACTTCAATAAATTGAGTTCTTCAATTATAGAATGAGAAATGAATATTTCGTGATCTGAACTATTTATATCTTCAATTTTTTTATTTGCACTATTCTTGAGTCGATTAATATTTTGATCTGTCAGTTCTTTTATATTAAAGATTTCTTGGCATAGAATAGATAGTGAATTATTTTTAAAGTCTGCAACACCACCCGTTGTAAAATAATAGTTTTTGTTTTCATTTTCAATATTTATAACCCCTGGTTTCAAAAAAGTTACTATAGGAATATGATTATCCAATAAACCCATTTGACCTTCTATGCCTGGAATGGTTACGATTTGCACACCGCTCTCTGAAAACAAGATCTTCTCTGGTGTTACAATATCAACTTGCATTTTTACGCTGCGTCTTTTTCCATTTTTTTGGCTTTCTCTATTGCTTCTTCTATTGTTCCGACCATATAAAAAGCTGCTTCTGGTAAGTGATCGTACTCACCCTTACAAATAGAATCAAAACCTTTAATCGTTGCATCCAATTCTACTAATTTACCTGGTGCTCCTGTAAATACCTCTGCAACAAAAAAAGGTTGAGATAAAAATCTTTGAATTTTTCTTGCTCTCGCTACTACAAGCTTATCTTCTTCAGAAAGTTCATCCATTCCCAAAATTGCAATAATGTCTTGCAGTGATTTATATGTTTGTAAAATTCTTTGAACTTCTCTTGCAACTCTGTAATGTTCATCACCAACTACTCTTGGATCTAAAATTCTGGATGTTGAATCGAGGGGATCGACTGCGGGATAAATACCAAGCTCAGCAATTTGTCTTGACAAAACGGTCGTTGCATCTAAATGCGCAAATGATGTAGCTGGTGCAGGGTCAGTTAAATCGTCTGCTGGTACATATATTGCTTGTACTGATGTGATTGATCCTTTTGTAGTTGTGGTAATTCTTTCTTGTAAATTACCCATATCTGTTGCTAATGTTGGTTGATAGCCTACTGCTGATGGTATACGTCCTAGGAGAGCGGATACTTCGGATCCTGCTTGCGTAAACCTAAATATATTATCCACAAAAAATAAAACATCTTGACCTTCTTTATCTCTAAAGTACTCCGCAACTGTTAATCCTGTTAATGCAACTCTTGCTCTTGCACCAGGAGGTTCATTCATTTGACCATATACTAAGGCTGCTTTTGAACCGGGACCGTCTGTTTTTATCACTCCAGATTCTATCATTTCGTGATATAAATCATTACCTTCTCTAGTTCTCTCTCCAACACCAGCAAACACAGAATATCCTCCATGAGCTTTTGCAACATTATTAATTAGTTCCATGATTAAAACTGTTTTACCCACTCCGGCACCACCAAATAACCCAATTTTACCACCTTTTGCATAGGGCGCCAACAAGTCTACTACTTTAATTCCAGTAACTAGAACCTCTGTTTCTGTTGACTGCTCTACGAACGCAGGTGCCTGTCTATGTATTGGCCATTTTTCTTTAGTTCTAACATCTCCCTTCTGATCAATTGCCTCACCAATCACATTAACAATTCTACCAAGTGTTTCTGGACCTACAGGAACTTTTATAGCATCACCAGTATCATTAACTTTGTCACCTCTTTTTAAACCTTCTGTAGTATCCATCGATACAGCTCGAACAGTTCCTTCACCCAAATGCTGGGCAACTTCTAAAACTAATCTGTTCCCATTATTATCACATTCTAAAGCAGAATTTATTTCAGGTAAGTGTTCCTCAAATTTAACATCAACAACTGCTCCAATAACTTGTGTTATTATTCCAAATTTATTTTTCATTTTTCTCCTTTATAGTGACTCCGCACCAGAAATAATTTCTATCAATTCCTTGGTAATTACGGCTTNTCTACTTCTGTTATAATTAATTGTTAACTTNTCTATTAAATCTCCAGCATTTCTTGTAGCGTTATCCATTGCTGACATTCTAGATCCCTGTTCACTTGCTGCGTTTTCTAAAAATGCTTTATATAATTGTGTGGTTATATTTTGTGGTAAAAGATACTCTAATATTTCATTCTCGTCAGGCTCAAATTCATATTGATCTTCATCTTCACTATTCTGAACACCTACGTCTAAATTTTCTACAGGAATAATTTGCTGTGCTTGAGGTTCCTGAGAAATAACCGATTTAAATTTATTATAGAAAATTTTACATACATCAAATTCATTATTTTCGAACATAGTAACTATTTTATTAGTCAATTCCGAGGCTTCATTTAAAGAAATATTTTTTACATTTTTATATGAAATTTTTTCTACTATATAATTTTTAAAATTCCTTTTAATTTGATCGTTACCTTTGGAGCCAACGGTAATAATTTTCAATTTTTTATTAGCTTCTAATATCTGATTAAAATATTCTCTAGCCTTTTTAACAATATTTGTATTAAACCCGCCACAAAGACCTCTATCAGCAGTTATTACAATACACAAATGCACTTCACTCTTATTGTTTCCTGCTAAAAGTTTTGGTGCAGATGACACATCAGCAATTGATTGTTTAAGATTTCTAATAATATTATTCATTTTTTCTGAATAGGCTCTCCCTTTTTCAGCATTTTCCTGTGCTTTTCTTAATTTTGCAGCAGCTACCATCTTCATTGCTTTTGTTATTTTTTGAGTAGACTTAACGCTAGTTATTCGATTTCTAAGATCTTTTAAGCTTGGCATCTTTTAATTTAAAAATTCCTTTTTAAAATTAGTAATAAAATCCTTTAATTTTTTTTCATTTGTTTCATCTAATTTGCCAGACATAATAATATCTTTCAATATATCAGGAGACTCAGATTTTATTGAACTTAATAATTGATCTTCAAAATTTTTGATTTTTGAATTATCAATATCATCTAGGTACCCTTTAACTCCTGCAAATATCGACACTACCTGCTCTTCAACTTTTAATGGTGAATATTGACCTTGTTTCAATAATTCTGTTAATTTTGAACCTCTATTTAAAAGTTGCTGCGTTGAAGCGTCTAAATCAGATCCAAATTGGGCAAAAGCCGCCATTTCTCTGTATTGAGCAAGCTCAAGTTTAATTGTTCCCGCAACCTGCTTCATCGCTTTGATTTGTGCTGCAGAACCAACTCTTGATACTGAAATACCAACATTAACAGCAGGTCTTACACCTTGAAAGAACAATTCAGTTTCTAAAAATATTTGACCATCAGTAATAGAAATCACGTTTGTTGGTATGTAAGCCGAAACATCGCTCGCTTGTGTTTCAATGATAGGAAGTGCAGTTAGCGAACCACCGCCATTTTCATCATTTAATTTTGCTGCACGCTCTAACAATCTACTATGCAAGTAAAAAACATCTCCTGGGAAAGCTTCTCTTCCTGGAGGTCTTCTTAATAATAAAGACATTTGTCTGTATGCTACAGCTTGTTTTGACAAATCATCATAAACTATTAAACCATGCATACCATTATCTCTAAAGAATTCACCCATCGCACACCCTGTGTAAGGGGCTAAGAATTGCAATGGAGCAGGATCAGATGCAGTTGCTGCTACAACAATTGAGTATTCCATAGCACCAGCATCTTCTAAAGTTTTTACTATTTGAGCAACTGTTGATCTTTTTTGACCAATTGCAACATAAACACAATATAGTTTTTTTGATTCATCATTAGATTTATTTATTTCTTTTTGATTAATAATCGTATCAATTGCAATTGCAGTTTTACCTGTTTGTCGGTCACCAATAATTAATTCTCTCTGTCCTCTGCCAATTGGAATTAAGCTATCTATAGCTTTTAAACCTGTTTGCATCGGTTCATTAACTGATTTTCTTGGAATAATTCCTGGTGCTTTAACCTCTACTCTTTTCTTTTCTTTTGAATTAATCGGACCTTTTCCATCAATAGGGTTACCCAAGCCATCTACTACACGTCCTAAAAGTTCTTTACCGACTGGAGCGTCAACGATTTCTCCTGTTCTTTTAACGATGTCACCTTCTTTAATATGAGAATCATCACCAAAAATAACAACTCCAACGTTGTCTGTTTCGAGATTAAGAGCCATACCCTTTGTCCCTTCAGAAAACTCAACCATTTCACCTGCTTCTACATTATCTAAACCATAAATCCTAGCAATTCCATCTCCAACAGAAAGAACTTGTCCAACCTCAGATACTTCAGCGTCTTTACCAAAATTTTTAATTTGATCTTTAATTACTTTAGTTATTTCAGAAGGGTTGATATCCATTTTTTCTCCTATAAGTTATTTAATATTTTTTTAAATTTTGCTTTTGCACTATCTTCAATCATTAAGCTACCGATTTGAAGTTTAACACCAGAAATTAAACTGGAATCGTATTTGAAGTCTAAGTTGATTTGCTTCTTAAGAATGCTATTCAACATACTTTCAATTTCTTTAATTTGAGTTTCAGACATTTTAGTAGGCATTGAAACAGTAGCGTTTAACTCATTTCTAAAATTACATAAAATTTTTTTAAAATCTTTGATAATTTTATCTAAGAAAAAAATACGGTGTTTTTCAATTAAAATTTTTAAAAAATTTATAAAATAAATGTTAAAATTATTTCTTTTTCCTAGTTCTTCTACAACAATTAATCTATCATTTTTACTCAAGGTTGGGTTTGTAACAAATTTATTAAAATCTTCTGACTCATTTAAAGCTTGNTCTATAAATTTTATATTTTGTTCAACTTCTGCCAAAATATTTTCCTCATTGCTTATTTCAAATAAAGATAATGCGTACCGTCCAGCTGCGTCTGAAAAATTGTTAGTATTTTGTGTCAAAATAACCTCTTTATCGGCAGTTAATTACCACTGGGTCATGCCCATATCAAGCGAGATATGGTGGACATGATGTCATAATCAAAAGAAATTAATAGGATCAACATCAATTTGCAGTTTCAGTTTGTTAGGTATTCTTACTAATTCCAATTTTCTTTTAATTTGGCTTTGAGGTGTAACTTTGGGGTTGTATTTGATGAGCAGGCGGAACCTAAAATCTAATTTAATTTTTGAAATTGCAGCACTTACAGGTCCAAATAATTCTATATATCTATTTGTTGGCATCGAGTTTTTTAACAAGATAGCATATTTTTGAACCTGAAAACTATTTTTACCAGACACCACAATAGATATAAATTTATAAAATGGAGGAAGCTTAGACTGTTTCCTAAAATTAATCTCATTTTTATAAAAGTCATTGGAGTTAAATTTTTTTAATGAATTAAAAATACTGTTTTTATCATCAAAAGTTTGTAAAAAGATTTTTGACTTTTTATTAAATCTTCCAGCTCTACCCGCTAGCTGATGTAATAGTTGATAATTTTTTTCTGCTGCTCGAATATCATTTCCCAAAAAAGCTGAGTCACAATTAATAGCTACTATACAATTTAAATTTTTAAAATTAAAACCTTTAGAAATAATTTGAGTTGCTACTATAATTTTAGTTTTGTTATCTTCAATATTTCGTAATTGTAGCTGAAATTTATCATAATCTGTTAAATCACTTGAAAGTATATCTGCATTATAACCTTTAAATTTAATTTGAATCTCCTCATAAATTTTTTCTAAACCCACCCCGTAAAACTTAAAATTACACATTTGATTATTTTGACATTTCCTTTGAAGTTGAGTTGTATAATTACAGTAGTGACATGTCGCAATATTATTTTTTTTATGATAAACTAAACCGACAGAACATTTTGGACACTCTAGTCTTTGCATACAATTATAACAAAAAAGAAAAGTTGAATGTCCTCTACGATTTAAAAAAAATAAAACTTGATCCCCAGTTTGAAGGTAGTTTTTTACTTCTTTGGTAACTAATTCTGAAATAAAATTATTTTCTGTGCTATTTTCTTTTTTTAATTTTATAGTTTTGATTTCTGGAATATCGGACTGATTAAAACGATTTTTTAAAGTGTAATAATTATATTTTTTATTCTGTGCATTATAAAATGTCTCGACCGAAGGTGTTGCACTAACTAGAAAAATAGGAAACTTTTCAATTGATGCTTGGAGTATTGCCATATCTCTAGCGCTAAAAGGTAAACCCTCATCTTGTTTGTATGAAGAGTCATGTTCTTCATCGATAATAATCAATTTTAATTTTTGAAATGGTAAAAATAAAGCCGATCTTGCTCCCAAAATTAGTTTAATTTTATTATTAATTACACCTTTCCAAACTTTCTTTTTTATTTTATCTTTAATTCCTGAGTGCCATATTGCCGGCTCGTAATTAAAAAAATTTTTAAATCTTTTAGCTATTTGTTCGCTTAGTCCTTTTTCAGGNAGTAAAACCAAAACCTGACATCCTTCTTTAAGTGCCTTCTTAATAATTTCAAAATAAACATGTGTTTTTCCAGAGCCTGGAATACCTTGAAGTAAGCTTGTTGAATAACGATTAAAACTTATTTTCTCTTCAATACATTTTAAAACATTATTTTGTTCATCATTTAATTTATCTTTATGATCTATTTTTGCATTGAATTCTGTAAAATCAGTAACTTTTCTTAGACCTTTATTTAAACTACTGAAACCCTTTTTATATAAAAATAAATTTAAAACCATACCCTTGTTTACTAAATTGTAGTTTGCCATTTTTTCTATAAAACTAATTTTACTTTTTGCTAAATTCGGCAAATCTAAGACTTCAATAATATTTTTAATTTTTATATTTTTTTTTAGTGGTCTTGGATTTAAATCCCAAACAACACCAATAATTTCTTTATTTTTAAAGGTTACTAGTACCAAATTACCGATTTTCAGTTTTTTATTTGACTCATATGTGAAGCTATGATCAAAATTTAATGGTAATAAAACGTCTGCTAGCATAATAAATTTGTATATTTTATAAAAAATTATAAATTTTAGTTATGAAAATATACATTGACTCTTCAGATATTAAAGAAATCAAAGAAATTAATAAGACATCGTTAGTGGATGGAATTACAACAAATCCATCATTAATTGCAAAACAAAATAAAGATATTAAAACCATTCTCAAAGAAATATGTAAAGAAATAAAGGGTCCAGTTAGTGCTGAAGTCACAGCTGAAGATTGTGCTGGGATGCTTAACGAAGCAAAAGTTTTAAAAAAAATAGCCAAAAACATTGTTATTAAATTGCCTTTGACTTACGAGGGTCTCAAAGCATGCTCTGAACTNTCAAAGANAAANGTAAAAACAAANGTTACTTTATGCTTTTCTGTTACNCAAGCTTTNATGGCAGCAAAATGNGGNGCNACTTTTGTATCTCCATTTATTGGACGACTGGATGATATAGGCGAAAGCGGAGTGAATTTAATTAAAGATATTAGAAAGGTTTTTGATAATTATAAATATTTAAAAACCAAAATCTTATCCGCATCAATCCGAAATATAGATCATGTGAAAGATGTTGCGAAAGCTGGATCTGATATAGCAACTATTCCTGCTAAGGTTTTTCATGAAATGTATAAACACGAGCTTACAGACAAAGGTCTTAAAAAATTTCTTGATGACTGGAAAAGCGTCAAACTAGAGATCAGCTAGTTACAAACGGACCTATTGATTACATATGAATAGGTCTTTTATCTACTGCAAGTGCTGCCTCTTTAACAGCCTCTGTTAAGGTTGGATGGGCATGACAAGTTCTTGCTATATCTTCTGAACTTGCTCCAAATTCCATAGCTAAAGCTAATTCTGAAATTAAATTTCCAGCATCTGGACCAACAATATGAACACCTAAAACTTTATCAGTTTTTTTATCAGCTAATATTTTTACAAAACCATCTGTTTCATCATTAACTTTTGCTCTAGAGTTTGCCATAAATGGAAATTTTCCAGAATTATATGCTATTGATGCTTTTTTTAGTTCCTCTTCAGTTTTTCCAACAGATGCTACTTCGGGATGAGTATAGACAACATTTGGAATAACATCATAATTTACATGACCAAATTTCCCAGATATCATTTCTGCAACTGCAATACCTTCTTCTTCTGCTTTGTGGGCTAGCATTGGCCCAACCACAACATCACCAATAGCATAAATATTTTCTTTATTAGTTTTAAAATGCTTATCGATTTTTACTCTACCTTTTTCATCTTTTTCAATGTTTGCATTTTCTAAACTTAATCCGTCTGTATTAGCTTTTCTACCAATACAAACTAAAACAACATCTGCATCGACTTTTTCTTTTTTTCCATCTTTTTCAAATTCAACTGAGGCACTATTTCCGTTATTCTTAACACCGCTTACTTTAGAAGACAGATTAAATTTAATCCCTTGTTTCTTTAATATTTTATAAAAACTATCTGA
>NZJW01000018.1 GCA_002692055.1 Candidatus Pelagibacter sp. | reverse complement strand
TCAAGAGTAGAGATTAATTCATTGTCATTGAAGCTAAAAAAATACTTCTAAATAAAGTATCCAATTTAACTATTATAAGCCCAGTATCAGTAAACTAAGCTTCATAAAACTATACTAATCAGCTGATAATACTTGCCATAATTTTATTCCTTCCGTGTGACACAGGCGTGACAAGCAGGATTTTATATTGTAGATAATCCAGCAATGGCGGGNTAGCTCAGTTGGTTAGAGCACGGGACTCATAAGCCCGGGGTCGGCAGTTCAAATCTGCCTCCCGCTACCAGAAAGGAAATTTTATGGATTATAATAAAAAAAACGTATCATTTGAAATCTATACGGACACCGATGAAATGCTATCTAATATTGTTTTAAAATATAATTTAAAGGATAAATCCAAGGCTATTAGATGTTTGTTAGATTTTGTTAGTGAAGAAGAAAATAATTGGGATAATTTTTTTAAAAAAAAAAGATGCTATCATTGTAAAAAAAAATAACCTACTTTTTTAATTTAACTATTGTGATGAAAACTTGCTATAAGGCTATGGTTTTAAGTTGTATAGATCCTAGATGCCAACCTAAAATTTATTATTTAATGAAAAAAAGAAAAATGTCCGGTAAGTACAGTTTTTTTTCAATTGCAGGCTCAACTNTTGGTATTACATCAAAAAATTTTAAAAGTTGGGAAAATGTATTTTGGAAAAACTTTTCGATCTCTTCTCAAATTCACGGTATTAAAAAATTAATAGTCGTAAATCATTATGATTGTGGTTTGGCAAAAATGCTTAATAAAAAAAAAGTTTTTAATAAGACAATTGAAAAAAAAATACATGAAAAATCTTTTAAATTACTAAAAACAAAATTTAAGAAAAAATATCCAAAATTTAAATTAGAGACGAGAATTATATCAGTTTAAATTCAGTAAGAATTAGTGTCCTGGAAATTTTATCAAACTAAAAGTCTTATATCCTCTAGATGTTAGCTTTTTACTACCAGGAAGATCAAATAGATTTATTAAAAAAATAAAACCTGAAACTTTTGCTTTTGCTTTTTCTACAAGTTTCGCACCAGCAAGAGCAGTTCCACCAGTGGCGATTAAATCGTCGATAATTAAAACTTTATCATTTTTTTTTAAAGAAGATTTGTGAATTTCTAAATCATCAAAACCATATTCTAATTTAAATTTTTCTGAGTACGTTTTACCAGGTAGTTTACCTTTTTTTCTTAGTAGCACCAAGGGTTTATTNCTTAAAAAACTTAAAACTGAAGCAAATATGAAGCCACGAGATTCGATCGCTGCAATTTTGGAAAAATTTAATTTTTTACTTATTGTTTTCATTTTTTTTATTGAAAAATTAAAGGCTTTTTTGTTTTCAATAAGAGAGGTGATATCTCTAAAGAGAATACCCTTTTTAGGATAATCTGGAATACTTCGGATTGTTTTTTCTAATTTCATTTTAGATATTATTAATATAAATAATCAATTATGAACAAATTAGCAATCATTGGAGGAAGTGGACTCTATAACATAGATGGTATTGAAGGCGAAAAGTGGATAACTGTTAAAACCCCTTGGGGAGAACCTTCGGATCAAATTTTAGAAGCTAAAATTAATGATAAACAAATTTATTTTTTACCAAGACACAGCAGAGGACACAAAATTAATCCATCTAATATTAATTTTAGAGCAAACATTGACGCTTTAAAACAGTTGGGCGTCACAGATATCCTATCAGTATCAGCTGTTGGTTCACTAAAAGAAGAGTTTGAACCTGGAAAATTTGTTCTTGTTGACCAATTTATTGACAGAACGTTTGCAAGGGTTAAAACTTTTTTTGATAAAGAAATTGTAGCTCATGTTTCAATGGCAAAACCCATAAGTCCAGGATTAATAAAGGCTTGCGAGGTAGCTTTGAAGAAGATTAATTTGAAACATCATATCGGCGGAACCTACTTGGTTATGGAAGGACCACAATTTTCATCTTTAGCNGANTCAAANCTTTATAGATCNTGGGGNTGTGATGTNATTGGNATGACNAATATGCCNGAGGCGAAATTAGCNNGAGAAGCAGAAATAAGNTATGCATCAGTTGCAATGGTTACAGACTANGATTGNTGGCATGAAGATCACGANGANGTNTCTGTTGATCAAGTNATAAAAACANTACTTNGNAANGCTGANAATGCTAGAAAAATGATTNTAGAANTTGNNAANANTTTTGAAGAACATATAGANCCTAAAGATCCNNCNANNAATTGTTTAGANACTGCNATNATAACTGATAAATCNNATTGGACAGANNCNACTNNAAANCAATTAAAAAATATNGCNGGACGNATTTNTAAAAATTAATGAAAATANATGGNAANCATTACTTAACNATNTGGCATGATNNTNATGANAATAATGTTCACATTATAGATCANACNAAATTNCCATTTAAATTNGAAATNAANAAANTNGAANCNTTTCAGGANGGGTATAATGCTATAAAAGATATGCTTGTTAGAGGCGCACCATTAATAGGCGCAACAGCGGCTTATAGTTTGTATTTAGCATCAAAAAAAAATGAAGATTTTGATTTTATAAAAAATAAAGCCAATGAAATTAAAACTGCAAGACCTACTGCAGTAAATCTTTCTTGGGCAGCCGACAGAGTATTAGAGAAGTTAGACAAAAATAACTTAAAAAGCTCAATTTTAAATGAATGCAAAAAAATTTGTTTAGACGATATAAAAATATCTGAAAGGATTGGAGACGAAGGATTAAAAATTATTAAAAAGATTAAAAAAAATAAAATTAATATATTAACTCATTGTAATGCTGGATGGTTAGCAACTATTGATTGGGGGACGGCTACCGCTCCGATATATAAAGCAAGAGATGCAAATATTAATGTGCATACATGGGTTGATGAAACCAGACCTCGTAATCAAGGATCATCGCTAACTTCATATGAATTATTGAATGAAAATATTGATCATAAAGTTATTGCTGATAATACAGGTGGACTTTTAATGCAAAAGGGTATGGTTGACATGTGCATTGTGGGAACTGACCGAGTAAGTAGAAATGGAGATGTAGCGAACAAAATTGGCACATATTTAAAAGCATTAGCTGCTAAAGATAACAATGTCCCATTTTATGTCGCTCTACCGAGCACAACATATGATAAAAATATTTTAAAAGGCGAAGACATACCTATTGAAGAAAGATCTGATGATGAGTTAAAATTCGTGACCGGTTATGATGAAGACGGGAAGATAAAAAAAATAAAAATATATCCCGACAAAAGTGAAGGTTTAAATCTTGCTTTTGATATTACGCCTGCAGAACTTATTACTGGTTTCATTACCGAAAACGGTATTTTTAAACCTGAAGAATTAGTCGAAGTTTTTAAATGAGCGTATCTTCATTAAAAAAAAGTATTATTAAGTATTCAAAACTTTTAAATCAAACTAATCTGACACCTTTAAGATCTGGAAATATTTCCATAAGATACAAAGATGGTTTTTTAATTACCCCAAGTGGGGTGAAGTATAAAAACTTAAAACCACAAGATATTGTTTTTGTTAATTTAAAAGGTGTCTTTAAAAAAGGAAAAAACAAACCATCATCGGAATGGAAATTTCATAAAGATATATATTTAGATAAAAAGAGTCTAAAGCTATAGTGCACTGTCATTCGAAACATGCTCTTATACTTTCTTGTTTTAGAAAAAAAATTCCCTCATTTCATTACATGGTAGCCGTTGCCGGTGGTGAAGACATAAAATGTGCCAAATATGCAACCTATGGTACTAGTGAATTGTCAAGAAATATTATCAAAGCACTTGCAGGAAGAAATGCATGTTTAATTGAAAATCACGGACAAGTTTCATTTTCAAATAGTTTATCAGAGGCATTTGAACTAGCACAAGAAGTAGAATATTTATCCGAACAATACCTTGGTTGTTTAAGAACAGGCAAACCAAAGATTTTGTCAAAGTTACAAATGACAAAAGTTTTATTAAAAGTGAAAAATTATAAACAGGATTGAAAAAAGGTTGATAATGTTGATAGTCGGTATATACCGCGGTTTATAGAAAGCTAAAAATCTTGTCGAAATCTCTAATGAACAAGGTTTTAAAGTTTAAGCTTTAGCAAGCTTTAAATTTTTTTTTAAAAGGGAGGCCGAATGAACAAAGTTGGTGAGCATATTACTCTTGATTTTCTAGGTGTACATGAGGACCATAAACCAGAATTTTTTGAAAATATTTTTAAAAAAATCGCACAAGCTGCAAAAGTAGAAATAGTAAATATTTCTAAATATGTTTTTACACCCCAAGGTGTTACCCTTTTGTGTTTATTGAAAGAAAGCCATATGAGTTTTCATACCTTTCCAGAGAAAGGCATAGTTAGCTTTGATTTTTTTACATGTGGCACAGTTAATCCGAGTGTTTCACTTGAAATAATAAAAAAAGAGTTGCCTCATTCAAGTGTGATTAAAAAAGATTTTAATAGAGACTCAGTACATCATTACAAAGATATTTATAGTTCCGAAGGAATTAAAAAATTCTATATGGTTGAGGAAATAATTAAAAATTTTAAATCAAAAGCAGGACAACATATTGAAATTTTGAAATTAAAAGAATTTGGAAATGCACTGTTCATAGATAGTGAAATACAAGTGGCCGAAAAGGACGAAGAATTATATTCTAGTACTTTTGTAAATTCTGGACTTAAGTTATCTGAGAAAAACTCTACCGCAGCAATCATTGGGGGTGGCGATGGAGGAGTAGCAAGAGAATGTATAAAAAGTAACTTTAATTATATTGACTGGTTTGAGCTTGATAGAGAAGTTGTATTGGCATGCCAAGAGTATTTGCCAGATGTTTTTAAAAATATTCATAAAAGCAACAAAGTAAATTGTATTTGGGGAGATGCATTTAAAAACATTACCTCATGCGATGATGAAAAATATGATCATTTATTTATAGACTTAAATGATGATCAATTTTGCATTGATTTAGCATCTAAAAATATTAAAGAAATTAAAAGAATAACCAAAAAAGATGGAATAATTACCGCTCAAGTTGGTTCAAGAGACAAAAAACCAAAACAAGTTAACAGCTGGATAAGTACTTTAGAGAGTGCTTTTGGAAATTCCAAAATCTCTGAAATTTATATTCCAAGTTTTGATTGTAGTTGGAATTTTGTTAGTTCAATAAATAAATGAAATTAAACGCTGCATGTTTGCAACTCACTTCAAACGATCAGCCAAATGAAAATCTAGATCAAGTAATTAAACTCAGTGAGCAGGCAATTCAATCTGGTGCCAATTTTGTTTTAACACCAGAAAATACTTTTTTATTCACTATGGATAAAAAAATATTAAAGGAAAGATCCGAACATCATGAAAAAGGAAATTGCATAAATCACATAAGAAAATTTGTTAAATCAAAAAAGATTTGGTTTTTAGTGGGAGGTACTCCAGTACAAGACGGTAGAGATATTTTTAATAGATCTATTTTACTAAATCCAAATGGAGAAGTAGTTTCAACTTATGACAAAATTCATTTGTTTGATGTAGATTTACCAAATGGAGAAATTTATAGAGAGTCCGAAAAGTTTAAAGCGGGAAATAAAATTATTGTCACTAAATTACCATGGGGAAATTTAGGTTTATCTATATGTTATGATTTAAGATTTCCAAATCTTTATAGGCAACTGATGAAAAAGGGTGCAGATTTTATAACCGTTCCTTCAGCATTTACTAAAAATACTGGTGAAAGACACTGGCACGCATTAATTAGATCAAGAGCAATTGAAAATTTTTGCTATGTTTTGGCACCCGCACAAACCGGATTGCACCATAATAAAAGAGAAACGTATGGTCATTCTATAATTGTATCCCCGGATGGAAATATTCTTAGCGAAAAAAAAAATAAGATAGGTTTCATCATTTCTGAAATTGATACTAAGATTATTAAAAAATTGAGATCTGAAATTCCAAGTATTAAATTTGACTAATACTTGTCATAACTTTTTACTTCAGAAATATTAGACCCAGAGAGTTTGTTAATTTTATTTTTAATATTAGCCCTTTGATCATTTTCAATATAGACGCTTCTTGCAAGTTGAATGAAACTTTCTCCAAAATCTCCATGTCTTTCACAGTTTCTTTTTCCGTCTTCAATATTCCAAAGTTTGGTATTGATTTTTTTTAAATCTTCGTACAATAATTTAATTTCATGTGTAATGTGAACATCTTTTTTGAGAGTACTATTTAAACTTTCCAGTTCTTTTGAAACAGTTTTAATCTTCTCCTTATCATCAAGGTTTTTCTGTTTTATTTCTAAAATACTTATTTTGTCTAATAATTCCCCTACAGAGATTTCTGCAAATATTTTATTAGCTGAATTCATATGATATTGATAGTACTTAATTATTTTATGTCAAATATTCTAATTATTAAACACGGTTCACTAGGTGATATTGTCCAAATATCAGGTGCATTATTGGATATTAAAAGTCATTTTAAAAATAAAAAAATTTATATTTTAACAACATCAAAATATAAAAATTTATTTGAAAGTTGCCCTTATGTAGATGAAGTCTTGATTGATAAGAGATTACCAAGATGGAATTTTTTTTATTTATTGAATTTAATAAAAGAAATACGAAAATTTAATTTTGAACGTTGTTTTGATTTGCAAAACTCATCCAGGACAAATTTTTATAGGAAAAATTTCAAAATAGAAAATTGGTCATCTTCTTGGACTGCTTTGAAAAAAGGAGAAACAAAGAAAATTTATGATCAAAGCGGAGTAATCGAGCGTTTTAAAATTCAACTAGATCAGTCAGGTATATCTAATACAAATAATGTGCTAAACCCGGATTTTTCATGGGCAATAGATCGTGGTTTTACAATAAATGAAAAAAAATATATTTATTTAGCACCGTTTTGTTCTCCAAAATTACAGCATAAAGTTTGGCCACATTTTAAAGAGTTAATTCAGTTACTTAAAGTAAATTTTACAAACTATGAAATATTAACAGCTCCAGGTCCAAAGGAGATAGGACTCTGCAAAGATTTAAAATTAAAAATGATTTTAAATAAAAATAAACCTACAAATATAAATCAATTATCAAAAATTATTAAACAGGCATCATTCGTAATTGCAAATGATACGGGGCCTGCACATATTGCTGCACACCTCGGTGTTAAAGGTTTAGCTTTATTTGGTGGCCATACGTCCGCAAAAAAAGTTAGTATTGTAACTAATAATTTTAAAGTGATTGAAAGAAGTAACTTAAAGAAACTTACTGCACTAGAAGTTTTGGAGACTACACTTAATCAATTTTCTACATAAAAAAGTATTTATAAAAACCAATTATTGAAAATGGTATTTGTAAAGCAAAATTTGTCATCACAGCTTTGTCTTTGTAAATATATCCATGAATTGTCCACGCTATAATTCCAGGACCATGAAAGAAAATATTCAACGGATAAATGTTGAGATACATTAATAAGATACCAGTAAAAACTAAAGCTGTTCCAATCCATTTTAAATATCTTTTAATAAAATTCACTTAATTTTTTTTGATCAAAGTTATGTATTTTTTTATTTGAATTTCCCATGAGAATTTTTTTGCAAAATCCTTAGCATTAGCCCCGAAAACTTTATAATTATTATTTTTCATTATTAGTATTAGGTTTTTGTAAATTTCTTCGTGACTATTTCCATCACAAAGTAAACCTGTTTTGCCATTTATTATAATATCTGATGAACCTCCTTCAATCCCACCGATTGAAGGTGTGCCATATTTTGCAGCTTCAAGAAAAGAAATACCAAATCCCTCAATTGATTTACCAACTTTTATTGATGGCATAACAAAAAAATCAGCTAATTTAATAAGTGAATTTTTCATTTTTAAATTTATATTTTTCATTAAAATAATATTTTTTGATAAGTTTAAATTCTTAATTTGACTTTTCAGGTTTTCTTTTTCATCACCGTCACCTATGATAATTAATTTAAAATTTTGATATTTAGATTGAAAATTTTTTAATGCTAATATAGTTTTGTCTAAACCTTTTCTTTTTTCCAATCTACAAACAGAAATAATTTTAGGACTAGCTCCGTTAAATAGTTTTTGTGCTTGATTTTCGTCTAAATTTTCATTTTCTACAATATCGGTACCTGGATTTATAACTACCAATTTATTTTCATCCACCCCTTTTTCTATTGCTAGATTTTTTGTAAAAACTGAATTAGCAATGACATATTTCGATTTAGTTAAAGAATTGAGCATTCTAGTATTTAAAGGAGATCCATTTGGGTGATTGATTTCTTTTCCATGTATTAAACAAACTGTACAAGTTGATGAACAAGTATTTTTTGAAATTTTTTCTAGACTTTTCCAATGATCTGATATCAGGCCATCAATATTCTTATTCTTTAATAAAAAATCTTGAATTTGATTAGCTTTTCTAAATTTCCTTATAAATTTAAATCCTTTAATTCTAATAACTTCATATTTTTGATTTTTATCAAAATCATTAGAATTTTCACTAAAATCTGCATACACTTTAACCCTTTTATATTTTGATAAATTATTTGCTATATCTGACATTAAAATTTGCATTCCACCAATATCCGGTAGAAAATTTCTAGTCGTTATAACAAACATTTTATTTCCACTTTATATTACAGCCCATACTTGGATATTGTTCCTTGGGACCAAATCCTGTGTTAGAAATCAATTTCATTGCCTCTAATAATTCTTTTTTGCCGCTCTTAACTACTTGCAGATCTTTTAATGGTCTTAGACGTCCTCGGTATTGAAGTTCATTTTTTGAATTATAACCAAAGAAATCTGGAGTACAAACAGCTCCGTATCGTTTTGCAACTTCTTGACTCTCATCTAGCAAGTATGGAAATATAAACTTATTTTGTTTTGCAAATATTTTCATATTATCAAAGCTATCTTCTGGATAATTTATAGTATCATTTGACATGATAGCCGCTACATTGATTTTATAATTTTTTAACTCAATCGCTGTTTCTCCTATCTCTTTTGAAATAGCCTTAACATAAGGACAGTGATTACAGATAAACATTATTAATGTCCCATTTTCCCCGCTTACATTTTCAAAAGAATATTTGTTTTCATCAGTGCTTTTAAGATTAAAATCTTTTGATAATTCCCCAAAATTGCATACAGGTGTTTTTTCAAGTGCCATAAATTTTATTTTAATATATACGTTAAATATGATTCATCAACTTGGAGATAAAACAGTCATCAGGGATGGGTATAATTGGATAGCAGATAATGCAAAAGTTATTGGAAATGTTCATTTAAAAAACAATAGCAGTGTATGGTTTGGTGCCGTTTTAAGAGGAGATATTGAAAAAATCACTATAGGCGAAGGTTCTAATGTTCAAGATAATAGTGTTTTGCATACTGATCCAGGCTGTCCAGTGAATATTGGATCCGGAGTAACGATTGGTCATTTAGTAATGTTACATGGTTGTACCATTGAAGACGATACTCTAATCGGGATCGGAGCAGTAATTTTAAACAAAGCTGTTATTGGTAAAAACTGTATTATTGGTGCAAATGCTTTAATCACCGAGAACAAGAAAATACCTGATAATTCTTTGGTTATAGGATCACCGGGGAAACTGATGAGACAACTACAAGATCAAGAGATTAAGGCAGTAAAAGAAAATGCAAAAAGATATGTTAATAATTGGAAAAACTTCCAAAAAAATCTTAAATAATTAAGGGGTTAGCCATTCAGTAGAATATTTATTATCATCCATTTTAATTAAAGCTCTTCTGTGTCCCTGTGAAGCCAAGTATAACCATTCCATTTCATTAATCTTACTATCAATAACACAAAAATTATTAAAACCTATTTCAGTATCTTTTATTAATGGATTTTTACCTTCTAATTCCTTAGGGTAACCAGAATTTGGAATATTAGAGATCGATCCTGGTGCCTGTTCTGCTAAATAACATTTTCTGCTAATAACCTGTGTTTTTTTCCAAGCCTGTTCTGCAATTTCATTTTTATAATGTATAGTTGCAACACCTTTTGCCCTAACCTGGATTTTTCTTTTTTTATTATAAAATAAAAAATAAATATTATTATTTGTTTTGAGCGCACCTATCTTTGATGATCTTAAATCGGTATGGAATCTAAGAATTCTCTTTTCTTTAAAGGCACCTCTTAAAACCACTATCCTTCCATCAGAAAAATTATTTTTATTTACAATTACTACTGGTAATCTGAAATCTTCAGAGCGATCTACAATACTTCTAGACAAAAGAGTCCATATTTCGTCTAATATTAGATCTTTATCGTTATAATAGTTCGGAATTTTTATATTCATTAATTACAGCATTATCTTTTGGGTAAAAGTTTAATTAAACTTGATGTATCAAATCTATTACCACCATCATTTTGAATTTGTTTGTAGTATTTATCAATAATTTCAGTTATTGGAAGCTTGGATCCATTTGATTGTGCTTCCTTCATTGCAATATCAAGATCTTTCCTCATCCAATCAACTGCAAATCCATAATCGAATTTATCATTAAGCATAGTTTTATATCTATTCTCCATTTGCCAGGATTGGGCGGCTCCTTTAGATATAACTTCTATTACATCTTCAACATTCAAACCTGCATTTTGGCCAAATCTAAGACCTTCAGATAAACTCTGAACCAAACCAGCGATACAAATTTGATTTACCATTTTGGCAAGCTGACCACTTCCTGACTGACCAAGAAGCTTAATTTTTTTACTATAACAATTAATGATAGGTTTTGATTTATCGAAATCCACCTTCTCTCCGCCTACCATTACAGTTAACGCACCATTTTCTGCACCAGCCTGGCCACCAGAAACTGGAGTGTCTAAAAAACCAAATTTTTTTTCAGTTGCAATATTGAACAATTCCCTTGCAGTTTTCGCTGATGCAGTTGTATTATCAACAAATACCGATCCTTTTTTTACATTTTGAAACGCGCCATTGGGTCCAATAGTTACTTCTTTAAGATCGTTATCATTTCCTACACATGCAAAAATAAAATCGGCATCTTTTACTGCTTCTGCCGGCGTAGAAGCAATTTTTCCCTTGTAAGTTTCTACCCATTTATTTGCTTTTGCTGATGTGCGATTATACACTGTTACGTCGTGACCGGCTTTTGATATAAAACCTGCCATCGGAAAACCCATGACACCCAAACCAATGAATGTAACTTTATTAGACATGTTATACACTCCTTTTTAAATGTTTAATTTTCAATTTCTATCAACTAATTTCAAATACCTTCTTTTTGGTTTCCTTATGACTTTCTGCTCAAGCTTCGGACAAACTTTTTTTTTAGGTATTTTTAACCCATTTATAAGGGAAGATTTAAATTTAAGCCACTCTGAATTTGGTAGCATTTACTCAATAGCCACTTTAGTTAGCAGTTTTAGTATTATTTGGATAGGTAAAAAAATTGATGATTTTAAATTAAGAAATTTTGCAGTTTTTGTTTGCCTCTCACTCTTTTTGGCTACAATTTTTATGAGTCAGATATCAAGTTTTATACACCTTGTATTTGCAATATTTCTTGTAAGGTTATTTGGACAGGGTTTAATGAGTCATACATCAAGCACATCTATGGCAAAAATATTTAATAAGAATAGAGGCAAAGCACTTGCCATTTCCTGGCTTGGATTGTCTTTTGGCGAGGGGTTTTTGCCCGGTACAGTAATTTTACTTTTGAATTTTATTTCCTGGAAGAAGGTCTGGTTGGTAATTGCTGGTTTTTTAATTTTATTAATCCTTCCTTTAATTATATTTTTACTTAAAAATTATAAGGATAATTTATTTAACTTTGAAGAGAATAAAATAAATCTCAAAATTAAACACTGGACAAGAGAAGAAGTATTTAAAGATATAAAGTTTTACTTTTTATTACCTGCAGTTTTATGCCCTCCATTTTTAATAACTGGTATTTTTATTAATCAAATATATTTATTTGAAAATTCTGATTGGAATTTAAATTATTTAGCAGCAAGTTTTATAGCTTACGCTGTTTTTACTGTTTTTTCTCTTCAAGTTTCTGGATATTTAATTGATAGATTTAGTGCAGTGAAAATTTTACCATTTTATTTAATTCCTATGATTATAGGATTTATTCTATCTTTAATTTTTAAATTTACATTTTCACCAATTTTATTCTTTGTATTTATTGCAATCACCAATGGAACGGCAAATGTGTTGATGACATCTACATGGTCTGAGTTATATGGAACAAAACATTTAGGGGCAATTAGATCAATTACTATCTCATTAATGGTTTTTTCAACCGCAATGTCGCCAGTTTTATTTGGTTTCTTAATTGATTTTGGACTATCATCGTCAAAAATATTTCTTTATATGTTATTTTACGCACTATTTTCAAATTTATTACTTATAGCTAAATTTAGAAGTTATAAACCAGTTATTATCTCTTGAAATTCTGAAACAATATCATTATAAGCTCGATCCATGGCTAGAGTAACTGTAGAAGATTGTTTGGAAGTAATAGATAACCAATATGATTTAGTTATTTTAGCTAAAGAAAGAACTCTTCAAATAGGAGCAGGTCTTAAACCCATGGTACCTGAAAATAACGATAAAAAAACTGTTTTGTCACTTAGAGAACTCGGTAATAAATTGTTGGATCAAAAGAGTTTAGAAATACAAACCATTGATAGAGCAAGAGAACACCCTGAAGATACACAAGAGCAGGAAGAGTACGACACATCCGATGGTGACGCTTTCGAAGAGATATATAAAGGTGAAGTATCAAAGTCCGGTCAGGCAATTTTACCGTCAAAAAGATCAAGAAAAGTTCCGGTAGCTAACATCAAAGTTGACGACAAGGATGAAAGTGATGATGATGAGTTTGTCGAGGATTCTTTACAAGAAACAGAACTTGATAAATCATTAGAGAAAACCTCCGAAGATCAAATTTCTTAAATATCAAATTCTTTTAAAATTTTTTCCCTGTGCTGATCTAAATCAGGAATATCACCACGTGTTGTTGGATCTTTGTATAAGGACATCTTAATAGGGTTGCCAGGCATTTTAAATTTACCAATTTTATTATGCATAGCGCTTACAATCATATTCCTTGCTTCTGTTTGCGGACTTTCAACAACATCTTTAATATTATTAATTGGACCGCATGGTATTTTTTTTTCTTCTAGAATCTTGCACCATTCAGCAGTGCTATTTTGTTGCAATTTAATTTCTAAAATTTTTTTTAATTCATCAATATTTTTATTCCTATCTGCATTTGTTTTAAATTTAATGTTATTATGTAGATCAAGATTAAAAACTTCACACATGCCTTCAAATAATTTGTCATTACCTGCAGCTATTACAATATAGCTATCTTTAGTTTTAAAAGCTTCAAATGGAGAGATTGATGGGTGCCTTGAACCCATCGGTTTTGGAATTTCACCTTTAGTTAAATATCTTTCAATTGCATTTTCTAAAATGGCTATTTGACAATCAAGCATTGCAATATCTAAATACATTCCTTTACCAGTTTTTTGTCTATTGTACAAAGCTGCATTAATGCCAATTGCTGTAAATAGACCTGCAGTGATATCACCAATTGAAGTTCCAACTCTTGTAGGTTCGCTGTTAGGTTGCCCAGTCACGCTCATTAAACCACCCATACCTTGAACTACCATGTCGTAAGCCGGGAGTTCTTTAAGTGGCCCAGTTTGGCCGAAGCCTGAAGCAGAAGCATAAATTAGTTTAGGGTATTTATCTTTTAAACTTTCCCAACCGTAACCCCATCTACTTAATGTTCCAGGCTTAAAATTTTCTACTAAAATATCTGCTTTTGGCAAGATCTTTTCAAAAATTTTTTTATCTTTTTCATTTTTAAGATTGAGTGCAATACTTTCTTTATTTCTATTTAAGGACATAAAATATGCAGATTGATTTTCTACAAAAGGTCCAAAACTTCTTGAATCATCTCCTACACCAGGAGCTTCAACTTTAATAACCCTAGCCCCCAAATCTGATAAAATCATAGTACAATAGGGACCAACAAGAACCCTTGTTAAATCAAGTACTAATAATCCAGATAATGGTCCATTATTCTTCATTTTTGTGTTATGTAATATTGTCTTCTGTTATTTAATCTTGTTGAACTTAATATCAAAATATAGTTCAATGGCCAATAATTTAACAAACAGGGGAGACAATAAATGAAAATAAAAAAATCATTTATATATCTATTTACTGCTGTTTTCTTGTTTACTGGTATCGGTGAAACATTTGCTAAAACTTTAAAAGCAAGTCACCAATGGCCGGGGACAAAAAGAAAAGACGGTAAATTTGACGTTCGTCATGAAATGGTACAAATCATTGCTGACGAAATGAAAAAAGCTAACGTTGGTGTAAATATAAGAATTTACCCAGCTAAGTCACTTTATAAGCCAAAAGAACAATGGAAACCAATGACAACTGGTCAATTGGATATTTCAGCATTCCCATTAGCTTATGCTGCAAAATTTCATCCAGAGTTTGATATTACTTTAATGCCTGGAATGGTGAAAAATCATAAACACGCATTAAGAGTTAATAGCTCGCCAATGATGAAAACAATCAAAAAAATCATTAATGACGCAGGTGTTGTTGTATTATCTGACGCTTGGTTAGCTGGTGGTTTTGTTTCAAAAAAAAACTGTATCACAAGTCCGAGTACCGTGAAGGGTCAAGTATTCAGAGCGGCAGGTAAAGCTTTTAACCAAATGTTAGAAGGTGCTGGATCTGGAATTCAAGGTATGCCATCATCGGAGATTTATAATGGTCTTCAAACTGGTGTATTAGATGGTGCTAATACGAGTTCAGGGAGTTTTGTTTCATACAGAATTTATGAACAAGTTAAGTGCGCGACACCTCCAGGTAAATATGGACTATGGTTTATGTACGAGCCAATTCTAATGTCAAAAAAATCTTTTGATGCTTTAACTTCAAAACAACAAAAAGCTTTGATGAAAGCTGGTAAAGTTGCTGAGAAGTACATGACTAAAGAAGCGGCTGGTTTAGACACTACTATGGAAAAAGCTTATAAAAAAGCTGGTGTTAAACTTGCATACATGACTAAATCAGATTTTGATGCTTGGTTAGAAATAGCTAAGAAAACATCATACAAAAACTTTGCTACAAAAGTTCCAGGTGGTCAAAAATTAATTGACCAGGCTTTAGCAGTAAAATAATAATCTAAATTAATACCCCTGCTTAAGCAGGGGTATTTTTTTTATGGCTGATAAGTTTATTAGATTTACAGAAAAGATTGCAAAGCTGTGTGGTATTTTTGCAGCTGGTTGCTTACTTTTATCAATTGTTTTAATTACAGAATTAGTTTTTGAGCGTTATATTTTTAGAAATGCCATAACATGGCAAACAGAATTAGTTACTATGCTACTAGTTGCGTCTACTTTTATTGGAAGTGCATACGTTTTAAGCGAGAAAGGACACGTAAATATGGAGTACCTATATTCTTTTATGTCTGAAAAAAGTATTACCAAACTTAAAATTTTCACTGACACACTTTGTTTGATTTTTTTCTCAATTTTATTTTATGTAAGTTTAGAAATTACGCTAGAAGCTTTTATCAAAAATCATAATACAGGTACGATTTGGGGACCACCATTATGGATACCTTATTCTTCAATGTTAATCGGGGCAACTCTGATGGTCATGTCTTATGTTGCAGAGCTAATTAAATTAATAAGAAAACTGAAGGAATTATAATGGAATTTATAAATAATATGGATCCATTAATGCTTGGTTTATTCGTAGGGATATTTACCGTAGCAATGCTTTTTTCAGGCATCCCTATTGCTTTTGGTCTATGTTTTATATCATTGATATTTTTATTTTTGGCCGAGGGATTTCAAATTTTAAATGTTTATGCTGAAACATTTTATGCTGGACTAAATTCTTTCGTTTTACTCTCAATTCCCATGTTTATTCTAATGGGTATGGCCGTAGCTTATTCGCCAGCGGGTAAAGATTTATATACTGGATTAGACAGGTGGTTATGGAGGCTGCCAGGCGGTTTAGTAGTTTCTAATATTGGTGCATGTTCAATATTTGCAGCATTAAGCGGATCAAGCCCAGCAACATGTGCAGCTATTGGCACAATGGGTATTCCAGAGATGAGAAAAAGGGGGTACTCTGCTGAATTGGCCACAGGTTGTATTGCAGCTGGTGGGACACTCGGTGTTTTAATACCACCAAGTATTGTATTAATAGTTTATGGTCTTGCAACCGGGACATCAATTGGACGATTATTTTTATGTGGAGTT
>NZJW01000017.1 GCA_002692055.1 Candidatus Pelagibacter sp. | reverse complement strand
GTTGAAATATGAATGACCTGAGGATTATAATCTTTAATCATTTTATTAATTTTTGGCCATGCATTTAAAGCTAATCGAATTTCGGGATAGGTTGGCATCGGAACAGTAAAAAATTCTTTAGGAGTAATATATTTTACTTCATGGCCTCTTTTTCGAAGTTGTTGTCCAAGGTTATCCATAGTGCGAACTACTCCATTCGTTTGTGGATACCAAGCGTCAGTAATAATTAAAATTTTATAAAGACTCACTTAAATTACGACACAACCCTAATTTTATCTTGTCTAATCTCTTCGAATTGTTCCTCGACATAAGTGTCAGTNAAAATTTCTTTTCTTTTATCTAACCAGTAAATAAGTTCAAATGTCCCATCAAAATGTTCAACTAATGCTGTACAACTTTCAACCCAGTCACCACAATTTTTATATTCAATTGCTTTCATATTTTCCATTGCTGGATGATGAATATGACCACAGATCACTCCATCTGCTTTTTGTTTTTTTGCAGACTTAACAACTAATTCTTCAAATTCNCTGATAAATTTTACAGCATTTTTAACTTTAAATTTTAAATATTTTGATAAGGACCAGTATTCCTTACCAAGGCGTCTTCTAAAATAATTTAAATATCTATTAAAAGCGATTAACCCCTCATAAGCAGTAGATCCTAATCTTGATAACCATTTTGCATATCTTATAATTCCATCAAATTGATCACCGTGTACCACCCAATACTTTTTTCCATTAATTCCTTCATGAATTAATTGGTTTAGAATTTCGACATTTCCAAGATTAATAGGAATAAATTTTCTTAATATCTCGTCATGATTTCCAGCAATATAAAAAACTCTTGTGCCATGTCTTGCTTTTCTTAATATTTTTTGAACAACATCATTATGTTGCTGGGGCCAATACCATTTATTTTTAATTGCCCATCCATCGACAATATCGCCGACTAAATATAAATTTTCTGAGCGAGTATATTTAATAAATTCTAAAACCATATCTGCCTGACAACCTTTTGTTCCTAAATGAATGTCTGAAATCCAGATGGATTTGTACTGTAGTAACTTTCCGTCAACTGCTTTTAATGCTGGTTTTTTTTTTATCATAAACGAATCTCTACTTTGAGTTGAATCATAATTATGTTACAGAAGTGTTAAANTTTTTTTAAAAAAAAAATAATATATGAACAAAATAGCAATTATTTACAATCCGAATGCGGGTAGCGCAAAAATAAAAAAGCTTTTAAAAATTAAAGAGAGGCTTAGTCTTAAAAGCTCCGTTACTATTTATGATACTCAAAAACCTGGTGATGCAACTAGTATTGCTAAAAGAGAATGTAAAAACTTTGACATTATTGTAGCTGCTGGCGGCGATGGAACTATAAATGAAGTTATTAATGGAATTGATNTAAATACCAAGCTTGGAATAATTCCTCTCGGGACCGCAAACATTCTAGCTATTGAGGCAGGTATTAAAAATGATGTAAAATCAATTTGTAAATTAATTGAAAAGGGTAATACAAAAAAAATATATATTTCAAATATTAATGATAAAAAATTTTTTTTAATGGCGGGTATTGGTTACGATGGTGATATTGTGCACAAAATGAAACCTTCACTAAAAAAAATATTTGGAAAAGCAATGTTTGGTTTTTTAGGATTGCTCGAATTTTTTAAACTAAAAAAATATAACATTAAAGTTGAGACAGAAAGTGAGACTGCATTTGGAAACTGGGTTTTAGTAACGAATTCAAAACATTACGCAGGGCCTTATANAATNACAAAATCNACAAGTATTTTTNATNATAGNATTGTTTGTTATGTTTTTAATGATCTAAGTCGCCTTGGTTTTTTATATTATATTTTTCTNATCNTNTTTTATGGAGANTTNAGNAGATCTANAAANNTAACTAAAATTATCTCAAAAAATATCAAAATCTCATCTAANGAAAAAATAAACGTACAATGTGATGGTGAAAAATATGGGAATTTACCTATTGAGATAAATTTTTCTTCAGAGGTTGTTAATCTTTTAACCGCTTAAACAATTAATGTAATTGCCAATAACACCATACCAACAATTACAAGTAAAACAGGAACTGCTTTGTTTAAAGGTAAATTTGATAGACTCATTTTTATTAGTAAATTATCATCAATAGCTAGCTTTTCAATTGCTTAAACAGATGTCAAATCTATAAAAACTAAAATTCTTTTGGCAGTTGGTTATCTATAGATAATTGACCACCGCCTCTAAACGTAACTGCTATCATAATTATCATCCACATCAGTGGATACTCATAACCACCACCACCCTTGNTCCATAAAAATCCGTTATTAAAGTGAACTATAAAAGTTGCAACAAATAATATACCTACTAACTGTATAGAAAATAACCGTGTTAAAAAACCTATTGCTACACAAATGCCGCCAACAAATTCTATAATTCCAACATACCATGCAAAAAATATGGATGGTTCAATTGATATTGATGAAAAAAATTTAGCTGTTCTTTCGATACCGTTATCATTAAAAATTTTTCCATATCCATGTGGTATCATCATTATTCCTACCGATAACCGAATTATTGGGTAAGATAAAGGTCCTAATTTTTGATATATTGAATCAAATTTTTTAAAAAAATATCTTGAGGTTCTGCTTACTTGAATCATAATCANAATANTTACAATATATTTAACTCTAGGTCGACAGTCATTACAATCATTTTGGTTGGTTTATGTGATTTTTGTAGAAGCTAAATATTTGTTATAAATTTCAACACGTTACCATTATTACAATATCTTTTAAATGTTGGTTTTGGTCCGTCATTGAATAAATGTCCATGGTGGCCTTCACATCCAGCGCAATGATATTCTACTCTTGGATATAGAAGTTTGTAATCAATTCTAGTTTTTAAATTTCCTTCATAACAATTAAAAAAAGATGGCCATCCAGTTCCAGAATCATATTTCATTGATGAATGAAAAAGTTTCATATTACACGCAATACACAAATATTCTCCTTCACGTTTCTCATAATTTAAATTACTAGAAAAGGGTTTTTCTGTACCGTTACCTCTCAAAATTTGAAATTGCTCTGGGGTTAAAATTTGTTTCCATTCTTCATTCGTCATTAATTTTTTTTTAGGAGTGGAGAATACAAATGAATTTCCAAATATGAGCAAAATAAGTGATTTTAGTAAAACTTTTAGAACATTTCGTCTATACATTACGCGTACTTTCTTTTATCGATAAATTGTAAAAGTTCACTTTGTTCTTTTGTCAAGTTTGATTTATTACTTAAATTTTTGTACATGAATTGAAGGTCATTGAGTGTGTCCACATCTATTAGGTCAAAATCACTCCTTTTTGTATTATACTGATATTTTATGAAATCTTCCAATACGTGGTCAGTAGAATAGTCGATACGTGAAAATACATTTTCCAAATTTTTTAATTTTGTTGCAAAACAGCAATAACCCCCGTCCGCTGTAGAAATAATATAATTGTCAAAAGTATCCAAATGTTTTACAGAATTTTTTAAATGTTTTGCTGATAATTCTGGAACATCTGAACCTGACAAAATAATGTTATCAGCAAAAGATGCGCATGTATCATAAGCTTCTTGCATAGATTTACCAATATTGTCATCGCTCAAACTTAGTATACTAAAATTTGACAATCCCAGTTCTTGTAAGTATCGATCTGTCGAACTGTTGTTAATTATAACAATTTTATTTTCTGAATTATCTAAATTATCAATATTTGATTTCACAATCTTTAAGCAATGTAAATTGAATACATCTACAAGATTACTATCTTTTAATGAGTTTCTAAGTCGTGTTTTAGAATCTTTTGAATTTGGATCTTTCATAAAAAAACAATAAATATTTTTTATCCTTTGTTTTTTAAAATTACGCGCTTGATTGAATGTTTTCCATAGTGTTTTAAAAGTTTGCCAAAATGTGTTTCCCTGATATTTTCTAGAAGAGGTAACAATTTCTCGAGCAATTTGTTTGATTTCAATACCAAGTGATTTTGCATTCCAAATAAATTTATGGTCTTCACCTTCAATTAAATTTTCATCAAAACGACCGATTAAATTAAAAAGATTTTTGTGTATTAAAAAGGATTGATCACCAAATGGAAGGTTAAAGTTTTTTGATCTAAAATTTGCTCCTTTAGCATTAATATTATTTTTTTTTTCATCAAATGATAATCTGAAATATCCCAATTGTTTTTTTTGAAGACGGTCAAGATCCTCTTTTTCAATTTTATTAATTTGACTATCAATATGTAAAAACCATAAATAATCATTTTCAGCCTTATAAGCTCCGGCATTTAGTGACTTTCCCCTTGTCGAATTTGGAACTTTAACTAGTTTATTTATATTTAAATTTATTTGGTTCAGTTTTTCTGTAGATAATTTATTTTCTGCATCAACTGCCAATATTATTTCGTGCTCATTAAATTTATTTTTAAGTTTTTCTAGTAATGTAAAATCCTCTTCATTACGTGAAGCAATAACTATTATAGAAAATTTTTTGTGAAGCGACATTTATGTAATTCTTTCAATAAACCAAACTAAACCAAAAATAGAGATTAAAATAGACATTGGATTTGTAAATAATTTTCTATACCATAATTTATTTTTTATCCAATGTGCTACTCCAAAATAAAAGATTGTAATTATAAAAAGTTGGCCAAACTCAACACCCAAATTAAAGAATATTAAGCTTGTGATGAAATTTGTCTGGGACAAACCTATTTCACTAATGACCCCTGCAAAACCTAGCCCATGCAAAAGACCAAAAAAGAAAATAATTATTGGTCTCCATAACGATATTTTCTTAATAAAGATATTCTCAATAGCAATATACGTAATTGATAATGCAATCAACGGCTCTACAAATTTTTCTGAAATTATTACAATGTTTAAAACACCAAGAAAAATTGTTATTGTATGTGCTAATGTAAATACAGATATTTGAATAAGTAATGGTTTAAAATTTGGAGAAAATAGAAATAAACCCAGGACGAATAAAATATGATCAGTACCCTTGGGAAAAATATGCTGAAAACCTATAGAAAAATATTTTAGTATTTCACTAATTAAATTTGTGTCTTCTTTTTCTATAGAAAAAGATTTGGAAGTTGAAGAAATTTTTATATATTCTGTATATACAATTGAATTTTCTAAATTGAATACTCTTAAAATAATTGGGCCATAATCATTTTTCCATCCTAGTTTTAAATTATTCTTATAAATATTTTTACCAAATATTGAAATAGTAGTTGCTCTTGATATATTTAAATCACCGACTTTTTCGATATTAACCTTATCTATCTTAAAATTAATTTTTTTTTCATTTTGTAAGAGAAAAATATTTTTTTGAAAATCATATAATGATTTATCAAATATTACTTTCAATTTATTTGGCTCTAACTTTCTTAAATAATTATAATAGTCTTTATTTTTTGACTCATTTGTATCATTATGTGATGGATCAATATTTGCCAAAATGGCCTCTAAGTTAAGAAGGATAGTCAACCTAAAATCATATAATTCATTTTTTTTTTCAAACTTGAAGTTTGCTATTGATGGTTTTAGTTCATGACAAAAAACTATTGTAGGAAAAAATAATAGAATTAATAATATACGATACATATGAAAATAATAATAATTTTAATAATATATTTTATAACTTACACAATTGAATTAAAGTCACATGAACTATGGCTTGAGGCCAAAGATTATCAATTAAATAATAACGTTAAGTTAATAGTAAATATTAAAGTTGGAGAAAATTTTATTGGTGAGAGTTATCCCTTCTTAAATGAAGATACTGAAAAATTATTTATTAATAGTGTAAATCGAATTTATACACTAACACAAGTTGATGGAGATTTTCCTGCTATAAAACAAAATATATTGTCATCTGGGGTTCAGTATCTTTATTATCAATCAAAAAAAGAATTTATTCAATATGATGACTTTAACACTTTTTTAGATTTTACTAAAAAATACAACTTAAATTATAATAACGATAATCGAATACCCCCGAAGGAAATTTTTCAAAGATTTGCAAAAATGATTTTTAGTTATAACGGAAATGATTTTTTTCAATCAGAGACAAATTTAGAATTCGAAATTATTAATCAAAATAACCCTTTTAAAAATAATTTTTCTAAAATTAAAATTTTATATAACTTTAAACCCTTTAAGCAAAAAAGATTTATAGTCTTTTTTAAAAATAAAAATAAATTTACAAGNCAAGTATACCAAACAGATAAAAATGGTATGGCAAGTATTATTACTAAAGAAAAAGGTTTATATTTAATTAGTGCTGTTTATTTGGATAATTCAAATTTTTTAGATAAAATAAAATATAAAGCGGATTACCATAGTAAATGGGCAAGTTTAACTTTTAAAAAAGATTAATTTGAAAAATATATATTTTTGTAAAATGCAATTGCTTTTTTTTTGCTATTATCTGTATCAGTCATAATCGCTACACCATCTATTTCGCTAACATCCAAATTTAAATATTTTTCAAAATGTTGCTTAACATTAATTTTAACAGTTACCCAATTGTTAAGTTTTTGATCGATTAAAGACGAAGCTACATAATCTATAATTTGTTTTCTATATGGACCGGTCCAATGAGAGCCAATTTTTTTATTACTTGAAAACACATAATTCATAGCTTTTTTTTGCCAAGGCAATGAACCAACTTCTTTGATTACGGAAACTCGAGCTGCAAAATCATGTCCTTTTTTCGTATTTTCTTTAATGCCTGGTAAACCTTTTACGACTTTCCATGTAATATTTAAATAAGGCGTTTTAGTTAGGTTAATTTTAATTTCTCTACCTAAGCCCGAAGCTTGACCTTCGGCTTCAGCTCTTAAATATTTTTCTCCATTTTTATCAGTTTTTAAAACATAAGTAGTTTTTTTTTTAATGCTGTGAGATTTAAATTTTTTTAGATCATGATTTTTAAAATCAAATATATTAATTTTTTCATTTGAAAAACCTATACCACTACAAATGAGTGTGAGAGAGAGAGAAATTACAATAATTTTCATATTTTAATTTTTGGTCTAAAGCTTGACTGACGATTTAAAATTGCGTTTAAATATCCAGAAAGTTTTGCATAATGTATTGTTGATTTTTTTTTGTTTATCAAAAAATATATAAAATATTTAGTAGTAGATTTTATACACTGCCAAAACCCCCAATAAATTGCATTAATATAGCTTTCATGTTTTTTTTTAAAATAAACTCGAGACCAAGAATAATGCCAATTACGAGAAAAATCTAATTCGTTTTCAAATTCCCTGGTATGGGAAGAAAAGGCATCATGGTCAACCTCTGCATCTCTAATTTTTATAATTTCATAACCTTTCAATCTCGATCTTAAACATAAATCCATATCTTCAAAATAATTAAATATATTTTTATCCCAATCATTTATAGTCATTAATTTATCCCTATCAATTAACATAGCTGTTCCAGTGACTGCCTCCACTGAAAAGTCACCATGCGGAGGTTCTTTATGTACTGAATTAAAGAAAAAATTTTTGACGTTATAAAATTTACTATTTCGGATTTTTAAAATTTTGAAGTCACCATCTACATGATAATTTCCGTTATGAAAAATTGTAGGGCTTAATATTATTGCATTTTTATAAATTGAAAGTTTTTTCATTAGATTTTCAATACAATTTTTTTTTATAATTACGTCAGGTTGAGTATTAAACATATATTTTGTTTTGACTAATTTGTTTGCTAATGAGTATGAACGAGGAACTCCAAGATTTTCAGACGATAAGTAATAAGTTAAATTTTCAAATTTTTTTTCAAAGTAATCTTTTTTATTTTTTTCATTTGCATTATCAATTATTAATTTTTGAAAATATTTTGGAATATTTTGTAGGCACTTTTCTAAATTTTCACCCGATAAAAAGGTTGTTATTACAACGGTAACGTTATTTAAAATATTATTCATTTCAAGTCTATTAGCATTAATTTTATATCTTAAAATTAAAATTTTTTATGTAAAAAAATTTGATTAAACAATTTTTTTATTATGGCGCGCCCGGGAAGATTCGAACTCCCAACCTTCTGATCCGTAGTCAGACGATCTATCCAGTTGATCTACGGGCGCAAAAATTTTATTATTATTACATTATTTCTTAAAAAAAATAATTTACAATCTGTACTTTTTTTTTTATAAATAAAATATGTTAGATTATGATGTTATAGTAGTAGGCGCTGGTAACGCAGCTCAAGCCGCTGCAATGTCTGCTTTGCAAAGTGGTGCAAAGAAAGTTGCAATTCTTGAAAAAGCTCATGAAGAAATGCGTGGTGGAAACACCCATTGGTCTGGGGGTATATTACGTATAGCCTTCAACGATTCGAGAGAACTTGCTCCATTTTTGCCTGGTGTTGAGAGTAAGTTTTTAAACTTTTATGATGGTATACAACCTTACACCAAAAAAAAGTACATGGAAGATTTGCAACGAGTAACAAATGGTAGATCCGATCCAACTCTTGCAAACATACTCGTAAACAATTCTTACGATACAGTTAAATGGGCTGTTGAAACTGCTAAAATTGAATGTGAACCCGCATGTCATGTGTGTGGTGTACAAGTTAATGGTCAATGGACTTTCCCAGGTGGGGTTGTAATTCGTGCTAAACACGAAGGAAAAGGTTTATCTGCTTCATGGTTCGAAGCATCTAAAAAAGCGGGAATTCACATTAGATATGGATCAGCTGTTTTACAACTAATACAAAATGATAAAGGTAAAGTCGTTGGTGTAGTAACTAAAGAGAATGACGGTATCAAAAAATTATATGCTAATGCAGTTGTTTTGGGTTGTGGTGGTTTTGAAGCAAACGCACAAATGAGGGCGCAATATTTGGGAGCGCCATGGGATACTGCTAAAGTTCGAGGAACATCCTTTAATCAAGGCGATGGATTGCAAATGGCATTATCAATTGGGGCCATGCCATTTGGACAATGGACGGGAAGACACTCAACACCAATTGATGCTAATTGGCCAGATCATGCAGATCGTAAAAGAGGTGACCAGTCTAATCGTCTCTCTTATTCATTTGGTATTATAATTAATAGAGATGGATTACGATTTGTCGATGAAGGAGAAGATACAAAACTTTATACATATGCAAAATTTGGTGCCCAGATGTTAAAGCAACCCGGGGGTATTGCATTTCAAATATTTGATCAAAAAACTGTTCAACACTTAGAACCAAGGTATAAAACTGGTCAATCAATAGAAGCTAATACATTAGAAGAGTTGGTTGAATTAATGGATGTTGAAAATAAAGTGCAAGCACTTGAAACAATTCAAGAATTTAATTCTTGTGCAAATTCTGCGAATAAATTTGATCCAACTTGTAAAGATGGCTTATCAACAAAAGGTTTAAATCTACCAAAAAGCAATTGGGCAATTAAAATTGATGAGCCTCCCTTTGTAGCTTATCCGACAACCGGCGGAATCACATTCACATTCGGCGGCTTAAAAATAAATGAAAACGCTCAAGTGATTGGAACAGACTGGAGACCCATACCGGGGCTATTCACTTGTGGAGAAATGGTAGGTGGGCTATTTCATGATAATTATCCTGGAGGCTCAGGACTCGTATCAGGCCAAGTATTTGGAAAAATAGCAGGCAATTCTGCAGCTAATGAAGTTTAAGACACTCACTTTGAACATAATTGGATTATATTATTATTATTGTAATACAAGTAATATTTATATTTCTTGATTAAGTTTTCAGGATTATAGAGGCAATTATGAGCTTGACAAAACAAAACTTAAAAAATCTTCTTCCTTCTTCTACACTTTTAATTAATGAAATTTGTAAAGATCTTACCAAAAAAGGTAAGACTGTTTACAAATTTGGTTTTGGTCAATCTCCTTTTCCAGTGCCTAAAAGCATCGTTCAAGCTTTGAAAGATAATGCTCATCAAAAAGATTATTTGCCATCCAAAGGATTATTAGAACTTAGAAAAGGTATATCAAATTTTTTAACAAATAAAGGATACAAAAATTTAAATCACGAGAATATTATTATTGGGCCAGGTTCAAAAGAATTAATGTTTTTACTTCAAATTGCTTTTGATGGTGAAATTATTTTGCCAATACCAAGCTGGGTTTCTTACGCACCACAAGCAATTATTGCAAAAAACAAATACCATTGGATTGAGACTAAAAAAAATACCAACTGGCATATATCACCTGAAAATATCGATAAAATTGCTTCCCAAATTGAAAATAAAAATAAATTAATTATTTTAAACTCACCTAATAATCCATCTGGAACTAATATTCATTTATTAAAAGAGCTTGGTGAAGTTTTTACAAAACATAATTTTACTGTTTTATCAGATGAAATTTATTCTGAGCTGTATTTCAAAAATAATTATAAATCAATCTCACATTTTCATAAAAATACCATTGTTAGTAGTAGTCTAAGTAAATGGGCTGGTGCTGGAGGATGGAGAGTTGGATATTTTGCTGTACCAGATAGTTTAATGGAAATATTCGAGAAACTTGCCGTTTTAGGAACTGAAACATTTAGCGCAGTATCTGCCCCGTCACAATTTGCGGCCATTACAGCTTATAGTGAAGATCACTCAGAGTATTTAACAAAAGTTAAAAAAATACTTCATGTAATTTCGCATTATGTTTACGAACAACTTAAACAAATAAACATAGAAATGATTGAACCAGAGGGTGGGTTTTATTTAATGCCAGATTTCACAAAATTACTTTCTCATAAATTCAAAAGCTCAAAAACTTTTTGCAAGACATTATTAGACGAAACTGGTGTTGCAGTTTTGCCTGGCTCTGATTTTGGTTTTTCACATGATAAATTAATCTTCAGACTAAGTTATGTCGATTTTGATGGTTCAAAGTTTCTTGAAGCTAATTATGAAGAGATTACTGAGAAAAACCTTCAGAAATTTGCTCCTAAAATAGTTGAGGGTGTAAAAGAAATTATCGACTTTGCATTAAAGTATAAATAAAACATAGTTGATAACATATCCTTGCTGTAGTAGGCTGATAAAATAACTTTAATTAATTAAGGGGGACAAATGAAAAAGCTATTTGCTTCTTTCACGTCAGCTTTAGCGATTTTCGCTTTTAGCTTACCTTTCAGTACAACAGTAAAATCTGCAGAATTTTTTACTATTGGAACTGGTGGGGCAACTGGAGTTTATTTCCAAGTTGGTAATGCTATTTGCAAAATGGTTGGAAAGCTTCAATCTGCTGATCACGGCAGAAAAAAAGGTAAGGATAAAGCCTACAGATGTTCAGCACCATCTACTGGAGGATCAACGTATAATATCGGTCAAATCCAAGCAGGAGAATTTCAATTTGGTGTAGCACAATCTGACTGGCAATATCATGCATATAATGCAAGTAAACCAGATAAAGTAAAACCGTTTAAAGACTTAAGAGCAGTATTTTCTGCTCACCCAGAGCCTTTTCAAATTATTGCGAGAAAAGGATCCAAGATTAAAGACTGGAAGTCTCTAAAAGGTAAAAAAGTTAACATAGGTAATCCAGGTTCTGGTCAAAGAGGAACTTTTGAGGTTCTTATGGAGTCTCATGGTGTTAACTCAAGTTATTTTGGTTCTACTTCTGAATTAACTTCATCAGAACAATCTGGTGCACTTTGTGATAAAAAAATCGACGCTTACGGATATACTGTAGGTGTTCCAAATGCTGGTGTTGCGCAAGCGACAGATGGATGTAAAGCATACATTATTAATCTAACTACTCCTCAAGTGAAAAAGTTAGTTGCTAATAATCCATTTTATGCTTTTGCTACAATTCCGAAAGGAACTTATAAAACTTCTAAAAGTAATGTAACTACTTTTGGTGTTATGGCATCGGTTGTAACGAGTGCAAAAGTATCTGATGATATGGTCTACAATGTTGTGAAGGCTGTTTTTGAAAACTTAGATGATTTTAAAAAACAACATCCTGCATTTGCAAACCTTGATCCAAAAAAAATGATCAAAGACGGTTTGTCTGCACCATTACATCCAGGAGCAGTAAAATATTATAAAGAAAAAGGCTTAATGTAGTCCTTTTAAAATCAAAAGGCCCAGTTGATTAACTGGGCCTTTTTTTTTATTCTTGTGAAAATGAATAAGGAACAAGCCCAATTAAGCGAGAATAATCTAAAAAATATAGATGAAGAAGGAAGTATTAAACGTAACTTAACAGGTTTTAATTTAAAATTAGTAGCTTCTATTGCCATCTGCTGGACTTTGTTTCAATTATGGTACGCTAGTCCGCTTCCTTTTATTTTCAATTTTGGAATTTTCATTGATTTACCAGCAAGAGCAATTCATTTGGCTTTTGCATTAACGCTATGTTTTTTAATTTTTCCAGGAAAAAAGAAAAGATCTAATCAGCAAATTAAGTTAATCGATTATTTTTTTGTCGCTCTTTCAATTATTGTAACTTTTTATATCGTTATTGACTACGAGGGTCTGGTCTATCGTCAAGGTATTTTGGCAACGATTAATTTTCTAGGTTTAAAGATTCGTTATGAAATGATCCTTGGGGCAATTGGTATGATGTTATTATTAGAAGCTACCAGACGATCTATAGGTTTACCTTTAGTTTGCATTGCTATCATATTTTTAATTTTTTCTATTTTTGGAAAACAAATGCCAGATTTAATCGCTCATGCTGGCTTATCCATTACGAGATTAGTGGGATATCACTGGCTAAGTGGTGAGGCCATATTTGGAATTCCTATTAGTGTTTCAGTAAGTTTCATTTTTTTATTCGTATTATTTGGTTCTATTTTAGATGCTGCAGGTGGGGGAAAATATTTTTTAAATTTGGCTTTTGCACTTGTCGGAAAGATGAGAGGTGGGCCGGCTAAGGCTGCAATTTTAGCGTCTGGTCTTACAGGTATGATTTCAGGGTCGTCAGTTGCTAATACTGTAACTACTGGAACGTTTACAATTCCTATTATGAAAAATACTGGTTTACCTCCTGTTAAGGCTGGAGCAGTTGAAGTTGCAGCTTCGGTAAATGGGCAAATTATGCCACCAATTATGGGTGCAGCGGCATTCGTAATGGCTGAACTTTTAGGTATTTCTTATTTAACAGTTGTTACGCACGCCTTTTTGCCAGCTGTTATTTCTTACATTGCGTTATTTTATATTTCACATTTAGAAGCGCTTAAATTAGATATTAAGGGTTTGCCAGAACATGAAATACCTCCACTGGGTAAAACATTCTTTAGCGGAATTCATTATTTGATTCCTATATTTGTATTAATCTTTCTTTTATTATTTATGAAGTGGACAGCGGCATCATCAATATTTTATTCAATTTTATCTCTAATATTAATTATTATTTTAAAAGAAACTTTAGAAAATAAGAAACAAGGATTTGCCTTTAAAGATGGCTTTATAAAAGGATTTAATAAAATTATTACTGGTTTTGAAAAAGGGGCTATTAATATGGTAAGCGTTGGGATAGCAATTGCAACAGCGGGTATCATTGTTGGAGCTGTATCCTCCACTGGCTTAAGTAATAACTTAGTAATTGTAGTTGAGACTATATCTGGGGGCAATATTATTTACTTATTAGGATTAACAGCTTTTTTATGCATCATACTTGGAATGGGTTTACCAACAACAGCTAATTATCTTGTCGTTGCAGCTTTAATGGCCAATGTTGTAGTGGAGGTCGGTAGCGCCTCAGGTTATGTTTTTCCACTAATTGCGATACATTTATATGTATTCTATTACGGTTTGATGGCCGACGTAACCCCTCCAGTTGGCTTAGCATCCTATGCAGCAGCAGCCATTTCAAGAGCAGACCCTATTAAGACAGGTGTACAAGCTTTTTGGTATAGCCTTAGGACTGGAATTTTACCAATTGTATTTATTTTTAATAATGAACTCTTGCTAATTGGAATTGAAAACTGGACACATGGTTTAATTGTAATGATCACGTCTCTTATTGCCATTTTAGTATTTACGGCTGCAACACAAGGTTGGTTTATTAATAAACTTAGGTGGTATGAAATTATAGTCTTCCTCTTCATATCTTTATCTCTATTTAGACCAGGATTGATTCTAGATCAGTTTCATCCCGAATATAATCAAATTGAGAAAAATATAGAAATTTTAAAAAATAAAAAATTTAAGAATGATGAAAAAATTCAAATTAAAGTAACCAGAGAAACAGCCTATGGTCCAAGATACAAAATGTTTGAGATATCGGAAAATTCCTTTAATCAAAGTTTTTCTTTTGAAGAATATGGGCTGAATTTATCAATGAAAGATGACAAAATTATTGTTGATACTCTAAAATGGAATGGCTTTGCAAAAAAATCTGGTTTTGAAACAGATGATATTTTAACTGAAGTTAAAATTGAAAACAAAAATAGACCAAATAAAAATATTATTTATCCGTTTGCCTTATTGCTATTATTGTTATTTGGTTATTTAAACTATAGGAAAAAGAGTTTCAGATAACTTGCAAGAATCGCAAATCATAAAGCCATATAGTAAAAAATTGGCATATACTGTTTTATCTTTTACGCCGCATTTCTCACATTTTTTTACAACATAGCCCATTTGTTAAACGTTAGAACTCATTTTTAATGCAAGTTTAAATGAATTTAACATTGGTTCCATGTTCGCACTATTCTTTGTAACTATATCAAATGCTGTACCATGAGCTGGAGTTGTAATAGGAACGCTTAACCCCCCGGAAACAGTAACACCTCTATCAAAACCAAATGCCTTAAGTCCGCATTGAAGTGCGTCATGATACATTCCTATAATACAATCATGATTTTTATTTTTATAAGCTGTGATAAACGAAGTATCACAAGGCAGAGGTCCATCAGCATCAATACCTATTTTTTTTGCTTCATCTATAGCGGGTATAATTTCATCTTTTTCTTCAGTGCCGAACTCGGCATGTGGATTTAAAGCTTGTACAGCAATTCGAGGTCTTTCAATTCCGCTCATCTTTAAAGTTTTATTTATTAGTTTTATTGGTTTTAATATATTTTCTTTAGTAATATTTTCTGGAACTTCTTTGATTGGAATATGTGAGGTTACACGTGCAGTCCAAAAATTATCTATCACATTAAACTCGCAACAAAAGTCTTTCATTTTTAATTTTTTTTGAAAATAATCATGCTCATCATTGTATGGACATCCACCCATGATTAAACTTGTTTTATTCATTGGTCCAAAATTTACAGCATCAATTTTTTTATTATTTACAAGGTTCATGGCTTCATCCATTGCTTCTAAAACACTTGCTCCTGATTCAGCTGATACTTTACCATATTTATATGTTCGATTTGTTCCTCGAGAAATATCAAGAAAATATTTTGTTTTATCATCAAAAATAATATCTTTTGCATTGCTTACAAATTTAAAATCTCCCTTTTTTCCTGAAATATTTTCTCCATCTTCTAAGATTTTTTTTTCACCTATTACAACTATGTTAGCCTTATCTACAATTTTTTCACAGAGAAGCTTTGATACAATCTCTGGACCAATTCCAGAAGGGTCACCTAATAATATTGCAATTTTTTTTTTATTTGACATTTTTCTAATTATTAACCAGAGCTTAGATTAAATCAATTATTTCTTTTCTATAATAAAAAAAGATGTATCATTTTAGTTATGAATTGGATAGTGACATCGATACTTGGTGCATTCTTTCAGAACGCGCGATCCAGTGTCCAGAAAAAATTAAATGCTGAGATGTCTTTAATGGCCTCGACGTACGTTAGGTTTGCATTTTCCCTACCAATTCTATTGATCGTTTTTTGCCTTCACTTTGAAAATTTAAATTATTTGAGCATGGCAATTCAGAGTTCAAGTTTTATTATTTATGTTTTTATAGCATCAGTCCTTCAAATTACCTTCACATTATTATTTTTGTACCTTTTTAAATTTACAAATTTTTTAGTTGGTACAGCTCTTAGTAAAACTGAAGTCATACAAATTGCCTTTTTTGAGTTTATAATATTGAAGGATTATTTAAATTTTTATGCATTGCTAGGAATTATGATTTCAACTTTTGGTGTCATAATATTTTCTACAAAAAATTTAAAAAATATAGTGAATAGTTTTTTTTCAAAATCAACTATAGTTGGATTATTTTGTGGAACATTATTAGCATTAAGCGTGGTTTTTTACAGAGGTTCTATGGAATTTATCGAGTTTACCAATAAGAATTTTGATAAAGCTTTACTCACACTTTTTGCTGCAACAATAATACAAACTTCTTTGATAACTCTATATCTTATTTTTTTTGAGTTAAATGAATTTAAAAAAATAAAATCCAATATTAAACTAAGTGCTTTAGCCGGACTTTTTGGGTTTTCTGCAACTATATCATGGTTTTATTCTTTTTCATTAGTTCAAGCTGCTTTAGTTCGTGCAGTCGGTCAAATTGAATTATTATTTAGTTATATATCCTCAAGATTTATGTTTCGAGAAAAAATTAAATTTATTGAAATTATTGGAATAATAATTTTTGTGTTTGGTTTACTTTTAGTAATTCTTAACAAATAAAGTTAGGCTTAATTTAAATTCTGTAACAATTTTTAGTAATTGTGAACCTTTATCTGTGAGGGTAATGCCACTTTTCATATGACGATTAAACAATTTAAAACCAAGATCTTTTTCTAAGCTAATAATATCTCTGCTAAAACTAGATTGAGATTTTTTTAAGACTTTGGAGGCATGATTAAAACTTTTGTACTTTGAAATTTCATTAAATGTTTCTAATTTCTTCCAATTCATATTCTAGATATAATGTAAAAAAATTATTTTTAATAATAATTTTTATGCAATTCAGTTATGCTAAAAATAAAAAGGCCCAGATTTTAAGTCTGGGCCTTTCACCTTCATTTAATTAACTAAAAAAGATTAAACCAAATTAGTCTCTTATAGCGTAAGCAGTGACACCGATTTCGGCAACGTCAGTACCTTTTTGTTCTGCTTCTTTACTGATTCTAATTCCAAATGTTAAGGCCATTACTTTCCATACAACAAGTGAAACTGCAAAAACAAATACAATAATACTTATCACGCCAAGGAATTGTGATCCAAAGTTTGTATCAGCATTTGTTAAAGGAACTGCAAGAGTACCCCAGATTCCGGCTAACCCGTGTACTGGTATTGCGCCAACTACATCATCAATTTTTGCTTTGATTAAAAGCTTACTTCCTAACACAACAAGTGCTCCACCAATTGCTCCAATTATTATTGCAACACCTGGTGTTGGTGCAAGCGGTTCAGCAGTAATTGCAACTAATCCACCTAAACAACCGTTCAACATCATTATGACGTCTGTTTTACCAGTTAAAAATCTAGTTATTAAAGCATTTGCGATTACTCCACCACAAGCAGCTAAATTTGTATTAATAAAAATCTTAGCTATTGCAGTTGCATCATCAACAGTACCTAGAGCAAGTTGTGATCCACCGTTAAATCCAAACCATCCAAACCACAATATAAACACACCAACCGTTGCTAACGGAATTGATGAGTTTGCAAATCCTGGCATTGGTTTATCCGATTTAGTAGCAAATCTACCTAATCTCGGTCCAAGAACTATTGCTCCAGCCAAAGCAGCTGCAGCACCAGTTGCGTGAACTAACGTTGATCCAGCAAAATCTGAGAAACCAGCGGCTGCTAACCAACCACCGCCCCACTGCCAGCCCATCTGGATTGGGTAAATTATACCTGCTAATATTGCAGCAAAAATAAAGAACGGCCAAATTTTAATTCTCTCTGCTAATGCTCCTGAAACTATTGAAACAGTAGTTGCGCAGAAAACCATTTGAAAGAACCAATCTGATCCGTCTGAATAACCTGTTTCAAGTTTTGAACCATCGCTCCATGGAAGGAATGATCCGATATAACCACCTTCAGGTATACCATAAGCTAGGTTATATCCACCTAACCAAAACATAATTCCAGCAATAGAAAACAATCCTATATTTTTTGTTGCTATTGATGCCACACTTTTGGACGATACCATTCCAGACTCTAACATTGCAAAACCTGGGGCCATAAACATTACTAGAAAACCGCATATTAAAAATAACAATGTATTAAAAACATATTGTGTTTCAGCGCCAACTTTGCTCTCTGCTGAAAAACTGGGTTCAATTAGTAATATCAAAGCTAATATCGCAAAAGATAAGCAGTGACCTAATTTTTTCATTTTATTCTCCTTTTATTATTGTTATGCGCTTTTTAGATAGTTAATAAGTAAGACTAAAGTGTTAATGAAGCCGATCAGGTTTACAAATATTAGATATCTAAAATAGTAATGATAGAAATGCAGTTATGGTATGTTTTAGGTGTGCTTAAATTTAACTAACAGGGGACAAAAAAGTGAGCAAACTCAAGCACACAGTATTTCTGTAATACTATTCGTTGAATTTTAATAACAAAATCCCACTATTTCCCTCAAAGCGAGTCTAACAAATTCTTAAATAGCTATTTTTCTTGCTTTTTCGATATATTTCTCTCTTAAAAGTTGAGTGAACTTACCTGGAATACCATCAGATATTATTGCATTATTGATCTTTATCACTGGAGTAACAAAAGTTGTGGCACTGGTTATGAAGGCCTCTGATGCATTTTGAGCTTCGTTTACGGTAAAATTATTATAATCAATCTTATAATTTAACTCTTTTGCACATTCTGCAACCGCTTCTCTAGTAATTCCTTTTAATATCAGATTATCGGCTTGTCTTGTAATTACAGTTCCATTTTTTATTATCCAAGCATTATTTGAAGTACCTTCTGTGACATAGCCGCTTCTTACCATCCAGGCATCATCAAAACCCTCCTCAGCTGCAGTATATTTTGCAAAAGATGGATATAATAATTGTACTGTTTTAATATCACATCTTCCCCATCTGTTATCCTCTATTGTCATTACACTAATGCCCTCTGAAGCACTTTTGTTATTTATAAGATCTTTTTCTTGAGTAAAAGCTGTTACTGTAAAATCATTATTAGAATTTGGAAAATCAAAGCTTCTCTCTGCAACACCTCTTGATACCTGGAGATATACTGTCCCTTCAACCAAGTTATTTTTTTTGACAAGTTCTTTATGGAAAAGCTTTATTTCATCATGTTTAAGCGTTCTTGGATATTTTAATTCAGACATAGAACGATCTAATCTTTTCATATGATTATCAAAATCTATTAACTTCCCATCTAAAACAGATGTAACTTCATACAGTGCATCACTAAATAATAAAGCTCGATCAAAAATAGAAACTTTAGCTTTGGCCTCATCAATATATTCTCCGTTAAGATAAACTATTCTATTCATTTAATTATATTACTTTTTTAAATTTTTTATCAATGTAATCAAATAAATCATTTTGATTAAAAACATTTCTTTTTAACAATTTTTTGTCTTTATATGGATAATCTGATCTAAAATGTGTTCCACGGCTTTCTTTTCTCTGAATTGCAGCAAAAGTTATTAATTTTGAAACTAACAACATATCTTTTAATTTTGCTGAGAGCCTTTTGGTCTCCCTCTCTATTCTAAAAAATTCTACAAACGCTTGATCTAAAGTTGACTGATTTCTATCTACGCCAACAAACTTGTTCATTGTTGAGCGTAATTGCCATATGTATTTTTTTGCTCTTATTTTACTTATAGTCTTTTCTTTGGGAATATAATTTTCAATATTTATTAAATTGTGACTTTTTTTAGGGGCTTCTGAATTTATCTTATCGGCTATTCTTTTTGAAAAAACAAATGCTTCTAATAATGAATTGCTTGCTAAACGATTAGCCCCATGCGCACCGGTTGAGCTGCATTCACCGCAAGCCCACAGTCCATCGACACTAGTCATGCCATTTATATCAACCTTAATTCCACCCATATGATAATGTGCAGCTGGTATAATTGGTATTAGATCTTTAGAAGGATGTATTGATGCTTGCTTTAAATATTTTGATGCTGTTGGAAACATTTTTTCAAAATTAATTTTAAAATGCCTACAATCTAAAAAAGTTGAATGTCCTTTTAATTTATGTTTATGAATAGATCTTGATACTACATCTCTTGGTGCCATTTCTCCTAAGCGATCATCTTTATATAAAAATCTTTCATTATTCTCGTCTACAATAAAGGCACTTTCACCTCTTATTGCCTCTGTTAAAAGTGGAGCTGGATCTAACCCAACATCCAATGCAGTAGGATGAAATTGAACAAATTCTAAATCAACTAATTCAGCATTTGCTTTTGCTGCCATTGCTATAGCTTCGCCATAAACATCTCTTGGATTTGTTGTGTGAGCATAAATGCTTCCTAAACCGCCAGTTGCTAAAATTACGTTTGGAGATTGAAAAAAAACAAAATTTTCTACGACCTCGTTTTTATGTATATGCCCCATTATACCATGACACCGATTTTCTTTTTGAATAATATGATCTATTGAAACGTCTTCAACGAAAGTAATGTGTTCCTGTTGCTTTGCATAATTAATTAAATGATCAACCAAATATTTACCTGATTGATCTCCATTAATTTTGAGAACTCTTCGATAAGAATGTGCAGCTTCCTTGGATAGGGAAAACTCATTGTCTCTTTTGTCAAAATTTACGCCAATTTTTTCTAAAAATTTAACTACATCTAAAGCTTCCCCGGTAATAGTTTTGACAGCATTTTCATCGCTTAGACCAGAACTTGCTTTAATAGTATCCTCAAAATGTTTCTGTGGGCTATCTTGTTTTGTAACAGCGGCAGCTATTCCACCTTGCGCCCATGCACTTGATGACATTTCACCTAATTTTCTTTTTGTNACAAGTGTTACTTTTCTTGGATAAAGTGACACAGCAGTCATTAAACCAGAGATTCCTGATCCAACTATTACAACATCTGACTTATAAATACTTTCCATGATTATTTTTTAATATAAATATACTTTTATGAAAACTTTTTTAACTATATTTCTAATGTTTTTTTTGTCGCTAGATGTTTTTGCTGCTGGAAGTGATGATGATAATACAATCGCAAAGCCTAGAGCATACAAAANTGCTGTNAAATTGATTAAAAAAGAAGATTATTCTAAAGCTATCATAATTTTAGAAAAAATATTAGATAAAAAAAAATACCAAAAAGATCCTGATATATTAAATGAATATGCTTTTGCACTTAGAAAAAATGGTAAACTTGCAAAGGCAGAAGCTTTTTATAATAAAGCTCTCGACATCGATCCTAAACATAATGGAGCACTAGAATATTTAGGAGAGCTTTATGTGGATACAAAGAGAAAAGACAAAGCCATTCTTCTCTTATCAAAGCTAAGAAATTGTCAATGTGAAGAATATTCTGAACTAAAAAATTACATTGCAAATAATTAATTAGACGCCTCAAGTAACCTTAAAACACACTCTCCAAATTTTTCAGTTCTTGGCTTAAAACCCAAATCACTACATTGTTTTTTATATTTTTCTAAGTCAAGATTTTTACTAGATGTTATTTTTTNTTTTTTTGGTTTGTCTTCGCTTTTACCAACCTCTTTTAAAACTTTAGTAAATTCATATTTTGAAAAATTAATAAATTTTATTGAACATTTTTTTGCATCTTTTATGGTTAATATTTTTCCACCCTCTGTCTTCAAGTTTTTGGTTTTAGTTTCATTGCAATGATCAAGGGCCATATTTGCAAATGTGCTTTTAATCAATTGAGTATCATCAATTACTTTAGGTTTTAAAAATTTACATTTTTTCAAGTTTAATGGACCAACAGCAAGCCCTTTTTTTCCAATACATTTTGATTTCTTATCTCCAAAAAAATGGTGCTTGCTATTATAAATATGCTGNTTGACAGTTTCTTTTCCATTGACTGTCATCTTTTGCGACAGTAATGCAAGATATTTTGGTTTAATTTCTAAGTGCTCCTCTAATTTAAACCAATATGCTTTTGATTTAGAATAATCGTCTGCATATGCATCTTTTTTATTATAACCCAAATCTGTTAATTTTTTAATATCTTTAGGCTCAAGACGATTTTCTGCAAAACTGCCAGAAGACATAAAAAATAAAACTATTATTAAAATTAATCTCAAAATCACCATAATTTACCAATTTATCTCGGATCCATCCCAATTAAAAAATTTTCCGGTTTGAGATTGATCAATCGAATTTATAATTTTAATTAAATGTTTTGCAGATTCCTCAGGATTTTGAATTTTGAGATTTGTTTTCTGAAAAGGTTCTGACAAATGCGATTTGACAGTCCCAGGATGGAAAGCAACAATAATTGCTTTTTTATTTTTTACTTTCATTTCAATTGATGCAGTTTTGATCAATTGATTTAANGCAGCCTTTGAAGCACGATAAGAATACCAACCTCCATAGCCATTATCACTTATAGAGCCCACCTTTGCAGATAATGATGCAAAAACAGATTTTTCTTCTTTATCTAATAATGGAGCAAAATGTTTGATTAAAAGAGCAGGTCCTATTGCATTTATCAAAAAATTTTTTTTAGTAAATTCAAATTCAATAGTTTTAAACGTTTTTTCTGGCATAGAATTGTTGTGATGTAAAATTCCGGTTGCATCAAAAAAAATTGAAATTGGTTTATTTTTTTTTTTAATATATTCAGCTGTCTCTAAAATTGTGTTTTCATCGTTAAAATCAATTGCTGGCGATGTTTTAGTTCCAATTTTTATTATATCTGAAAAACCGATTTGGTTAAACTGATCGGCAATAGCTTTTCCTATTGCTCCTGTTCCACCAGCTATTACTGCTAAATTACTTTTATTCATATAAAAAGGCCGTAGGTAATATTACGGCCTTTTTAAAAATAATCAAATTTATGCATTCAACGCTTGATCTAAATCAGCAATAATGTCGTCGGAATGTTCAATGCCGATTGATAATCGCACGTAACCAGGTGTAACACCTGCGGCTGCCATATCTTTATCATTTAATTGAGAGTGCGTTGTACTCGCAGGATGTATTGCTAATGATCTCGCATCACCGATATTCGCGACATGATATAACATCTTGAGGCTATCAATAAACTTTTTACCGGCCTCTAATCCACCTTTTAACTCAATACCCATTAAAGCTCCATATCCACCCTTTAAGTATCTTTTAGCTCTATCGCCAATCTCTCCGTCATGAAGAGTAGAGTAAATAACTTTTTCTACCTTTGAATGCTTTTGTAAAAACTTTTTTACTTTTTCGGCATTTTCACAATGCTGTTTCATTCGTAAAGCTACAGTTTCCAAACCTTGAATAATCTGAAACGAATTAAACGGACTAATTGCAGAGCCCATATCTCTAAGCAGGACTACTCTAGCTCTTATTATGTATGGTATGTTTGCTCCTGTTAATTGAGGAACTACATCACCCCAAACTGCACCATGATATGATGGGTCTGGCTGCCAGATATTTGGTTGCCTCTCTTTATTAACTGACCAATCAAAATTTCCAGAATCAACTATTATCCCACCAATACTATTACCATGACCACCGATAAATTTAGTTAACGAGTGCATTACTATAGCTGCCCCATGCTCAATTGGCTTACAAATTACTGGGCATGCAGTGTTATCTACGATTAAAGGAATTCCATGCGGTCTTCCTATATCTGCAACTTCCTTAATTGGAAAAACTCTTAAGGATGGATTTGGTAAAACTTCTGCATAAAATAATCGAGTTTTATCGTCTATTAACTTTTCGAAGTTTTTAGGGTCAGATGGATCCGCATATCTTACTTCGACACCCATAGATTTAAAAGTATTAGTAAATAAATTTACAGTTCCACCATATAAATCTGTGGATGATACAATATTGTCCCCAGTACTACACAAATTTTGAACAACGAATGCAGACGCTGCCTGTCCTGAACTTACACATAAACCAGCGGCTCCACCTTCTAATGCTGCAACCCTTTCCTCCAACGTATTTGTCGTTGGGTTCATTATTCTCGTATAAATATTACCAAACTCTTTCAACCCAAAAAGTTTTTCAGCATGTTCTGCTGAATTAAACTGATAAGATGTAGTTTGGTGTATTGGAACTGCTACAGAGGTTTGACTTTCGTCACGTCTAAATGTTCCACCATGAAGACCGATAGTCTCTGGATTTGTACTTTTTGTTGTCATTATTGCTCCTTAGTTATTCATTTGTTGTCAATGAGTATCTAGGCTTTTGGGAGGTACGCTTTAGCTGTATCTTAGTCCGCAAGCTGCTTCAAATCGACAAAACTCTTTTATAATTTTTATCTATCCAAATCAAGAAGTTGTTTATTTTTTTTATAAATTTAGCATTTATCATAAAATAATCTTCTTTATCTTACATGCAATGATTCGCCTGTGAGGTGATTTTTTACTAGATATTACAAAAAATTTCATTATCTATTCAACATAACCTTTATTACTAATACATAATATTTTAAATTCTAATTATTCTATTTTATTAATAAGGTAATACGTGAATTTTTGAGATAACAAACTATCTATCCTGTAAAAATTTGGAATTAAAAAAGGCCTTCTAGGATGAATTCTGTCATTGACCCAATTTCTAGACCATCCTTTTGTCGTTTCAACACATAATTTAGAAAAATTATTAATTTTAAATTTGTCCTGTATTTGAAAACAACCATTTAGAAAAATGTCCACATAAGATTGAACTATTGGATGATCATTATCAGGTTGGATAATATTATTTCTTTTTGCTGTATAGACCCAGAAATTTTTATTTTTACCACTTATTTTTTCGCCAAAAAACTCAAGTTCATTAAATTTTACTCTATATCTGCAATAACCCTTTTCCCTTTTGTCTAATTTTTTAATAGATTTAATATTTAACGGATAATAGACAGCATTTACTGACGATCCAATTTTTCTAGATATAGTCAAAAAAGTAATTTTATATCTTGAACTTCTGTGTCCCCACTCTCTTTGAAAATTCTTAATTAATAACGGTTTAACATTCATTGCTTCTTTATTCGTTCTAGTCCTAGAATTTTTTTCCATTAAACTTCCATAACCTATAATAAAATTTTTAGATCCTTTTATTGGTATTCGATTACACTCATCTGCGTAAGTTTTTACAGTCATTAAAAAAATTAAAAAAAGTAAAAAAACAAATCTCATTTTAATAATTTTAATTTTCCAAAATTATGTTTTAAATCTATTGAAATATAACTCTTAAAGGTTTTCTTATAATTTCTTAATAAATCCATGGTAATTCTTTGATAAAAACTTATAAATTTTCTGAGTTGATAATCATCCATTCTTAATTTCTTGGGTAATTCTTGCTCTTGCTGTTTTCTCCAATTAAAAACTTGATTAAAAGAAGGAATTTTTAAAAAAATTGAAAAATCTGATTTACTGTAAATGTACAAAAAATATTTCTTGCTCATCTTATTTGCATAACTTCTCCATTTTAAACTTTTATCTAAATATTTTTCCATGTTATTGATTGGTTTTTTTAACTTCTGATCATTACATCCCTGATAACCAGCGCACCATCCCTCTAACAAAAATATATCATATGGGAAGTATATATTTACAAATTTTGATTGTAAAACATCATCATGACCTTTTGAAAATAAAGGTAATTTGAATTTTTTCTTTTTGTTAGATTTAAATTCTTTTAAAATTTCTTTTAATAACTTTAAGTTGTGCGTTCCTGGAACACCTCTTGTTAAAAATAAATTTGAAATTTTACTAGAAAGTTTTACTCTTTCTCTTTTGTCTAAGTAAAAATTATCAATTGACAATAGTAAAACTTTTAATTTTTTTTTTTTTTAAAATGTTTTTCACATGTAATGCAAATGTAGTTTTACCAGATCCTTGTGCCCCTGATATCAAGCAAAAAATATTTTCTTTATTTTTTTTTAAAAAAATAATTTTATCTGCTGTCTCTTTGACTGTATTTATATATGATTTATTTATCACTTATTAATGCAATTTTGACTATCAAACTTCTCAATAATATCTTTTTTGGGGTTGATATAAAATCTTCTCTCACATGTGATTATCAACTGACTTTTTTTATAAACATAAATTTTATAAGGTGATGCAAATATGATTTTTGATGGCTCACCTAGCTTTGACTTTAAAGAAGAACTTTTTTTTCCTAAGTATTCTTCAAGAATTTTTTTTTCTTTGTTTTGAGATCCAGAAATCTCTTTGTCAACGTAATTACATTGATTTATAAAAAAAAATAAACATAATATTGTTAATTTTCTAAAAATATTCATAAAGATATTTTACATTTTTTTAAATATTAATGAAATACGATTTTGCAATTATTGGAAGTGGAATTATTGGCTTAACCCTTGCTTTTAAGCTCAAACAGAAATTTAAAAATTCAAAGGTTTTAATTATTGAAAAAGAATCCGATTCTATTTCTCACGGATCTGGACGAAACAGTGGTGTTTTGCATAGCGGTATTTATTATGAACCAGGATCCTTAAGGGCAAATCTTTGTACCAATGGTGTAAAAGAACTCAAAGAGTATGTAAAAACCGAGAAATTATGGATTGATGAATGTGGCAAACTACTAATACCTACCTCGAAATTTTCTTATTCAAATTTAGAAAATCTTTTTAAAAGAGCAAAAAATAATGGGGTAGAAATTCATAAAATTAAAAATAATGAGATTGAAAAATTAGAACCAAATGTAAATTGTCAATTTGACTATGGATTGCATGTTCCAGTTACTGCAGTTGCTGATCCCAAAGAAGTGTCAAGTTCCTTAATTAAAAATCTTAAAAAAATGCATGTTGATTTACAATACAATACCAAAATTCTAAAAATTATTGAAAATAAACTAATTACTAAAGATTACGCTATTGAAGCTGGACAAATTTTTAATTGTGCTGGTCAATTTGCAGATGAGGTTGCTAAAAAATCTAATTTAAGATTTAGGTACAGTTTTTTGCCTTTTAAGGGAAAATATTGGAAAATTAAAAATGAAAATTTTAAACTTAATCATTTGATATATCCAATTCCTGATCTTAGGTACCCCTTTTTAGGTTTGCACTCTTCGCATAATCGTTATGGTGACTTTTATATAGGTCCAAGTTCTACACCTGTTTTTGGACGGGAACAGTACAAAGGTTTTTTTGGAGAAAGTGTTAGTGAAAGTTTAAGTATTTTTTTAAATTTTAGTAAAAAAATTATTTTTAATGAAAATAAATTACGATCATTGTCTGTACGAGAATTATCGTTGTTGACAAAACAAGGTTTTTTTAATGAAATAAAAAAAATGTTTAAAAATATTAGAGCTGATGAACTGGAATTATCAAACCAAAAAATTGGTATACGTTCCCAAATCTTCGATCCTCAGAGTAAAAGTTTAGTCAACGATTTTGTTGTTATTAATCAAAATTATACTACACATGTGCTTAATGCAATTAGTCCTGCATGGACAGCATCTTTTGCATTTGCTGAGTATTTAATAGATCAAGCTAAATTATGAATGTTCCTATTGTTAATCACCCTGATTACGTTGCACAAATTGGTGATGATCATCGTTTTCCTATTAATAAATTTGGTGAACTAATAAAAATATTAAAAAATAAAAATATTGCTAATGATGCAAATATATTTGAGCCATCCGAAGTATCTATTTCAACTTTATCAGATGTTCATGATGAAGCATATATTAATAAAATTAATCATTTAACATTAAATAAAGAAGAAGTAAGGAGGTTAGGTTTCCCATTAGTAAAAAGTGTAAGGAGAAGATCATTTGTTGCTACTGGTGGAACTGTTCTAGCTTCAAAACTGGCAGTAAAAAAAAAGCTTGCATGCAATACTGCAGGTGGATCTCATCATGCGTTCTCAGATCAAGGAAATGGTTATTGTGTTTTTAATGATGTGGCAGTTGCAGCTAAATATTTAAAAAAAAAATATAGTTATAAAAAAATTTTAATTTTAGATTTAGATGTTCACCAAGGAGATGGTACTGCAAAAATATTTGAAAATGACGATAGTATATTTACTGTAAGTGTTCACTCAAAAAAAAACTATCCTTCAAAGAAACAGATTAGTAATATTGATATTGAATTAGACGATGGAATAGCTGATGATGAATACATCAATGTTATAAGTCATGTGTTAAAGAAAATTGAAAATCAAAATTTCAGCTTTGTTTTTTATGTGGCTGGAGTAGATGTCCATTATCAAGATCGATTAGGCAAATTGAAAATAAGTGAAAATGGTATAAGGCAAAGAGAAAAGTTAGTAATAAATAATTTCTTTAAGAAAAAAATTCCTTTGTGTGGCGTTCTTGGAGGAGGCTATAACCAAAGTTTCGAAAAATTAGTTAATTTACATTCAATTTTACACGAAACTTGCAATGATATTTTAAATAACTAAATAATGGTTACCAACTCTTCTGATGATGTTGGATGAACAGGAATCGTTTGTCTTAAATCATCTAAATATAAATTCTTTTGAAATGAAATAGCTAGAGATTGAATAATCTCTGCTGCACTTTCTCCAATATAAATTATTCCTAAAACCTTTTCTGATTTTGGGCTATACATTATTTTAATAAATACTTTCCCTTTTTTCTTTTTATAGAAAGAATATTTCAGTGGACTGAATTCTGTAATTAAAACTTTATATTTGATCTTCATTTTTTTAAGATCATTTTCTCCATATCCAATAGAACCAACCTCTGGCTGCGTAAAGATTGCTGAAGCCACTTTATTATAATTTAATTTTAAATTATTCTTATTATTATTTAAATAATCACATAAAATCATAGCTTCTCTGATTGCAACTGGTGTAAGATTCTTGCGATTAGTGACATCACCAATTGCAAAAATAGATTTATCATTTGATCTTGAGTTTTTATCAACTTTAATAGCATAATTTTTATCAAGCTTAACTTTAGTTTTTATTAAATTTAAACTTTTAGTATTTGGAGTCCTGCCAATAGCATAAATTAGAAGCTCTGTATTAATAGTTTTATTATTAGTAAGTATAGTTATTTTATTACCCTTTTTTTTTATTTTTCTTAAAGATGTTTCGCTGAAAAGTTTTATACCTTTTTTTTCAGCATAATTAAAAATTCTTTTTCCGATATCATCATCAAACTCATTTAAAATAGTTTTTTTTCTAAAAATTAAATTTACATCATAATTCAGATTTTTTAATAAAAATGCAAATTCTACAGCGATATAACCACTTCCAACTATTGAAATTTTTTTTGGAATTTTTTTTAATTCAAAAAACTGATCTGAACTTATTCCATGTTCTGATCCAGATATACTAGGATAATTTGGTGTTGAACCTGTTGCTATTACAATTTTTTCTCCATAAATATTTTTTTTTCTTTTTTTTAAGAAAATACTCTTTGAGGAAATAAATGAGGCATGATCCTGAATTATTTCAACTCCGTTTTTTTTTAAATTTTTAATATAAATTTCATTTAACCTTAAAATTTCTTTATTTTTTTTTTCAACTAAATTTTTCCAGGTGTGTCTTGATGAACTGACACTCCATCCAAAAGCTTTTGCATCAGCTAGATGATCGTTAAAATTTGATGCATATACATATAATTTTTTTGGAACACATCCCCTGATAACACATGTTCCTCCAACCCGACTATTCTCTAAAATACAAACTTTTTTACCATAATTTGCTATTAATCTTGCGAATCTTACTCCTCCAGAGCCAGCGCCTATCACAATAAAATCATATTTTTTTTTCATAATATATTTTTATATAATTATATTATATTATAAGTCTATATGCCCTCATTTGACGTTATAAGTAAAGTAAATCATCAAGAGTTAATTAATGCAATTTCAAACTGTAATCGAGAGATTTCAACTAGGTTTGATTTCAAAGGGTTGCACATTGTTATTGAAGCTAATCAAAAAGAACAAAGTATAACTATTCTTGCACCCGATGATTTAAAGTTAAAACAAGTTAATGATTTGCTTAAAGGGCACTTGATAAAAAGGAAAATAGATCCTAGAATTTTCAATATACAAGAAGCTGTAGAGGCTACAGGAGCATCTAAAAGGCAAATAATTAAAATTAAAGAAGGGATATCACAAGAAGCTGCAAAAAAAATTATTTCTGAAATTAAAAAAACTAAAATTAAAATTCAAATAAAAATTCAAGGCAATGAATTACGTGTTGATGGAAAAAAAAAGGATGAATTACAAGAAGCTATACTACTCATTAAAGATGTCGATATTGGACAGCCTGTTGAATTTACTAATTTCAGAAATTAATGAGTAAACGTTATTCAGGTAAATCTAAAAAAGATCGAAAATTTAATAAGAAAGCAAAATTAAGTAAGAGGAACAAATCAAAATTAAAAAAGTAATTGATTTAAAATCTAATCAAGCTTAATAATATAAAAATGCAAAAAGAAATCAGCCAATTATCAAAAAAGTTAGCGAAAGCATTTAATACAAATACTCTAATTGCGCCATTACCAAAAAAATTTTGTACAAATACTAAAAATGCAAATCTTCTAAGAGTAGCTTCTGAAAAATTAATCAAAAATCCTATAATTGGTTTTAAAGCTGGTGCGACTGGCAAGGCGATGCTCAAAAAGTGGAAGGAAAAAGAGCCATTTTATGCATCTATTTTTGATAAAAATCTTGTCAAGACAAATTCCAAGGTTAAACTTTCTAAAAATACGTTTGGTATTGAACTTGAAGTTTTTTATATCCTAGATAAAAAAATTTTGAAATCGAAATCTATAATTACTACAGAAAATATTAAAAAATATATTAATAGTATGGGACCATGTATTGAACTTGTTGGTTACAGACAGAAAAAAAAAGGCGTCACATGCCTTGGTGATTTAATAGCAGATTTTGGATGTAATGTTAAATTTATAATAGGTAAAAAAAAGAAATTTAAAAATTTAAAATTTAATAATTTAGTTACTAAACTTTTGAATAGTAAAAGTGGGCAAATAGTAAATGGTAACACAAAGGTGGTTTATGACTCTCCTATCAAATCTTGTGTATGGCTCATTAATAAATTAAAAAAAGATAAGATTAATATTAATAAAAATTTTTACGTATTTACAGGTTCTACAGTAGGTGTTGTCCCAATACTCAAGAAGGGTTTATTTGAGGGGCAAATAAAATCAATTGGGACTGTTAAAGCCACAGTACGGTAATTCACTTTTTTAATTTTCTCTCTTTATCAAACATTATTGCTAATCTCTCAATAATATAATCTGAAGCTTCAAATATATTTTTTGGTTGAAAATTTTTTGTATGACTAATATCAGTTTTGTCATCTAAACAAATTGGATTATTTAAACGTTGTGAAACATCTTCTCCCTCAACATACAATAAAATTAAATAATCTTTGTCAGTTGGAGCATCATCATTCTTGATCAAGCATTCACCATTTTCAGAAATGTTGTCTATAAACCTTAAAGGAGGTCTTTTTTTAGTTATATATTTTTTATTAATTTGAAAAACTATAGATTTCATATTTCGAGAAAAGCGCTCTAATCTCTCAACTAGCTCTTGTTTTAAACTATTCTCAGCTTTTTCTGCTTCTAATACAATCCTAGCTTGTTCACGATTTTGTCTTCTTATTGCCAACTCAGCAAGCTGTTTATTTCTAATACCTTGGCGATACTCCTTATATCTTTCTCGTATATTTGAAAAACGATCTCCAAGTTTCCATAAATGATCTTTTAATCTGTATATTTTTTGTCTCTCTTCTGCTTTTATATCTCTTACTAGCTGTAGTCGGAAATTATCTCTGCTTTTAATTTTTTGCTCCGTAAACCTTTGTTCTCTTTTTATTAGTTTTTCTAGTTTAATAATATCTTCTTTGGTTTTTTTAATTTGAAGTTTTGTGAGATAAACATAAATTTTTATTTTTATTCTTTTTACATAATCTTCAAATTTGTTTTTTACCTTTTCTAAGAAAAAAGGTTTATTTAGTTTTTTTTTTAATTTTTTTATTTTTTTTCTTCTTAAATTCTTTTTTTTAACCTTTTTCGAAAGTTTTTTTTGAATTTCTTTGTTTTTTTTTTTATTTCTTTTATTAACCAAACTTTTTTTAATGCTAGTATTATTCTTTTTTTTTAATACCTTTTTCTTTTTTTTTTTTTTGGGCATTAATTTTTTTATTTTTATTTAAACTCTTTTAAAAGATCTTCAGCACCTCTTGCAAAAAGATTTGTGTCACTATTTATAGCCACAAATGTATATCCATCTTTGATATATTTTTTTGCATAGTCTTTTTTGCCTGTAAGAATTCCTGCTGGTTTTCCTGATTCAATGCAAAGATCTAAGCCCTCGTTAATTAGATCCTGAACCTCTGTATCTTCAAATTGACCTATTTTTCCTATTGAACTAGACAGGTCGCTTGGGCCAATAAAAATACCATCTATGCCTTCTACCGAAGCAATTTTAGGTATGTTTTTAATTGCCTCTTTTGTTTCACATTGAATTAAAACACATATTTCTTTCTCAGCTTCATTATAATAGTTTTCAATATGTCCATATCGATTCATTCGAGCTGCTGACATAACTCCCCTAATACCCTTTGGAGGATATCTGGTTGCTTCTACAGCAGCACTTGCTTCTTTCTGATTTTGAACAAACGGGTAAAGAATGGTTTGAGCACCCATATCTAAAATTCTTTTCACTATTACAGGCTCATTCCAAGGTACTCTTACAACTGGCTCAGTATTATAACCCTCCATGACTTGTAATTGCGTTAGAACTTCCTGAATATCATTTGGCGAATGCTCCATATCAATTACAGACCAATCAAAACCTGTAACAGATATAATCTCAGCGATTGTGTTATTGGTTAAACAACTCCAAATACCAATTTGTTTTTTTTGATTTAATATATTTTTTTTAAATTCGTTTTTTTTAATTTTCATAATAAATTCCTACCTTATTTCAATAGTTTATCAAATTTTTTAAATAAATCTTTTTGATTCCCTTTTAAAATATCCTTTAAAAAATCCTTTTTAATATTTTTTAATTCATTTTTGAATTTTTGTTTTATTTTTTGAGTTAGTATATCATTTTGTACTTTTGAGATAACATTGGTTAAAATCATCGCAAATATATCTTTAAAATGATTTGCGTCTTTAGAGTTTCCTACATTTGTAAATTCCATATCACCTAAATTGGTATTTGTATTTATTTTAAGATCATCAGATATTACTCTTGCTTTTGAATTTGAAAAAAATAACTTTTTAATAATAAAATTCTTGTCTTTTTTTTTTTTGGGATAGATTTTTTTAGATACAGTTTTAGATTGACTAGTCTTTTTTAAAGCTTGGTTGATTAAAGATAAATTATCAATAATTTTTCCATCTTTAATTAAAACTTGATAATAAAAATCTATTCCATCGATTTCAACTAGTTTTGCTTCAACAGTTTCATTAAAAGCTGTATCAACATTAACTAATATTTTAATTTTTTTTATTTTTAATAAATTTCCTTTAAAATTATTATTGTTTGCAATATTGATATCTTCTAAAATAATCTCTTTATTAAGAAAGTTTATTTTAAGATTATTTAATGTAACTTTTCTCTCAACTATTTTTGAGCTTTTTTTTTCAACTAAATTTCTGACGAAATTATCTAATAAAAATTCTGAGGCTATATAAACACCACAAATTATAAATGATAAAAAAATTACTATTCTCATAATAAAACAAATATTAAACTCACAATCATAACAATCATTAAAATAATAATAAAACCAATAATTTTATTTTTAATAAAAAAATAATCAATTACACCTAGAAATATCCTATTTTTTTTCATTTATGTATCTCAAGAAGAATATCTCTGGCGCGATTTATCTTGCTGGCTAATTCAGTATTTCCTGATTTGTCAGGGTGTGCCTTTTTAATTTTAATTTTATGTGCATCGATGATATCTTGTCTATTACAATTTCTTGATAATTCTAAAATTTTATAAGCATTATTTATATCACTTACAGATGATCCAAATGAATTATTTCTTCTTGCACGCTTTATTTTTAAAATAGTGGTAATTAAACGATACAAATAAATAATATTTACAAAATTAAATATGCTTCTTTTTAACGCTGTTCCTACAACCGCAAAGAATGGTAAAGATAATAAGTATTTGCCGGCCAAAATGAGTAAAATAATTGAAGTTATTGAAACAAGAATAATTCCAAACTTAAACATTCCTGAAAAAGTTTTTTTATTCATATTGGAAATTAGCCAAAGAGTACCATATAAGATAATGAAAATAACCAAGCTTAAAATTATCAAACTCATCAATGAACTTAGTACCTAAATTAAGAAAAGAAAAAAAGGTGACAAATATCCATCAGGATGAATTAATTGACGAATATGCGTGGATTAAACAAGAAGATTGGCAATCCGTCCTTAAAGATCCCTCAAAATTAAATAAAGAAGTATTAGAATATATAAATAACGAAAATAATTATAAATCTGTAAAGTTTAGAGATTTAGACACTTTCAAAAAAAAAATATTCGAAGAATTAAAAGGAAGGATCAAAGATAAGGACTCATCCGTTCCAATTAAAGATGGTCAGTTTTCATATTATAGTAAGTACATGGAAAACTCTGAATATCCTCAGTTTTTAAGAGTGAATAAAAAAAACGATGAAGAAATCATTTTCGATGCAAACATAAAATCTAAAAGCTTTAAATTTTTTAACCTTAACTCTGTCAGTCACAGTTATAACCATCAATACTTGGCATACAATGTCGATACCAATGGAAGTGAATACTACGATCTTAGTGTTGAAGAGATTTCAACCAAAAAAATTATTACACAAAAAATAGAAAATACCACTGGAGAAATTGTATGGCATCCAAATAATAATATTATTTTTTATACTGCCTTAGATACTAACCACAGACCAAATAAAATATTTGCACATAAAATTGGAAGTGATCCTAAGGATGATATGTTAATATATGAGGAGAAAGATGCCGCTTATTTTTGTTCCCCTTCAATCAGTCAAAGCAAAAAATATTTTTTTATCAGAACTGGGGATCACGAAACATCTGAATATTGGTTTAGTCCTATAGAAAATTTCGAAAATATTAAATGCTTTAGAGCAAGAAAAGAAAAAGAGGAATATGAAATTGACCATGCAAATGACTTATTTTATATTCTTAATAACCTTGATCAGTGCAAAAACTTTAAAATTTCAATTACAAGTGATTACAATATCGAGAAATGGAAAGATTTTATTGAATATAACCCTAAAAACCTTTTGCTTGATTTCACAGTCTTAAAGAAATGGTTTATTTTATTACAAAGGGTTAATGGGCTTAATCAAATTCTTATCAAAAATTTAGAAAATTTAGAGGAACATTTAATTAAATTTGATGATGAAACTTATGAATTGTCATTATCAGGACAATATGAATTTGATACGGATTTGATTAGAATTTCATATAGTTCGCCAGTCACACCATCAACAATTTATGATTATGACTGTAATTTAAAACAGAAAATTCATAGAAAAACACAAGAGATCCCATCAGGACATAATAGCAAAGACTATATTTGCAGGAGAGTGATGGTGGCAGGTCACGATCAAGAAGCAATACCTCTTACAATTTTTTATCACAAAAATACAAAATTAGATGGTAAAGCACCCTTGCTTCTTTACGGTTATGGAAGTTATGGAATCACTATACCTGATAGTTTTTCATCAAATCGATTTTCTTTGATTAACCGGGGCTTTGTTTATGCTGTGGCGCACATACGGGGAGGGCGCGAGAAAGGCCAAGAGTGGTACGAAAAAGGAAAGCTTATGAGTAAAAAAAATACTTTTCTAGATTTCATTTCTTGCGCTGAATATCTATGCCAAAAAAATTATACATCTAAAGGAAAAATTATTGCTCAAGGTGGGTCAGCTGGTGGTTTGCTCATGGGTTATATATCTAATGAGAGACCTGATTTATTTTTAGGAATTATAGCTCAAGTTCCATTTGTAGATATTTGTAATACAATGCTAGATGAAGATTTACCCTTAACAGTAACAGAAATACCTGAATGGGGAGATATGAAAAATGACCAAGAGGCTTTTAAATATATTAAAAGCTACTCGCCATATGATAATGTTAAAAAGCAGAACTATCCTAACATGTTAATCACAGGAGGGATTACGGATCCTAGAGTTACTTACTGGGAAATGACAAAATGGATTGCAAAATTAAGAGATTTTAAAACCGATAAAAATTTAATTGTTTTAGATATGAATATGGATGCAGGACACAGCGGAGCAAGTGGTCGATATGATTATCTTAATGAAGTTGCATTAACATATATTTTTGCACTAAAAATATCTAAAAAGATTTCACCTTGAAAAATTAATCTTCATTACTATCTAATTGTTATAGGTCGCTTAATATAAGGACCTGTTAAATGTACTTGCTTAACAAAGGAGGAAAAATGAGTAATGCTTTATCCATATTTAACCAACTAAGACCTGTTACTGTAGGTTATGATAATATTTTTGATCATTTTGAAAAAATGTTCGAAGATGATTTTTTTAAATCACCATCAGTAAATTATCCACCATACAACATAGTTAAAACTGGTGAAAATCAATATAATGTTGAGGTGGCTTTAGCAGGTTATAATAAAAAGGATATCTCAATTGAATATGCAGATAACCTTCTAACAATTAGATCTGTAAAAGATAATTCAGAACCTAAAGATGAAGATGGAAACATTATTCATCAAGGTATTTCAAAAAGATTTTTTAGAAAATCTTTCACTATTTCAGATGATACGGAGGTAAAAGGCGCTGAATTAAAAGATGGTCTTTTAAAGGTTTCTCTGGAAAGAATTATCCCAGAAGCAAAAAAATCAAGGCAGATTGAAATAAAATAACATAATATAGGTAGAGGCGACAAATGTCGTCTCTAAACTATCTATTAATTTTTTTTTCTAGTTTATCCCAAAATATTTTTTCTAATCTAACAGAATTCAAATTGTTAATTTCTTGCATACCCGTTGGGGATGTTACATTTATCTCTGTTAAATAATTTCCGATAACATCTATTCCGGTAAAAAATAAACCTTTATTTTTTAAATAAGGTTTAAGTATTTTACATATTTTTTTATCTTGAAAAACTAGCCCAGTTTTTTTTGCCGATCCACCTGCATGAAAGTTAGCTTTTATGCTACCCTTTTTTGGTATTCTTGCAACTGAACCTACATAATCACCATCTAATAAAATTATTCTTCTGTCACCCTTGCAAATCTCTTTAATGAATTTTTGAGAAATAATAGCACCTTTATATTTTTTAATCATTTTTTGAATTATTTTTTTATTTTCCAAAGAACCTTTTTTAACTTTTTCTATTCCTTCACCACCATTACCGTACATGGGTTTCAAAATTGTAAATAGATTCTTTTTTATAAAATTTTCTATTTCATTCAAATTTTCTGAGATAAGTGTAGGGGGAATTATATTTTTAAATTTAAATATAGAAAGTTTTTCTGGATTATTTCTTATCTCTGACGGATTATTTATCACTATTACTTTTTTATTAAGCATTTCTAAAAAATACGTAGCAGTAATATACTCCATGTTAAACGGCGGATCTTGCCTTACTAAAACACAATGAAAGTCGTTGAGGTTTACTAATTTTGTTTTTTCTTTTTTAAAAAATTTTTTATTTGAATTAATAATTTTAAAATAAAAACCTCTGGCTGTTATTATATTATTATTAAGAGAAATATCTTTTGGTAAATAATGGAACGTTTTATACCCACGATCTTGAGCTTCTTTAACAATTACAAAAGTGCTATCCTCTTTAGGATTTATTCTTTCAAGAGGGTCCATTTGGACTGCTATATTAAAACGCTTTTTCATCAAAGATTAAATCAGAATTATTTTTATATTTTTTGCTGAAGTCGTCGATTAGTTTATCTGAAAGATTTTTTTTGTTCATAATAAAATTATCTAAATCCTTTAAAAAAATACTTTCGTCATCATTATTTGAATTTGCTATATCTCTATCTTCTAAACCTCTTCTAGATAAGTTTAAAAAAAATTTAGCGTGTTCTATCAATTTTTTTCCATAAAGTTCAGCATCAAAACCTTTTTTTGCACTTTGTATATAAGCCTGGTTAACTTCTTTAAATTTCCAATCTTTAAATATTTCATAGCATTCATTTAATATCCTTTGACTATACAATATTCCTGTCCAAAAGGCTGGAATAGAACAAATTCCTGACCAGGAGCAAGAGTCGGCTGGTCGTATCTCTAAATATTGCTTCACTCTCACTTCTGTAAAAATTGTAGAAAGATGATTTGCCCAGTCTTCAATATTTGCTTCTGTATCATTGACCTCATTCAATTTTCCTTTAATAAAATTTTTAAAATCTTTACCAGCACAATCTATAATTTTATTATTTCTCTTGACAAAATACATTGGAACACTCAGTGCATAATCACAATACTGCTCATATGAATTTGTATTGTCAAAAAAAAATGGTATTAAACCTGATCTTTTAGAATCTGTATTTTGCCAAATATGAGTTCTATAACTGACAAATCCATTTAACTTTCCCTCTAAGATTGGTGAGTTTGAAAAAAGAGATATGGCAACTGGTACTAAACAACTTGCGACTTTAGTTTTTTTTTTAAAATCTTGCTCGGAGGAGAAGTCAAAATTTACTTGGGTGGCTGCCGTTCTATGCATCATATCAAGACCTAATGAACCTACAGTTGTCATGTAATTTCGCATTATGTTATATCTTTTTTTTTCTAGTTTATTTATTTCACCAGATTTAGCATTTGGTATAAATCCAATTCCAATAACGCCAATATTTAGTTTAGAACAAGCTTGTTTTAATTCTTTAAGATACAAATTTACTTCTTTACAAGTTTCATGAATATTTTTACACGGCGCACCTGATAATTCAATTTGTAATCCAGGTTCTAATGTTATAGACAAATTTTCTTTTTTAAGCCCAAGTATTTTGTCGTTTTCTTTTATTTCAATCCATTTATTTTTTTTTAAAATATCAAATATTCCCTTAATGCCGTTTTCAGAAAAATCTATTGGTTTTTTTGTTTTAAGATTGAAAAGAAATTTTTCGTGTTCAGTTCCAATTTTAAAACTCTTCTCTCTTTTTTCCCCTTCATTAAAATAATTAATTAAATTTTCTTTAGATAACATTCAAATTTCAATCTACTCTAGAAAATTTTTAATATAAACACAAAAAAGATCCACACTCAAAGATTTTAAAAAGTCGAAAGTAAGGCAAATTAGATTATAGGAAGAATTGGAGGTAAATTATGTTTGAAAAATATTTCGAATTTAAAAAAAATAAAACAGACTTAAGAACAGAAATAATGGCCGGAGTTACTACATTTTTAACAATGGCATATATTATGTTTTTAAATCCCATNATTTTAAAAGATGGCGGGTTTGACTTCGGTGGAGTTTATACTGCTACAATTTTGGCATCGGCATTAGCATGTTTCATAATGGCATTCTACGGAAGAACATGGCCAATAGGACTTGCCCCAGGTATGGGTCTAAATGCATTTGTTGCTTATTATGTTTGTAAAACACTAGGCTACAGTCCAGATCAAGCTTTAGGTGCAGTACTAGTCGCTGGTATAGTTTTCTTAGCAATATCACTAACACCGTTGAGAGCTTGGATCATTAACTCAATTCCTAAAAGTTTAAAACTTGGAATAGGCGCAGGTATTGGGTTATTCTTAGCAATAATTGGTTTACAAATTATGGGTGTTGTTGTTGACAGTCCAGCAACACTTGTCAAATTAGGTAATCTTAAAGATCCAATAATTATTTTGGCGTGTCTAGCTTTTGTGACAATGATAGTCTTAGAAAAATTAAGTGTTAAAGGAAATATCATAATTGGCATTTTAGCTTTCAGTATTATCGCATGGGTCACAGGATTGAGCAAATTTAATGGTGTTGTTGGCAATATAGAGCCTATGACTCATTTAATGAGTTTTGATTTAAAAGCTGGCATGACAGGTGGTATGATTTCTGTAATTTTCACACTATTTTTTGTAGATTTTTTTGATACTGCAGGAACATTAACTTCTGTTGCAAACGTTGCCGGAAAAGTTGATGCAAAAGGTAAAGTCAAAGATATTGAAAAAGCAATGTTATCAGATAGTGTTGGAACAGTAGCTGGAGCAGTGATGGGTACAACAACCGTTACAAGTTATATTGAGTCGGGATCTGGTATCAAAGCTGGTGGAAAAACTGGAATGACATCACTTGTAATAGGTTTTTTATTTTTAGTATGTTTATTCTTTGCTCCACTTGCAACTTCACTACCAAAACAAATTGATGGCGCTGCATTAGTTTATGTATCTATACTTTTTGTGAGAAACATTACTGACATTGAATGGGACGATATAGCCGAAGCAGCTCCTGCGGTTCTAGCGATGATAACAATGCCTTTAACTTATAGTATAAGTCATGGAATTGCTTTGGCATTTTTATCTTATGCTCTAATTAAATTAGCTAGTGGTAAGGCTGCAACAGTTAACCCTGCTATATGGGTAGTTGCGATTTTAAGCTTGTTAAGTTTTTTAGTTTTATAAAACTTATTTAAAAAAACCGGGATTATTTAATCCCGGTTTTTTTTTAAATCTTCAATTCTTATTTCTTCATATTTCTCAAATGGCTGTATAATCCAAGGGCTGTCTTTAAGTTTTTTAGCACAATAGTCTGGCTCAAAAGTTGATTGCGATTTTTTCCATAAAATGGCTGTTCTAATTTCCTTAATATTATCTCTAATGGGCCGATATTGCTTTAACCATTCGATACTTTTATTCAGTGTAAGACCTGTATCCGATAAATCATCGCATAATAAAATGTTACCACCGAGAGAATGAGCTGTGGAACTTAATTCTCTTGAAAAAACAATATCACCTTGCTGGTCTTCAATTTCTTCACCTGAGTAAGATTCAACTGCCATATATGCACATTTAATTTTGAAAATCCTACTCAAAACATCTATTATTGGTGCACCGCCTCTCATTATACCAATGAGCAAATCTACTTTAAAACCAGAGTTGTGAACTTTAAGTGCTAATTCTTCGACTATTTTATTGTATTCATCCCAGCTAATAATTAATTTATTACCCATACGCTATTGATAATTATAATAAGTTATAAGTAAACATTTAATAACTCACTGGTTCAGGATCAATACTTCTCCAAAGATACCATGTTGCAACAGTACAGAAAGGAGACCATTTATTTTTGAATCTTTTTAGCTGTAATTCAGAGGGTGGGTATTTGGTTTTATAATTTACCGATATACCACGCAGTAGTCCAATATCCTGAACGGGAAAAATATCTGATCTCATCAAATTAAAGAAGAGGAACATTTCTGCTGTCCAAACTCCTATACCTTTTACTTGAGTAAGGTATTTTATTGCATCTTTATCTGACATTTTTTTCATTTTTTTAATATCCAGTTCTTTTGTTATAAATTTTTTTGCCAAAATTTTGAGATACAAAATTTTCTGTCTTGAAAGACCGCATGAAGCAAGTTGACGATTATTTAATTTGCTTATATTTTTTGGAGCAATCCTTTTTGCTTTGTTCTCAAGTTTTTTCCAAACCGAGTTTGCGGCCTGGACTGATATTTGCTGACCGACTATGGATTTACATAGTGAAAAAAAGGGGTCTTTTCTAGTTTTCAGAGATCCCTTATATTTAAGTATTAATTGTTTAAGAACTTTATCTTTTTTTGAGAGAAAAACTTTTGCTTGACTCCAGTATTTTGGTTTTGTCATTATACTTGCCTTACAATTGTTGTTTTCACTTTTCTTACAGCTTCCCTTCTAAAAATAATTGCAGTGCTGATAATTATTAATAGGGCACCAAATAATGTAGAATAAGATATTACTTCACCAAAAATAAAAATTCCTGACATTATTGCAAAAATTAAACTAAGATATTTTACAGGAGTTACTAAAGATATATCCGCTTTACGTATCGACATAGTTAACAAGATATTACCAGTAGATCCAAAAATACCAATGGCAAATAAATAAATAATATCTTTACTGTTTATTTCGTTCCAACCAAAAAAATATGACACACTACCTGTTAAAATCAAAACTATAGTAAAGTACATTGATATTAAATAGTCAGGTTCAGTTTTTGAAAGTTTTTTTATCAGAATAGATATTGTTGCGAATCCTATACAGAATAATATTGGAAAAAAAGAATAGTAACTAAACATTCCAGTGCCAGGTTTTAAAACTATAAGTAAACCGATAACACCAATAATAATTGCAAACCATCTATAAAAGCGAACAATCTCTTTTAAAAATATAATAGAAAAAATAGTAGCAAATATAGGTGCGGCAAAACTAATTGTAATCGCATCTGCGATTGGCAAAAATTTTAATCCCAAATACAGGTTTACCATGGCAAAAGTACCTGCAAACGCCCTTCCTATGTGTAATTTTAATTTTTTTGTAACTAAAAGATTTTTATATCTGTTTAATGGAATAATAAAAAAAATTGGAATCAAACCTAAAAAACCACGAAAAAATACCAACTGACCAGTCGGATAATTTGATGACATTAATTTTACTGAAATATCCATTAAAGAGAAGCTAATTACGCTAAAAATCATATAAATTATGCCTATTTGGTTTTTGCTGATCATAAAAAATTTAGTATCATGTAAAGATATAAAAATCATGGATATAGTGAATATAGATTGGTTAGAGAAAAATCTTAGCAACGATGATGTTTTTATTTTAGATTGTAGCTGGCATCTTCCAAATACAAATCGCTCTGGTGAAAAAGAATTCTTAAGTGAAAGAATTCCTGGTGCAATTTTTTTTAATATTGATGAAATTTCAGATCCAAAAAGTCCATATCCACACATGATTCCTAATGAGGAAGAATTTTCACTAAAAGTGAGTAACCTTGGAATTTCAAATGATCACCATATTATAGCTTATGATACATTAGGTATTTTTAGCTCTGCAAGAGTCTATTGGATATTTAAACAATACGGACATAAAAAAATTTCTATTCTTAATGGAGGATTAAAATACTGGAAAATAAAAAATAAAAAATTAGATACCTCNAGTCCAACAAAAAAAGAAANGGCTTCCTATCACGCNAAGTTAAACCGATCAAAAATAAAAANATTTGAAGATATTAAGAAAAATCTCGAACATAAAAAATTTAAATTAATCGATGCAAGACCAAGTGGACGATTTAATGGAATGGACCCAGAGCCAAGAGCTGAGATTCAAAGTGGAAGTATTAAAAATAGTTTTAATATTCCGTTTACTGAGGTTATTGATCAAGAGACAGGATGTTTTAAAGAAAAAGAAGAACTTAAAAAAGTCTTTCTGAAAAATCAAATTAAACAAGAAGATGATGTTATTTTTTCTTGTGGATCTGGAGTGGCTGCATGTGTTGTTGGATCAGCATATAAAAGTCTCGGTACAGAAGATAACTTCAATGTTTTTGATGGGTCTTGGACTGAATGGGCTTTACGAAATAATTTAAAAATCAAATAAATTTTTATCTAATGTTTTTTTTTTCAAAAGCTGTTAAATAGCGCCAAATGAAAACCAAAAATAAAATCATAGTTTACTTATCAATTTTTTTTTTAATAATTGCATCAATAATTATTGGAAGAGCTTTTATTAATTCAAAAATTGATGATGCTATAAAAAAAGCCAGAAATAGACCTATTGAAGTAGTATCTCATACTGTAATAGAATCCGATTTTTTCCAAAACATTGAAACCTTTGGTACAGCTATAGCTAATAGATCATTTTCAATTAGAATTAAAAAAGAAAATATTATAAAGTCAATAGATTTTAATAAGCAGCAAATAATTAAAAAAGGAACAATCATAGCGACATTAAAAGATAGAAATATTATTGCGCCATTTGAAGGCCGTCTTGGTAAAAGAGAAATCACTCCTGGTATTCTTGGCAATAATAATTCTATAATTGCCACACTTGATGACAGTACTAAATTAAAGGTTGATATTAAGTTACCTGAAAATTATGTAGGTATTCTAAAAAATGGGTTAAAAGTACAGGCAACATCAGATGCTTTTAATAAAATATTTAGCGGTGAAGTGAAAACTGTAAGCTCTAGGGTTGATCCAACTTCTAGATCAATACTTGCTCAAATTGAAATATTGAATCCAAATTTAGATTTGATACCAGGCATTCTTCTAAATATTAAAGTAATTTATGATGAGAGAAAGTCTATATCTATTCCTGAAGAATCTTTGATACTTCAGGGTGATAATAAATTTGTTTATTTGATTGATAACAACGTTTTAAAAAGAAAGAATATAAAAATTGGTATAAGAAATTTTGGTAAAGTTGAAGTTTTATCAGGATTGAAGATAGGCGATAATATTGTTGCAGAAGGTACAAATAAAGTAAGAAACAAAGCTAGAGTTAAAATTAAAAAGTAATCGTTAAGTTATGTATTTGACAGATTTATCCATAAAAAGACCGGTCGTGGCAACCGTTATGAGTTTGGTTTTGGTAATTTTCGGCTTAGTGACTTTCAATAAGATTCCTTTGAGAGAACTGCCTGATGTTGACTCAGCTAAAATAAATATTCGAACAGATTATACTGGTGCTTCTGCAGTAATTATTGACACTCAAATAACACAAAAAATTGAAGATCGTATTGGCGGTACTCCGGGAATTGTTACAATTAATTCTACCAGTGAAGATGGTAGATCTTCAATTACCCTTGAATTTGATCTTGATGTTGATTTAGACGTTGCAGCAAATGATGTTAGGGAAAAATTGGCTAGAGTCGTAGATAATTTACCTGATGGTGCTGAGCCGCCAGAGATCTATAAATCTTCAGCAGCTAGAACAACTACAATGTGGCTTGCTTTTCAAAGTCCTAGTATGACTGATCTTGAATTAACCGATTATGCAGACAGGTACTTAAAGGATTTATTTTCAACGGTTCCTGGGGTTGGAAATATAAGGCTTGGCGGAGAACGAGAATTTTCTTTAAGAATCTGGCTTGACCCAATTGCAATGGCTGCAAGAAATATAACTGTAATAGAACTAGAATCTATTCTAAAAAAAGAAAATGTTGAATTTCCTGCAGGAAAAATTGAGTCCAAATATATCGATCTAGTAATAAAAGTAGAAAAAGCTTACAATAAACTTCAAGATTACAATAATCTTGTTCTTAAAAGGTCTAATGATGGCTCATTAATTAAACTTGGTGATATAGCAAGATTAGAGTTTGGCGCTTTAAATTCAAATACCTTATTTAAAGGTAACGGAAATCAAACTGTTGGGATTGGTATCTACCAACAATCAACAGCAAATACTATAGAAGTTGCAAGGGCGGTTAAAAAAAAAATTAGAGAAATCAGACCATCATTACCTGAGGACTCTTCACTTACTGTTTCTTTTGATAGATCAACTTATATTGAAACTGCAATTTACGAAGTTTACAAAACATTATTCATTGCAATAATTCTAGTTATATTAATTATTTATTTATTTTTAGGAAATATCACAGGAGTTATCATACCCGCTGTTGCAATTCCTGTTGCATTAATATCTACTTTTTTAGCAATTTATCTGGCTGGCTTCACATTAAATTTATTTACATTGATGGCGCTAGTATTGGCGATAGGTATTGTTGTTGATGATGCAATAGTTATGGGCGAAAATATTTCAAGAAGGCTTGAAAAAGGCGAGACAGCCCTTGTTGCAGCTTATCGAGGTTCTAAACAAGTAGCTTTTGCTATTATTGCAACCACTGTAGTTTTGGTATCGGTTTTTATTCCTCTCATATTTATTAAAGGATTAATTGGAAAGCTGTTCTCGGAAATGGCTCTTACGCTTTCATTTGCTGTAGTTATTTCAAGTTTTGTAGCTTTAAGTCTATCGCCAATGATTGGATCGAAGTTTTTAAAAATAAGTAAAAAAAAACCAAAACCTATCCTAAAATTTGCAAAATATTTAAATCAATTTCAAAGATTCTATGAAGAAACTTTAAATTATATGCTTAAAAGAAGAAAGAGTATTTTTGTTTTTTTAACATTAATTTTAATTAGTATAGTTTTATTATTTAACTTTACTAAAAAAGAATTGCTGCCAAAGGAAGATAGGGGCGTATTTTTTGTAATTATTCAAGCGCCCGAAGGCTCAGGTTTTAATTATACATCTGAAAAAGCCCTAGATATTGAAAGCAAATTTTTACCAAAAGTTGGAAAAGGTGAAATAAGACGGTTACTTTTGAGAGTTCCAGGTTTTGGTAAAAGAAGTAAGCAACTAAACTCAGCTTTTATTATCGTGCTATTAGAAGACTGGTCAAAAAGAAAAAGGAGTGGTCAAAGTATTCTTCGAGAATCTTTCGGTATCATAACTTCTGTTCCAGGTGTGAGAGCCTTTCCAGTAATGCCACAATCTATAAGAAGTGGCGGTGTTGAGAAACCGATCCAATTTGTATTGTTAGGTAGTACTTACGAAAAGTTAGAATTGTGGAAAAATATTTTAAAAGAAGAAGCCAGAAAGAATGGAAAAATCATAAATATTAGCGATGATTATGAACTGACAAAACCAGAGCTTAAAGTTGAAATTAATAATCAAAAAGCTGCAGATCTTGGTGTATCAATTGAGCAAATCGGACGAACTATTGAGACAATTTTTGGATCAAGAAATGTTACCAAATTTACAAATAATGGCAAAGAGTACTCCATTGTTTTACAAGCAGATTTAAAAGATAGAACTGAGCCTGCAAATTTAAATAAAGTTTACGTTAGATCAGAAATTTCAAAAAAACTAATCCCATTATCAAATGTGATAAAAATTTCAGAAAGTGCAGCTGCACCTTTTTTAAGCAGGTATCAAAGACAAAAGGCAATAACAATATCAGCTAGATTAATTGGAAGTTATACAATTGGAGAGGCGCTTGAATATCTCAATAATATTGTAAGTGACAAGCTTCCTCCTGAGGTTCGAGTAGATTACAAAGGTGAATCTGAAGAATATAAAAAAACAAATATTGGTATTTATTTAATTTTTTTATTAGCTTTAATAACCGCTTATCTTTCTTTGGCTGCACAATTTGAAAGCTGGAGACATCCACTCACTATTATGTTGACGGTGCCTCTTGCAATTTTTGGTGGGATAATTGGATTACTCGTTGCAGGGAGTACACTAAATATCTACAGTCAAATTGGATTGATCATATTGATTGGTCTCTCTGCTAAAAATGGAATTTTAATAGTTGAATTTGCTAACCAACTTCGATCAGAAGGAAAGGAAATAGAAAGAGCAATTCTTGAAGCTGCGAAAATAAGATTGAGACCAATTTTAATGACATCATTATCAACTATTGCTGGTGTGACTCCTTTAATAGTAGGATCAGGACCTGGTGAAAAAAGTCGTCTGACAGTGGGTGTAGTAATATTGTCTGGTATGATCTTCTCAACTTTTTTCACACTATACGTTATACCTACAATTTATCTTTTGATTGGTAAAAATACCAAAAGAATTGATGACGTTGAAATTGAATTAGAGAAACAATTAAAATCTCTTAAATAATCTGTTGATACGTAAAATATTAACTCCTATTACTAAACCTAAAAAATTCATTAATAAATCAAAATTTTCATAAAAACGATTTGGGATAATTATGTGAATTAGTTCCATCAATAAAGAAAAAGATATTAAAAATATAATGATAATTCTAAATGAGTTATCATTTTTATAAGACGAGTAACAAACAATACCTAAAATAAAGTAAGTCAAAAAATGGCTAACTTTATCACCACCNGGGTATGTAGTTGGGTCACCAGTTAGAACTAAATTAATTAAATTTCCTGGATATACTGAAACTATAAAAATAAATAATAACCAAAAATAAAAAGTTATTTTAAAAAAAATTACGTATTTTTTTTTATCCATGATAAAAATTTTTTGTTTCCTTTTTCAATATCAAAAAAAAGAATACAAGGGCACTCATAAGAGTGCTTTATCTCAATCAATTTTATAATTTTAGAGATATTCTTTTTTAATGTTTTACCGATTAAAATAGCCTCATGTGATTCGCGAATCTTATGTTTCCAATTAAAAATTGATTTAATATTAGAAAATATATTAGTACACGCAGCAAGTTTATTTTTAACTAATAATTTTCCTAATTTAATAGCTTCAATTTTTGATCCACATGTAACATATAAAAGTTTATAATTGCTCATGAAGACTAACTATCATAATAATTTAATTTTTATGATAAATTTAATTCTCATTAGACATGGTCAAAGTCAATGGAACCTGGAGAATAGATTTACTGGTTGGTATGATGCCAAATTGACTAATAAAGGACTTGAGGAAGCTCAAAAAGCTGGATTGTTAATTAAAAATTTAGGACTTAAAATTAATTACGGATTTACTTCATATCAAACTCGAGCAATAAAAACTTTTGAAACTATTCTAAAAACTTCAGATATTAAAATTTTAAATATAATGAAGGCGTGGCAGTTAAATGAGAGGCATTACGGCGGTTTGCAAGGTTTGAATAAAAATGAAACCGCTAAACAATATGGTAAAGAGCAAGTAATGATTTGGAGAAGGAGCTATGATACCCCCCCACCACCTCAAAGTAGAGATGATCCGGAACATCCTGTGAATTCCAAACTATATAAAAACATTAATTCTAATTTGATACCTGATTCAGAGTCTTTGAAAGATACGTATAATCGTACGGTTCCTTACTATAATGAAAACATTGAGCCATTATTAAAAAAGTCTGAAAATGTTCTTATATCTGCGCACGGAAACAGTTTAAGAGCACTTTGTAAAAAAATTTTTAAAATTTCTGACGATATGATAGTTAAATTAGAAATTCCAACAGGCAATCCTATACACATTCAGTTTGAAAAAAATTTACAGCTCAAAAGTTACAAGTATTTAGACAAAACACGAGCGAAAGATTTTATTATTGAAAGATAATGTTTAATTTCTTTAGTTTATTATAAATATTTATATCTGTGGTATGATAAAAGGTGTCCTCAAATAACTCACCTGTAATTTTTTTTTCAGTAATTAATTCGTCCCATATTTTTTTTACTGAAAAAGGTTCTAACTTTCTATTTTGCAACAATTTAGAACTCATAATTTGAAAGCCAGTGTATATGAAATGCCTTTTGTCTGTTAAAAGGTTCTCATTAAGTGAAAAATCAGTTTTCAAATTTTTGTCAAAACTATTTTCCTTTTTAACTAAAAGTAGGCCAGCATTAAAATTATTGCTAATTGTTTTGTGTACTAATAAATTAATAAACGGAATATAGTTCTTTTGCCAAATAGTATCAGAGTTTAAAATCAAAAAATAATCATCAGATAAAAAACTTTTCGCATTTATCAATGCNCCCCCTGTGTCTAAAATAATTTCTTCGTTAAAAATTTTAATTTTGGGGTGATTATTTTTTAAATATTCTACAATTTTATCTTTTAAATAATGTACATTTACAGCAATTTCTTTTATTCCAAGTTCGTATAAAATTTTTATGGAATATTCAATGAGAGGAACTTCATTAATTTTTAACAAAGGCTTAGGTAAAGTTTTGGTCAATGGTAATACCCTTTTTCCAAAACCTGCACATAAGATAATAGCTTTTTTTAAATCCATCTTTTCATACGTATATCTTTGCTAAAATATTTATTAAATAGATTATTTAAAGTTTTTAATTTTTCATGATTTAAACGTAATTCAATTAGTTTCCAAGTCCTATTTAAATATTTTAAATATTTTTTTTTCTTATCNCTTCTAAATAACCTTAAAAATATGCCTAAAATTTTTAATAATCTTTGAATTGAAAGTACGTGAAAATGAAAAAAAAATTCTTTTGAAATTTTTTTATTTTTTAAAATATAATAATTATAAATTTTATCTTGATCTTTTTTTTTTAAATTTATTCTTACATCATCAATTAATGACATTAAATCGTACATTGGATGACCGATTACAGCATCTTGAGTGTCTAAAAAACAGATTCTCCCCTCGCTTAGTATTAGATTTTCAATATGAAAGTCCCTGTGTACTAAAACTTTATTAAACTTTAACGTTTGTTTAATATACTTAATTAAAATTAAGTTTATTTCCTTTTTTATTTTTCTAATTTTTTTTTCACTAAAAAACTCTGGTAGATACCATTGATAAAATAAATTTAGCTCAGATATTAACAATTTTCCTGTATAATTAGATAATATTCTATTTGGTTTAATTTTTTGTATTTTTATAAGTTCATTAATAATTTTTTTAAAATATGGAAACTTGTTTCTTTTCTTCTGAATTATTTTTTTTATTAAATTATCACCTAAATCTTCTATGATTATATAATTTTTGTTAATACTTTTTTTAATTGTCAAAGGTGCTTTAATTTTATTCAAGTTTAAATAATTATTAATTTTTATATAATTTTCTAAATTGTTTTTTTTATCTTTTGTACAATAAACAAGTAAGTGCTTTTTGTTATAATATCGGTAAAATTTCCTTGGTGACGCGTCACCAGCTATCAAATAAATTTTATCCTTTAATTGATCCAAAATATTTGATTGATACTTTTCTTTCATTATTTTTTTTTGTATATTTTAGTTTAATCTCTATTCGATTTTTATGTTTTTTTGTTATTAATTCTGGCCATTCGATAATATTAATCATATTATCCTCAAGATCATAAAGACCAATGTTATCTATATCACTACTTTTTTTTAATCGATATAAATCATAATGGGCAATCATCAGTCGTTTGTTTACCTGATAATATTGAACAATATTAAATGTAGGGCTTGTAACTATAGGATTTTTTTTTTTACTATTTTTAAATAAGTTTTCTATTAAAAACTTTACAATAGCAGTTTTACCAGTTCCTAATTCACCCTTTAGGTAAATTATTGTTCCAAGTTTAACTTTTTTTGAGATATTATTTACAAGTATTTTTAACTCACTGAGAGTATAATTCATACTCTAATATCTATAAGCATCACCTTTGAAAGGTCCTTGTGGCGAAACACCAATGTAATCTGCTTGTTCATTGGAAAGTTTTGTTAATTTAGCACCTACTTTATCTAGGTGTAATTCTGCAACTTTCTCATCTAAATGTTTAGGTAAAACATAAACTTTTTTTTGATATTTTTCTGAATTATTCCACAGTTCTATTTGCGCCATAACCTGATTTGTAAATGATGCACTCATTACAAAACTTGGATGTCCTGTGGCACACCCAAGGTTAACTAAACGTCCCTCTGCTAACAAGATAATTCTTTTTTTATCTGGAAACTCAATTTCATGAACTTGCGGTTTAATCTCATTCCATTTGTAATTTCTTAACGCTTCTACTTGAATTTCATTGTCGAAATGTCCTATGTTGCACAATATCGATCTATCTTTCATTTTTCTCATATGATCAGCATTTACTATATCTTTATTGCCTGTGGCAGTTACTATAATGTCAGCATTTTGAATCACTTCATCCATAAGAACGACCTCATAACCTTCCATAGATGCTTGTAGCGCACATATAGGATCTGTTTCTGTTACCATGACACGAGCACCAGCTTGTCTTAATGATGCTGCACTTCCTTTTCCAACATCTCCAAATCCAGCAACAATTGCTACTTTACCCGACATCATCACGTCTGTGGCTCTTCTTATTGAGTCTACTAAACTTTCACGACATCCATACAAGTTATCAAATTTTGATTTTGTAACAGAATCATTTACATTAAACGCAGGTATCATAAGAGATCCTTCGTTTTCCATTTTTTTTAATTCTTTAACACCAGTAGTTGTTTCTTCAGAAACACCCTTAATATTTTTGAGCAAGTCTTTATAGTCTTTATGCATTAAAGCCGTAAGGTCACCACCATCATCTAAAATCATATTTGGTTTCCAGTTCTTATTTCCCTCGATAGTTTGCTTTATACACCACCAATACTCTTCTTCAGTCTCCCCTTTCCATGCAAAAACTGGAATGCCCTTTCTTGCAATTGCAGCCGCAGCATGATCTTGAGTGGAAAAAATGTTACAAGATGACCACCTTACACTAGCGCCAAGATACTGCAAAGTTTCTATCAATACTGCTGTTTGTATTGTCATATGAAGGCATCCTACTATATTTGCACCTTCGAGCGGTTTTGATCCCTTGTACTCATCACGAATTGCCATTAAACCTGGCATTTCAGATTCTGCTAAAGAAATTTCTTTATCACCAAAATTTGCTTCATTTATGTCTTTTACTTTAAAATCTTCCATTGCTGTTGCAGTAGCAGTATTAAACAATATAATCAAATGAAATTATATTGATGGCAAAGTAATATCTACGACTGCTCCTTTATCATTTATTTTATTATAAACTTGTATAATTCCTTTATGTGAATCTATTATATTTTTAACAATATTGAGACCTAAACCTGAATGCGATCCGTCTTGGTCATCAGGTCTATCACTGTAAAACCTGTCAAATACTTTATCCAAATTATTCTCATCAAATCCTGGTCCCTGATCTGTAATCAAAATTTTATAATTATTTTTGTCTAACAATAGATTTATTGATATCACGGAGTTCGACGGACTAAATGATACTGAATTATCAAGTAAATTTGCTATAACTTGCTCTATACGACTTTCAATTCCAAATATAACTGCTTTATCAGTTTTACTTTGGTTTTCAAAAATGAACCGAATATTTTTTTTTTGATTAATCGTATCTAAATTAAAATCTTCAATAATACTGTCAATTAGACCAATAATATCAAAATTTTTTGCTTCAGCTCTTGACTGAGTTGCTTCATCTTTTAAAACTTGCGAATAATCAGTAATTAGTCTCTCAATTCTTTCAACATCGTTTGATAAGATTTTTAAGAGTTTTACTTTCTGTTTTTCATCCTTAGTTAAATTTAATAAATCCGATGCACCCTTTAATGAAGCGAGGGGATTTCTTATCTCATGTGTCAAATCTGAAGCAAATCTCTCCGCAAGTTCAATTCTTTGATAAAGCTTATTTGTCATATCACTTAAAGAATTGGATAAATTACCAATTTCGTCATCTCTCTTATTAAACTTTATCCCAATTGAATTTATACTTTTTGGATTATCATAAGAAATTTGTTTTGCAAAAAGATTTAGTGATCTAATTGGCTTAATAATATAATTATTTAGAAATAATGAAAATATCATTATAACAATTCCAGCTATTAGAACGGACCTTAATACAAAATTTTTTCTCTCTTGAACTGCAATACTTATCTCATTGGAAATTTCGCTAATGGTAATAATAATTTTTTTTTTAGAAAAATCAATAATAGAACTTGTGTGTATAATTAGATTTTTATTTTTATATTCTGGTGATATAAGGTATTTTTGTTTAAATTTTAGATTAATATCTTTTAAAAAAGGTAAAGTATCTTTAGTAATATTTTTTAAATTTTCTTTATTTTCATTCTTTCTTAAAGTTTCATTAATGCCAAGTGTTTCAATTCTTTCAGTTATAAATAGTGATCTTTTATTGATATCAATTATTGAACTATCAACTATTAATTTTTTATTAATATTAAAAAATCTAATCTGATCAACCTCATCTAAAATAAAATTTAATTTATAAAGAAAGTTTTCTAAATTATTCTCATCTGGTTTTATTTTTTGATTGATTAAATTTAATTTTATATTTTCAATAATATTTTGATGTTTTTTACTTTTCTTATTTATTAATTCAGGTTCTATCGCTAATAGATATAAGAATGTAAAAAAACCTAAAATCAAAAATACAAATAAATTGAAGGCTAAAAACTGTCTTAGTAATGACTTGGTAGATAATAAATTTGTAATCATTATGAATTTGCATTCCAACGATAACCACTACCATATCGAGTTTCAATTGCAGAAAACTCTTTATCAACTTTTTTAAATTTTTTTCTAATTCTTTTCACATGACTGTCTATTGTTCTGTCTTCAATGTCGTTATTCTCTTTGTATGCTATAGTCATTAAGTGCGATCTCTCTTTTATGACACCAGGTCTTTTTGCCAATTCATAAACTATTTGAAATTCTGTAGTGGTTAACTTGTCCGGCAAATTATAATTATTCCAGGTACACTCAAGTTGTTCAGGATCTAACATCAAATTACCTTGTTTAATTATATTTTTACTATCAGGAGGGTTTTGATCTTTTTTTCTGAACTGTACTTTTATTCTTTCTATCAGAACATTAATTGAAAATCCTCCAGACTTTTTTACATAATCATCAGCACCTAATTTTAAACCTAATAATTCGTCAACCTCTTCATCTTTTGAAGTCAAAAAAATAACAGGCATATTAGTTTTTTTTCTGAGTTTTTTTAAAAGCTCTTCACCATTCATTCTTGGCATTTTAATATCAATTATTGCTAAATCTGGGGGGGTTCTAGTAATCCCAATATAAGCGCTTTCTCCATCAACATACGTTTGTACTTTGTAACCTTCATTCTCGAGTGCAATTGATACACTTGTCAAAATATTTCTATCATCATCAACTAATGCAATTGTCTTAGTCATAAATGGCTCTATAATATCAAAAAAAGTCTAAATTTAGACCAAATTATTAATGTGCATCATTCCAGTTTTTAGCACTATTTGCGTCTACAATTAAGGGAACCGAAAAACCATAATCTTTGTCCACAGCATTTTCCATCTCGTATTTAATTTTAGTAATTTCCTTATTTAAAACTGAATCTTTAGACTCAAATAATAATTCATCATGAATTTGAACTAAAAGAGAGCAGTCAATTTGTTTTTCAACAATCTTTTTGTTAATATTAATCATAGCAAATCTTATTATATCAGCGGCAGCTCCTTGAATTGGTGCATTCATAGATGCTCTTTCTTGAAAAGATCTTAGTGTGTGGTTCTTGTCATTAATATTTGGAAAATGACATTTTCTATCAAACATTGTTTTAACATACCCGTTTTTTCTACAAAGTTTTAAAGTACTTTGCATATATTCTTTAATTTCAGGGAATTTTTTAAAATAAGAAAATAGAAAATTTTCAGCTTCGCTATTACTTACAGAAATTTGTTTAGCTAAACCATAAGATGATATTCCATATATTATTCCAAAATTAATTGCCTTGGCTTTTCTTCTCATATCTTCAGAAATCTTCTTAATATTACATTCAAATATTTGCGATGCTGTTATATTATGTATATCCTCATTATTTAGAAATGCTCTTTTTAGTTCTTTGACATCTGCTACATGTGCCAAAACTCTCATTTCAATTTGACTATAATCTGCAGAAATAATTGAATTACCTTTTTCAGCAACAAAAGCAGATCTTATTTCTTTTCCCTCTATGGATTTAATAGGAATATTTTGTAAATTTGGATCTGAAGAAGCAAGTCTTCCAGTGTTTGTTGCAGCTAACAAAAAAGAGGTATGAATTCTTTCAGTTTTTTTATCAATAAATTCCGGCAAAGAATCTGTATATGTATTTTTTAACTTTGATTTTTGCCTCCATTCTAATACAAGTTTTGGAAATTCATTGCCCTTACTGGCCAGTTCTTCTAAAACATTTACGTTTGTAGCAAAATTGCCTTTTTTTGTTTTTTTTGTTCCAGAAATTTTAAGTTTTTCATATAGAATATCTCCAAGTTGTTTTGTTGATGCAATATTAAATTCCTCGCCTGCAATATCGTAAATTTTTTTTTCTAAAGTTTTCAGATCTTTTTGAAAAGACTTAGATAAATTTTTTAAAATTTTTTCATCAATTTTTATGCCATTCCTTTCCATTTTCGCTAGGACATTAATTAGAGGTATCTCTAAGTTTTCATAAACATAAAAACATTTTTCTTTTACAATTCTATCTTTAAATAAGTGGTATAATTTTAAAGTAACATCTGCATCTTCGCAGGCATACTTATATGCATTATCTATTAAAACTTGGTCAAAAGTGATTTCAGATTTTCCAGTTCCAACAATATCTTTAAATTTTATATTATCGTGATCTAGATGTATTTTTGCTAATAGATCAAGATTATGTCTGTTTAAGCCCGCATCTAATGTATATGACAAAAGCATAGTGTCTTCAAAATTTTTTAATAATATTCCATACTTTGTAAAGATTTTTAAATCATATTTAATATTCTGGCCCACTTTTATTATTGTTTCATCTTCAAGATATGGTTTTAAGAGCTTAATTAATCTTTTTAATTCAATTTGTTTTCTTAAATTTTTATCCTCAGTATTTTTATGCTGCAAAGGAATATAAAATGCTTCATTCTCTCTTATCGACAATGAAATACCAACTAACTCCGCTATCTGTGAATTTAGCGAATTTGTCTCTGTGTCTATAGAAAAATACCCTTGATTATCGGCTAGATCTAAAATTTTTTCAAGTTCCGAAATATCATAAATAATGTGAAACTTTTTATTTTGTCTGTTATTAAAATTTTTATTTTGAATTAAAATTTCATTTTTTTCTGCCTTTCCATAAGTTTGCTCGATCCTTTTTTTTATTTTTGTAAATTCCATTTCATCAAGAAAATTAAAGATTTTTTGCTTATCTAAAGACTTTAGTTCAAAGTCGTCAATTTTCTCTTTTAAGGGCACATTTGTTTTTAACGTCACAAGCTCTCTGCTAATTAATGCACCTTTTTTATTATCCAGCAAAGCTTGTCTTCTTTTAGGCTGTTTAATAGTCTCGGCTCTTTTTAAAAGCTCATCTAATGATCCAAATTTATTAATTAGTTCTGACGCAGTTTTAATACCAATGCCAGGCACTCCAGGAATATTATCAACGGAGTCACCTGCTAATGATTGCACATCAATTACTTTTTCTGGTAGAACACCAAATTTTTCTTTAACTTGGTCAATTCCAATAAGTCGATCCTTCATAGTATCTAACATACATGTGTCTTTATCTACCAGCTGCATTAAATCTTTATCTGAAGAAACTATTGTAACTTTTATTTTTTTTTTTTTTGCTTCAACTTTATAAGTCGCAATTAAATCATCTGCTTCATAATTAATTAATTCAATTGATGGTAAATTAAAAGCTTTTACTGCCTTCCTAATATAATCAAACTGTGGTACCAAATCTTCAGGTGCATCACTTCTATTTCCTTTGTATTCTTTATAAATTTCATTTCTAAAATTCTTTCTTGCGCTATCAAATATCACTGCAAGGTGTGTTGGGGTATCCATAGAATTTCCTGCTTTAGCTTTTTCTAAAAAACTATAAAGCATATTGCAAAATCCACTGACTGCTCCAACAGGTAAACCATCACTTTTTCTTGTTAAGGGTGGTAAGGCATAATAAGCTCTAAATATATAACCTGAACCATCTATTAAGAATAAGTGCTTTTCTTTGGACATAAATTATTTATATAAATTTTATAATTTAATGCTATTACAACTCGATCATCATGAATAGTTCAATCGCATTAAAAGCAGAAAATGTGAATAAAATTTATAGACAAGGTAATGAGAAAATCCAAGCTCTTAAAAATATTTCCTTTGAAGTAAGAGCTGGTGAAATTTTTGGGTTACTTGGACCTAATGGTGCTGGCAAATCGACCTTTATTAATATTTTAGCTGGTACTGTAAATAAAACAGATGGACATATAAATGTGTGGGGATTTGATTTAGACAAAAATCCTAGACAGGTTAAAGCGTCCCTTGGTATTGTGCCTCAGGAAATAAATGTTGACCCTTTTTTTTCACCAAAAAACCTTCTCGAAATACAGGCTGGCCTTTATGGCATTAAAAAAAAGGATCGTATTACTAAAAAAATTTTAGAACTGACAAATTTGAGTGATAAGGCAAATGCTTACACCAGAAATCTTTCTGGAGGAATGAAAAGACGGCTTTTAGTCGCCAAAGCCATGGTTCATCAACCTCCAATTTTAATTCTAGATGAACCAACAGCTGGTGTTGATGTCGAGTTAAGACGAAAATTATTAGAATCAGTTCGAGCTCTAAATAAAGACGGCGTTACGATAATATACACAACTCATTACTTAAAAGAAGCATCAGATATATGCGATAGGATTGCTATAATTAACAGTGGTGAATTAGTAGCTTTAAATTTTACTAAAGAACTGTTAAAAAATAACTCAGATTTAGAAGAAGTGTTTATAAACTTAACTAATAAATAAAAATGATAAAAACACAAATTATATTTCAAACTAAAGATGTACCTACGAAAATTTTAATCTCTTTTTTATTTACTATTGCTATAGCACTAAGTTCTAAAATTAATGTTCCCTTTTACCCTGTACCGATGACAATGCAGACATTTTGTATACTACTTTGTGGTATAACCCTCGGAGCAAAATATGGGTTTATAACTCTTAGTTTATATTTATTTGAGGGTGCTATTGGGATACCTGTATTTTCAGGAACACCTGAAAAAGGCATTGGGCTGATTTATTTGATTGGACCAACGGGAGGATATTTAATAGGTTTTGTTTTTTCAGCTTTAATTGCAGGTTTATTATTTTCAAAAANAAAATTTTTTTTTAAAAAAAAGTATTTAATTAAATATAAAATAAAGGATGACATAGTTACAATTTTTTTCAAACTAATAATAGCTTTGTTTCCCACCTATTTATTTGGATTATTTTGGCTAGGATATATTGTGGGATGGGATAAACCAGTTCTCGAGTTAGGACTATATCCTTTTCTTTTAGGCGAATTTTTTAAATTAACTTTACTTTCATTATTAATACATAAATTTTTTAAATAAAAATTACTTTGTACAAAATCCCTCTGTTAATAGGTAAATGGAAAGTAAAAAAAAGTATTAGTCAAAAAGTTACCATAAATGGATATTGCTTTATTACAAAAATTTCTGAACATAATTTTGAGTTAAAAGAAAATATCAAAATAAATGTTAATGAAGATTTAATATCAGGATATCAATTATTTAAAATTCGTGAGAAAAAAAGTAGTATTATTTTTTATTTTAATGCTGGACAAAATCAAAATCAAAAGCTTTATACATTTATAAAAAAAAATACTTCTAATGAATCTCTATTTTTTTGCAAAAAAGATTTATATCTTGCGAATTTTAAGATCATAAACAACAACTTTTTTATAATGAAGACAAAAATTAAGGGACCAAAAAAAAATCTTTGTATTTTTGCAAAATATTACAGAACTATCTAGGTGATCTTTTAGATAATATTCTTTGTAAAGTTCTTCTATGCATTTTTAAACGCCGCGCTGTTTCAGATACATTTCTATTACATAGCTCAAAAACTCTTTGTATATGCTCCCATTTAACTCTGTCTGCTGACATTGGGTTTTCTGGTGGTTGCGCTTTACTATTAGGTTCTGCTAATAACGCTGCTTCTACATCCTCTGCGTCAGCAGGTTTTGCTAAATAATCAATTGCTCCTGCTTTGACAGCTGAAACTGCGGTTGGCAGGTTTCCATATCCTGTCAACATAACAACTCTACTATTAGGTTTTTGTTTATGGATTTCTTCAATGACATCTAAACCATTACCATCTAGTAGTCTTAAATCAACAACCGCGAATCCTGGAGGCGACTTTCTAACTGAAATTAGACCTTCTTCCACGCTTTTAGCTAATGATACTACAAAACCTTTTAATTCCATTGCTCTTCCTAAACGATTCCTAAATGGATCATCATCATCAACAATAAGTAAGGTTTTATCGTTAAAATCGGCAATATTTAATTTGCCAGGACTGCTTTTCATTACTTTCATATAGGCAGCATCTTGAAATTTTCAACTCCGACTAGGCAAATTATCCATATACCAAGTGCTAATAAGCAATAGAATTTTACGTTTTTTTTCTTTACATAAATTAAAAATACTTTATTTCGCGGAAATGGTTGTTTTTTTATTAATTTTTTTCAATTAAAAACTGCCGACTGTTAACTAACGAGAGGTTTTATGGGATGGCGAAATTTCAGTGTGTCAACGAGTTGGTTAAAGCTTTACGACCGATAGATCCGGTATATTGCTTTAGAAAACAAAGCTTAAAATTAGCATCAAATTGGTTTAACCAATATTTCCCTGGTAAAGTCTTATATGCAATTAAATGCAATCCAAGTGAAACGGTAGTTAAAACACTTGTTAAAAATGGTATCAGCAACTTTGATGCTGCCTCAATTGATGAGATAAAATTAATAAAAAAAATATCTCCTCAATCCAATATTTTTTTTATGCATACAGTTAAAAAAGATAAAAGTATAAAAGAAGCGTATTTTTCTCATGGTGTAAAAGCATTTGCTTACGACAGCAAAGAAGAATTAGAAAAAATTCTAACAATTACCAGAAATGCAAAAGACCTTGAATTATTTTTACGTATACAAACATCAAATGAGCATTCAGAAATTGATTTATCGAAAAAATTTGGTGCAAACTTAAATGAAGCAATTTCTCTTGCAAAAATTGGTAAATTTAAATCCAAAAAGTTTGGTTTAAGTTTTCATGTAGGATCGCAATGTATGCACCCCATAGCATATTCAAAAGCAATTAAAGATTTGGGTAATGTAATTAAAAAGTCTAATATTGTACCAGATATTATTAACGTAGGTGGAGGTTTTCCAACGACCTATCCTGATCTTTATCCTCAACCTATAAAAAATTATTTTTATGAAATTATTAAGGCAATTAAAAAATTAAACTTGAGTAAAAAAGTAGAACTCATATGTGAGCCAGGTAGAGCATTGGTGGCAGAGAGTGGTTCAACTATTGTGAGAGTTGAATTAAAAAAAAAACAGAACCTTTATATTAATGATGGNACTTATGGGTCTTTATTTGATGCTGGCACTCCTAAATTTATATTTCCAACTAAAGCGATTCAGTTAAGTAGTTCGCCTTCAAAAAGATTAATTCCATATAGTTTTTATGGGCCAACATGTGATGGACTGGACTATATGAAAGGCCCCTTCATGTTACCTGCAAATATCAAAACTGGTGATTACATCGAGATTGGACAGCTTGGTGCGTATGGAATGAGTTTTAGAACTAATTTTAATGGATTTTATTCTAATCAAATACATGAGGTTCGGGATAAACCCTTAATGTCGATTTATGAAGCTGACGAAAATTATAATATTAAAACTTTGTTTGCATAGTTATGGATCATAACAAGTCTAGCTTTTTATCAAATACTGTTGAACACATCAATATAACATCTTTTGATGCTAGACCAATTATAGACTCAATGGCAAAAATGTCATTCGTATCAAGGGAAACTGCGAATGCTGCAAAAATTTATAATAATATGTTAAAAGATAAAAATTGTACCATTTTTTTAACATTAGCAGGATCGACCTCAGCAGCCGGATGCATGAAACTATATGCAGATTTAGTTAAATATAATATGGTTGACGCTATTGTAGCCACTGGTGCATCTATTATTGATATGGATTTTTTTGAGGCTTTGGGCTTTAGACATTATCAAGGATCTCAGTTTCAAGATGATAGTATTTTAAGAAAAAATTATATTGATAGAATATACGATACTTACATTGATGAAGAAGAATTACAAAATTGTGATAGAGTTATAGGTGAGATAGCGGATACTTTGGAACCAAGGGCATACACCTCAAGAGAATTTATTTATGAACTAGGTAAATATTTAAAATCTAATGGAAAAAAAAAGAATTCATTAATCGAATTAGCCTACGATAAAAATGTGCCAATTTTTTGCCCAGCTTTCACTGATAGTTCTGCTGGATTTGGTTTAGTAATGCACCAAGAAAGAAACCCTAAAAATCATCTCACTATTGACTCAATAAAAGAATTTAGAGAATTAACAGAAATTAAAATACAATCAAATGTGTCTGGATTAATGATGGTTGGCGGAGGTGTACCAAAAAACTTCGTACAAGATACTGTAATATGCGCAGAATTATTAGATAAGAAAATTGAAATGCATAAATATGCTGTGCAAATTACAGTTGCAGATAGTCGAGACGGTGCGTGTAGCAGCTCAACGCTTAAAGAAGCTAGTTCGTGGGGGAAAGTTGATACTGTACAAGAGCAAATGGTATATGCTGAAGCCACTTCTGTAATGCCACTAATAGCAAGTGATGCCTATCACCGTAGGTTTTGGGAAAAAAGACCAATTAGAAATTTTTCCAAAATATTTAATTAATGAAAATTCTTAAGTCATCGGAAGGATTTTTAGGACTACCAAAAGAAATTAAAAGCAAAAATAAGGTTTGTATTATTCCCTTTGGCCTTGAAAAAACTATAAGCTACATTGGTGGGACCAAATTTGGTCCAAAAAAAATTATTCAAGCTTCACATCAAGTAGAGCTATTTGATGAAGAATTAGAAAAAGAAACCTATAAAAAGTTTAATATTAAAACTCTTAAAATTGAAAAAATTAATAAACAATTAAATCGTGCTCATATGCAGTTAACTAATTTAGTAGATAAAAATTTAAAATTGAATTATTTTCCAGTTATTCTTGGTGGCGAACATTCAATCACACCAGCAATAATAAAATCATATAAAAAAAAATATTCAAGACTAACTATTCTTCACATAGATGCTCATGCTGATTTGAGGAATGAATATTCTGGTAATAAAAATTCCCATGCATCAGCTATACGAAGATGTTTAGATTATAAAAATATTGACATTGTATCTCTTGGTATAAGAAATTTATGTCAAGAAGAATTTAAATTCATAAAGAAAAATAAAAAAAGAATTAAAATTTTTTGGGGGAAAGATTTGTCTAACTGGAAAATGTCAGAATTAAAAAAATCTATTAAAAATAAGAATGTTTATTTAACATTTGATTTAGATGCTTTTGACTCTAGTTTAATGCCAGCAACAGGTACACCGGAGCCAGGTGGTTTATTTTGGAATGATGCAATTAAAATACTCAAAGTAATTTTTCAAAATAGTACTGTTATAGGTGTAGATGTCAACGAGTTGGCACCAAAGCCAAATCTCCATGCATGTGAATTTCTGGCAGCAAAACTTGTTTATAAAATGTTATCCTATAAATTTGCTAATTGAGAGTTTGACCATTCAATTTTTATTATTGCACCAGCATTTTTACTATTATCAAAAGTTACATTTGAAAAACATCTCTCTAATAAATTTTTTGCAATAAAGATTCCTAGGCCCATTCCTTGTTCATTTTTTTTAATATTCTCAGAATTTATGTATGGTTGTCCCAAATTTGATATAATTTTTTCATCAAAACCTTTACCATCATCTTCAATAGTAATTGTAGTGCTATTCATTTTCTGATTAATTTCTATATTAATTTTTGTTTTAGAAAATTTTATTGCATTTTCAATAAAATTTCTCAATGCATAGCTTATTTCTGTTTTTTTTGTCATTTTTAATCTTTGATTTAAAGATAAATTAGACACAATAATTTCTTTATTAGATTTATTTTCTAATGAAAAGATAATTTCATTAATAAGTTCTTTTGGCGAAACGTTAGAAATAAATTGATCTTGTTGTTTTCTTTCGGCAATATCTTTCAAAATTGAGCTACATCTTGAAACTTGATTTATTAAGAGATTAATATCATCTTTCGTTGACTTATTATTTGCAAGTTGTTTCTGCAATTCTTTTCCCACTAATGAAATAGTTGCTAGTGGTGTTGCGAGCTCGTGGACTGCGGCAGCGGCCATTCCACCGACTGAATTAACAACTCTTTCATTATTTAACTCTTGTTCGAGTTTATTATAAGCGCCAACCCTAACTCTATTATCTCTACCTAATTGATAAGCATAGTTACCTAAAAATATTATTCCTATTGTCAAAGACAACCACATGCCAAGTTCATAAAACTTAGGTAAATTTAATTCAATACCTTTAGGACTTGGTAGGGGCATGTGATAAAACGCAATCACTGTTGAAAATATTATTGAGCAAATAATAATAAATTGGCTACTGCCTCTAGATAAATAAGTAACTGCTATAGTGGTCGGAACTATAATTAAAATTGAAAATGGATTAGATAATCCTCCAGTTATGAATAATAATATTATAAGCTGAATTAAATCATAAAATATACTAATTGTTGCATAAAAATTATTTATCGTTACAAAACGCCTTTTATTTATTTCCAAGTAAATGTTAACCAAAACTGAAAAAGAGATCAATATTAGAGTTTCGAAATAAAGAAACTTAAACTTAAGAACATAATACACAAATGATACAGTTGAAAATTGTCCAATAATAGCAATCCATCTGATATTGATTAGCGTCTCTAAGGTGATTCTTAAGTTTTTAGGATTAATTTGCTCTTTAAAAAACATATTCAAATGTCTAAGTTTGCGACATTTATAGCATTTAAATTAATAAATTTTTTTCTTTTAGAAACATCTTCACCCATAAGTGTAAGAAAAATTTCATCATCGGTTTCTGATGGCGAGGAGCTATTACCATTAACATCAGAGTAATTTACTTTAAGTAATGAATTATTTTCTGGATTTAAAGTTGTTTCCCACAATTCATCAGGATTCATTTCACCCAACCCTTTAAACCTTTGTAAAGACAGATTTTGCTTCCCGATTGATACAACCGATTCAATAAATTTTATAAAACTGATTGTTATATGTACTTTATCGCCTTCAGTAACGATACAAGTATTAGTAAAGTTTTTTGCAATTTTGTTGAATGAACTTATTTTTCTTAATAAAACATCGTTGCCCATAAATTTTGTGCTTAATTTCTTCACTAACTTTTCATGATAAAAATCTCTTTTTAAAACAAACATATCATTTTCAAATAAACCAAACCATTTGGCCTCATCTTTATTTATATTAGCATTTAGTTGTTTTGCTACTGCTGTCATTGCTCCAATTTTTTTTTTGTCATCTTTGTCGTCCAAAATTAAAATTTTATTATCTTTTTCAGTAAATGCCCCTATCATAATTAATTGCTCGAGAATTTCATGGTCACCATCAACTGATTTAATTATATTGTATAAATCAAAACAAATATTTAAAAAGTTTTTTTCAAAATTAAATTTTTTTGCTCCTTTAAATTCTATGTTTGTAATTTTTTCAAAGGAATTTTTTATAGCTAATTTTTCTAGTTCCTTATCGCTTTTTAAATACCTCACAGTTTTTCCAATTTTGATTTTATATAAAGGAGGTTGAGCAATATAAATATGACCTTGTTTGATAAGTTGGTTAAAAGGTTTATTATTAAAGAATGTAAGTAATAAAGTTCTTATATGAGACCCATCAACATCAGCATCTGTCATAATAACGATCTTACCATATCTTAATCTTTCTAGTTCAAATGGTTCGACACCTGTTCCTATTGCGTTAATTAAGGTGACAATTTCATTAGATGATAACATTTTTGCAAATATTTTTTTTCCTTTTGATGTATCATTTTTAGCTTCAGCGAAAGTATTTAATATCTTTCCTCTCAATGGTAAAACAGCTTGAAACTCTCTGTTCCTAGCCTGCTTTGCTGAACCACCTGCAGAATCACCCTCTACAATAAATAACTCAGTCATATTTAAATCATTTGACTGGCAATCGGCTAGCTTACCCGGTAAACTAGTTATATCAATAGCATTTTTACGTCTAACATTTTCTCGCGCTTTACGCGCCACCTCTCTTGCTAATGCAGCTTGAATAATTTTCCCAATAATAACTTTTGCAAATTTCGGGTTCTGATCAAACCAGAGAGAAATTTTTTCGCTTGTTATTGCTTCAACGACAGGGCGTACTTCTGACGATACAAGTTTTTCTTTTGTTTGAGATGAAAATTTTGGGTCAGGAACTTTGACTGATAATACACAAATCAAACCTTCTCGAACATCATCTCCTGTTATTGTTACTTTATCTTTTTTTAAAAGTCCGTAATCATTTGCATATTTATTAATAAGCCTAGTGATAGAATTTCTAAATCCTAATAGATGAGTTCCACCATCTTTTTGAGGAATGTTATTTGTATAACATAAAACATTTTCATTATAAGTGCTATTCCATAATAAAGCACATTCTACATCCACATTATTTTTGCTGGCGTTATAATATAAAGGATCTTTGAGTACAGGATCATTAGACTCGTCTTTAATTTTACTTTTTAATTTGTTTAAATCTTGAACAAACTCTTTGACTCCACCATTATATTGAAAATTTAACTTTGAAAATTTTTCATTTCTATTATCTACAAGCTCTATTTTGAGTCCTTTATTTAAATATGCGAGTTCTTTTAAACGACGCTCAAGGATTGGTAAGTTAAACTTTGTATCTGAAAATATTTTTCTTGATGGTAAAAAAGTAATATTTGTTCCTTGAAGGTCTGATTTTCCTATTTCTTTTAAAGGTTCTTTCGTTACACCATTTTCAAATTCAATAAAAAATTTTTTTTTTTCTCTAAATATTTCAACTTTTAAAGTTTCGGATAAAGCATTTACTACCGAAACACCTACGCCATGAAGTCCACCTGATACTTTATAAGTATCGTGATCAAATTTTCCTCCAGCATGTAATTGTGTCATAATAACTTCTGCTGCAGACATTTTCTCTGTTTTATGTATTTCTACAGGTATACCTCTCCCATTGTCAGATACGCTTACTGAATTATTTTTATTAATTTTTACTACTACTGTATTACAATAGCCTGCTAGTGCTTCATCGATCGCATTATCTACAACTTCGAAAACCATATGATGCAAACCTGATCCATCATCAGTATCGCCAATATACATACCTGGGCGTTTTCTAACTGCATCTAAACCTTTTAGAACTTTTATCGAATCTGCTCCGTATTCATTTTTTTTTATAGCTGTTCTAGACATTTTTTTTTGTTAGATTTAACAAACTTATTATATCATTTTTAGATGTAAAAAAGGAGCCCTAGATCACTGCAAATGTATAAAAAAACCTTTTTTTTCAATGACTTGGAACAAGTTTTTATTAGTTCCAGTATACCAAATTTGAGTATCAAATTTATCCACCTCATTAAATAACTTTTCAAAATTTGAATTATCCATGTGAGAAACAGCTTCATCTAATAAAAGAATAAATTCTTTATCATTATCTTTTAATTTCCAACAATTTGCTAAAATCATTGTTAATAAAGATGATTTTTGTTCTCCAGTTGAGCAATAATCTGTACTCGTTTTATTTTCTTGATCAAAAAAAATGATTCTGTCTGAATTAATGCTGAAATTCATTCTTTTAGTAATTTCGTCTAGTTGCCTTTTGTTTTTTAATTCATTTACAAATAAATTTATTGAATCATTTTTGTCAGTTAAATCTGTGAACAAATTATTACTGAATTCTATTTTAATTTCTCTAAATTTTTTTAATTTTATATCTATTGTATTATTTAATTCTTCAGCATATTTTCGTCTTAAAGTAAAAATATCATAAATATTTTCAGCAACTTTTCTTTCTAAAATGTGTAACCATTTTTCATCTTTTGAACTTTTCAATACTCGCAGCCTTTCCGCTGAATTTTTTTTATATGCTAGAATACTTTTACTAAAATATTGATCACTTTGTGAAATCATTTTATCAATAAAATTTCTTTTTAGGGATTGTCCTTCATACATAATTTTATCCATGTGTGGTGTTAGCCATATAAAATTAATAAATTTCTTTATACCTAATAGTGATATATTGTTATTATCCAATAAGATTTTTTTTTTTAATTTAGAATCTTCTCTCACTATTTCATAAATGAAATTGTAAAAAATGTTTTTAGCACTTAGCTCAATCTTAACTTTTGTGTTAACTGCGTTAGACTCGTTGATTGGAAAAATATCATCCAAACCGTTACCTCTTAAACCCTTTGTATTTGAAAAAAAAGCAAAACTATCTAGTAAGTTTGTTTTACCTACACCATTTTTTCCATATATAATAATATGTTTAAATTGATGATTAATTGAAAGATTGTATTTTTTATAGGATTTAAAATTTCTTATTTGTATTTTTTCAATACGCGCCATTTATCATTTTTTAAATTACACGCATTGGCATAATAATATAAGTACTAAGAGGGTCACTTTCATCTTTTATACATGTGGGTGAAGTTGCGTCTTTAAGCATTAATGTAATATCCTTACTTTCTAAAACATTTGCAACATCAATTAAATAATTAGAGTTAAATCCAATCTCCATAGCCTCACCTTTATATTGTGTCTGGACTTCTTCAATACCATCTCCTGCTATTGAATCATTAATGAGAAATTTCATTATTCCATTATTTAAGGATATTTTGATGACACCTTTTCTATCTGATGATAGTGATTTCAATCTATCAAGTGCACTAATAAATTCTTCAATGTTTGATTTTGCTGAAACTCTTTCATCTTTAGGTATAACTTTTTCATAATCAGGAAATTTTCCATCAATAACTTTGGAAATTAAAACTATTTCTTTATAAAGAAATTTTATTTTAGATTTTGTTGATAGTATTTTTAAATTAATCGAATCTTCATCTATTATTGTTAATAATTCGTACACAGTTTTTTTGGGTAAAATTATTGGTTGAAAATATTTATTTCCCTTTATTGCAATTGCTGACTTGCTTAAACGGTGACCGTCTGTAGCTACTGCTACAAGTTCGTCCTTTCCTTCTTGTCTATCTAAATAAATACCATTCAAGTAATGTCTTGTTTCATCATTTGATATTGAAAATTTTGTTTTGTTAATTATTTTTAAAAATTCATAAGATGGAACTTCTAGATATTGTTCATCCATATTGTCTTCTAAAACTGGAAATTCATCTGGGGGAATACATGTAAGATTAAAATCAGACCTACCGGAAATTAACTTTAATCTATTATTGTCTTTTAAAGATAAATGTAAAGATGATCCTGTTTTTAATTTCCTTACAATATCATATATTACCTGAGCAGTTGTTGTGGTGGACCCTTCCGCTATTGTATTACATGATATATTTTCTGTTATGATTATATCTAAGTCGGTTGCTGTAATTTTTAAAAAACTATTTGTAGCCTCTAACATTACATTGCCAAGAATAGGTAATGTATTTTTTTTTTCAACAACACCCTGAACATGAGCAAGTGCTTTTAAAAAAACATCCCTGTCTATCTTAAATTCCATCTATCTTTTAATTATTCTATCTGTGATACTTTGTACTTCATGCTCAAATTGTCTATCTTTAGACATTAGCTCCTCAATTTTTTTAATTGCATGAATTACAGTGGTATGATCTCTTCCTGTAAATTTTCTACCAATCTCTGGTAATGATTTGGTGGTTAGTTTTTTTGATAAATACATAGCTATCTGCCTAGGGCGAGCGATATGTCTTGAACGTCGTGCAGATAAAAAATCATTCATAGATAAATTATAGAAAGCCACAACAAATTTTTGTATATCTTCAATACTAATTACTGACTGCATATTGTTTAAAAGATCTTTCAAAATTAACTTGGCATCTTGTAACGTTGGGGTTTTATTTTGTATTCTCGCTGATGCAATAATTCTGTTTAAAACTCCCAGCATATCTCTAATACTGGATTTAAATTCATTCGAAATAAAAGATAATATTTCATCATTAATTAATATTTCGTTTCCAAAATGGTTTTTTTCAGCTAAACATCTATTTTTTAAAATCGCTAATCTTAAACCTATGTCTGGTTGCTGAACATCGACAACTAAACCTCCTGATAATCTAGATTTTATTCTATCTTGAATGCGATCTAATTCATTTGGAGAACGATCGCAAGAAATTACTACCTGTGACTGATTTTCCAACAAACTATTAAAAGTATAAAAAAACTCTTCTTGTGTGACCTCTTTACCACTAATAAACTGGATATCATCCAACACTAAAACATCCGCATTCCTAAAAATTTCCTTAAATTTATGAGTGTCTTTATTTTTAATTGATTTAACAAATTGATACATGAATCTTTCTGCTGATAAATATATTACTTTTTTATCCATTTGTTTTAACTTATTTCCTATAGCATTCAAAATATGAGTTTTTCCTAATCCTACACCACCATAAATATATAGAGGATTATAATGGCCAAGACTCTCTGTTACTCTTTTTGCAGCAGAAAAAGCTAATTGATTACTTTCACCAGTAACAAAACTCTCAAAATTTAATCTTGGATCAATTCTATTAATGCCATAATTAGTATCTTTTAAATCAATTACTTTTGTACCTGATCCAAAATCTAATATATTCGTAGATCTCTTATCATCAAAAATTTCATTGATTTCAAATTGTATTCTGGAGACTGTATTATCTAATTTTTGATAATGATCTAAAATTTTATCAGCGTAATGTGATACTATCCAGTCTCTAACAAATCTAGTTTTTACAACTAATATTAATGATGCGAAATCTATTCCTTTAGCTTCTACATTCTGTATCCAGCTTTTATAAACGTCTAATCCGTAACTTTCTTTTAATTTTTGTTGAACAATTACCCAATTTTTTTTTATATCTTCGTTAATTTGTAAAGCAGATGAATTTTCCATGAAGTAGTCTTTTAGAACCAACCAATTTTTTAAGCAACAAAAAAAATAAAAAAAAAAATTATCAACTTTAGATTGTGAAAATCTTGTATCAAATTTTACTTAAAGAAAAATAAAATCTTAGATTGAATTTTAAAACGTTAAGTTGAATACAAAATTTTAAAATTCGTAATCAATAAACTTATTTCATTAATGATATTTTTTTAGCTGTTCTAGAAATTTTTCGTGATGCAGTTAATCTTCGTATAGAACCTTTTTTTGAGACTTTCATGAGTTTTGATTGGAAACTATTATAAAGTTTATTTGCTTTGGCTTTATCACCGCTTTTAATTGCATTTTCTATTTCTGAAATAGCGCTTTTATATTTTCCTAGTTTTATACGATTAATACTAGTTTTAATTTTGATTACTTTTGTTTTTTTTTTTTGCTGATGATGTATTTGCCATTATAATCGATTGGCAGGTTATATAATTTTTTTAACCTTGGTCAATACTATGTTTGACATTTAGCGCAATAAAATATCGATCTTCCTGCCTGAATTATACGTCTAATTTTGCTCTTACAACTTAACTTTGCACACTTTAATCCCTCTCGATCATAAACTTTAAAATTATTCTGGTAAGAACCAGTCTTCCCCTCTGAGTTGTGATAATTTTTTATGGTCGATCCACCTAGAACTATCGCATTTTTAAGAATTTTTTTGATCGATTTAACTAATTTTTTTATTTCNTCATCTTTAAGAGCATGACCTGGTTTTTCGGGTTTTATTTTACTTAAATATAAAGCCTCATTCACATAAATATTACCAAGTCCGGCAACAACCGATTGGTTCATTAATAAATTTTTTATTGACGTTTTTTTATTGTAAATTTTTTTTTTTAAATAATTGGAACAAAATTGATTTGTTAATGGTTCGCAACCTAATCTTAAAAGATGGCTTGAGTGTGTTANATTATTTTTATTTATCTTTTTAATAAAACCAAACTTTCTTATATCATTATAAATTAGGTTAAATTTATCAAAATCAATTTTTATGTGGTTATGTTTAATGATAATGTTTGAATTATTGTAAAAGCTAGTATCAATTTTTTTATTTTTATTTTTCATAAAATAAAATCTGCCAGTCATTCCAAGATGAATGAGAAGAACATGATTATCATTGAAAAATATCAAAATGTATTTTGACCGTCTTTCAATTTTTTTAATAGTCTTTCCAATTAGATCTCCTAATTTTTCTTTTTTCAAATTATAGCGTAGTTTTGGATTAATAATTGTCACACTTTTAACTTTTTTTAGTAAAATTTGTTTTGATAAGCTTCTTTTAGTTATCTCTACTTCTGGAAGTTCTGGCATATAATTTTTTTTTTTTATAAACTAAATTTTTAACAAATTATGAAAAATATTCACCATTACAAGAATAAAGATTATGTAAATAATATTTTTGATAATGCTTACAAAAATTACGATTTAATGAATGATATAATGTCATTAGGATCACACAGATTATGGAAACATGAATTTGTAAACAGCATAGATTTGGATTTAAATCATAAAATAGTTGATATGGCATCTGGAACTGGGGATATTTCGAAACTTGTTTTGAAAAAAAATAAAAATCAAAATATTTACCGGATTGAGCCAAATTTTAATATGTTGAATCATACTATTTCAAAATTCTCTAAATTTCAAAAAGTTATAAATATTTGTAGTTATGCTGAAAATATTCCGCTCAGGTGTGGTACCATTGATACTTATATGATTAGTTTTGGATTGCGTAATTTTACTAAGATAGACTGCGCAATTGATGAAGCATTTAGAGTTTTAAAAAGTGGTGGAAGTTTTGTTTGCTTAGAATTTTATAAAGTAAATAATCCTCTAGTAAAAAATTTTTATAGTTTGTATTCTAAAACTATTCCTTTTTTTGGAAGGATATTTAATCAAGACTCTAAACCTTATGAATATTTAGTAAAAAGTATCGAAGATTTTTATTCTCAAAATGAAATAAAAAATAAATTAGAAAAGGCTGGTTTCAAGAATGTGAATTTTAAAAATATTTTTGGTGGAATTGCATCTATTCATTATGCCTGGAAATTAAATGATTAAAAAAATAGCTATCCTATTAAAAATTGGGAGAGCTCTAGCAAAATCATCAACATTGGACTATTTTCAAGAATTATATAGACCTAATTTTATTATAAGAGCATTTATAAAAATATTTGGATTTTCATCTTTTAGAAAAAAAAGCTTGGACAGCAAAAGCGTTGGAACAAGATTGGCTGGCGCTTTAAAAAAGCTTGGTCCAACGTTCATCAAGCTTGGTCAGTTCTTAGGAACGAGACCAGATATTGTGGGTAATGATCTTGCTAAAGAATTGCAGAGTCTACAAGACGATTTGCCACCATTTGATATGTCAATAGCAAAAAAAACAATCAAAGAAGAAATCGGAGAAGAAAAATTTAATCAAATCAAAGATTTAACCCAACCAATAGCAGCAGCCTCTATTGCTCAAGTTCATTTCGCTAAAATTAATGGAGAAGAATATGCAATCAAAATATTAAGGCCCGGTATTGAAAAAAAGTTCAATGAAGAACTTGATGCTCTCATGTTATTCTCTTCAATTATCGAGTCAATTTTACCGCGAACACGACGCCTAAGACTAATCGAGGTTGTACATTTACTCAAAGAAATTACAGCAATCGAAATGGATTTAAGATTTGAAGGATCTGCCGCAAGTGAATTAGAAAATAATACTATTTCTGATCCAAACTTCATTGTCCCCAAGATTAATTGGGACTTTACATCAAGGCGAATTTTAACATCTCAAAAAGTGAAAGGTATAAGTATTAAGGATCTCAATAAAATAGATGAACTAAAGATTGATAAAAAAAAATTAGCCAAAGATATTATTCAAAATTTTCTCAGACAAGCTGTCGGTGATGGTTTTTTTCATGGTGACATGCATCAAGGTAACTTATTTGTAGATAAAGACGGCAATATAATTCCTGTCGATTTTGGAATTATGGGAAGATTAGATGTTAACAATCGAAAATATCTTGCTGAAATATTGTATGGTTTCATTAAACGAGATTATGAAAAAGTGGCTGATGTTCACTTTGTTGCTGGCTTAGTTCCACAAGATCAATCAAGGGAGTCTTTTTCACAAGCTTTAAGATCAATTGGCGAACCTATTTTTGGCCAATCTATAAAAAATATATCTGCTGGAAAACTTTTAGCACAATTATTTGAAGTTACCGAACAATTTAATATGGCTACACAACCTCAACTTCTTCTTCTACAAAAAACTATGGTAGTCGTCGAAGGCGTTGCAAGAACTTTAGATGAAGATGCAAATATATGGAAAATTTCAAAACCTGTCTTAGAGGGTTGGCTTAAACAAGAAGTAGGGCCTGAAGCAAAATTTAAACAGGTTGTTGAAACGACAAATAAGGTAATTGATAGATTACCCGAACTACCAATCATGATGGACAAAGCTTCTAAAGCTTTAGAGTTATTAGCCGCAGGTACTGTGGCCTCCAATAATGAAATTGCTAAAAAATTTGAATATGAAAAGTTAAAAATTAAAAACCAACAAAACAACATTATCATTTTTATTTTATTGGTAGTAATTTCTCTACTAATAATATTTAATTAAATTATATATGGATAAATCGAAAAAAATTTTATTAATCATTTCTGGTGGAATTGCTGCATACAAAATTTTAGATTTAATCAGAGGGCTTGTTTCTCAAAATTTTGAAATTAAAACTATTTTAACAAAAACTGCTACCGAATTTGTAACACCATTATCAATTGCGTCATTATCAAAAAATAAAGTTTATCTGAACAAATTTGATTTAAATGAAGAAATTGAAATGGACCACATCGCTTTATCAAGATGGGCGGATTTAATTCTTATAGCTCCAGCCACTGCAAATATAATAGAAAATATAGCAAATGGTTCAGCTAATGACTTTATAAATACTGTCATTTTAGCTTCTAATAAAAAAATTTTTTTAGCTCCTGCGATGAATGTTAAAATGTGGGTAAATAAAGCAACCCAAACAAATGTTACCAAACTAAAATTAAGAGAATTTGTTTTCATCGGTCCATCTGTTGGTAAATTGGCATGTGGTGAACATGGTGAAGGCAGAATGGTAAGTATCAGTGAAATTGAGCTTGTAATAAAAAACTATTTTAACAAAAATTTTAATTTAAAAGCTTTGGTAACTGCTGGTCCAACTAGAGAATATATTGACCCTATAAGATATATTTCAAATGAGTCATCTGGGCTGCAAGGATATCATCTCGCAAAAAAAATGAGTGAGTCTGGCATACAAACTAAGTTAATTTTAGGCCCATCCAAAATTAAGATAGANGAAAATTTAGATGTCACACAAGTTACTACTGCGAACGAAATGTTAGAAGCTGTGAAAAAAAGTTTACCAGTAGATATTGCAATTTTTTCAGCTGCTGTTTCTGATTTTAGAACAGAACAAAAGCAGTTTAAAATAAAAAAAGATAATTCTGAACTTAGCATCAACTTAAAAGAAAATATAGACATTTTAAAATTTGTAAGCACTCATAATTCTCTTAGACCTAAATTAGTAATTGGTTTTGCAGCTGAAACAAATGACGTTATTAGGTTTGCCAAAAAAAAACTTAAGGAAAAACATTGCGATTGGATAATTGCAAATGATGTATCTGATAAATCTATAGGATTTAATTCCAATCAAAATGAAGTTTCAGTAATTCAACAATGTAGTCAAATAGAAAACATCTCTAAACGGGATAAATCTGAAATTGCTTCAATTTTAGTCCAAAAAATTTTAAAAAAATTCTCAATTAATGAAAAGCAAAGTTTTAATTAAAAAATTAAATAGTAGTGTTAATATTCCTGAATATAAAACTGCTGGTTCCTCAGGATTAGATCTTGAAGCATTTATTCATGAAAACCTTATATTAAAACCAAATCAAACAGTAATAGTTCCGACTGGGCTTTCTATTGCTATAGATAACAATCTAGAAATTCAAATAAGACCCAGATCCGGATTGGCAGTAAAAAGCAATATTTCAGTTCTAAATACGCCAGGAACAATTGATGCAGATTATAGAGGAGAAATAAAAGTCATTTTGATTAATCTTGGTGAAAAAGACTTTATTATTAAAAAAGGCGATCGTATTGCGCAGATGGTTATTTGTCCAATAATTAAAGCTGAAATTGAAGTAGTTAATGAATTACCTGAAACCCTTCGTGGTAATTCAGGTTTTGGATCAACTGGAGTAAATTAATGAAATTAACAAATGATCAAATTGAGAGATACAAAGGTCAAATAAATTTAAAAAAAATTAATATTCAAGGGCAAATTAAATTAAAAAAACAAAATGTATTGATTATTGGAGCTGGTGGTGTTGGATCTCCTGTAGCCTTATTTCTTGCTAGAGCGGGTATAACATCATTTGGCATAGTAGATTATGATAAAGTTAGTAAGAGTAATTTACATAGGCAAGTTTTATTTGATCAAAAAGACATTGGTAAAAAAAAAGTATTAGTAACAAAAAAAAAAATTCTATTAATTGATAAAAATATTAAAATTAAAACTTATGATACAAAAGTTAATCGAGTAAATTTGAAATCAATTATTAAAGATTATGATTATATTATAGATGGAACTGATAATTTTACTTCAAAATTAAATATAAATGATGCATGTTCATTTCAAAAGAAAAAATTATTTATTGGTTCTGTAAGCCAATTCGATGCTCACATATTTTTTTTTGATTTTTCAAAAAAGGGACCTTGTCTCAGATGTTTCATGCCAAGAGCGCCACAACATTCTCTGAGTTGTCAAGACGATGGAATTTTGGGTACTGTGACCGGAATAGTGGGTACAATAATATCAAATGAACTAATTAAGGATACAGTCGGTTTATATTCAAATTTAAAAAATGAAACATTTATAATTAACTTAGAAAAGTTATTATTTAGAAAAGTAAAAATTAAAAATAGTGCAAATTGTAAAAATCATGATTAGATTTTTATTATTATTTTCTATCTTTTTTTTTATTTCAAATAGTGCGCTAAGTGATTTACAAAGTTTAAAAAATAACAGAGTAAATGTTAGATTGGGACCGTCCATAAGTTATCCAATAAAATTTATTTATAAAAAAAAATATTTACCTGTAATCATTATTGACCAGCACTATAATTGGAGGAAGATCAAAGATTATGAAAGTGATACTGGTTGGGTACATATTTCACAATTGTCAAAAATAAAAACTACTGTAACTACAAAAAATAATGATGTAGTTTTTTCAAGACCATCAATTTATTCAAAGCCCAAAGTAAAATTAGAAATATATAAAGTATTGATCATTAAGGAATGTAATAAGATATGGTGCAAAGTTAAAAATTCAAAGATTTCTGGATGGATTAAAAAACAGCATCTATGGGGGGTAAAAGAATATTATTCTAATTAATAATATTTTATTTTTTGTTTTATTAAGTTGGATCATCAAGTATAAGACATCTCTCAATGAAAAACAAAAATTCCTTTAATTATAATGAATTAATATCTTGTGCCAACGGTGAAATGTTTGGTCTAGGAAACGCCCGACTTCCTTCACCTCCAATGCTCATGTTTGATCGTATCACTAGTATTACGGAAGATGGTGGTGCATTTGGTAAGGGATATATCGAGGCTGAACTAGATATTAAGAAAGATTTATGGTTCTTTGATTGCCATTTTAAAACAGATCCTGTTATGCCAGGATGCTTAGGTTTAGACGCGATGTGGCAACTTGTAGGTTTTTTTTTAGGTTGGGTTGGTAATTTAGGAAAAGGTCGTGCTTTAGGTGTGGGAGAAGTGAAATTCACGGGGGAAGTTCTAAAAAATAACAAATCAGCAAAATATATTATTGAAATGAAAAGAATCATTAAAAAAGGAGAAACCACAGTTGGGCTAGCAAACGGTATCCTTTTAATTGACGATAAAAAAATATATAGTACGAAAAATTTAAAAGTAGGGTTATTTAAAAGTCAAATATGAAAAGGGTAGTTATTACTGGACTTGGTATTGTATCATGTTTGGGAAACAATCAGAATGAAGTTTACGAGTCACTTATCAATTCAAAATCAGGTATAACTTTTAATGAAGAATACAAAGAATATAATTTAAAAAGTCACGTTCATGGAAAGCCCAAAATAAATTTTAACGATCATATTGACCGTAAAGTTGTAAGATTTATGGGTGCAGGATCTGCATATAATTATATAGCAATGTCTGAAGCCGTTAAAGATTCAGGATTAAACGAAGATGAAGTGAGTAATGTAAATACAGGTATGGTAATGGGTTCAGGTGGACCTTCTATAGAAAACGTAATCTTAGCTGCTGATAAAACCAGAGAGAAAAATCCAAAAAAAATGGGACCGTTTATAGTTCCAAGGACTATGGCTAGTACAGCTTCGGCAACTTTAGCAACACCTTTTAAAATTAAAGGAACAAATTATACAATTAGTTCCGCGTGCGCAACAAGTGGACATTGCATAGGTAATGCTATGGAGTTAATTCAGTATGGAAAGCAAAAAATTATATTTGCAGGCGGTAGTGATGAAGTACATTTCGCCATGACTGCTATGTTTGATGCAATGACTGCACTTTCATCTAAATATAACGATGATCCAACTAAAGCTTCTAGACCATATGACAAAAATCGAGACGGATTCGTGATATCTGGTGGTGGTGGTGTATTAGTCTTAGAAGAGTACGAACATGCAAAAGCTAGAGGAGCAAAGATGTACGGTGAAATCACAGGTTATGGCGCTACATCAGATGGGTATGATATGGTTGCTCCCTCTGGGGAAGGCGCAATTCGATGTATGCAAATGGCTCTTAAAACATCAGATAAAAAAATAGATTATTTAAATACACATGGAACATCAACGCCTGTGGGAGATGTAACAGAATTGAAAGCTGTTGGTGAAGTATTTAAAAATCAAATCCCAAAAATTAGTTCGACTAAATCATTATCTGGACACTCACTGGGCGCAACATCGGTTCATGAAGCAATATATAGTTTAATAATGATGAAAAATAATTTTATATCAGCTTCAATGAATATTGCAGAAATTGATGAAGAAGCAAAAAATTTTCCAATTGTTCAAAAAGTTGAAAAAGATGTCATACTAAATGCAATAATGTCTAATAGTTTTGGTTTTGGTGGAACAAATGCAACGCTAGTTTTTGAGAAAATTTAATATGCTTTTAAAAGGAAAAAAAGGCTTAATAATGGGTGTTGCTAATGACAGATCAATTGCCTGGGGAATTTCTAAAAAGCTTGCAGAGCATGGTGCTGAGCTTGCTTTTACTTATGTTGGTGATGCCTTGAAAAAAAGAGTGATTCCACTAGCTGAATCCTTAGGTTCAAAATTTACATTAGATTGCAATGTAGAAAATAAAGAGCAAATTATAAATACCTTTCAAGAAATTAAGAATCAATGGGGCAGTTTAGATTTTATTGTGCATGCTGTAGCTTTCTCAGATAAATCCGAATTATCGGGTGAATATTTAAATACTACCAGAAATAATTTTTTGAGAAGTATGTTAATCTCGTGTTTTTCATTTACTGAAATTGCTAAGGAGGCAGCGCCACTTATGGAGAAGAATGGAAGTATGATTACACTCACCTACGAATCTTCCAAGACTATTCCAAACTATAATGTTATGGGTGTTTGCAAATCTGCTCTTGAAACAAGTACAAAATATTTAGCAAGAGATCTTGGAAAAAGGGGTATTAGGGTAAATGCAATAAGTGCTGGACCCATAAAAACTCTCGCAGCTTCAGCTATTGGAGATGCGAAATTCTTATACAAATGGAATGAGGATCATTCGTTTTTAAAACGAAATGTAAATATAGACGATGTTGGAAATTCCGCATTATATCTCTTAAGCGACTTAGCAGGGGGTGTTACAGGTGAGATACATTATGTTGATGCGGGCTACAACAAAGTAGGTATGCCTGATCCTAGAAATATGTCTTGAAAAAATTAGTTTCTTTGTATCTTTTTGATTATATTTAATTTTTTCCTTTAAAGTATAAATTATTTTAGAATTTTTTAAAAAATGATTAATATATAATTGTAAAATTCAATAACACGTGACTAATTTAATCAGGAGCAAGACATCATGAAACTTGATAAATTGATAAATTGAATTTTACGAATCTAAAGCCTCTTTAATAGAAAGCTTTACTTTTCCACGATCAAATCCAATAACTTTAACTGTGACTTCATCACCTTCTTTTACAACATCAGTTACTTTCTCGACTCTCTTTGATGCAAGTTGTGAAATGTGGACAAGACCATCTTGTTTGCCTAAGAAATTAACAAATGCTCCAAAGTCCATAATTTTAACAATTTTACCTTTGTAAATTTTACCAATTTCAGGCTTTGCTGTTATATCTTTAATCATCTGCATTGCTTTATTTCTAGACTCCTCATCTGGGGCAGAAACAGTTACTATACCTTCATCATTAATATCGACTTTAGCACCTGAAAACTCAACAATTTCTCTAATCGTAGCACCACCTTTTCCGATTACAGCCGCAATATCTTTTTTATCAACCTGAATTTTTTCCATTTTTGGAGTATATTCCGAGACTTCTGCATTTGATTTGCTTATTGATTTATTCATTTCTTTCAGAATATCTATACGGCCTTGCTTTGCTTGGCTTAATGCCTTTTCCATAATTTCAAAAGTTATCCCTGTTATTTTAATATCCATCTGCAATGATGTTATTCCTTCTTCTGTACCAGCAACTTTAAAATCCATGTCACCTAAATGATCTTCGTCTCCTAAAATGTCACTCAAAACTGAAAACTTTTCGTTTTCTTTAATTAATCCCATTGCAATACCAGCTATTGGTTTTTTAATTGGCACGCCTGCATGCATTAATGACATTGATGTCCCACAAACAGTTGCCATTGAAGATGAACCATTAGATTCTGTTATTTCAGAAACAACTCTGATCGTGTAAGGAAATTCCTCAGCTATTGGTAATGAAGCATTAAGTGCTCTCCATGCCAATTTACCGTGACCAATTTCTCTTCTACCTGTTCCAATTCTTCCAACTTCGCCTACTGAAAACGGCGGAAAATTATAGTGTAACATAAATCTTGATCTTTGCATTCCCTCTAAACTTTCGGTTCTTTGTTCGTCATCAGGAGTTGCTAACGTTGTAGTTACAATTGCTTGTGTTTCTCCTCTNGTNAANANTGANGATCCATGANCTCTTGGTAAAATNCCNACNTCNCANTGAATTNGTCNNACCTGATCTAATTTTCNCCCATCNATTCTNATTTTNTTTTNTAAAATNTTNGTTCTNACNATATCTTTTTCNANATTTTTNAANTGATCCATAATTTCAANTTTNGTATANGTNTCATNNCCTTCAAAATTAGTTTGNATAATNTCTTTNGCTTCANNNATNANNCNACCTCTAANTTTTTTATCTTTTTCTGANAANGCNTCTTCTAATTTNGAAGTTGCTAANTCNGAAATTTTNTTTTTTAANTCTGNAAANTCTTTTTCTTCAANNANNAANNNTTCTTTATTTACATCCTTTTTTAAATCTTCAATCATTTTAATAACTGGTGCAAAGCTTTCGTGGCCAAATTTGACAGCTGATAGCATTTGCTCTTCTGTTAAACCACTAGCTTCAGACTCAACCATCAAAACTGCATCCTTAGTACCAGCAACAACTAATTCTAATGAAGAATTCTGTAGAATTTCTTTTGTTGGGTTTAAAACAAAATTATTGTCTATAAAGCCTACTTTTGAAGCTGCAATTGGGCCCATAAAAGGTAATCCTGAAATACTCAATGCTGCAGAGCTAGCTATTAAAGATAAAATTTCTGGGTCATTTTCTTTGTCGTATGAAATTACAGTCGCTAAAACTTGTGTTTCATTTCTAAATGAATGTGGAAATAATGGACGTATAGGCCTATCTATTAGTCTGGAAACTAAAGTCTCGGCTTCAGTAGGTCTTGCTTCTCTTTTAAAATAACCACCTGGAATTTTACCTGCCGCATAATACTTTTCTTGATAATTCACAGTTAGTGGAAAAAAATCTGTTTCAGGGTTAGCTTTTTTAGAAGCAACTGCCGTAGCTAAAATTACCGTGTCACCAGATCTTAAAATAACTGCCCCGTCAGCTTGTCTTGCTATTTTCCCAGTTTCGATTGAAAGTTTTTTTCCATTCCAATCTATTTCTTTTTTTATAATATTAAACATTAGGTAGCTCCAACTATTTTCTTAGCCCAAGCTGCTCTATTACCTTTTTATATAAACTAGGTTCATTTTTATTTAAGTAATCCAAAAGCTTTTTTCTTCTGATGATCATCTTATTTAATCCAGTATTTGAGTGCTTGTCTTTTTTATTATTTTTAAAATGTTCCGTTAAATATTTTATTCTCTCGGTTAAAATTCCAATTTGTACTTCTGATGATCCTACATCTTTTTCGGTTTTTTGAAGCATCTTAATTACATTGCTCTTATTAAAATTTTTTTTACTCATTGATATTTAAAATCCTTTTTGGATAAAAAACTCCATGTTTCATAAAACCTAAAGCCACAACGTTTTGATGGTAATCTGCTATAATTTCTTTATATTCTTTAGAGCCAACTTCTTCTAACATGCTTACTTTCATTCCGTTCTTAATGAGCTTTAATTTTTTATCATTAATTTCAACAGAGGGTATATGATATAAAACCGACTTAATATCAAGCAAGTATTTTCTTAAATCATCAGTATTTTTATTATTTATCAGGTTTTTTAATGAATATGAATTTTTTTTATTAAAAATTCCGTCTCGCAATCGTATGATTTTAGTACAGTAACAAAAAGTGTTTAAACTTAAGCCTAAATCATTTGCTAAACTTCGTATATAGGTTCCATTACTACAGATCGTTAAAAATGAAGTTTTTTTATTTAATATATCGTGTTTTAAAATTTTAAGTCCATTAATTTTTTTTTTTATTTTTTTTAACTCAAATTTGATACCTTTCCTTGCCATCTCATATGCTCTTACTCCATTAATTTTTTTAGCTGAAAAAATTGGAGGACTTTGCTGAATTTCGCCAATAAAATTATTTTTAATATTTAAAATCTCTTTAATTTCTGGAATATAATTAGATCTGTTTATTACTTCACCCTCTTGATCATAAGTATTTGTTTGTTCGCCCCATTTTACTTCAAAATAATATGTTTTATATGATTTGTTAATAAATCTTACAGTTTTAGTTGCTTCATTTATAGCAACCGGCAAAATGCCCTCGGCCATAGGATCTAATGTTCCAATGTGACCAATTTTTTTAAATTTAAACTTTTTCTTTAAAAGATTTATACAATATGATGAACTATATCCAGATGGCTTATATAAATTAATCCAACCATTCATTATNTTAATTTTTGTCTTTCAATATAAGATTTTCAATTTTTTCTGCATAATCAAAAGATTCATCNTTAATAAATTTTAAATTAGGCATAAATTTAGCTGCCCATTTTTTAGATGCAGTTTTTTTAATTTCTAAAGCATGTTCGTTTAATATTTGAGTAAATTTAATAATATTTTTACCTGCTAACGGCATAAAGAAAACTTTTGCATACTTAAAATCTGGAGAAATTCTCACTTCTGTTATTGTTATTAATTTAACATCAATGTCAGGTAAAATAATACTCTGTTGAATAAATAATCTAGCGAGAATCTTTTTTAAATTTTCACTACCTTTAAGCTGACGCTGAGAATATGTTTGAAAATTTTCTTTCATTTTTATTCTCGTTCACTAGTGACTATCTTAAAAACTTCAATAACATCTCCTTTTTTATAATCTAAAAAATCACTAATTGTTAATCCACATTCAAGACCTGACTTCACTTCTTTTGCCTCATTTTTTTCTCTAAACAAACTCCCGATTTTCCCTGTATAAATCACTGTACCATCCCGTATTAATCTAGCTTTAGAATTATTATTAACCTCTCCTTGTAAAACCTTTACACCTGCAACTTTACCTGCTTTCGAAACATTAAAAACTTCTAAAACCTCACACTGCCCTGTATTCTCTTCTTTTGTGTCTGGATCAAGTGTGCCCTTTATTGATTTTTCTACAAAATCTATGGCTTCATATATTATATTAAAATAACTAATATCAATGTTATAGCTTGCCGACAATTCTTTAGCTTCTTTATTTGGCCTTACGTTAAAACCTATGATCTTTGCATCCGATGCTTTTGCAAGGGTAACATCTGTTTCAGTAACTGGCCCTACTGCTGATAAAATTATTTTTGCTTTTATTTCTTCAATTTCAATTTTTTGTAAAGCAGTATTGATTGCTTCTAGTGAGCCGTGAACGTCTGCTTTTAATACAATGTTAAAACTTGTAGCCTTTTTGTTATTACCAAATATATCGTCACCATCGCTACTGGCTGATTTAATATTTTTTTTACTATAATCAATTTTTCTATACTCTAAAATTTCCTCGATTTTTTTATCTTCATTCAAGACTATAAAATCATCACCCGCCTTTGTTACACCTTCAAAGCCAATAACTTCAACTGGGGTTGAGGGTTCAGCAATTTTAATTTCTTTGTTGTTACAATCAAACATTGCTCTTACCTTTCCTTTTGTATTACCACTGATGAATGTGTTACCTCTATTTAAGGTTCCGCTCGTAATTAAAATAGTTGATACCGGACCTTTTCCTTTATCTAATCTGGACTCAATAATTACACCTTTAGCAAGAGCATTTTTTTTTGTTTTTAAATCCAATAATTCTGATTGTAATAAAATACTTTCTTTTAGTTTATCTAAATTTGTTTTTTTAATAGCAGAAATTTCAGTACATAAAATATCGCCTCCCATTTCCTCAACAACTAACTCGTGCTCTAAAAGTTGATTTTTAATTTTAATAGTGTCTGCGCCAGGTAAATCGCATTTATTAACTGCAACTATGATTGGCACATTTGCAGCCTTTGAGTGTTTTATTGCTTCGATTGTTTGAGGCTTAATACCATCATCAGCAGCCACAACTAAAATTACTATATCTGTAATTTTTGAACCACGCGCACGCATTTCTGTAAAAGCCGCATGCCCAGGTGTATCTATAAATGTGATTAATTTTTTTTCACCAACTTTGACTTGATAAGCTCCGATATGTTGAGTGATACCTCCATGTTCTGTTGATACAACATTAGCTTGCCTTAGAGCATCTAATAAAGATGTTTTACCATGATCAACATGTCCCATGACAGTTACTATAGGTGGTCTTGGATCTTTACCTTGATCCTCCTCCTCAGTAACTATTTTTTTAATTTTTTCCTCTGTTATATCCTCACGTATTGGCTTATGACCAAATTCACCTGCAATAAACTCAGCTGTATCTGCATCAATACTATGATTAACAGTAACTTTTACATTTTTTTCTAATAAGAATTTTATGACTGCACTCGCTTTTTCGGTCATTCTATTTGCTAATTCCTGGATAGTAATAACCTCTGGAATATTCACATCACGTATAATTTTTTGATTATCTAGGTTATCGTCAACTCGCTTAAATTGTTTTTCTCTAGCTCGTTTCACTGACGCAAAACTTCTTTGACGCTCTACTTCATCTCCATCAGTCAAAGCACGTCCTAATGTTAATTTAAGGTCTCTCCTTTTACCTTCAAATTTCTTTTCAGTTTTTGCTTTACCTTTAAATAATTCTTCTTGAATTTTTTTCTTTGCCCACTCTTTTGCATTTTTTTGCTTTTCATCAGATGATGGGGTGGGGACTATCTTTGGTGCAAAGTTTTTTATTGGTTTCTTTTCAACTTTTGATTTGTTTGCATTGAAATTTGGATTTTTTCTTTCTACAACAACTTTTCCTCTAGTTTTAATGTTACTATCATTAAACTTACGAGGAGTGCCTTTGAAGTTTTTCAAAGTTAATTTTTTTTTTTTTTCTTTGCTCATTTAAATCCTCGACAATCATTGTTAAAAATTAAAAACTTTTTTTCGCGCACGCATAATAAGATCTTCAGCATCTTTTCTTGGAATATCGAACTCTTCTAATATTCCATCAAATTTTTCTCTTTTTCCTTTTATTTCATCATAGCCACCAATAATTTCATCTGTTGATAATTCTGCAAAATCTTTGAGCGTTTTTATGTTTTCCTCGCCTAATGTTAAAAGCATACCCAAAGTTAGTCCTTTATGATTTGCTAAATCCTCTTGTATACCCAGTTCTTGAACTTTACTTGCAATTTCTTTTTCTTCTTCATCTAAAAATTCTTTTGCACGTTCTTGTAACTCTTTAGCCGTCTCTTCATCAAATCCATCAATTTTTAAAAAATCATTTATATTTGAATTGTTAATATCTCTGACATTATTAAACCCCTCAGAAACTAAGAGTTGGGCCATTGTAGTGTCTATCTCTAGACTTTTGATTAGTTTTGAGGAATTTTCTTTAAACTCGCTTTGTCTTTTTTCTGATTCTTCTTTATCAGTTAAGATATCTATTTCATAATCAAGAAGCTTTGATGCCAGTCTAACATTTTGGCCTCTCCTGCCAATTGCTTTACTTAAATTGTTTTCATCAATCACAACCTCAGACCTTCTATTCTCTTGGTCCAAAACTACCTTCATTACTTCGGCTGGAGCTAATGCGCTAACAACTAATGAACCAACATCCTCTACCCAATTAATAATATCAATTTTTTCTCCTTGCAACTCATTAACAACAGTTTGCACTCTACTGCCTCTCATGCCAACACATGCACCAACAGGATCTATTGAACTATCTTTGGATTGGACACAAATTTTTGCCCTACTGCCAGGATCTCTGGCTACTGACTTAATCAAAATCGTACCCTCATAAATTTCGGGAACTTCTTGTTGAAAAAGCTTTGCCATAAACTGAGGGTGTGCTCTTGATAAAAATATTTGAGGACCTTTGTTTTCTCTTCTCACATCGTAACAATAGGCTTTTACACGGTCGCCATTTTTTAAATTTTCTCTTGGAATTAATTCCTCTCTCCTAATTATTGCTTCAGATTTTTGTAAATCTACAATAATGTTCCCAAATTCTGATCTTTTTACAATTCCACTTAAGATCTCACCTACTTTATCTTTAAATTCGCTAAATTGCCTATCTCTTTCAGCATCTCTAATCTGAACTGATATAACTTGTTTTGCTGTCTGTGCAGCTATTCTTCCAAAATCAATGGGTGGTAGTTCTTCTTTAATTTCACCTCCTATTTCAGAGTCAGGATCTTTTTGCTTTGCTTCTTCTAAACTTATTTCTGAATGGCTTTCTATAACTTTCTCAACTACTTTCAATTTTCTTCCGAGTTCAATTATACCAGTTTCTCTATCTATAGTAACATAAATATCATTTTCCGACCCATATCTAGTTCTAGCTGCCTTTTCAATAGCCGTTTCCATTGAAGAAAGAACTAAATTTTTATCTATTGACTTTTCTGTAGCAACAGCGTCAGCTATTCTTATTAATTCTGTGCTATCTATTCTATTATTTAACATTTTTTATCCATATAAAAAAAAATGGGCTAAAGCCCATTTATAATATTAACAATTTTTATTGTAATTAAACGAAAATCTAGATTTTATCAATCCTTAAAAAATTTACTTCATTCCTTAGTTTTATGGCTCTATTATGGTATTTTGTTAATACTGTAGGTGTTTTTTTGCTATGTTTTATTAAAATTTTAGTGTGTTTTTTTAGTATGTTTGTACATTTTTTCACATTTTTGAAGTAGTTATAATTATCTGTTCCAAAAATAATTGATCCTTTAGGTGAGCAACGAAATATAAGTTCTTTTAAAAATTCATAATTTACCAATCTTCTTTTATGATGTTTTTTTTTTGGCCATGGATCTGGAAAAAAAATGTAACATTGATAAAAATAGTAATTATTAAAATCTTCAATAAATTTTTGAAACACTTGTGTATATAAGTAAATATTATTAATTTTTTTTTTTAGAATAAAATTAGCTATACTAGCTGCGCCATTTTTAAAAGGTTCAACTCCGATAACTCTTCTTCTAGGATATTTTTTAGATAAATAAAATAAGTTTTCTCCTGTCCCTGAACCTATTTCTATAATGATCTTTTGATTTTTATTTAAAAATAATTTTTTTATTTTTGTATTTTTTATAAATTTATTTAAGCTTTTTTTTTTTCCTCAGAGAGTCTTCTTGCCTGAAGTCTCCCAAAAAATAATTTTCTTTCCATTAAATTTTTTTAAATAAATCTATTAAGTCTTTTTTTTCCCATGTAAATGTTCCGTCAGAATTTGGTTCACGTCCAAAATGACCGTATGAAGCTGTAGGTTTATAGATTGGATTATTTAATTTTAACATTTCTCTTATACCCCTTGGACTGAGATTTATTTCTTTTCTTATAACATTCTCTATTTTTTCTGACATATTTTGGTCACCATTAAATAAATCTATATAAATTGAAAGTGGTTGCGGAACGCCAATGGCATATGATAATTGAATTACACATTTATCGCTTAAACCTGCAGCAACAATATTTTTAGACAAATATCTAGATATATAGGCTGCTGATCTATCGACCTTTGTTGGATCTTTTCCTGAAAATGCCCCACCGCCATGTAACGCAGCTCCACCGTACGTATCTACTATAATTTTTCTTCCGGTTAATCCTGTATCACCATCGGGACCTCCTATAACGAATCTGCCAGTTGGGTTTACGTAAAATTGATCTTCAGGACATTCCCAACCATTCGGCAAAATGCGCTTAACATATGGCCTAACAATTTCTTTAACATCATTTTGATTTAATTTTTCGTTATGTTGTGTTGAAATTACAATAGATGATACGCCGACAGGCTTTCCATTATTATAAATTACTGAAATTTGGCTTTTAGAATCAGGTCCAAGATCTTTTTCTTTTCCAGATTTTCTAGCAATAGCTAATTCTTCTAAAATTTTATGTGAATATAAAATTGGGGCAGGCATTAATTCTTTCGTTTCATTACAAGCATAACCAAACATAATACCTTGATCGCCTGCACCCTCGTCTTTTTCATTACCTGAAGAGTCTACTCCTTGAGCTATATCTGTAGATTGAGAATGCAAGTAATTATAAAATTCTAGCTTCTCATGATGAAATCCATCTTGTTCGTACCCGATGTCTTTAATCGTTTTTCTAACTTCTTTTTCGATCTCTTCTGAACTTATTTCCGGTCCTCTGATTTCACCTGATAAAATTACTTTATTAGTTGTTGTTAGAGTTTCGCAAGCAACTCTGCTTTCATTATATTTGGAAAGATATAGATCTACAATAGCATCGGAAACTTTGTCGCAAACTTTATCAGGATGTCCCTCGGAAACAGACTCAGAAGTGAAAACAAAATTTTTCATAGAGTTTTAATGAATTATAAATAATTGGATTATTTGTCAAAGAATACCTTTGTCATATTTATCACTTTTATAATATTTTAATTATTTTTATCTTCTTGATTTTTCTTGGATCAGCATCAATTATCTCAAATTGATAGCGATTTTCTATATTTAATACTTCCCCTGTAAATGGAACCCGGTTAATTTTAGAAAATATATAACCACCGAGTGTATCTACATTTTTATCCAATATATTAAAATTTGTTTCTTTATTAAACTCATCTATGGTCATTTCTGCCTTCGCTTCAAAAGTATTTGAATTAATTTCTTTGAAATTATAATCATCGTCTTTATCATGTTCATCCTCTATTTCACCAACAATTTCTTCGATCACATCTTCAATCGTAATCAAGCCATCTGTTCCTCCATGTTCATCAATCACCAGAGACATATGTAATTTTGTAGCTTGCATCTTTAGCAACAGATTCATTACAGGCATTGTTGGAGGAACAAACAAAATCTCCCGTATAATACTCTTTATATCAAAATTAGATCTTTGTGACCCTGAGAATTTTATTATATCTTTTATATGGACCATTCCCAATATATCGTCAAGATCTTTCCTGTAAACTGGCATTCTTGAATGTGATTCTTTATTGATAATATTGTTAATTTCTTCGTAAGAATAATTTTGTTTTATAGCAATTATCGATGCACGCGGTATCATTACATCACCAACCTTTAATTTATTGATACCTAAAATATTTGTTAAAATTGATTTTTCTTTTTTACTTAAATCAATATCATGACTTTCAGTTTTCGATTTTTCGTCAATTACATCTTGAATACTATCTCTTAAACTCTGTTTGTTATTATATAAAATATTTACCTTTTTTATTATTTTTGAAAAAATATTTATGTTTTCTTTTTTATTCATTTTAAACCTGTAATTTTAACTTGTGCCCTTTCCATCTTTAAATAACTTTTATTATTATCATGATTATGACCTATTAAATGCAGAAAACCATGAACTAGTATCTTTTTTAAATAATCATCGAATTTTTCATTTTGTTTGTTTATATATTCAAATGATAAAGCTAAATCTCCTAAATAAATACTTTTACTGGTGATATTCTTTGTAAAAAATTTAGGCATCTCATTAGGAAATGATAAAACGTCAGTATCTTTTTTAATTTTTCTGAATTTATAATTTAACCATTTCATTTTACTAGAACTAGTGAGTAAAATCGTCATTTCCGTTTTTTTTTTACTTAATTTTTTATCACATTCGATACTTCTTTTTAAAATTTTTTTAATTCTCATTTCAATGTTAGGAATATGCTTACTCCATTTTTTAGAATCCAAAAATATATTTGTTTTATGCATTACTGATTTTTTTTATAGGCATCAATAATTTTAGAAACTAATGGATGCCTTTGAACATCTTTAGACTCAAATCGTGTTGTTTTGATTTCTTGAATACCACCCAGGATATTTATGGATTTTATTAAACCTGAAGATTTAGATGGTGGTAAGTCAACTTGACTTGGATCACCATTAACAACCATAGTAGTATTTTTTCCTAATCTAGTTAAAAACATTTTAATTTGAGTATCTGTGGCATTTTGAGCCTCATCCAATATAACAAAGGAGTCCTTTAATGTTCTTCCTCTCATAAATGCTAACGGTGCGATTTCTACAGTTCCATCATCAATTTTTTTTTGCATTTTTTCAAATCCAATTAATTCTGATAAAGAATCATACAGAGGTATTAAATACGGATCTATTTTCTCTTTTAAATCGCCAGGTAAAAAACCAAGATTTTCACCAGCCTCCACAGCTGGTCTTGATAATATAATTTTTTTAACTTCTCCGCTTACAAGTCTGCTTACAGCAACTGCGACTGCTAGAAAAGTTTTACCTGTTCCCGCAGGTCCTAACGAAAAAATTATATTGCTATTATATAAACTGTTAATATATTTTTTTTGTCTTTCGGTTCTAGCAAAAATATTTTTTTTTGGTGTTTTAATTGTAACATCGTTTTCTGTAGTATTACTATCACTAGATGATTCAAAATGATAAAGTGATTTAACATCCTCTTCTTCTAGCTCTTTGCAATGTGATTTACGTAGCATTTCGTTAATAGTATTAATCACTAATTTACTTTTTGTATCATCGCCTTTTATAGTTATGAGATTCCCTCTTAAATTTATTATTGTACCTGAAAGTTTTTCTAAAATTTTTAGGAATGAATCCTGCACACCTACAACCTTATTTAGTGCTTTGTTGTCATTCAGATACAGACTTTTGGTAGGTCCGTCGTTCTCTATGATTTGAAAAAAATTTGCAGTCAAATATTTTATACTATTTTACCAAATAAATTATTTCTATTTGCGTTTTGTATAAAAATTTTCTTAATTTCTCCAGCTTTTATTAAGTTATTTTTTACGAAAACAGGTACCATATATTGATTTCTTCCAAAAAATTGCTCTTGATCTTGAGTTTTATTTTCAAATAAAACATTGTTCTCTTTGTTTACCATGTAATTGTTAAATTCTAGCTGCTGTTTAAATAATATTCCTTGTACTTCTTCTAATCTTTTTTTTGTAATTTCAATCGAAATTTCGTCTAAGTTTGTAGCTGGTGTTCCAGGCCTTTGACTATAAATAAAAGAATACGATAATGAAAATCCAACATCTTTTATTAAGTTAATTGTATCTTTATGATCTTCGTGTGTTTCACCAGGATAACCTACAATAAAATCACTTGAAAATTGAATATCAGGTCTTGTTAATCTAAATCTGTCAATTAATTTTAGATAATCATCTCTGGTATGATTTCGATTCATTAATTTTAAAACTTTATCCGATCCTGATTGAACAGGTAAATGCAATTGTGGCATCAACTTAGGCTCCTCACCAAATAAAGAAATGAGTTCATCGTCAAAATCATTTGGGTGTGAAGTTGTAAATCTTATTCTTTGCACCTCGTTTATGTTTGCAATTTTTTTAATTAATTTAGCTAAAGTAACATTCTCGTCTTTATAAGCACTAACATTTTGACCGAGTAATATAATTTCTTTAGTGCCATTCTCAGTTAATGATTTAATTTCATTAATAATTGTTTTATGGTTTCTAGAAAACTCAGGACCTCTTGTGTAAGGTACGACACAAAATTTACAAAACTTATCACAACCTTCTTGTACAGTTACGAAACTTGAAACTTTTGATAAATTATTTTTTAAACTATTTAACACATCAAACTTTTCATCAACGTTTAAATTTGTATCGACTGATCGTTTTTTATTTTTTTTAAACTTTTCTATCAAATTGGGTAGCTTATGATAAGCTTGCGGTCCAACAACTATATCAACATAATCGCTTTTTTCAAAAACAACTGATGACTCTGCTTGAGCAACGCATCCTGCTAGAACAAATATCGGTTTTGATTTATTCTTAAAAATTTTTTTATTTTTACCTATATCAGAATAAACCTTTTGTGTTGCTTTTTCCCTGATATGACATGTATTAAATACAATGCAATCTGCATCATCTATTTTTTCAGTTTTGTCAAACGAAATTGATTTCAGTAAATCTGAAATTTTATTTGAGTCATATTCGTTCATTTGACAACCAAATGTTTTTATATAAAATTTTCTTGAGTTCATTTTTTTTTACAATACAATTCTAATCTATGATCTATTAATTCATACCCATGCTTATTTGCTATCTTTTTCTTTAACTTTTCGATGTCATCATCAATAAATTCTATTATCTCCCCAGAATTAATATCTATTAAGTGATCATGATGATTTTCTGTGCTTACTTCGTATCTCGCTTTTCCAGCCTTAAACTCATGCTTTTCAATTATGCCATGTTCCTCTAGTAATTTTACAGTTCTATATACCGTAGCAACACTAATTTTTTTATCTATTTTTATTGCCCTTTTAAAAATCTCATCTACATCTGGGTGAAATTTAGTATCAGAAATTGTTTCTTCTAAAAGTCTCACAATTAATTTTCGCTGATCTGTTAATCTAAGGCCTCTATCTTGACAAATTTTTTCTAAATGAATAGCGAATGGAGAAATTTTACTCATAAATATAAATTATATATCAGAATAAGATATTGGAAAAACTTTTTTTTCAAATTCTTTAGTTAATACAAGATTTTCAAGTACTTTTTTATCATATTTAATTTTAAATATTAATTTTTTAAATTTTATTACTTCACTCTCAGTTAATTTTTTGATTTTTCTTTTTGATAAATCTAACAACAACTTTCTTTGTCTCATAATAAGTAAAACCTTATTAGTTTTTGTTTTAAAAAATTTTAACAATTGATAATTTGAGAAGCCGTGCAAACTACAATTAAAAATTAAAGATAATATTTTTGCAAAAACAATTGAATTTCTAATAGCAATTATATGGCCTGGGCCAACATTTACATATAATCGGAACGTATTATTAATTTTTATTTCATTTTTTTTTACAAAACTGTAAAATATATTTGGTAAGTTTTCTGATCTTTTTAAAGATAAGATTTTTTTTCGATAGAACTTATTCTTATCTATAATAAATATGTACTTCTGGTCCAAAGAAAAATCCAAGAATATCGAATTTTTTAAAAACATTTAGCTTACGCTAAATTTATATTCTTAGTTGGTAGTAATATTGATTTATCAAAATCAGTTAAAGAGTTTTGCTCAATAATTTTTTGCAAATAAAAAACATATTTATCTTTAATTTCAGAATATTTATCTAAATGTTTCGATAATTTAACCCCTGATATTCTTTGTCCTTCTTTTCTCATTTTTTGTCGTTCAATTCTCAAATTTTCATAAGATTTATGAGTATTTAAGTTTTTTTTATAAGCTTTAACTGAAGCTCTTATAATATCAAATCTTGTAACCTTAAACGTTTGATCCTGTCCTCTTTCCAAAGGTACGATACCAGATTTTGCCGACCAGGTTCTTTGCCCAAATAGAGAGTTGCCCTCTAATGCAAACCTTGATGTACCCCAACCACTTTCATAAGCTGCTTGTGCAATTGCTAATGATGGAGGGATAATATCTGCCTTAATTAGTAACAATTCAAAATTTCTGTTTTTAACGTTATAATACTTAAATTTTTTATCTAACCATAATTGATCAGCTTTAGACATGTTTCTTGATTTTGATAAAAATAATATTTTTTTTCTCTCAATAATTATTTTTTCGTTTTCAGAAAGCACCAATGGAAGAACTATCTGAATGAAAATTTTTTTTCTATTTTTTATACTATTAAGTTCATTTATTCCTCTAGGTAATTGGGTAAAAAAGACAGGCTTAACAGGCTTACCGTTTCTTATTTCACTAAGATCATATTTTAACTCGTCGAAAAGTGCTAAAACACTCCTAGCATGAGGTGTGTTAAACCCTCTGGTATCTTTTTCTTCAAAAAAACGATCACTTTGAACTTTCTCAGGATCTTCAATCTTTAATGAAGCGACTTCTTTCTGACTGTAAGTAGATTTTACTAATTCAGTATTTTTTTTAATCAAGCCAGGTAATAAAACAAAGGCAAAAATTGTTGCGACTAAGCTACCTGCCTGAAGTAAATTTGAATATGCATCTTTCCTGATTTGTTCTTTGGAAATTCTTGGTGTTTCATCTTCTGGAATTCTTACGTTATTTCTAAGTAGTATTAACTCAATTTGTTTAGGAGTTAATTTCCTACCTTTTTGTTCATAATAAAGGTATTCTTCAATCTCGAATTTTTTAGCGGTTAAAATTAAATGATCAAGATAGTTATATTTCTTTTTACTCATTTATATTAATTGCCTCTACTGAAGTTACTTCAGGTACATAATGTTTTATCATTCTTTCTACTCCGTGCTTTAATGTTATAGTTGAACTTGGACAACCAGCACAAGCACCTTTAAGCATTACCTCCGCCACTCCATTTTTAAAAGATTTTAATCTTATATCACCACCATCCATTGCTACTGCAGGACGAATTTTTTCATTTAGCACTTCTTCAATTCGCAAGGATACATCGTCTGTAAATTTACTTTCTTCTTCAAAGGAGAACGGGCTAAAATTTTTATTAACTTTTTTTTTTAATAAATTGAGAACTTTTTGTACTAAATCATCCCATGAGATTTTTTTAGATTTTCTTATTGAGATAAAATTATTGTCTAAATAAATTAATTCAATATCTCCAATATTAAAAAGTTCATCTATTAGATCAAATCCACTATTTTTGTTTTTGAATTCCTTAGATCCTTTGTCAGAAATGGTAATATTAAAAACAAATTTTTTAGTATCTGGATTGGGGGTGTCAACTACATTAATCATATTATTACATAATTAATATTTTTAGACTAATTTTACAACCTATCTATACGATTAAATTTATATCTTTCTCGTGCATTGAACCAGGAACTAGTACGATAGGTATGGATAAGTCTCTCATTTTACTTGATAAAAGTGATTTTATTATTGGGCCGGGGTCTTCGCCATCAATAGAAGTCGCCAGAACCAAAAATCTTATATTTTTATCTTCCTTTAAAAGCTTAAGTATCTCGGTTTTCTTATTTCCTAATTTTATAATTATTTCTGCATCAATATCAAATTGTTCTTTAATTATTTGCACCCAATTTCTACAAATTTTTTTTGCTTCACTAGTTTCTTCTTGTTCAATCAGATGCTCAACTTTAGACCATTGTGCGTTAATTGCATGGTCAACAACGTAAAGCATAGCTAATCCTCCGCTGGTATTTTTAGCTCTTTGTGCAGCAAAATTAATAGCATTTTTCAATTCTTTGCTATCATCTATAACGACTAAAAATTTTTTTTTCATCATGCTAAGCCTACAATTTTTTTTATTTCAAAAATAGTCTTTTCTGCAATATCATTTGCAACCATAGAGCCGTTAATTAAAATATTTATTAATTCTTTATCATCATTTCGATATTTTTTAATCATATTGGAGATTGGAATTATCTCCTCAATTACCAAATCTGATAAGTCCTTTTTAAAATCAATAAAAGTTTTGCCATTATAATCTTTTAAAACTTTATCATGAGTTTCTGATTTTAAGTTTGAGTATATTTTAATTAAATTTTGTGCTTCATATCTTTTCGACTCTTTGTCAAATATTTTTTCATTAATAGTATCGTTATCAGTTTTAGCCTTTTTAATTTTCTGAGAAATTACATCTTTTGTATCTGTCAAGTTAATTCTTGAAAGATCAGACTCCTCTGACTTACTCATTTTTTTTGTTCCGTTTCTTAAACTCATAATTCTAGATACTGATTTAGGGATTATTGCCTCTGGTAAAGTAAAATAATTATTTTTGTAATCATTATTAAATTTCAATGCTATATCTCTACATAACTCCAAATGCTGTTTTTGATCATCTCCTACAGGAACATGCGTAGCTTTATAAATTAAAATATCTGCAGCCATCAGAATAGGATAAGTATAAAGACCAATACTTGCATTCTCTTTATTAGACCCAGCTTTCTCTTTAAATTGCGTCATTCGGTTTAACCACCCGACGCGTGCAATGCAATTTAGTATCCACGCAAGATCTGTATGCGAGTTAATTTGAGATTGACAAAAAATAGTGCTTTTATTGCTTTTTAGTCCCGCGGCTAGAAAAGTAGCAGCAGTATTTAATATATTTTCCTTAAGAACTTTTGGATCTGTCTTAACCGTAAGTGCATGCAAATCTGCCAGCATAAAAAAACACTTAAATTCATTTTGCATTGCTACAAAATTTTTAATTGCACCGAGATAATTCCCAAGGTGTAAATTCCCAGTTGGCTGGATGCCAGATAAAACTCTTTTGTCGCTCATTTATAATTTTTTAACTTAAAATCTTTAATACTAAAAGCTTTAAACAATACGGCCATAATAAAATAAACAATAATTGAGTTTCCAACTATAAAAAGTAAGTATAACACTTTAATTAAATCTTTAGTCATAAAATAATCCTGAAAGAAAAAAAATTGATAATACAGTAAAGATCCCATAATTAATGAGCAAACAAAAATTTTAGCAAATCTTTCTACAAAAATTCGATCTGAAGTATGAAAATTATCAACTTTTAAATTGAATTTATAAATGAAAATAGCAAACCAACAGGAAATTGTTGTACCGGCTGCTATCGACAAAAATCCATATTTTTTGAAAAAAATTATGCTTATTAGTATATTTGATAAAACAGTAAACAATGAAACTTTGAATGGAAACTTTGTATCACCTCTTGCAAAATAAAAATTTGAATAAAGTTTCAAAAGAGAGAAAGCAGGTAAACCAAAACCAAAGATAATCAATGCATTTGCAGTATTTAAAACACTATCTTTATTAAAAGAGCCGTAACCAAATAAACAAGATATTATTTCTTCAGCACCAACAATGATCCCAACTGCCGCTGGTGCTGATAAAAAGACAGATAATTCGATTGACCTATTCTGAATAAAAAAAACTTTTTCTTTGTTATCACTAATGATAGTTTTGCTTAACACAGGTAATACTACGGTTCCAATAGCTATTCCTGATAATGCAAGAGGAAGTTGATAAATTCGATCTGCATAATATAAATATGATACTGCGCTTGATTGAAATGAAGCTATAATAGTTCCTATCAAAATATTAATTTGCATGACACCAGATGAGAAAATGCTAGGTAATAATTTTTTAAAAAATAATCTAATCTGATATGTGAATTTTATAATTAAATTTATTTTTGGAATATAATATTTTCTGCAATAAAAAATCAAAATTAACATCTGGATGAGTCCAGCAAAAAAAACAGCAAGTGACATATTTTTTACAAAAGATTCATTAAAAAATTTTGCATAAAAAATAGAAAAAATTAAAAATATATTTAAAACAATTGGTGCAGCAGCCGCTACCGCAAATTTGCCTTTTGAATTTAAAATCGCTGAAAAAAAAGATGATAAAGAGACAAATAATAAAAATGGGAAAGTAACCCTACTAAGATCTGTTGCTAATTTAAATTTTTCTGGGTCCTTAATAAATCCAGGTGAAATTAAATAAATAAATCCACCCATAAATATCTCTGCAATAATAGTAATTAGTAAAAGAGCGACTAGCAAAAAATTAAATACAGAATTAGTAAAGTTCTCAGATTGATTTTTGATGCTTAACTTTGTGTAAATTGGTATAAATGCAGCATTAAATGTGCCTTCTGCGAATAATCGCCTGAATGTATTTGGCAATCTAAAAGCCACAAAGAATGCATCTGCTAAAGAAGAAGTACCAATAAAAATTGCTATTAAAATGTCTCTGAAATAACCTAAGATCCTACTAAGCAGAGTTAAAGATCCGAAAGACCCTACAGCGCTGAGAATATTCATATAATATGTTTACACCTCATATCTTCTACATTATTACTCTTCCACTACAATATTGCGACAAATCTTTGTATGAGCAAAAAAAAAGAAACGATTGAAAAATATACTGATAAAGAAGCCCTAGATTTCCACATACAGGGCAAACCTGGTAAATTAGAAATTATTTCGTCTAAACAACTGTCAACTCAAAGAGACCTGTCACTCGCTTATTCCCCTGGCGTTGCTGTCCCAGTAGTTGAGATATCTAAAAATCCTCAAAAAGCTTATGATTACACAAGTAAAGGAAATTTAGTAGCTGTTATCAGTAATGGTTCAGCAATTTTAGGACTGGGAGATCTTGGAGCTCTTGCATCTAAACCTGTTATGGAAGGAAAATCAGTTTTATTTAAAAGATTTGCGGACATTGATTCAATTGATATCGAAGTAGATTCTAAAGACACAGACGATATAATTAAAACAATCAAAAATATTGCATGTTCATTTGGGGGAATTAATTTAGAAGATATTGGAGCACCTGAATGTTTTATTATTGAACAGAAATTAAAAGAATTAGTTGATATTCCAATTTTTCATGATGATCAGCATGGTACAGCAATAATTACAACTGCTGGATTAATTAATGCACTAAATATTTCAGGTAAATCAATAAATGATGTAAAGATTGTTGTAAATGGTGCTGGAGCATCAGCAATAGCATGTACAGAATTATTTAAAAACTCTGGTGTCCCAAATGAAAATGTAACCATGTGTGACAGGAAGGGAGTAATATATAAAGGACGACCAGGAGATTTGAGTCAATGGAAATCTAAACATGCTATCGAAACAAAAAATCGAACACTTGAAGATGCTATTAAAGGAGCTGATGTTATTTTAGGTCTATCAGCTGCAGGATCAATTACCCAAGATATGATAAAATCAATGGCTAAAAACCCAATTATATTTGCTTGTGCAAATCCTGAGCCTGAAATAAGACCAGAAAAAGTTTTAGAAGTAAGAAGTGACGCTATTATTGCAACAGGAAGATCAGATTATCCAAATCAAGTTAATAATCTAATCGGCTTTCCATATATTTTTAGAGGAGCGCTAGATGTTCAAGCAAAAACCATTAACGAAGAAATGAAAGTCGCAGCTGCACAAGCAATAGCAAAGCTTGCAAGAGAAGATGTCCCTGACGAAGTTGTTGCTGCTTATGGAGGTGACAGACCTCATTATGGCAAAGATTATATTATTCCGTCCACTTTTGACCCTAGACTTATAACAACGATACCTACTGCTGTAGCTAAAGCTGCGATGGAAAGCAATGTTGCACAAAAACCTATTAAAGATTTTGATAGGTATATTAACGAATTAGAAGCAAGACTTGATCCTTCAGTAGGCATTATGCAAGGAATTAATTCCAAAATTAAAAAGACAAAAAAAAGAATAGTCTTCGCAGAAGGTGAAGACGAAGAAAGTCTTAAAGCTGCAATAGCGTTTAAAAATTATGGTTTAGGAGAGCCTATACTTATTGCAAATGAGGACAAATTGAAGATTTCATTAAAAAAAATAGGACTAGACGAAAATTTCAAAATTCAAATAACAAATTCTACAGATAAGGAAAAGTCTGAAAGATATAAAGACTACTTATATAAAAAACTTCAAAGAAAAGGAACATTGGAAAAAGATTGTGATAAAATGGTTAAATCTGATCGAGTTACTTGGGGTTCATGTATGGTAGCTTGTGGTGACGCAGATGGCATGGTTGCGGGTAATACACGACACTTTTCAGCTACAGTAGATAAGCTTAAACAGTCTGTTGGAACGCGTGAGCAGGAAATTCTTTTTGGTTTATGCCTTTATGTATCAAAAGGAAAAACTATATTAATTGCTGACACAAATGTAATTGAATATCCTACATCAGAAGATCTTGTTGAAATATCTATTTCAAGTGCGCGGATAGCAGAAATGTTAGGTTTTGATCCTAAAGTTGCATTATTGTCTCATTCTACGTTTGGTCAACCAGAAACGGGTAGGACAAAAAGAGTCAGACAAGCTGTCAAAATGCTTGAAAAGAAAAAAGTTAATTTTTTATTTGACGGGGAGATGCAACCAGATGTTGCTTTAAACTCAAAATTTAAATCAGCTTACCCATTTTCAAAGATAGTTGGAAATGCAAATGTATTGGTAATGCCATCTATTCATGCTGCAGCTGTATCAACTAAAATGTTGAAAGAACTTGGCGGTGGTAAAGTTATTGGACCATTACTTATAGGATTAGCTCAACCGATTGAAGTTGCTCCACTAAGATCCTCAAGTTCAGAAATATTAAACCTTGCTTCGATTGCGGCTTACTCTTCAGAAGTTATAAAATACTGAAAATATTAATTTGAAATTCTTTGATTATTAGAAAGATCTTCTTTTAAAAAAATACTTGATACAATATCCGTAACACCTTGAACAGATTTTGCTTCTGTAATAACGATTTTTCTTTCATTCTCGTTTCTCGCAATACCAAATATATAAAGGGTTTTGTTTATTGTTGTAAAACTAAAATTATTTGATTTGATATCTTTATTTGAAACAATCGCTACTTTAAACTGAGATGTAATTAATAAATCTTTCGCTCTATCCTTCCATGAAGATTGGTCGTCAACTTTAATAATATTTTCTACAGATCTTACACCGTCAGTTTCCCAAGCAATTTTTGTCATTTGGATTTTTTCCTTAATCGTATCAACGTTTCCTTTTAAAAAAAAACGCCCATCTATTGATTTAGAATTTATTTTAATCAAATATTTTTCATCTATTTGTGATATTTTGAATAAAAATTTTTTTTCTATTACAGCATCATCAACTATTCTACCCAATGATCTTGGATCATCTGATATTTCTACGCTAGTTTTTACTATGCCAACTGTTGAAACCCCTACTATAGGTACGCAAGAATAAACAAATAAAAAAATAAAAAAAATTATAGTTAATTTACTCATTAAAACTTATTACTTTCTGATAAATTAATTTTTTACTAAGTTCTAATTTTTTGGATAGGTATTCAGCGATATTTTTTGATGACATTTTACCGAAGAGTAATTTAATTTCGCTATCGATATTAATTTTGTTTTTTTCCTCGATCGTATTATCAATAACTAAAGTCATTTCTCCCTTACTATTATTTTTTATATATTTATTAATATTTACTATTGAGTCCCTAATATAAGTTTCATGTATTTTTGTCATCTCACGAGCAATTAAAAAATTAGATTTCGGAAAAAATTTCAAAAAAAAATTTTGAATTTTTACTTAGGTCCCTTGCTGGCATAAAAAATACCAGACTTGCTTTTATTATTTTTACTTTGGATAAATATCTCTCTATTTCACTACTCTTTTTTCCAAGAAAACCGCAAAAATAAAAGTTATCTGAAAACCCTGAAACAGAAATAGCGCACAAAACCGCTGACGGACCAGGAACAGGAATTACTTTTATACCTAATTCATAGCATTGAGAAATTAAAAGCCTTCCAGGATCATTCAATGTAGGAGTACCAGCATCTGAAACAAGAGATAAAACTTTTTTACTGTTAAGATCTTCTAAAACTCTTTGCGATTTTTCTTTTTCGTTAAAAAGGTGAAAAGAAACTAATTTTTTTTTTATTTTATAAAAATTCAATAATTTAGCCGTCACTCTTGTGTCTTCACATAATATATAATCTGAAAGTAATAGTATTCTGAGTGATCTGCTGGATATGTCTTGCATATTACCTATAGGGGTAGAAATCACATATAATGCCGGATCTAATTTAGTATTTTGTTTGATCATAAATTTAACAAATATTATATTTATGTATAACTGTTCGTAAAAAAATGAAAAAAATTTTAATATCACTGGTAATATTATTATCTTTAAAATGTAACGTTTATGCAAAAACAGAACTAAAAATAGGTGCAATATTACCTTTAAGTGGTGAACATCAGCTTTTAGGTAAAAATATTTACCAAAGTATTTTAATAACTATTTTTGAGCTAAAAAACCTAAATATAAAAGTAATTCCATTAGATACTCAAAGTACAATATCAGGAGCAAAATCGGCATTTCAAAAAGGTGTGGATAAAGAGGTAGATATATTTGTTGGTCCTATTTTTTTTAATACCTTAAATGTAATTAAAAATTTAGATGGATTCAAAGATAAAGTATTTTTTTCATACAGTAATAAAGAAAATAGCAAGTTGCCTAATGTCATAAATTTTGGCGTAAATCTAAGTTCTCAAATTAATGCTTTGAGTAAAATTTTTAATCGTAGTGATAAATATATATTTTTTGGTGATAGCAGCAGTTTCACAAAAAAAGTTCTAGACAAAACTAAAATATTTAAATCAAAAAAAACCATGACTGTAATTTATAAAGATTTCAAAGAAATCAATTTAAAAGCAAAAAAAATTACCAATTTTGTTTCTAGAAATAATAAACATAAAAAAGAGATTAAAAGATTAGAAAAAATCCAAAATGAAAAGGAAATTGAGAAATCTGAAGATGCGTTATTACATTCCAAGTTTATACAAAATATGAAAAAACATGATACTCTGGATAAGGTTAAATTTAAAAAGGTTTTTTTATCTTCTTATAATGAAGAATTAATAGCATCTTTATCATATTTTGATTTTTACGACGCAAACTATAAGGATGTTCAATTTATAACATTGAATCTATGGTTTGAAAAAAAATATTTAAACGAACCCTCGTTAGAAAATGTAATATTTCCATCTATTAACTTTAAAGCCTATCAAGAATTAAATCAAAAATATCGAAAAAATTTTGATAGAGATATTTATCATTTAGAAGTTTTAACGTTTGATATGATACCACTTATTGCGGCAACATGGTTTTCCTCTAAAGAAGAACGTTTTAAAACTTCAATGTTTAACGGTACATACAAAGGTAAGTCTGGAAACTTTTCTATAAAAGAAAATAAAGCAAATCGAACATTAATATTGTACAAAATTGAAAAAAAAAAATTTAAACGTATTTAAAAAATTTTTTTATTTGTAAGAATGCTTTAAAACGGTGCGATATATGATTTTTTTTTTTCTTTGAGATTTGGGCAAAAGTCTTAGTATAACCTTTTGGAATAAATATAGGATCATAACCAAAACCTTTGTTACCTCTTGCTGGGAAAGTTATATTTCCTTCAACTTTTCCTTGATATTCAAAAGATTTTCCATTTGGTAAAGCTATAGATATTGCGCATACAAATCTTGCACTAGAACTAAGTCTATTTTTTTTTTTGAGTAAAAAATAAATTTTTTTAATTGCATTTTTAAAATTTTTTTTCGGACCGGCCCATCTTGCTGAATAAATTCCTGGCCTTTTGTTTAATGCATCAACTTCTAAACCTGAATCATCTGATATACATATAAGACCTGTGCTTTTAGCAGCATACAAAGATTTTATTTTTGCATTTGCCTTAAATGTTTTTCCATTTTCAACTGGCTCTTTAAGATTGAAATCTTTGGGTTTAAAGTATTTAATTTTTTTAGGTAAAATCTCTTTAAGTTCGATAAATTTTCCAGAATTATTTGTTGCAATTAAAATTGCTTTAGTTTTTTTTAGAAGGTAAAGTTTATGCACTTAAAATTTTTTTTTGTTTGTTAATTAACAACTGAGCTGATTGTTTCGATAATTCCAGCATTTTAATTAAGTGTACATCAGTAAATGTTGATTTTTCACCTGTCATTTGAAGTTCTATAATTTCATTATTTTCATTTATGACAAAATTTGCATCTACATCTGCGTTGCTATCTTCCTGATAGTCAAGATCTACTAAAATATCGCCGTCCACAATCCCACAACTTATTGCTGCAATGTGATTTTTGACCGGGTTAGTTTTAATTATATTTTTTTCTTTTAAAATATTGATGCACTGTTTTAATGCTACAAAACCTCCTGTAATTGAAGCTGTTCGTGTGCCTCCGTCTGCCTGTATAACGTCACAGTCGACGGTGATTAAATTTTCACCAAGTAAGCTTAGATCAATACTTGCGCGCAATGATCTTCCGATCAACCTTTGAATCTCAGACGTACGTCCCCCCACTTTCCCAACCGAAGCCTCTCTTCTCATTCTTTCATTTGTTGATCTAGGTAACATTCCATATTCCGCTGTCACCCATCCTCGACCAGAATTTTTAAGCCACCTTGGAACTTTCACGTCAAATGAAGCGGTACAAATTACTTGTGTATTGCCGAATTTTATTAAACACGAACCATCTGCATTTTTTATATAATTTGGTAATATTTCAATCGGTCTTAATTCAAAATTTTTACGATTATTTCTCATAAAGTCTTGGAATTTATTAATCTATCACTATATAGCTTGCAAACATATTATTTTATGAGCGAAAAAGAAGAAGAATCCAAAGATACTGATATTGAAAAGTCTGAAGATTTAAAAGAAAATACTGAGCAAAGTATAGCTGAAAAAAGTTTAGAAAATCAATTTAAAGAGTTAAATGATAAATATTTGAGATTATTGGCTGAAAACCAAAACCTTAGAAAAAATCATGAACAAGAAAAAGAAGATATTTTAAAATATGGATCATTCTCTTTTGCTCAACAGATTCTTGGTCTTACTGATAATTTAGATCGTGCATTTCAAATATTTAAAAATGACGAGAAATTTAAAAATGATGAATTTAAAAACATTTTAAATGGTATTGAGATGATCGAAAAAGAACTTACAGAAACGCTTGGTAAAAATGCAATCAAATACATAGACTGTTTGGGCAAGCCTTTCGATCCAAATCTGCACCAAGCTATTGGCGAAAAAGAAAGTGATAAAGAACCTGGTATTATTTTGGAAGAAATGCAAAAGGGCTACTTGATGCACGACAGACTTTTAAGGCCTTCGATGGTTTATGTATCAAAAAAGCTTCAGAAATAGACATTTTTACTCTAAAATTAATTGAAACGTCTGTCTTGCAATTAAAAAAAATATACCCATATAATTTTTATTGAGCAAAGGAGACTAATAAAAATTATGTCAAAAATTATAGGTATTGATTTAGGAACGACAAATTCGTGTGTAGCCATTATGGATGGCAAAGAGTCAAAAGTTATTGAAAATACAGAAGGAGCAAGAACTACTCCTTCCGTTGTAGCCTTTACGGAAACAGAAAAACTAGTTGGTGCGTCAGCAAAAAGACAGGCAGTTACAAATCCTGAAAATACTTTTTATGCTGTAAAAAGATTAATTGGTAGAAAATTTGACGGCGCAGCTGTTAAAAAAGATGTAGATGGATTACCATATAAAGTTATTGCAGCTGAAAATGGTGATGCCTGGGTTGAAGCTAAGAGCGAGAAATATTCGCCAAGCCAAATTTCTGCTTTTGTTTTGCAAAAAATGAAAGAGACTGCTGAAAAATATTTAGGTAGTGAAGTAAAGAAAGCAGTAATTACAGTTCCTGCGTATTTTAATGATTCACAAAGACAAGCTACGAGAGATGCAGGAAAAATTGCAGGACTAGAAGTGGAAAGAATTATCAATGAACCAACTGCTGCTGCATTAGCATATGGCTTGGATAAAAAAAATGCAAAGACAGTTGCTGTATATGACTTAGGCGGAGGTACATTCGATGTATCTATTCTTGAACTAGGAGATGGTGTATTTGAGGTTAAATCAACAAACGGTGATACGACTTTGGGTGGTGAAGATTTTGATGCTACTATTGTAGACTACCTTGCTAGTGAATTTAAAAAAGACAATGCAATCGATCTTAAACAAGACAAACTTGCTTTACAAAGGCTAAGAGAAGCTGCTGAAAAAGCAAAAATTGAATTATCATCTTCAACACAAACTGAAATCAATTTACCTTTTATAACCGCAGACAAAACTGGACCAAAACATTTAAACATTAAATTGACAAGAGCAAAACTTGAATCTCTTTGTGCCGATTTAATTGAAAAAACTGTAGAACCTTGCAAAACAGCCTTAAAAGATGCTGGTTTATCAGCTGGTGAAATTGGAGAAGTTATTCTTGTTGGCGGTATGACGAGAATGCCCAAAGTTATTGAAACTGTAAAAAACTTTTTTGGAAAAGATCCTAGTAAAAGTGTTAATCCAGATGAGGTAGTTGCAATGGGTGCAGCAATTCAAGGCGGTGTATTACAAGGTGATGTTAAAGATGTTTTGCTATTAGATGTAACACCTTTATCATTAGGTATTGAAACGTTAGGAGGCGTTGTAACTAAATTAATTACAAAAAATACAACTATTCCAACAAAAAAAAGCCAAGTGTTTTCAACCGCAGAAGATAATCAACCTGCCGTATCAATAAGAGTATTCCAGGGAGAAAGAGAAATGGCAAGTGACAACAAATTACTTGGAACGTTTGATTTAACAGGTATTCCACCAGCTCCTAGAGGTGTCCCTCAAATTGAAGTAACATTTGATATAGATGCAAATGGAATAGTTAGTGTTTCTGCTAAAGATAAAGGAACAGGAAAAGAGCAGAAAATACAAATTCAAGCATCCGGTGGATTATCAGATGATGAAATTGAAAAAATGGTTAAGGATGCCGAGGCAAATAAAGAGGTTGATAAAAAGAAAAGAGAAGAAGTTGACACTAAAAACTCAGCCGATGCATTAGTAGCATCTACAGAAAAAAGTTTGAAAGAACATGGTAGTAAAATAAGTGATGCTGATAAAAAAACCATCGAAACAGATCTTCAGAATTTAAAAGATGCTATCAAAGCTGATAAGATTGAGGACATTAAAGCAAAAACTCAAACTCTTGTTCAATCATCAATGAAACTTGGTGAAGCAATATATAAAGAGCAACAAGCTAAAGCTGGTAGCACCAAAGCTCAAGGTGATGAGGGAAAAGCAGAAACAGGAAATGAAAAAAAAGACGATGTTGTAGATGCTGAGTACGAAGAAGTAAAAGACGACAAAGATAAAAAGTAACGCTTAAACTCTAAGCGGATAGGATATAAGTCATGTCTAAAGCCGATTATTATGAAACGTTAGGCGTAAACCGTAATGCTTCAAAAGATGAGATTAAAGGTGCTTATAGAAAATTAGCTATGAAATACCACCCGGATCGAAATCCGGGTGACAAATCTGCGGAAACTAAATTTAAAGACGCTACTGAAGCTTACCAAATATTATCTGATCCAAATAAAAAAAATAGTTACGATCAATTTGGTCACTCAGCTTTTGAAAATATGGGTGGCGGTCAAGGTGGTTTCAACGATTTTGGAGGTTTTGACTCTGGATCCTTTTCAGACATTTTCGATGATTTTTTTGGTGACTTTATGGGATCAGGTAGAGGTCGAACTGGAGGTAGAAGACGTTCAAGGGGGCAAAGGGGTCCAGATTTAAAAATTAATTTAGAAGTGTCGTTAGAAGAATCTTTTAATGGTAAGAAAACAGCATTTAATATTAACTCCTCCGAAAAATGTGAGAATTGTTCAGGTAGCGGCGCTAAGCCAGGGTCAAAACCTAAAACTTGTGATACATGTGGAGGTGATGGTAGAGTTAGGTCTCAACAGGGATTTTTTACAGTACAGCAGACATGTCCTGATTGTAGAGGAGAAGGTCAGGTCATTGGTAATCCCTGCAAAGAATGTAGCGGATTTGGAACTAGAAAAAAAAAGAAAACTTTATCC
>NZJW01000021.1 GCA_002692055.1 Candidatus Pelagibacter sp. | reverse complement strand
AGGAACATATGTCTAGCATTGAGTAATAAAGGTGCTTAACCTTCAAAGCAATTAGGAGATTTTGCTTAAAATCCAGACAAGTGTGTCGATATTTGCTCTAGCAAGTGATTGCACGATTGCTTTGTCGACTCCTTTGTCTAAAAGTTGAGCAACGAGGACCTTTTTGCTTGGTCTTTTGTTTTCGTTTTTCATANTATGTATTATAATGATTTTTTCAGGCATTTCAATAGAGCAACCTGTGGAAATCCTGTTAATTTCCTGTGGATAACTTTTTTGAAAGTTTTTCTTGACAGACGGAAATTTGTGTGTTATAATATATTAGGGACGAAAACAGACCCGCCGGGCGCTACCCGCCTTCGGCGAATCACCCGCGTAGACCAATTACTGAGTTTTAGCACTGCGTTTGGCGCACACGCAACTAGTTTTTGCACTGAGTTTTCGCACTGCGGCGCAGAATGCGCCTCGCCCAAAAATCGGGCAGGGGCAGTTCTCCAAAAAAATTGGTGAAAAAAAAGTGAGGGGAAATCTCAAAAGTTAATTTCTAGATTCGGACGAATCGGCATTGCCTTTTCGTTGGAATCTCCATTCGAGATTTCGTCCTCGTGGAAAAAATTCCCTAAAGTCTTTTTTCCATTTTGAGAAAATGTAGATTCCGAAGATTCTTTTTTTCTCAAATTCTAATCGGAGTTAATCTTCTTAGAATTGTATATCCCCTTTTCTGACATAATATCCGAAATTTGAATATAAGTATATTTTAAGGATTTCGGACATTATGTCAAGAGGAAAATGCAAAATAATTGCATTATTTTTCAATCAAGAAAATGATTTATTCCATTCTTTAGCATTGACAACCTCGCAACCTTTTGAAAAAAATCTTTTCAAAGTGTTNGNATTATCATCATAAAGAATTTTAGTCAGTTTCTTAAATTGCTTTAGGTTAAAGAANTGNCGACATTGATTCCATTTCAAAACATCATCAANAGTNGTTTCNCCTNTTGGTCTTGAAATGATGTAATCGTAATAAATNCCCATTGAGTGAATAAATCGTAAATCCCATTTATTCAATTCTCTCGCAGTGCATATTACAACGATATCGCCATTCTTATAGTCATTCACGAGTTGCCAATACATAGGCAATAATTCATCTTTAAAAATGAAATCCTNTGTATTAGTTTCTCGCCATTTATCTAAATCTATTTCCCCATTTGGCTTAGTGGCTCTTCTGTGTGAAGAATCAATAATCGTGCCGTCTAGGTCATAAATTCGGATCGTGGGATTAATTTTCCATAGTCTTTGCACAAATTCAGTTTTTTGCATTTTTATACCCCCTAAAAAAGCGAGTANTCCAAGCAATCATCATCAAAAGAGTAATTATTAAAAGTTCATAATTACCATTATTAAATGACCAAATTAGTATNCCGACATTTGAAAAAGTCATCAGCAATAATTTTCCTTGAAAATCATGTATTCCTTGCCCAGCAACAAATACACCAATAAAGAAAAACCATAAATATATATCCATAGTTTATTTACCTCTCATTATCCATTCATGTTCACATTTAGAAAATTCTNTTTTAAGAAAATNGTAATTGTGTCGAATGTATTTAAANCGATTNAGAGGGGCATATCGCCCCTCGTATCGCCAGACTTCGAGTTCATATTCNGAAAACATATGAAAGCAAAAATCACGAAAGTAATTTCGTTTATTAATTCCCATTCTACAANTCCATTGCAAGTTGAGAATTAACACGCTTTTTCTTACCATTTCGCATTGCTAACTTTTCTTTTTTAGTAAAGATTTTATTAGCAGTTCTCCATGATACACCACGAATATTATTAACAAAATGTTTGTTAATATCATTCGCCCATTTTCGATAGCAGTATTTTAAAAGTTTCCATTCCATGCGACAATCTCTCAAAGCAGTATGTTGCTCAGTATAGAAATAATCTTCNAATAGATACCTATAAATACATTCAGCCGAATATGACATATTTCCTTTTTCAGTTCTAAATTGATTTTTNAAATCCTCTTCTAAAGAATCCCACCACAATTTAAAATCTCGATTCATAATGAATGTTTGGCACATATCCATTAAACAGACTTTATCGACACCATTNGGCAATCGAAGTTGTTTATCTGAAAATTGAGCTTGTGTCTTTTGCATAGCCTTTAAATCGAAATTTAAATTATATGCAGTTATCACATCAACACCCATTCGAGAGCAATAATCCCAGAATTGCTTATAAGCATAATCCCAAGTTGCTACCTCGTATCTCTCTCCATTCGCCCACCTATCGAGGGATTTTGAATATCGAGAATCGAGAGAATAAGGAACNCGATTTCCNGTTTCATTATCGGTATATGTAAAAATAAAATTNTCGGGATTTTTTAGAGTGTCCTTAATTAAATAATTTTTCTCTAAGCAATCCACCGAATTATCATCATATACATTACCGATAACAAANGCNAAATCGAANATTAAATGCGAGTGTTCATTTCGCATTGTCGTTTCTGTATCAATTACAGCNACAGTAAGTTTTTTCTTTTTTGGTGACATTATTTCAACCTCTCCAATAAATTCTCTAGTTGGGGTTTAGTCCAACCTCTATTTAGTTGAGCAGTTGAAAACAACGCCTTGAAATCACTTACCGACATTTCAAAAGTTTTATTATCATCAGATTTTAAAACTTCATCAATTACCTGTAATTTATTCTTTACAGTCTTTTTTGGATTATCCATTGTCTACCCCCTTGAATAAATCAAGTTGCATAGGCATTGAGATAAATTTTCCATCTCTAACCATAAAAGATATATTTGATTCAATAGGAACATCAACATTTAATTTCTTAAATGTTTGTTTTACCGAATCGCCACGAGCAATAGCAAGTCTTAATATTTTAAGATTCGCTTTTGCTTTAGTTGATAATTTCTTATCCATAGTTTTACCTCGTTAAAAGTTTATATTATGTCAGTTTATTAAAATGTTATTTATTCTTTTTTCAAGTCTTGATAATTGCAACCTTATCAAATTTGAGAACATTATCTCGGTCAGGGAGTTCTTCGGCACACCTTTCGAAATTGCTTGTTTCGGTCTTAGGGGCTAACGCCTGTTTAATTTCTTAAACATTAAATATAGTATCGGTTTTTTCTCGGTAATAGTCAATTCTTATGTGTGACATTTGTGTGACATTTTAGCGTAAAAAAGTTTAAAAATTTCTTGCATTTTTTCAAAAAGTATGTTAAAAAAATATGAAAAAAAGTGTTGCATTTTTCTTGAAATTGTGGTAAGAAAATTTGAAAATAAAGGTTGCAAAAATTCGCAACATGGTTTAAAATTTGTTTATAACAAATTTTAAACCTCCCCTCAAATTTCCAACAAGACCAAGCAAAAATCTTAGTATAATTTTTTTCGAAAAAACCCTTGACATTTTCCTTTGGATATGATATTTTCGGCGCCCCCTATCATATTATGCCTAAAATGTCAAGCATTTTTTATATATTTATTTTTAAAATATATCTTGCATTTTGGTTGCATATGCTTATAATAATAGTATGTTAAACAAAAAAAGGAGTAATTAACATGGAATTATTATTAGTAGTAGCATTCGGTATCTTATTAATGATTGGGTTGATGTTTGCAGTATCAAGCGAAGGGTCTAATCCAACGCGTCAGCAAATGAGAAATAGAATTGCTTTTAATAGGTGGAAAAGGAAAATGATTAGAGCATTGAAAGTTGATGAAGTTCTAGCGCCTTTCATAGGTGGATTAATATTAATATTTTTTATATTAGTCTTTACATTTAAATTACATGGAGTTATATAATGGAAAAGATAGCAATTAACAAAATGCAAGATAACGAATATCTAATATGGGAAAAGAATTTATATAATAGATTAGTAGATTATCTCAAAGAAGATGATGCCCATTTTGGAGAAATGTTAACAGCTTTCCCATTGTTAAAAATAACATGGGAAGATATAAGAAAAGAATTAATTAAACATGAGCCAAAAAAGGAGATGCTCTATAGACANGGGAGATTATTTTAAAAACCTTGTTCCTCCTTGCAAGGTCGGGGGTGAAATTCCCCCAATTTATTTTTAAAAAAGTNTTGACANTNNTAGCAAAATNAACGATAATANTATCATGTTAAACAAAAAGGAGAAAATGAAAATGTTAAACATATTTGAAAAGAAGAGATTAATCTTAACAGAATGGGATAACACCCCTGAAAGTAAGAAGAATTTTAAGAAAGCTATTAAGAAATTAAGAGCAGAAAATATTCCTTTCATTATCGTTGANAAAAGATTGATTAATGAGTTAGGAAAGAAAGCATATATTTCTTATAGTGTGATTATGGATACAATTCTTTTAATCACAGTNATTCTTGCTTTGCTCAATGCTGANAAGATATTAAAAGTGCTAGGGAGTTGACATCTCTAGCATTTTATGGTAGGGGTAGCAGATAACAGACGCTGACACCTACCAGCAGCTGGACACCCCCATACGTACAACTTTTGAAAAATTTTGAAACTGTTAAAAAACGCGAACAGATGCATCATAATGATGCTCTTAAAAATACTTCTTGACATATGGTAGAAAATTTGTTATAATTGCATTATGAAGAATGAAATATCGACAAGAATAAGTCCTGAGGGACTTGAAGTGGCTAATGCATACCTTGAACTGGGAAACATTCCAGCAGTATGCTCACGATTGAAAATACACGAGAGCGAAGTGTCAGAAACACTTGCTAAAAGAGAAGTCAAAGGATATATTGACCAAGTGTACTTAGATACTGGGTATCGCAATCGTTTTAAACTCGCAGAGGCACTAGATGACCTCATAGAAAGAAAAATGGAAGAGGCTGAAGAATCAGAAATATATAGTAACAAAGACTTAGCAGACTTACTCGGTATGGCACACAAAATGAGAATGGACGAAATCAAAGCACAAGCAGACTTAGAAAAAGCAAAAGCCTCTAATATTAAAAGCCAAACAAATGTTCAGATAAATGGTGAAGTTCCATTCGGCCAAGGTAACTACGGCGAANTAATGAAGAAACTACTNAAGGAGAAATAAATGCCATATAGCAAGGAAGTAAATGATAGATTTTATGGAGTACTAAACAATCCACAAAAGTTTAGTGTAGGGCGATTCGACCCAAAAGATCCAAATGTAGCAACCGGACTAACAGGCGCACCCGCTTGTGGTGATGTTATGAAGCTACAACTTAAATTAGACCACGATGAAAAAATCATTGATGTAAAATTTAAAACTTATGGTTGCGGAAGTGCAATAGCTTCTTCAACACTATTTGTAGATATGCTGAAAGGCAAAACTATAGAAGAAGCAAAACTAATAAAAGATAGAGATATTGCAAAAGCACTACAATTACCTCCTATAAAATTACACTGCTCAGTCTTAGCAGAAGATAGCATAAAACAAGCTATCTTAGATTGGGAGAAGAAAACTGAATATAGAAAACATAACCAAAAAATTTCACAAATTGATGAAGAGTGGCAGAATAAGCAAAGTGGTTAATTTAATAGAAAATGGGAAAGGGAAGCAAAAGAAGACCAACAAACGAAAAGCAGTTTAGAGAAANCTGGGATAAAATATTTCCTCGAAAGAAAACACCCAAGCATGGTAGAACGCAAGTTCATAAAAATAAAAAGAAATCAGACGAATACTGGGACTCAGATTTTGAAGAACAATGCAGAGAGCTTTACGGAGACAATATGCCATGATAGAGATTACGAATGAAGCAATCGCCAAGATTTTGGAGAAACAAACAAAAGAGAACTTTGCTGGCATCCGCTTGGGTATTACTGGCGGGGGGTGTGCTGGTTTTGAGTATGTATTTGATAGGACTGATAGTTTACCCTCTGAAGAAGANGTGGAACTGGATTACGGAAAATTTAGGGTACTAATAAATAAAATTTCAGTACCCTACTTAGTAGGCATGACACTAGACTATCAAAAAGAAGGACTCAATGAAGTATTTAAATTTATTAATCCAAAAGAGCAATCTTCATGTGGTTGCGGAGTTTCAATAAATTTTGANTTAGAACAAGTAAACAAAGANAAAATATTTGCAATAGAACTATGATTGAAGAATATACCATATTTAATTTTATTACTGATGTAGGAGCACCTATAGCAGCAGCATTATTTATGGGTGCTTTTATATTTATCATTATAAAAAAGATAATGGAAGACGTAGTTGGAAATACTGAAGAACTAAAAGGAATATGTTCAATGTTAGTTACTAGAATTAAAGTAATGAATAATGACATGATACGAATAGATGTAAGCGTTAGTTCTGCACTTGACCTTACACCAGATTTAAAAAGAATATCAAGAGCAGAAAATTTTGTAGAAGATGGCACAATAGATGCAAGGAGAGACTAATGCAAGACTGGTTGTTTAATAAACTGGCACCATATGCTATACGATTCAGAGAATGGTCAAAAGGAAAACTTTGGATACAGATACTACTAGGAATTTTAATCTTATGGTTATTAGGAGTTGCTAATCCTTATTGGTGTGTATATCCTGTATGTTGGTTTAAATAATGGATTGGATGGAAGATGCAGCTGAAATAGTTCAGCAATTTGGATTTCCAATAATAGCCATGTTAGGTCTTGGATACTTTGTTTATTTTGTTTGGACTACAATTACTGAAAAAATTGACCCAGCAACCGAAGAAATGAAAATNACTGTTCTTAAATTAATCGACCAGATTAGAATGATGGACAACGACATGATTCGCTTGCAAGAAAAACTGGATACAGTTTTGCAAATGAAAGAAAATGAACGAAAGAAAAATAAATAATAGAGTTTCAAATGCTGTAGTTGGTGCACTACTTGTTATAAGTATGTGCTTAATTACATTTCCAATAATGGCAGATGAAATAAAATTTAAATTCAAATCTCCGTCCTTCAGTGGCGTGGGAACATCAAGTCATTATCTTACTATTGACAGTCAAGAAATGACAAGAAAAGAAGCAATCGAAGCAGAAATCAAAGCATTGAAGGAGCAACTTGAAAGAGATGCTGAAAATACTACATTAGCAAGATTTATCAAGAACTTCGAATCAAGAGTATACGCGCAGTTATCTCGACAACTAGTAGACCAACTATTTGGAGAGAATCCTGCAACGGAAGGTAGTTTTCTACTATTTGATAATCTAATTACTTGGACATCAGATGGTGTTACACTAACAATGACTATCTTTAATGAGGCAACAGGTGAAACAACAGTTATCACAATTCCTATCGGTGACTTCGGCTTTCCTGCTGATTAGTGGTTGTGCTACTCATGGAGGCTATATGTCTCCTTGTGTATCAAATCCAGATGCAGACTATAAAGACTTAGTTACAATTGTACANAAAGCAGAATGTTTTTCTGGGGAAGCAATAATCGAAAAACCTGTCACAAAAGCAATTCAAACAATGCCTATGCCAACACGAACTCCTGTTGTGGCGGTATACTCATTTAACGATTTAACAGGACAAAGAAAGAGTGTAGATGGTGTTGCTAGTTTCAGCACTGCTGTTACTATGGCTCCCGAAACCTATCTAATAAGAGCACTCAAACAGTCTGGATTCTTCAAAGTTGTAGAAAGAAAAGGATTAGATAATCTTACAAGAGAAAGACAACTTATAAGACAGACTAGACAAAGTTTTGATGATGAAGCCGAACAACAACCACTACTGTTTGCAGGTTTAATTATCGAAGGGGGTATAGTGGATTATAACACTAATTTAATAAGTGGAGGTGCTGGAGCTAGATATCTAGGAGTTGGCACTTCCAAACAGTATCGTGAAGACACTGTAGTGGTTTCATTAAGATTAGTTTCTGTGAGTACGGGAGAAATTTTAATTGAAATCCTAACCTCAAAAGCGATACTTTCTGTGGGTCTCTCTAATGACTTTTTCAGATTCATTGCTGATGGCACAGAACTTGTAGAAGTTGAAAGCGGTAACGCTATGAACGAAAGCAAGTCAATAGCCATACAAGCAGCAATGGAAACTGCAGTAGTTCAATTGATAAGAGAGGGCAGAGAAAAAGGGTACTGGAAGTACTGGGGAGAAAGAGAATGAGAATACTATTAGTATTATTTTTATCCTTTGGTTTATATGCAGACAATGAAATCTACATTGACCAAACAGGAGATAATGGTGCTATTGACATCGAACAACTTGGTTCTAGCAATATAATTGGTGGAGCTGATGCGGTATCAGGACAAATGACTGCTGCTATATTAAATGGTGGCTCATGGGTTTTTGATATTAACCAAATAGGTTCTTCTAATAAATTTCTTACTGATGGAATATATGGGGATAACTTTACTGGCTTTTTCGAATTCGATGGAGATAGTAACGAATTTATATTTTCCATGGATACAACTGGTTTGAATAGTGCAGATTTTGGAGATTTAAATCTCGATGTAACAGGTAATACGAACTACTTTGATGTTGATATAGCAGAAAACTCAAGTTCCGATTACTTTGATATAGATTGGACGATTCTCGGCGACGATAATACATTTACAATCGATATTGATTCTGACTACTACACAAACTTTTTAGATATCTTTGGAGATGATAACACATTAACATTAACCAAATCTGGTTATGGAAGCAGTTCAACTGATGCAGGATATTTTTATCTTGATTTAGATGGAGACGACAATACATTAACTGTAACACAGTCTTCAACACTAGCAGCGGACTGGTTAAAAATTGAAGGTGATGCGTCAAATAGTAATATATGTATTGTTCAAAATGATGGTGGTACTACCACTTCATGCTGACATAGGCGAAATCACTGAGCTTAAAGGAAATGGGGCAGTCTTAAGAGACGAGCCCCTTCCTGCTTTTTTAGAACAAGATATTCAACAAATGGACGATGTACGTACAGCTAATGGGCGAATCGGCATTACATTTATAGATGATAGTAAAGTTCGACTTACAGAGCANAGTAAACTTATAATTGATGAAGTTATCTTTGACCCGAATCCTTCGAAGTCAAAAATGACAATGCAATTTGCAAGTGGAACTGCTCGTTTTATTACTGGCAAGATAGGACAGATAGATAAACAAAATATCAATATCAGTACACCAACAGCACAGATCGCAATTCGAGGAACAGATTTTACTGTTACCGTTGATGAATTCGGTAGGTCTTTGGTGATTCTCTTACCAGATGCAAATGGGCTTCCTAGTGGCGAGATTGTAGTAGCAACTGCCATGGGGGAAGTAATATTAAATAAACCATATCAATCTACTGTAACTACCGTATGGGAACAAGTGCCTACTAAAACTGTTATCCTGGATTTAACTGTAGACTTGATAGACAATCTATTGATTGTCTCACCACCNAAAGAAAATGAAGAAATACAACAAACTGAGGGACAGACTAGAGATAGCAGCTCTGATAGCAATATTCTTGATATCGACTTCCTCGCTTACNACGAGCTAGATATAGACTATTTATTAGACGATAGCTTAGAGTTTTCAGAATTAGACATTGAATATTTAGATGTAGATTTTCTTGAAGACTTACTAGAAGTCATCGAACAACTAGACGAATTAGAAACAGAAGATGCACTAGCCGCAACTTTATACGCGCCTATAGATATACAAGGCACGGAGTATGGAAATGACCCNTCTACTCAAATAACAACTTTTGGCGANGCCGAAAAAGTAACTTTGATTAGACAAGTAACACAGTATGTACAGTTAGANCTAAATGGAGAAACTGGCTACAATATAATTATAGAACAAGATGGAAAAGCTTATAACGTTATTCTTAACTCTGCTAGTAATACCACTATCAGTATCCGCCAATCAGGAAGTTGATTTAACTCTNCCTGAAACTCCGTTTGATTTTGAACAAATGGAGAAAGACGGACAATTAATTAAAGAATGGGAAGAAAGAAACTATTATAGAATATTTAATGACCCTGACCNTTTACCTACAAATAAACAAATTCGATACTCATGGATAATACACTCACTTGATGTAGCTACTACTATTTATGCTTTAGAAAATAGAGATAATGTAAAAGAAGCAAATCCTGTACTTGGAGAAAGTCCAAATAATATTGAACTTATATCATTAAAATTATTGATATTACCTTTTATTCATCAAAATTCAAGTGAACATGCAATGGTTTATTTTAATACTGTAACTACTTTAGCAGTAATTAATAATTTATATGTAATAAANANATATGATTAATAAATTATTAAGTATTGTATTTATTTTTGGATTTTTTATTTGGAATCCATATCCNTTACAAATAGCAGAATTAAAAACTTATGACTGGTTAATNATGAATACAGAACCAGTTCAAAATGAAAATATACTTATTGTTGATTTAGATGAAAACTTTATCAATGACTANGAAGGCTGGCCATTACCAAGGTCAGTTTATGGCGATTTAATTACGACTACAAATGCCATTCCAGGCATAACAGTATTAATGCCAAATAAAGACATAAGAGGAGAAACTTATGATACATACTTTTCTTTTCGTATGTCTAAAAAACCAACTGTCCTTGCAACTGCAGCATCGACTCAAGTTACTAGTACTGGCACTCATGTTGGTACTGCACAACTAGGAGAAGACCCACTACCATGGCTATATCAATATCCAGGAATTTTACAACCAACACCCGGCCTAGCCGTATCCTCAGAAGGAAGAGGAGTAGTTACCTCAACTCCAGAAGTAGACGGAGTTACAAGAAGANTACCTCTAGTCGTAAACTCTCAAGAAAAACTTTATCCAAGTTTCGCACTAGAATTATTAAGAGTNGCANTAGGNGATCCAAGNTATCAACTAAAAACAAACGAACAAGGTATTGAGTGGATAAGAGTTCCAAATTATCCTCTTATGAATACAGACTCTAATGGAAGAATCTTTTTAGATTGGAACACAAAATTTTANAAACAAACAGGAACNGANTTTATTAATAACCCTATTGAAGCTCCTTTTGTTATTGTGGGTACAACTGCAGAGGGTGTAACTAATCCTGTACCCACCCCCGCTGGGGCAAAATATCCTCATGAAATTCAAGCAAACATATTACACAATCTTATACAAGGCACTGCCCCTAGTTCACCAAGTTGGGCACTGGCTATCGAATACGCCGTTGCTCTACTTGCTTTTCTTACTTTGGCTTTTACATCAAGGTCTATCTGGTTTTCCGTTCCTGCACTGGCACTTTTCACTGTAGGTTCTTCTTANGGAGCCTGGTATGCGTATCAATCTTCTTATTTGATTGACGCTAGTGGAATCGTAGTNTTGTCCGTTTTATTTTGGGCATATCATACTTTCGTAAGTTTCCTATCGGAGTATCGACAGAAACTTCGAATCAAACAACAATTTGGGACATACGTTAGTCCCGCCTTAGTAAAAAAATTACAAAAAGACCCAACATTACTGAGATTGGGTGGGGAGACCAAACGACTAACATTTCTTTTTTCTGATATTCGAGGATTCACACCAATTTCAGAAAAATATCAGAAAAATCCTCAAGGACTCACTGAACTTATTAATAGATTCCTTGACAACCAAACACAAATTATATTAAAACATGGNGGAACAATCGANAANTATATGGGAGATTGTATCATGGCATTTTGGGGTGCACCACTTGATGATNACAATCAAGTAGAGAATGCAACCAAAGCGGTTCTCGAAATGCGAGAATCATTGGAGGAACTAAATGAAAGACTCAGAGAAGAAGGCTTGGATCAAATTAATACAGGAGCGGGAATCAACACCGGGTTATGCGTGGTGGGAAACTTCGGTAGTTCGAATAGGTTTGATTACAGTGTTCTTGGCGATAGTGTTAATCTTGCTGCAAGGCTAGAATCTAGTTGCAAGAATTANGANACTAGTCTTATCATATCCGAATACAGTTTAGTTGACGGTTATGATTACAAATTCTTAGATGAAGTTACGGTCAAGGGCAAATCAGAACCAGTTAAAATCTATACCATTGAAAAATAGTACTTGACTTCAGGTACGATTTTTGGTATAATTAAACAATAGTTAGAAATGGACTAACGAGACTAATAAGGAAAAACAAAGTGGACACAGACATACAGAAAAACACAGCTGACATAGCAGCGCTAGACAAAAGAATGTCTAGTCATGAAGCTATGTGTGAGGAAAGATGGAAAACATGTTTTAATCGCTTTGATGATATGGATAAGTCTATAGGTAGAATTGAATCAATACTAATTGCAGCGTCAGGAAGCTTAATAGTGGGTGGCGCAATATTAATATTGGCAATGTGGAATATCCAAGTATAGGAGTAACAATGGAATACGAAAAGAAAGATATAGATAAATCACCTAAAGTTAAAGAAGTTAAAAAAGGTATTTATAAAGTAAAAGGTGGCTATGCCTTTATGGACAAGAAAAATAATACAGAATGTACTTTTGAAAAAGAAGAAAGTGCAAAAATAGCATACGAGAGAAACTATGGAAAAGAGTAAAACACCAGTAGGTGGAAGTGCAATGCATAATGTACAAGAGGAACACATGACTCCAAGAGAGAAAATGTTACTTGCTCGTAAAAAGCAATTGCTTAAAAAAAGAAAAATAAACAANACTTATAAATAATGAGGAAAAAACTATCATATCAAGAGAGATATGAGATTTGTAAAAAGTGTCCTCAGTTTAATAAATTTTGGAAGACCTGCAANTTATGTGGGTGTTTTATGCCCCTCAAGACTAAGTTAAGATGGGTAGAGTGTCCAGACGAGCCTCCTCGATGGACTTAGGAGAAAATGGTGGCAAAACACAAGAAAAAACCAATGGGTAAAAAGAAAAAGAAAGGTGGAAAGAAAAAAAGAAGTAGAGGATAACTCTAACTGGTTTAACTATTTTCACAGTATACGTCATGTTTGTCCGTGGAGTTATAAAAGCTATCTTGAAGGTAAAATACAGATAATTCCTTTTGATAAAGAACTTTTAAAACTGACCGAGATAAACTGGAAAATACAACCGAATGACGCTCTAGTTTATGTAGTAGATGACCTAACTCTAGATGAGATTGATGAATTCGTGGCACATAGAAATGATAGCCAGAAGAAATGTGAATATTTATGGTCTCACCCTACATTCACCAAGGGAGCTAATAATCAAACACCCAAGCCTGTAATTATACAGCAAGACCGGNAACGGTTAATGGAGTTACGCAATGCCAATGCACAGAAAAGGTAAGAAGAAAAAAATGAACGGTAAGAAGAGAGGAATGAAACCTTGTCTTACAGCAAAACAAAAGAAGTTACCCAAAGGACTTCAAGCAGCTATTCGGAAAAAGAATAGACCTTGTAAGTAGTGCCCGTAAGAAAAGTTAAAGGCGGTTATAAATGGGGTAAGTCTGGAAAGACTTACAAATCCAAAAAAGCAGCTGAAAGACAGGGCAGAGCAATATACGCATCAGGCTATGGTAAAAAGAAGAAAAAAAGATCCAAGAAAAGGAACAGGTAAAAAACCTAAAGGTTCTGGAAGAAGACTTTATACTGACGAAAATCCAAAAGATACTGTCAGAATTAAGTTTGCTACTATAAAAGATGCAAGAGCAACAGTACGAAAAGTTAAAAGAGTTCGTAAAAGTTATGCAAGAAAAATACAGATACTAACTGTAGGNGAACAACGAGCAAGAGTGATGGGCAAGAAAACTGTCGCATCAATCTTCAAGTCTGCAAAAGCAGGATTAAGAAAGAAACATGGCAAGAAAAAGAAAAGCTAAAAAGGTACCAGTACCAACAAATCCAGNTTTATACTCTAGAGTAAAAGCGCAGGCAAAAAGAAAATTTAAAGTCTACCCTTCCGCATATGCAAATGGGTGGTTAGTAAGAACTTATAANAAGCGAGGCGGACGTTTTAGAATGGGAGTAAAGAAAAGACGATGAGTTACATCAAAGAAAAGCTTCTTCAACTATGGAATATAATCTCAGGTAAAGATAAAAACTGGGACGGTTCTGTAGATATCAAAGATAAATTGATTGAAGCTGAAAAGAAAGGAAAATAAATGCCAGGACACAGTGGTGGATTAACTAAGTGGTTTAAAGAAGGTTGGGTAGATATATCCAGGCCTCGTAAAGGCGGTGGTTATCAACCCTGCGGAAGAAAATCCGCAAGAGGAAAAGGCAAAGGTGGTTATCCTAAATGTGTACCTGCAAGTAAAGCCAGAAGTATGACTAAAGCACAAATTAAGTCGGCAGTCAGAAGAAAAAGAAAAGCAGGCAATCCTGGGGGCAAACCAACTAATGTTTCTACTTTTGCAAAAAGAGGTAGAAAAAAGAAACGAGTTACTAGAAGAAAAAGAAGATAACTCAAAAAGGAGTATATGGACAGACAGAAGCTTATCAAAGATCTTCATGTCATTGAACATCTCTTAGCTAATTTATCAGAAAAAACAAGAGAGAGACTTGAAGAGAATAGAAAGATTAGGAAACTTTTAAAGTTACCAAGTACTGTGCACAACAAAATCAGGATAACTAACTATATTAAGAATGGCACTCAATAAAACAAAACATAAAAGATATATCAAAAATAAAGATATATTTAAAAGTTCTACAAAAGCTCG
>NZJW01000016.1 GCA_002692055.1 Candidatus Pelagibacter sp. | reverse complement strand
GAAGAAAAGGATTGCTCCAATTCCAAAAGACGATGCCCAAACTTGTTGTGGTGCAAAAGGTCTTGGATCTTTGTTACTGAAAGACCACATAGAGAATGCTGGTGCAGAATGAATACCCATAAGAGCAAACATATAAGTTAACACCATTACACCCGTCCATAATCCACCAACAGGAGTTTCTTTACCTAAACCTGCTGTAAATTGAATTACGCCAGGAATAGCCAGATAAGCCGAGTATCCATCACCTGGAGTTACTCCCCACTTGGTGCCTTTAACTAAAGCTACTTTTGCTAATCCCTGATTAAGTGCAGTCCAACCGCCTACTAGATCATATGCGATAAAACCTACTGCTACAATTCCGAACGCAAGAAGTATACACTGAAGTGTATCAACATACGCCACGGCTCTTAATCCACCAGAGGCCACATAAATTAGCACAACTGCTGATAAGATCCATGTACCTGCAGTTACAGTGACAAGACCATCTGATAAAACGTTAAATAATTTTCCAGACGCTGCTAACTGTAAACCTAAGTATGGAATTGAGAAACATAATGCAATCACCACTGTTAAATATCTTACACCATCACCTTTAAAGTAATCTGCAAGCATTTCACCAGGTGTTACATAACCAAATCGTTTTCCTAATATCCACTGCCTTTTTAAGAACATCACACCCGTAAAAGGAATTGTGATTGCATAAAATGAAGCGTATGCATATTGGAAACCATCACGGTAAATCAAACCTGGGTGACCCATAAAGGTCCAACCAGAGAAAGATGTTGCCGTGGCTGCTAATACGAATACCCATAGCCCTAGTCTACGACCAGCTACGAAGTAATCGGTAGCACTTTTAGCCATTTGTGCTGATTTGAATCCCCAATAAATACAGTAGACCCAATACAATACCACAAACGCTAATAACCATTGTACTTTTTCAGACAAGGTTTCCCCCTTTGTTTAGTTTATTGTTACATGTAACGTTGCTAGTTAAACTAACTAACAACAACTGTTGAATTTATAATATTTTAGCTTGATAATTAAGACTAAACTTTCAATAAAAGGGCCATTACTGTTGCATTGCAAATAGAATTCTCTCGAATTTATTGGGTTTTTTATATTTTAAAAAAAAACTTTAAAGTGATACCTATGGTTGTATGCTTGAATTGTATAAAACATTCTATCAACCCATATGGACCTTAGCATTATTTGCTGCGCTTTATTTTCCAATAAAAAAAATTTTATATCAATTATATATGAAAAAATATTTTAAAGATAATACTGATAAAAATGATTTAGACAATGAAATTGAAACTAAACTAAATAAAAGAGCAAAATTTACATCAATTTTATTATCATTTGTTTTTAGTTATTTATATGTTCAAAATGTATTTTAGTAATAAAATGAATCCTAGAATTTTAAAAAGATTTGTAATTATTTGTGGAATTTCTACTTTTGTCATGTTCACGGTTTGGATGATAGTCAAATCTTTTATGGATAGACCTCCTGGTGATTATGAAACACAAATTTGTGACCAAAGGTTAAAAGATAAGTTGTGGGATCAAGCTATTGATGAAGCAAATATTGCATTAAAAAAAAATCCAAAACATCGTGGAGCGATGATGTGTAAAGCTCTAGTTTATATAAATAAAAAAGAATATCAAATTGCAGAAAAAGAACTCACGTCATTAATAGAATTTCTAAATAAAAATTTAAAAGACGATGATTTAACTGGCAAAGGTACATTAGCAGCAGCATTTGCAAACAGGGGGATTATTAAAGACAGAAAAGAACAATATGAGGAAGCGCTAAAAGATTATATTAAAGCTTTAGAAATAGATCACGAAGCAGTAGCTGGTCCAGGTTTAGGTCACAAAATTATCTATATGATAAATAAACCATCGTCAGTTAGAGATCGAGCACAATATATTTACGAACAGTTACAATTACCATTAGAAAAAAGAGTTTTAAGATTACCTGAAGTTGATGAAGAGCAAAGAATGCATAAACCAGGTAAGCTTTAAAAGGATATAACTTTTAGCACGTCTTTAAATAGTACTAAAAAAAAGTAAACTGCTGCAATACATCCAAATAACAAATGAACCCAATTACTTTGCCCATCTGCGTTTCTGTGTGTTAATCCGTGGTAAGCAATAAAAGCTGTTACAAATAAAAAAATAATATTTATTAGATCTTCATATTCTTTTGGAACATTAAACATTTTATATTTCCCTTTTATTTTTTTTTATTGGTTTTGGTAATTGTTTATATTGTTCCGGGAATATATTTTTTTTCTCAAAATAAGGTGGCAATAAATCAGTGGGCTCATCTACGGTAATAATTGCCATATAAAACGCAAATAAAAAAAAAGTAGTTATACTTAAGCTTACAAGCACAAACCTCTCTAATCCTTTACTACCAATTGGTTTTCCAAATTCTCTGTCATAAACGTGATATTTTGGATCAAGAGGATCTAATTGGTTTGTCTTATCAAGATGTGCAATTGTTCTGGCATAGTGTCTTGCCCACCCCGGTATTATATTTCTAATAGTATAATTTCTAAAAATTGTATGTATTAGCTTTTCTGGCAACTCTTCATTATACCAATTTTTATAAGCTAATTGTAGAAACTGAAATTCACCTATTTCTAAAAGGTTTGCTGCATATAAAATTTCTTCCTTCTTGGGATTATCATCCCAATCAGGTTTAATCATTGTTTGAATAAAATCTTTCACAAGTTCATTATAATAATATATTAAATAATTGTAATGAAAAAAGATTTAAAAAAAATTGCCAAAGAAGCTCTTGCTGAAGCAAAATTACGCAATAAAAACAAAAAAAATATTAAAGCAATTAAGGAAGTCAACGGGCCTGCGGGCCTTGAACCAACCAGATATGGCGACTGGGAAAAAAAAGGAATTGTATATGATTTCTAGCTATTTATTTAATCTGTTAACTACTAAGCTATCTACAACAGTGGGATCAGCTAATGTAGATGTATCTCCTAGATTACTATAATCATTTTCTGCAACTTTTCTCAAGATACGTCGCATAATCTTACCCGATCTTGTTTTCGGAAGTCCCGGAGTAAAGTGTATTAAATCTGGTGTAGCCAGTGGTCCTATATTTTTTCTAACCCATTGTTTTAACTCTTTAGTTAATTCTTCAGATCCTTCTTCTCCAGCATTAAGTGTGACATAACAGTATAAACCATTCCCTTTTATATCATGTGGATAGCCAACAACAGCAGCTTCAGCTACTTTTGCATGTGCAACGAATGCACTTTCAATTTCTGCCGTTCCGAGGTTATGTCCTGATACAATAATTACATCATCAACCCGACCTGTAATCCAATAATATCCGTCCTTATCTCTTCTGCATCCATCACCGGTAAAATACATTCCATTAACTGTTGAAAAGTATGTATCAATAAATCTTTGATGATCACCATAAACTGATCTCATTTGTCCAGGCCAAGAAGCTTTCATGCATAATCTTCCTTCACAAGCGCCTTCTAGCTCCCTACCTTTTTCATCTACTATTGCTGGCTGTATTCCATAAAAAGGTTTCGTAGCTGATCCAGGTTTTAAGTCTATTGCTCCAGGTTGAGGAGAGATTAAAATTCCACCAGTCTCGGTTTGCCACCAAGTATCAACGATTGGACAACGCGAGTTTCCAACTACTTTATGATACCATAACCAAGCTTCAGGATTAATTGGCTCACCAACACTACCAAGAATTTTAATTGATTCTCTACTAGATCTTTCAACAAGAGCATTCCCTTCTCTCATGAGAGCTCTTAGAGCTGTTGGGGCGGTATAAAAAATATTCACTTTGTGCTTATCACAAACATCCCAAAAACGTCCAGCATCAGGGTATGTCGGCACACCTTCAAAAACCAATGTAGTTGCGCCGTTTGAAAGGGGTCCATAAACAATGTAACTATGACCAGTCACCCAGCCCACATCAGCAGTACACCAATACACGTCGCCCTCTTCGTAATTAAAAATATATTTATGTGTCATTGACGCGTAAACTAAATAGCCACCACTTGTATGAAGTACGCCTTTAGGTTTACCAGTTGATCCAGAAGTATAAAGAATAAATAAAGGATCCTCTGCACCCATTTCTTCTGGTTCGCACTCTATTGAAGCGTTATCAGTAATGTCATGATACCAAACATCTATCCCTTCATTCATTTTTATATCCGCACCTGTATGTTTTAAAACAACACATTTTTTTATGTCTGGACATTTTTCAAGGGCTTCATCAGTAGTATTTTTTAAAGGAATAGTTTTGGCGCCCCGCACTCCTTGATCTGCAGTGATTACAAACTCAGATTTACAATCTATGATTCTTCCAGCAAGTGATTCGGCAGAGAACCCACCAAAGACGACCGAATGTACTGCTCCAATTCTAGCACAGGCAAGCATAGAATAAACTGCTTGTGGTACCATCGGCATATAGATTGTTACTCTATCACCCTTTTGAACACCTATATTCTTTAATCCATTTGCGAGTTTACAAACTTCATCCTTAAGTTCTTGATAACTAATCTTACGATCGACAGTTGGCTCATCTCCTTCAAAAATTATTGCCGTGTCATTTGCTTTATGAGGTAAGTGGCGATCAATGCAGTTATACGAAACATTTAGCGTTCCATCGTAAAACCATTTTATATCAACTTTTTCTTTACTATATGTTACATCCTTAATTTTAGAATAAGGTTTTATCCAATCAATTCTTTTTCCTTCATCAGCCCAAAAAGCTTCATTGTTATTAATAGATTGTAAATATTTTTTTTCATATCCACTTCTATTTATTAGAGCTTGCTTTGCCCAATTAGACTGTACTTTAAATATTTTGCTATTAACTTTATTAATTTTATTTTTTTTAGATACGTTTTTCTTTTTAGCTTTTTTTACAGTTTTTCTTTTTTTAAATACTTTTTTCTTTTTAGTTTTTTTTACAGCTTTTCTTTTCTTAAATACTTTTTTCTTTTTAGTTTTTTTTACAGTTTTTCTTTTTTTAAATACTTTTTTCTTTTTAGTTTTTTTTACAGCTTTTCTTTTCTTTTTTTTCGGCACAATGTTCTCCTTTATTTTTTAAATTCTACCTAACTTACAAATTATTTTCCAGCTTTTAGAATCAATTGGCATCACTGATAACCTACTCTGTTTAATGAGTTGAAGATTAGAAAGCTCACTATTTTGCCTAATAATTTCTAATGTGACCGGTTTTTTTAATTTGTTCTTAAATTTTAATTGCACCGCAACAAATTTTTTTTTTTTATCAGTAGGATCTAAAAAGTACTCTTTTATCACTTCAACAATGCCAACAATTTCTTTTCCAATATTTGAATGATAAAAAAAACAAAGATCACCTTTCTTCATTGCTTTAAGATTATTAGCTGCCTGATAATTTCTAACACCATCCCACATTGTACCTTTGGAACCGGATTTTTCTTGTTGGTCAATAGACCAAACATTCGGTTCAGATTTAACAAGCCATTTTTTTTTCATAGTATGTTATATTACTAAACCAGCACCTTTCATAAAAGGCGCTTTTTCATCCAAAGGCCATCGAGGCTGAGAATATAAATCAATATCAGGTTTTGTTCCTATTTCGTGATTTAGAAGACCAGCCAAAGCAATCATCGCTGCGTTATCTGTACATAATTCAGGAGGTGGAAAGTGTACATTAAATTTTGCTATTGAGGATATTTCTTTTAAATTTTTTCTAATAGATTGATTTGATGCGACCCCTCCAGAAACAACGAAATTAAATTCTGCTAGTGCGTTGTTGCTTTTCATAAACATCTCAAATGCCTTTTTGCACTTTACTTTTAGTATCTCGTTTATTGTATTTTGAAATGATGAGGCAAGGTTGTATCTATCTTGTTTAGTTTTAATTTTTTTTGAAATATTTAATATTGCTGTTTTAAGTCCTGCGAAAGATAGGTTACAACCAGATCTATGAAGTATTGGTTTTGGTAGATCAAAAGTGTAAGGGTTCCCTTTTTTAGCATACGTCTCAATCATTGGCCCGCCAGGAAACTTAATGCCTAAAATTTTTGCAGTTTTGTCAAATGTTTCCCCTAGCGCATCGTCAATTGTTGTTCCAAGTCTTTTATATTTCCCGATACCCTCTATTGATAAAAACTGTGAATGACCTCCAGAGATTAATAGTAGGAGATATGGAAACTTTACAGGTTTATTTAATCCTATGGTTAATGCATGACCTTCAAGATGATTAACACCGTAAAAAGGTTTCTTAAAAAAATTTGCGACAGTTTTTCCAGCAGTCATACCAATCATTAAACAAACCAAGAGACCTGGTCCAGCAGTTGCAGCTATACCGTCAATTTGGTTAAAAGAACATTTGCTTTTTAGAAGAGCATTTTTAATTATGTAATCAATCTTCTCAGAATGTGTACGCGCCGCTAATTCTGGAACTACACCACCAAATTTCTTATGAACTTTATGTTGGCTTGATATTATATTTGATAAAATTTTTATCTTGCCTTTTACTGTTTTTTTTACGACAGCCGCAGCTGTTTCATCACAGCTTGTTTCAATACCTAAAAAAATTAAATCTTTTTTCATTGACTAATTGAGTTTAATCGAATTTTGTCTTGATTAGAACAATTTACAAGTATAATTCAAAATTAATATGGAAATAATTAACAATTTTTTCTCTTTATTAAAAGATGTGTGGAAAGGTGGTATTTCTGGAGCAAGTTTTACAGACATAATAATTGCACTTTTTGTTTTTTTTATATTCTTACTTTTAAGAAGTGTGGTGTCTAAATATATTGTAAAAAAGATCGAAGTTTTTGTATCAAAAAGTACCAATAATTTTGATAATAACCTAACAACTTCATTAGAAGGTCCAGTAAAATTCTTTCCAATTGTTTTTGGTTTTTTTTTAGCCTCTAGCTTTTTAGAACTTGATGGTAAATCATCTTTATTTGTTGATCATTTAAATAGATCGCTTGTTACTATTTTGATTTTTTGGTTTATTCACCAGTTGATTCAGCCAGCAGCTCTTTTAATAAAGAGTATAGAGTTAATTTTATCAAGAGATTTAGTAAATTGGATAATTCGGGCTCTGAAGGTGCTTATTCTTATTTTAGGATTTGCAGCGACCCTTGAAATTTGGGGAATTAAAATTGGACCTATTATCGCTGGACTTGGACTTTTCGGTGTAGCAGTTGCTCTTGGTGCGCAAGATTTATTTAAAAATTTAATTTCTGGAATTTTAGTTTTAGTTGAAAAAAGATTTAAAGTTGGGGATTGGATTTATGTTGACGGAGTTATAGAAGGTACTGTCGAAGATATTGGTTTTCGATCAACAGTAGTAAGAAAATTTGATAAAGCATTAGCAACAATTCCAAATTTTCAATTTGCAGAAAAAGCAGTAATTAATCAATCAGAAACGTCTCATAGAAGAGTTGAGTGGATGATTGGACTTGAATATAAAACTACATCTCAACAATTGGAGCAAGTAAGAAATAAAATTTTAGATTTTATAAAAGAGGATCAAGACTTCATAATATCAGATACTACTCCATGTGCAGTAAATTTAAATCAGTTTTCTGCGAGCTCGATTGATATTTTAATTAGATGTTATACTAAAACAAATAGATATTACGATTGGTTAAAAGTTAAAGATAAATTTATTATTAAGATAAAACAAGTTGTAGAAGATGCAGGAGCATCTTTTGCTTTTCCATCGCAATCAATTTATGTTGAAAAGTTCGATAAATGAATTCTTTAATAATTTTAATTGATAATATTATTTATCTTTATTCATTAGTTTTGATAATAAATATCGTTTTATCTTGGCTTGCCGCATTTCATGTTATTAATATGAGTAACAGATTTGTATATTCAGTCTTAGATATTACTTACAAACTAACAGATCCGTTATTGAATCCTATACGTCGATTTTTACCCAATATTGCTGGGTTAGATTTCTCTCCAATAATATTGTTTTTAATTTTAGGTTTTATGAGAAATTTACTTAGAGAATATGGGACTGGATTATTATGATTATAGATGGAAAAAAAATTGCGGAAGAACTACGTGATAAAATCAAGAAAGATATAAAAGAGTTAGCCATTGATAAAAGGCCAGGGTTAACCGTCATTCTAATTGGCGAGCATCCAGCAAGTCAAATATACGTCAAAAATAAAGAAAAATTTGCGAAGGAAGTAGGAATAAATTCAAACGTCTTAAAATTTAATGAAAGTATCTCTGAGAGTGAGTTAAAAAAAGAGATAAATAAATTAAATAATAATTCTGCAGTTCACGGAATATTGGTTCAGCTGCCTTTACCAGAACATATTAATCAAAAAGACATAATTGAAACTATAAACCCCGATAAAGACGTTGACGGCTTTCACCCAATTAATGTTGGGAATTTATCATCTGGTAATGACGCTATGGTTCCCTGCACTCCTTTGGGATGTTACTATATGATCAAAAAAGTTATAAAGGATTTATCAGGTCTAAATGCTGTTGTTGTTGGAAGATCAAATATTAATGGTAAACCAATGACTCAGCTTTTACTGAGAGAAAATTGCACAGTTACAATTGTTCACTCTAAAACAAAAAACATTGAAAAAATTTGCAAAAATGCAGACCTAATTATTGCTGCAGTCGGTAAGGCGCATATGATTCAAAATGATTGGGTTAAGGACACAGCAGTTATTATTGATGTTGGCATTAATAGAGTAAAGATTGACGGTAAAAATAAAATTGTTGGCGATGTAGATTTTCAAAATATAAAAGATAGAGTCAAGGGTGTAAGCCCAGTTCCTGGTGGTGTCGGACCAATGACTATTGCTTGCTTGTTAGAAAATACAATGAAGGCTTTCAAAAAAATCTCGGTAAAAAATAATTAGTTATTTTATATATCACCTTTTGTAAGGTTGATTTTAAGCATCTTACTCTTTCTTAATTTTAGAACAACTATTGCAATTGCCAATAACAATATTGCTCCTGACTCATAGATTAAAGCAGATGCACCTATATCTTTTTTTTGTAAAATAATTAGTCTAGCTAATGCTGTGATAGCAATAAATAAAGGATAAGTAAGTCTGATAGATTGATTGCTCCAATAATTGCCGACCATCCCCATTACCTCTAAATAAATAAAAAGTAATAGAAGATCTGCTAATTGAATGCTTTGAACACTAAACATATTTAATATTTCTAGGAAGAAAGCTATTATGGTAGCAACTAGAACTATTCCAGCACCAACTAGTTGAGTTATTCTAATTAAATTTTTCATTTATTTTCTTAATAGCTTACAATGTTTCTTTATAAAATTCTCTACATTTTTTTTGTTAAATGTTTTGTTCTCATCAAAAGATACTTTTTTTATCGAATAAATAGGGCTATTTGAAATTCGTGATAAAATTGATACATTACCTTTATATAACTTTACTTTTATTTTACCTCTAATTTTATTTTTTTTACTATCAATAATTTTCTGCAATTTTAATCTTTCTTTTGAGAACCAATATCCATTATAAATTAGCTCTGCATATTTCGGCATGAGTTCGTCATTTTTATGCATAGTTAATTTATCCAAAGTTATTGATTGAATTGCTCTATTTGCAAATAGTAAAACAGTACCACCAGGCGTTTCATAAACACCACGGGATTTGATACCAATAAACCTGTTTTCAACTAAATCGGCTCTACCAATTCCATTTTTACCTGCAATAACATTCAGTTTTTCCAGCAATTTTGCTGGTGAAAGTTTTTTATTATTTAATTTGATGGGGTCTCCATTTTTATATTCTATGGTTAGAACTATTGGTTTATTCGGAGCTTTTTCTGGAGATACAGATCTTTGAAAAACATATTCAGGAGCTTCTTTTTTTGGATCTTCTAAAATTTTACCTTCCGTTGAAGTATGGAGTAAATTATCATCAATTGAAAAAGGAGGAGCTCCTTTTTTATCTTTCGGAATGATAATCCCATTTTTTTTAGCGTATTGAATTAAAGATTTCCTCGAGTTGAGCTTCCACTCTCTCCATGGGGCTAAAACTTTTATCTTAGGGCCAAAGTAGTAGTAACCAAGTTCAAATCTTACTTGATCATTTCCCTTCCCTGTTGCCCCATGCGCAACAGCTTGTGCACCAAATTTTTTTGCAATTTCGATTTGTCGTTTTGCAATTAATGGTCTGGCAATTGAGGTTCCTAATAAATAAATTCCTTCATATAATGCATTTCCCCTAATCATAGGAAATACATAATCTTTGACAAACGTTTCTTTTAAATCTTCTATAATTATTTTTTTAACTCCAAGCTTTTTAGCATTTGCATAAATAGCTTTTCTATTAATTTGTTGTCCTAGGTCTGATGTATAACAGATTACTTCAGCGTTATATTTATCTTGAAGCCATTTTAATATCACAGAGGTATCGAGACCTCCTGAGTAGGCTAAAACAACTTTTATTTTTTCTTTCATTAGTTTAATTTTTACAATTTTTTTTGGCTGAATTGTAAGCATCAGTAAAACCAATTAGAGAGTATGTATCTTTAGTTTTATTACCCCTAGATGAGCTACCTATTACCTGGGCTTTATTAGCTTTCTTCATAGCTTTAATCATTTTTAATTCACTATCTAGATTAGTCAGCCATGCAAATTTACCTTTCGTTTCAAATTTAAATTGAGCATTGCCAACATTTACGTTTACTTTACTCTTTTTCCCAAATGGATATCCGTTAGTTATGCTTATCTCGTTCGAGACCCCATCATTTGGTCTAAATGTTATAAATATTCTAGATTCAGCTCGATTAAGATTTTTTGGGGACATTTTGGTTGGGATTGAGACTGCAAAACAAATTTTATCCTTTCCATTTTTGATAAATTGGCTTTCCCACATTTTAAACTTTTTTTCTATTTGAATTTTAGCGTTAACGTTATTTATAATAAAGAGTGAAAAAAATAATGTTAGAACAATTTTTATTATGGACATGGATTTGAATATTTTTTTTGTATTTCATTTATATCTGTAATTACTTGGTCATCAAGTTCGATTTCGTGACTTTTGAGATTTTTTTCTAATTGATCTGTATTTGTAGCGCCAATTATAACAGAGGTCACAAATGGCTGAATCTCACAAAACTTAATTGCCATTTGACAAATATCTAAATTAAATTTTTTAGATATATTAACATACTCCTTGATAGCCGGTTCAGCATTTTCAGTTCTGTACCTTGGATATCGGTCACCAAAAAGCTCTAATCTTGATCCACTTGGCAATTTACCATCTAAATATTTTCCACTTAAAGTACCACTTGCCAAAGGTGAATAAGCTAACAGACCAACACTTTCTCTTATAGAAATTTCAGATATTCCAACTTCAAAACTTCTATTTAACAAATTGTATGGATTTTGAATTGAAACAATTTTCTCGAGTTTTTTTACTTCCCCTGTTTTAATGAATTCAAAAGTTCCCCAAGCAGTTTCATTTGAAATACCAATGGTTCTAATTTTCCCCTCTTTGACAAAATCATTTAAACATTCTAATGTTTCATATATTGGAATTACATCATCTATTTCTTTATGACGATACTCTAAACCAGAAAAAACATTAAGGGGACGGTCTGGCCAATGTAATTGATACAAATCTATATAATCTGTATTTAAATTTTTTAATGAATTTTCTAAAGCAAATTTTATTTGTTTTCGATCTAGCCTAGTTTCATTGGTACCATTTCTAAACCAATCCATTTTGGATCTTCCAACAATTTTATCCGCAATGATCACCTTGTTTCTGTTTTTTTTAGATTTAATCCATCTAGATATAATACGGCTAGTTTCTCCTTGCGTTTTGCTGCTTGGAGGAATTGGATACAATTCAGCAGTATCAAAAAAATTTACACCATAATCAAAAGCCATGTCCATTTGTTTGAAAGCATCATTTTCAGTGTTTTGTTCACCCCATGTCATAGTTCCAAGACAAATTTTACTTACTTTTATATTTGAATGACCTAAATTTTTATAAATCATAAAAATTGTTTACCCCATGATCGAACAATTATAAATAAAAAATATCATGACAGAAGAATTTATCATTTTATTACAAATTATTCTTATAGATCTTGTACTTGCTGCAGATAACGCAATTATAATAGGTATGCTTGCATCTAAATTTAACCCTAAGCTTAGAAAAAAGATATTTTTCTTAGGTGTTTCGGTTGCTGTAATATTGAGAATAATATTTACCTTTCTGACGGTTTATTTACTTCAAATTGAAGGTTTAAAGTTGTTGGGAGGACTGATTTTGCTGTGGGTTGTATACAAACTTTATAAAGATGTAATCAAAAAGGAGAATGAAAAGGAAATTAAATTTAACCCAAAAAACAAAGGTTTAATTAGTGCAGTGTTTACCATTGCGTTAGCAGATATCAGTTTAAGTTTAGATAATGTACTTGGAGTAGCGGGGGCCGCAAAACATCACTATGACCTTTTAATATTTGGGTTAGTTTTATCTATAATAATAATGGCAACAATGGCAAATGTGGTATCGAAGCTTATTATAAAATTTGCTTGGATTGCATGGCTTGGTTTATTCGCGGTACTATATGTAGCACTAGATTTAATCTATTCTGATCTAAAAATCCTCATTTAATTGAGTTTTAGATATCTTGAAATTTTGATAAAAATTTACCATATATAGTGTTATAATAAATAAATAAATAAAGGAGATTATGAATTTAAAAGATAGAATAGCTAGAGTTCAGTCAACATCAACATCATCAGCAATTGCTGGGGATAGCATTGATCAAGGATTAAGAAGTTATATGCTAAAAGTTTATAACTTTATGGCATCAGGAGTTTTATTAACTGGTTTTGTTTCATTATTATTATTTAAATTTTCTGGAGGCGACAGTATACAAGTTTCACAAGCTGGTATAACAGGAACAAATGCTTTAGGTGATTTATTATTTAAATCTGGATTTGCTTGGGTTGTTGCTTTAGCGCCACTAGGTATAGTATTTTATATGAGTTTCGGAATAAATAAAATGAGTGCAGCAAAAGCACAGATTATCTTTTGGATTTTTGCAGCATTGATGGGAGGATCCCTAGCTTCAATTTTTGTAATGTATACTGGAGCAAGCATAGCCAGAGTATTTTTTATTACTGCTGGAACATTTGGTGCGATGAGTTTGTATGGTTATACAACAAAAAAAGATTTGACTGGATGGGGCTCTTTTTTACTGATGGGTTTAATAGGAATATTAATTGCATCTTTAGTTAATATTTTTTTAAAGTCGCCGGCAGTATATTTTATAGTTTCAATATTAGGTGTACTTATCTTTGTGGGATTAACAGCATACGATACCCAAAAAATTAAAAATATGTATTTTGAAAGCGATAGTATAGAGATTTCTTCTAAGAAAGCTGTGATGGGAGCTTTAACATTATACCTAGACTTCATTAACTTATTTATAATGCTGTTGAGACTCTTCGGTCAAAGACGTTAATTATAATTTAAATCCCTAGTCTAATTTCTAGACTGGGGATTTTTAATATTAGAGCATTTTTTTGAACAATACATTACTTCATTCCAATTTTTTTTCCATTTTTTTCTCCAAACAAAATCTCTATTACAAGATTTACAGACTTTTGTAGGTAAGAATTCTTTTTTAATCACTTTATGAGGCGAAGATTTTTTTTATGTAAAACATAAATTATATGTTTTAAATCACTGGAGTATTTAATAACTTTCCCATGCTGATTTTTTAAACAATACTTTTGTCCAATCTTACATTTTAGACTTTTAATAATTTGAAAAAGCGGTTTTTCTGTTGCCCGTCTATAAATGTCAAATCCTACGACATTTTTATTGATAAAGATTGCATAATCTTTCCATTCTCCTTTAGCAACCATAGATCCATAAATATTAAGTATTTCCCCTAATTCTTTTCTATTAAAAAATATTTCTTCATTAAAATTTTTATTTTTAATTAAATTAAACATTTTTTTTATACTTATTTATTAAATTGATTTGAAAGATAGTAAAAATTAAAGTGATTGGAATTATTCCAAATACTTTAAATTTCACCCAAAAATCTTCAGATTGAGACCTCCAAACCAACTCATTTAATACTGCTAGAAATAAAAAAAAAAATATCCAACGCTGATTAAGTATTTTCCAACCTCGCTCTTCTAATTTAATTGAACCCGTTAATAAAGATTTAAGTAAGTTTTTTTTTAAAAAATAATTACCAAAAAATAAAATTCCTGCGAATAAAACGTTCACAATAGTTGGCTTCATATAAAAAAATGTTTTATCATTAAAGTACAAAGTTAAACCTCCAAAAATAGCAACTATTACTGCGCCAATAATTGGTATCTTAGGAATTTTTTTCTCTAAGAAATACAAGATTCCTGTTGCAAATAATGTGGCTATAATAAGAGGTAGAATAGCATCTTGCATACCAAATTTTTTGTAATAGTAAAAAAAAATTAGTAAAGGGCCAAAGTCTGTTATAAATTTCACTAAGGATTTATTCATGTTTAAAAAAGTAATAATATTATTTATTTTTATATTTTTTCAGAGTTCTTACTTATATTCAAGAGAATTTTACTATGAAGTTTATGGATTAAATATTAATTTTTTAAATTTAAAACTTAACCTTGGTAAAAATAAATTATACTCGATAATTAACAGCAAAGGCTTAACATCATATTTTATGAACTCACAAAGTATTATTCAAACATCTTATAATCAAAGAAACAACAGTTTATATTATTTTTTTAATTCACGAAAGAAAAATAAAAAAAAAACTTATTATTTTACAAAAATAAATAATGAAATTAATTTTGAAAAAGTTAAATTTAACAAAGGTAAAAATTTCAAAACGATTACAAAAAATGACCTATATAATACTGTTGATCCATTGACTGCAGTGAGATCAATTTTATTTAGTAATACTTTAAATTCGGAATGTAATAAAAGTAAGAAAATTTATGATGGGGATGATGTGTACAAAGCTTTTCTTACACCGATTAAAATAAAATATTCATTAATTAAATATAAAAAAAAAAAGTATAAAATAAATTTCTCCTGTAGATTAAATTACAAGACAATATCCGGACATAAATTTAATAGAGAGAAAAAATTAAATTCTATGTACTTGGATGTTTACTTTTCCAATTTATCTAACGACATTATTCCTGTTTATTTCGAAACTAAAGCCAAAGTAGTGCCATTAAAAATGTATTTATCAACAGTTTTAACCCCTTGATTTCTACATTAAGATAATTAATTATCACTTATCCAATGAAAAATCATAATCCAAAAAAAGCAAAATTTTCAATTGGCGAAGTTGTAAGACATAGGCTATTTGAATTTAGAGGTATTATTTACGATGTTGATTTTGAATTTAATAATTCTGAAGAGTGGTATCAGTCTATACCAAAAGATGTCAGGCCAAAAAAAGATCAGCCTTTCTATCATATCCTAGCAGAAAACGATGAAATAACTTATGAGGCCTATGTTTCTGAGCAAAATCTTGTTCTTGATGACAGAAATGAGCCGGTTAGCCATCCTTTAGTGAATGAAATATTCAACGGGCAGGGTAAAGACGGCTTATATCTAAGGTTAACAAATTAAGCACCGCCTAAATTAAAACACTTTTTATTCAGCAATCAGACATTTTTTAAGTCTATTTATTAGTCATAGTCCAGTTTGAAGTTTTTCCCATTCTCCCTCTTCAAACTGGACAGACTAACACATACCAAAATTCATATTTTCAATTAATTTAATCTACAATGCAAAGTTTTATCAATATTAAAAATTTTAAAAATTTTCATGATCATTATATTTTTTGGATAAAAGTTTTCTTTCTTTCATTAGTTATTTTTGGATTAATCATGTCGTTATTCATTTCACCAGCCGATTATCTGCAAGGTGATACTGTGAGAATAATGTATGTTCATGTTCCAGCATCTTGGTTAGCACTTAAAATTTATGCGGCTATGAGTATTTGCGGATTTATTACTCTAATTTTTAAAACAAGAATTTTTACTTTAATTGCTAAAAGTATTGCACCAATTGGTTTTACTTTTTCATTAATTTCACTTTTTACTGGTTCATTATGGGGACAACCAACTTGGGGTACTTTTTGGACTTGGGATGCGAGACTAACTTCGATGCTTGTTTTAGTGATATTTTATATTCTATATATAATTATATGGAAATTTGTTAAGACTTTTCATCTAGCTGAGAAACTATCTTCAATTATTTCTCTTATTGGATTAGCAAATTTACCAATAATAAAATTTTCTGTAGAATGGTGGAATACTTTACATCAACCAGCTACTATTAAATTTACAGAGGCTTCTACTATACATTCTTCAATGCTTACTCCTCTAATTGTAATGTTTTTATCTTTTCTTTTTTTTTCAATAATAATCTTTTTAATTAGGTTTAAACTAGAGAGTTTAAATTTAAAATTAAATTCTAAGAATGAATAATAATACTAAACAAAGACTGTATTTTTTCTTAGTAACAGTTGTAACAATACTTGTAATAGGAAAATTCGTTTATGAGTCTTTAAAAAAGAATTCTGTCTATTTTTTTTCTCCAACAGATTTAAAAAACATAATTGAAATTCCAAATGGATTAATTCGAGTAGGAGGCATGATTAAAGAAAAATCTTTGAAGAAAAATGGTAATAAGTACTCATTTATTGTTACTGACTTTAGAAATGAGATTATAGTGAATTATACTGGTATAAAACCAAATTTATTTGTAGAGGGACAAGGCGCGGTTATTGAGGGAATACTTAACACTAGAAATAATTTATTAGCTTCCAAAATTTTAGCAAAGCATGATGAGAATTATATGCCAAAAGAAGTTGCTGATGCACTTAAAAAATCTGGAGATTGGAAAAAAAATTATGGCAAGTAATGCGGCTAATATTTTATTATTTTTATGTATTTTTTTTTCATTTTTAAGTAATTTATTTTTTTATAAAAAAAAATACAGCTTATCTATTTATTCATATAATTTATCATCTATTTTTGTTACATTTTCTTTCTTATTGCTTATATTTTTTTTTATTCTTCCAATTTTAGTATTTCAGCTGTTTATGAAAATTCTCATACCCTAAAACCTTTATTTTATAAATTGGCTGGTACTTGGGGAAATCATGAGGGTAGTTTATTATTATTTATTTTAATTGTGAGTTTATATGGAACTTTATTTTCTTTTTTTTATAAAAATAATACTAAATTTAAATCTTGGGTAATTTTTTTTCAAAATAATATTTATCTAATTTTTTTAATTTTTTTAATAGTTAAATCTAATCCTTTTGATTTGATAATTCCCACTCCAAGAGAAGGGCTTGGTTTAAATCCAATTTTACAAGATCCACTATTAATTATTCACCCACCGTTTTTATATTTAGGTTACGTGGGGTTTTCATTAACTTTAAGCTTAGTTTTAGCCGCTCTAGTTACAAAACAACTAAATAGTGCATGGGCGAAGATTTCTTGGCCTTGGGTAATGGTATCATGGGTATTTTTAACAATTGGAATAAGTCTTGGATCTATTTGGGCTTACTACGAGTTGGGATGGGGAGGTTATTGGTTTTGGGACCCTGTTGAAAACGCTTCATTAATGCCCTGGCTGGCTGGCACAGCGTTAATACATTCTTTACTTGTTTTAAAAATAAAAAATGAAATGCGCAATTGGACAGCTTTATTGGCAATTTTAACATTTTCTTTAAGTTTATTAGGAACTTTTTTAGTCAGATCGGGTATTTTAAATTCAGTACATGCATTTGCAAATGATCCAGATAGAGGAATATTTATCCTATTAATTATTTTCTTTATTACAACAACTGCCTTGGTAATTCAGATATCGTTTTCGTCTTATTTCAAAGATAAAAAAATTTATTTTTTTTCAAAAGAGAGTTTTTTAAGTATCAATAATTTTTTTTTATTATTTTTTCTTTTTGTAATTTTACTTGGAACTATTTACCCAATATTTCTAGCTGCATTCGGAGAAACAATTTCTATCGGCCCTGACTACTATAATAATATCTTAGCTCCTTTTGTATTTATATTTTTAATAGCAATGAGTATAGGCCCTATTTTAAAATGGTCACAAAATATTAGATTAAATGAATTATATTTTGTATTCATAATATTTTTAATGTCATTACTTATATCTTATTTAGTAATAATATTTACTCAACGTAACGAATTAATATTGTTCTTAGGTTTAGCGTCATCTTTAATTCTTATCATTACTATGATGTTTGAACTTTACAAAAATAAATATAAAATAAAAATTATAAACTATCCGAGATTTTGCTCTCATTTGGGTGTCGGTGTACTTTTGTTATCTATTTTTTTAAATTCATATTTTTCAAAAACAAAAGATTTTGAGATTCAAATCGGACAAACAAAAAATTTTTATAATCTTTCTTTGAACTTAATTAATCAAAATATTTATAAAATTGAAAATTATTTGGAAATGAAAACTGATTTTGAAATATTGGATGGTAAAAACGTTTTTACTCTTAAACCATCAATAAGAAGATATTTCCAACCAGATCAGATAACGTCTGAAACGAGCATTAAATCTACGTTGTTGTCAAATCATTATCTAGTAATTAACCTTCCAGATCTGAATAGTACTATTATAGGGGCGCGATATTATTATAATTTCCTTATCCACGGTATATGGTTTGGGCTATTTTTAATTATTATTGGAGGGACTTTAAGTGTATTTAAAAAAAGGAATTAAAATAGTTACTTTACTAATTACTTTTGGGTCATTATTTATTTTTTTTTATATTTCTTTAAATAAGAAAAAAGAATTTGAACCAAAAGTCATGATTGGTAAAGAATTTCCAACACTTTCTTCAAAAAGTTTATTTGATGATAAAATTATAAAAATTGAAAAAGGAACTAGTGATAAAATATTCTTGGTAAATATATTTGCATCTTGGTGTTTGCCCTGTAAAATTGAGCATCCTTTTTTAATGAAGTTAAAAAATAGAAATATAAAAATTATTGGTATTAATTATAAAGATACAAAGAAGAATGCTAAAAAATTTTTAGAAAAAAATAAAAATCCTTATCAAAAAATCTTAATAGATCGCAAAGGCGAATTATCTATTAATCTAGGAGCATATGGTGTACCAGAAACTTATTTAGTTGATAAAAATTTTAAAATTATTGATAAACATATTGGGCCCATCAATGATCAAATCGTTGCAAAAGTATTAAGCTTAAGATGAAATATTTTTTGTTTTTTTTTTTTAACTTTTATATGCGTTTCCAATGCAGATGAAATAGATAATAAAGTTAATTTAATTACAAAAAACTTACGTTGTTTAGTTTGCGAAGGACAGTCTGTATATGAGTCTAACTCTGATTTTGCAAAAGACGTAAAAAATTATGTTAGAAAAGAAATAATTGAAAATAAATCCAATGAAGAAATATATAATTTTTTAAAAACCAAATATGGTGAGTCAATTATTTTTAATCCTCTGATCTCACTAAAAAATATCATGTTATGGCTTGCTCCAGGTTTATTTTTTACAATTGGTATTATAATTATTTTCAGGAGGTTGAGTGGTTCAAAATAAATGTTGTCATATATTTGCTATTCGCAAAGTTGACCTTGAGCAAAAAAAAAGAAAAATTTGTAAAAGATGCGGTTTTGTAGATTATAAAAATCCAAAAATTGTCACGGGTTCATTGGTTATTAAAAATAAAAAGATTTTACTATGTAAAAGAGCAATATTCCCAAGTTATGGTAAATGGACTTTCCCCTCAGGTTACTTGGACAGAAGTGAAACCCCAGAAGAAGGAGCAATAAGAGAGGCTAAAGAGGAAGTAAATATAAAAATTAAACTTCGGAAACTATTTATCGTATTTACTTTAAGAAAAAAAAATTTAATTCAGTTTGTATTTTTAGCAAAACATTTAAACAAAACTTACAAACCAGGCATTGAAACTTTAGAAGCCAGATATTTTAATTACAAAGATATTCCATGGAAATCGCTAGCTTTTCCTAGTGTAACGTTTACTTTAAAAAAAATTGCCAAATTGCCTAAAAAATTACCAATTTTTCACACAATAATTAGAGATTAAGCCTTTTAAATCATGATTTATTAAGATATTTAGCAATTATGAAAAACATATTTATTAGTTTACTTTTCAGTCTCTGGGTGTCAATTGCATCTGGACAAGGTATTGCTCTGTCAACTGGAATGCTTGATTATAGTGATGATAATAAGAGGTCTGGATTTATTGAAGCAACTTATAGTTTTGACCAAAGCAAATTTCTAGAGACTACTTTAGGGAAATTCGTTCCAATAACTGGAGCAATGTTAACACAAGATAATGCAAGCATGCTGTATGTTGGAATGAAAGTGAATTATGAAATTGGAAATTTTTTTATTAGCCCAAGTTTTGCACCTGGATATTACGACAAAGGAAATGGAAAAGATCTTGGTAATAATTTAGAGTTTAAGTCACAAATTAATTTAGGTTGGAATATTGGTAAAGAATCTAACCTTGGCTTATCTTATAGTCATATATCAAATGCAAGTTTAGGTGACAAAAACCCAGGCGCTAATAACATAGCCTTTACATTTTTTAGACAGTATTAATTTAATATGAGGTTAAGCGACTGTCATAATATAGATGATTTTCGTAAACTTGCTAAAAAAAAACTACCTTCACCTATTTTTCATTATATAGATGGTGGTTCTGACGATGAAATAACATTAAAAAGAAATACGAATTCATTCGATAAGTGTGACTTAGTGCCGAATGTGCTTACAGATGTTAGCAATGTTGATACATCAACATCAGTTTTAGGACAAAAAATAGATTTTCCATTATTTTTATCACCAACTGCAATGCATCAGCTATATCATCATGATGGAGAAAAGGCTGCAGCAGTGGCTGCTGAAAAATTTGGTACTTTTTTTAGTTTATCTACTATGGGAACCAAAAGCATTGAAGAAGTTTCAAACATATCTGGAGGTCCAAAGATGTTTCAATTATACATTCATAAAGACCAAGGTCTTACTGATAATTTGATTGAAAGATGTCAAAGATCTGGGTTTAAGGCAATGTGTCTTACAGTTGATACAATAGTAGCTGGTAATAGAGAGAGAGATTATAGAACAGGATTTACTACACCACCAAAATTGTCACTTTCGAGTCTTTTAAGTTTCGTTACTCATCCAACTTGGACTTTAAAATATTTAATGGGATCAAAATTTCATCTAGCCAATATTTCACATTTAACAAAAAAAGGATCTAGCATAGAAAGTTCAGTTATTGACTACATCAATTCTCAGTTTGACACGACAATGAATTGGAAACACGCAGAATATGCCGCAAAAAAATGGAATGGTCCATTTGCATTGAAAGGCATAATGTCAGTTGAGGATGCAAAGAGGGCAATTGATATAGGAGCAACTGCAATTATGGTATCAAATCATGGTGGAAGACAGTTGGATGGGTCAAGAGCACCATTTGATCAGCTCGAAACATTAGTTGATGCTGTGGGGGATAAAATTGAAATTATTTTAGATGGTGGAATAAGAAGAGGTACCCATGTGCTTAAAGCTTTAGCGTTAGGGGCAAAAGCTTGCTCTATGGGAAAAGCGTATTTATATGCATTAGGTGCTGGAGGGCAGTTAGGAGTAGAGAGAGTACTTGAAAAAATGAAAGACGAAATTACACGTGGCATGACACTTATGGGTATAAGAAATATTAAGGAGTTTTCTAAAGATAAAATAGCGTATCGTTAATGAAAATTGCAAATAATTTTTCTAGACTTGGAACTGAAAATGCATTTGTGGTTTTAGCAAAAGCAAAAAAATTAGAGAGCGAAGGTAAAGAAATTATAAATCTCGGTATCGGACAACCTGATTTTTCAACGCCTTCGCATATTGTAGAGGCAGCAAAAAAAGCACTAGACGATGGTTATCATGGCTATACTCCCGCTAATGGTACCAAAGAATTAAGAGATGGTGTAAGCAGGCACATAAAGAGAATGTATGGTGCACAAATAGACTCTAATAGAGTGTTTATCGCTCCCGGCGGAAAACCATCAATGTATTTTGCAATTATGATGTTCGGTGAACCTGGCGCAGAAATTATTTATCCAGAGCCTGGATTCCCAATTTATGAATCAGTTATTAATTATACAGGGGCAAAAGCTATTCCGATGTATCTTTCAGAGGATAAAAATTTTTCGTTTAATGCTGAAGAGGTTCTTTCTTTAATTAACGAAAGAACAAGATTATTCATTATAAATAATCCTCAAAATCCAACCGGAGGATTGATTGAGAAAAATGAAATTGATAAGTTGGTTGAAGGTTTGAGAAAATTTCCTGAGTTAGTAATTTTTAGCGATGAAATTTATTCAAGACAGATTTATGATAGAAAAAAAATGCCATCTTTTTTTTATTATCCAGAGTTATTCAATCGATTAATTATTATGGACGGTTGGAGCAAGACCTATGCAATGACAGGTTGGAGACTTGGTTGGAGTGTCTGGCCCGAAAGTTTAATTGAAAATGTAACTAAGATGGCAATCAATAGTTATTCTTGCGTATCTGCAGCAAATCAGGTGGCTGCGTTAGTAGCTCTTGAGGGTTCACATAGCTTTTTAAATGATATGATGAATAAATTTGAAAAAAGAAGAAGTCTAATTGTAGACGGATTAAATAGTTTACCGGGTATTAGATGTAATAAACCTGGAGGAGCATTTTATGTTTTCCCTAACGTAAGCAAAACTGGCATGAATGGTGATACTTTTAGTGAGAAATGTCTATATGATGCTGGTGTAGCAATAGTTCCTGGTACCAGTTTTGGTAAATCATGTGGCAATTTTGCCAGATTTAGTTTTGCAAATTCTTACGAAAATATTGAAAAAGCATTGGAGAAAATTAAAAAAATTCTTTAATATACAAGATTATGACATTAACATTACCAGAAGCTGACGCTACTATTATAGAAAATAAAAAAACTATAGTTCAAGATCTTAAAAATATTACTACTAACATCTTACATTCTGATGATGAGGTTAAACCATATGAAACAGACGGATTATCTGTTTATAGACAAACCCCCATTGCAGTAGTTTTACCAGAGACAACAGAGCAAGTATCAAAAGTACTAAAATATTGTCACGATAATAAAATTAAAGTTGTTCCAAGAGGAGCTGGAACAGGATTATCAGGCGGATCAATACCTTTGGCTGATTGTATTTTACTTGGGATGGGAAAATTTAATAAAATTTTAGAAACAGATTTTGATAATCGTTGCGTTGTTGCGCAACCTTGCGTTACAAACTTAGCAATTACTGAAGCAGTACAATTTAAAAATTTTTATTACGCTCCAGATCCTTCAAGTCAGTTGGCTTGTTCTATCGGTGGAAATGTGGCTGAAAATTCTGGAGGAGTTCATTCCTTAAAATACGGTACTACTACTAATAACTTAATGGGTGTTGAAATAGTTTTAATGGATGGCACAATTTTAAAACTTGGTGGCAAACACTTAGACTCAGAGGGTTATGACTTATTAGGTGTGATTACTGGATCAGAAGGTTTGCTAGGGGTCGTAACTGAAGTTACGGTTAGAATTTTAAAGAAACCAGAATCAGTTAGAGCCGTATTAATTGGATTTGCGACTATAGAGGACTCTGGAAATTGCGTTGCTGACATAATTGCTAAAGGAATAGTTCCTGCAGGTATGGAAATTATGGATAAGCCATTAATTATTGCAACCGATAATTATGCTAAAGCAGGTTATCCTAGAGATGTAGAAGCTTTATTAATCGTTGAACTTGATGGAACTACAAGTGAAGTTGACACTTTAATCGATAAAGTTTTAGACATAGCGAAAATGAACAAAGCGTCTTATAATCGAGCTAGTAATAGTGACGAAGAAAGATTAAGATTTTGGAAGGGCAGAAAAGCTGCTTTTACTGCTTGCGGTGTACTTGCGCCAGATTATATTTGTATGGATGGCTCTATACCACGAAATAAACTGGCAAACGTTCTAGGCTATATAAATAAGCTTTCAAAAAAATATAAACTTAATGTTGCAAATTGTTTTCACGCTGGAGATGGAAACTTACATCCGTTGATTATGTTTGATTCAAATAATCCAGTTGAAATGAAGAAAGCAGAAGATTTTGGTGCAGATATTTTAAAATATTGTGTAAAAGTTGGAGGCGTTCTATCAGGGGAACATGGCATAGGTGTTGAGAAAAGAGAGTTAATGTGTGAAATGTTTAATGATAATGACATTCAACAACAATTAAATATTAAAAATGCCTTTGATAAAAAAAACCTTTTGAATCCTGGTAAAGTTTTCCCATTACTTCACCGTTGTGCAGAAGGTGGTAGAATGCATATTCATAAAGGCAAGGATAAGTTTCCAGACTTACCAAGATTTTAATGCACGGCGTTTTTAATGCCAAGTCTGAAGATGAGGTTTCGGACTTTATTTATGAAAACTATAATAAAAAAAATCCTTTAGAAATAGTCGGACATAATTCGAAAAGAATTGGCAGAATTATACAATCTTCACACACTATGAGTCTAAGGTCAATGTCAGGAATTCTGGAATATTTTCCTGAAGAATTATATATTAAAGTATTACCTGGTACACCTATGAGTGAAATAGAGTCTATTTTAAAAGATAAGAAACAATTTTTAGGTTTCGAACCAAATGATCTTGGATACATATATTCTAAAAAATCAAACGCTGGCTCAATTGGTGGAGTAGTTGCTTGTAACTTATCTGGTCCTGGTAGATACAAAAATGGAGCTCTGAGGGATCATGTGCTTGGATTTAAAGCTGTAAATGGATCTGGTGCGAAAATTAAATCTGGCGGTACAGTAGTTAAAAACGTTACAGGATATGATTTGAGTAAAGTTATAAGTGGTTCATATGGAACGTTATGCGCTATTACAGAAATAAATCTTAAAGTATCTCCTATTCCAGAATACGAAGAAACTTTTCTAATTAACAACATCAATTACACCGAAGCTCTAAATATTTTTCAAATAGCATTAGATACGTCTTTAGAAATTTCTGGCGCATGCTATTTCCCTCACGATAATGTAACTTTTTTAACATTAAACGATGTAAAAAAAGATACTTCGGCATTAGGTTTGAGAATACAAGGTCCAAAAACTTCTGTGTTAGAAAGAATGCAAACGCTTAAAAAAATTTTTAAAGATAAATCTGTTATTATTCTTGATTTGTATCAAACTTTAATTTTTTGGAGAGAAGTTAAAAATCTAGAAGGTTATGCAAATACTGAAGAATGCATTTGCAAAGTCTCTTTACCTATTACTAATATGAGAAATTTTCTAAAACATTTCGAACAGGCAAAATATAAATATTTTTTGGATTGGGGTGGTAATATTGCCTGGTGCTTATTATCAAATCAGGAAGTTTTAAGCCAAATGAGAATATTCTGTTTAAAACACGATGGACATTTAACTGTATTAAGAGCAAAGGATGATTTAAGAAGAAATGATGAATTTTTAACTAATTCAAATCCTAACTTAAGAATCTTGTCGAAAAAATTAAAAGATAGTTTTGACCCTAGAGGAATATTAAACCCTGGCAAGATGTATGCAGGATTATAATGCAAACAAATTTTAAAAAAAATCAACTTCAAGATCCAGAAATTTTAAATTCGGAAAAAATTTTTAGAAAATGTGTTCATTGTGGCATGTGTAATGCAACATGCCCTACATACCAAATTTTAGGAGATGAATTAGATGGTCCAAGGGGTCGAATTTACATGATTAAAGATATGCTTGAAAATAATAAGCCTGCTAGTGAGAAAATAGTTAAACACATTGATAGATGTTTATCTTGCTATGCATGTTTAACAACATGCCCATCAGGAGTGGATTATATGCATTTGATCGATCACGGTAGAAATCACATTGAAAGGACATACAAAAGACCAATTTTTGAAAGATTAGTTAGAAATTTTTTAGCTTATACCTTACCTAAACCAAAGTTTTTTAAATTTTTATCCAAAATTATTAATGTTTCTAAACCTTTACATATTTTTTTGCCAAAAAAATTAAAACATATGATTTCATTTATGCCAAAAAATTTTTTAACGTCTGAGTTCCCAGATAATGTGGTTTTTAAACCAAGCAAAAAATCTATTTCAAAAGTAGCGCTATTAACAGGATGTGTTCAAAAGGCAATATCACCTAATATCAACGATGCATCTATAAATGTTCTTTTAAGACACGGTATAGAGGTGCACGTACTAAAAGAGATAAGATGTTGCGGATCTTTAACTCATCATTTGGGTAAAGAAAATATTTCACATAAATATTTCTTTGAAAATATAAATGCATGGTATGATTTATATGAAAAAGAAAACATAGATGCGATTTTAGTAAATACTTCTGGATGTGGTACAACTATCAAAGATTATGGATTTATTTTTAAAAATCATTCAGACAAAATTTTAAGAAAAAAAGCTAAACAAATCAGTGATATTGCATTAGACATTACAGAGTATTTAGAAGAGTCTATTAAATTAGATTTTACTAGAACCGAGCACACTAAAAGATACAATATCGCTTATCATTCAGCATGCTCAATGCAACACGGTCAAAAAGTTCACAGTCAACCGATAGAATTATTAAAAAAAACTGGCAATAATATTTTAGAAATACCAGATGGGCATATATGCTGTGGCTCAGCTGGGACATATAATTTAATGCATGATGATATTGCTTCAGAATTATTAAAAAGAAAATGCGAAAACATTGAAAAAGTAAAACCAGACATCATTGCAGCTGGTAATGTAGGGTGTATAACACAAATATCAAATGGGATTGAGACTCCAATCGTTCATACTATTGAGTTAATAGATTGGTTTACTGGAGGTAAAAAACCTTCTGGGCTAAAAAGTTTATGAAAAAAATTTTAGTAACAAGAAGATTATTAAAAGAAAATAATCGAAGAATTACCAGTATTTTTAATGCAAAATTAAATAATAACGATGAATTGTTTACACCAGATGAAATTTTGAAATATTCAAAAGATTGTGAAGGTATTTTAGCTTTCACAACCACTTTATTAAATAAGGATTTAATTAAGCAGTTACCAAGTAGTATCAAAATCATTTCTAATTATGCAGTAGGTTTTGGAAATATTGATATTGAAGCTGCAAAAAAAAAAAGGAATTGTAGTTACTAACACACCTGAAGTGTTGACTGACGCTACTGCAGACATTTCTATTCTATTGTTACTGGGTGCATCTAGAAGAGCTTATGAAGGCCGAAAAGACGCTGAAACACAGAAATGGAAATGGTCGTCAGATTATCTAATCGGTAAACAATTAACCGGAAAGAAATTGGGAATCTTAGGAATGGGAAGAATTGGAAGAGCAGTCGCTAAAAGAGCCAAAGGATTTGACATGAAAATACATTACCACAATAGAAATAGATTAAAGCCTGAGTTAGAAGACGGAGCCAAATATCACTATGACATAAACGATCTATTTAAAAATAGTGAATTCTTATCTATTAATTGCCCGGGTTCAAAAGATACTGAGAATTTAATTAACGAGCAAACAATAGAAAATTTTCCAGATGGTGTTGTAATTGCAAATGCAGCTAGAGGCGAAATAATTGATGATGAGGCAATGATCAAAGCAATGAAAAGCGGTAAGGTGTTTGCATTAGGGTTAGATGTTTATCGTGGAGAACCCAGTATCAATACAAAATATCTAGAATTACAAAACTTATTTTTATTGCCTCATCTAGGGAGCGCTACTTCAAGAACTAGAATAGCAATGGGTAACAGAGCTATAGATAATTTAGATAATTTCCTAAATAATAATACTGAACCTAAAGATAAAGTTAACTAGTTCAACTATCAGTTGCTTTTAAGTGAATTTTTTTTAAATTATCCTTAAGAATGAACAATTTAATAGAACAATTTAAATAGACAGCTAATGATTTTGTGAGTTAGAATAGTTAGTGTTAACTAACATGGGGGAAAACATGTCAAAAAAAATAAAAGCGATTACTGGTAACAGACGTCGTTTCTTAAAAAAAGCAGCAGTTACAGGAGCTTTAGCTACAGCTGGGTTGTTAGCTGCTTGCAAACCTAAAGAAAGTAGCAAAAGCGAGGTAGGAAAAACTATCACGTTGAAAATGCAAGCTGCGTGGCCAAGTGGAGCAAACATATTTTTCGAAATGGCAAAAGACTACACGAGAATGGTAGAGGAAATGTCAGGCGGAGAATTAAAAATTGATCTACAGCCAGTTGGAGCAGTTGTAAAAACATCTGAAATCGGACAGGCAGTTAGTTCGGGAGCCTTAGATATGGGACACTGGGTAACAGCTTACTGGTATGGAAAAAATCCTTCGGCCTCTTTATTCGGCACAGGACCATCATATGGATTATCATCTCAAGAAGTTATGGGATGGATGGAATACGGTGGTGGTAGAGCATTATATGAAGAGACACTAAGTAAAGTAGGTTACGATTACGTAGGCTTCTTTCATATGCCGATGCCAGCACAACCTTTCGGTTGGTTTAAAAAAAATGTAACTAAAGTTGCTGATGTTAAAGGTATGAAATATCGTACAGTTGGATTGGCAACAAATGTTCTGACTGCTATGGGAATGGTCGTGAGACAGCTTCCTGGAGGAGAAATTCAACCAGCAATGAAAACTGGATTAATCGATGCAGCGGAGTTTAATAATCCTACATCAGATTCTCAGTTTGGTATGCAGGATGTATCAAAACATTATCATTTAGGTTCATTTCACCAGTCGCAGGAAATGTTTGAAATTCCGATAAATAAAAAAAGATACAACAGCTTATCGCCTAAACATCAAGCGATCCTAAAATACGCTGCTTATAGTGCAAATAGTGACAACTACTTTAAAGCACTAGTAAGATACTCTAATGATTTAGCAAAACTAATGAATGAGAGTGGTGTCAATGTTTATCAAACATCAGATGAAATCTTAGCTCAGCAATTAAAGGGATGGGATAAAGTTGTAAAAGAATTTTCTGATAAAGATCCATTCTTTGCAAAAATCATAAATTCTCAAAAAGCTTACGCTAAAAAAGTGATGAAATACTTACTCATGAACCAACCTAATTACAGATTGGCATATGAAAATGAGTTTGGACCAATAGCAAAAGTTAAAATATAATTTATCAAAAGTAAAAAAGGGGGACTAAAATCCCCCTTTTTTTAGTTATAGAAAGAATATAAATCTCTCATGGAAAAATATAACGCTTACATAAAATTTGCTGACACTTTAAGTATTTCAGTAGGAAAAGCTTTTTCATGGTGTATCGTAATTTTATGTCTTGGAACATGTTATGAGGTCGTAATGGCTTATGTTTTTAATAAGCCAACTTTATGGAATTTTGATTTTAGCTTACAAATGTATGGAGCAATATTTATGATGGCTGGTGCTTATACTTTAGCAACAGAGGCTCATGTACGTGGAGATGTTTTGTATCGTTTAATGAGGCCAGTGAAACAAGCAAAGCTAGATTTATGGCTTTACTTTATATTTTTTTTCCCAGGTGTTTTAGCTTTAACATTCTCAGGTTTTGAATACGCTGGCATGGCATGGAAAGTCAAAGAAACAAGTTGGAACAGTCCTGCACAAATACAAATATATATGGCTAAGTCGCTTATACCATTGTCAGGCTTGTTATTAACGTTACAAGGTGTTGCTGAAGTTTTAAGATGCATAGTTTGCATCAAAACTGGTTATTGGGCCTCAAGAGAAACAGACTCAGAAGAAACTGAAAAAATATTAATGAGAACATCCCATAAAGAATTTAAGGAAGAATAAGAAAATGTTTGGATACTATATACCTAACCCAACGATAGCTATCATTATGATGGTAGTATTTTTAGGATGCGTCCTATTAGGTTTTCCTATTGCTTTCACTTTAATGGCGATGGGAATTATTTTTGGATACTACGCTTACTTTGATTGGGCGATTATGGATCATATTTTAGATAATAGAATTTTTGGTCTATTTGTTCAAAACACTTATACGGTAATGGACAACAACGTTTTAACTGCTGTGCCTTTATTTTTATTTATGGGATATTTAGTTGAAAGAGCAGGAATAGTATCGAGATTGTTTTTTGCAATTAGGCTGGCCTCTCACAAATTACCTGGCTCTATGGCAGTTGCAGCTCTAGTAACGTGTGCTTTGTTTTCTACAGCAACAGGTATTATTGGAGCTGTAGTGACCTTAATGGGTTTATTGGCTTGGCCAGCAATGGTTCAAGCTGGGTATGACAAAAAATTTGCATCAGGAGTGATTTGTGCAGGAGGATGCTTAGGAATTTTAATACCACCAAGCATTATGTTAATTGTCTATTCTGTGATTGCTCAATTGTCGCCACTAAGATTGTTCGCGGCTGCAATTTTTCCAGGCTTGTTATTAGCTTTTCTATACATTATATATTCAATTACATTAGCATATTTTAATCCTAAAGTAGCCCCAAAACCACCCGCAGAGGAAATTCCTCCAACTTTTGAAATTATTAAAGAAATTTTAGTTTCATTCGTCCCATTATTCACTTTAATAATGTTAGTTCTTGGCACTATACTTGCAGGTTTAGCCACACCCGCTGAGGCTGCAGCAATCGGAGCTTTAGGTTCAATTTTTTTATCATTAGTTTACAAATCGTTAAAGTGGAAGAATTTTAAAGACTCAGTTTTTCTTACAGCGAAAACATCAGCCATGATCATGTGGCTTTTTGTGGGATCATGGACTTTTGCATCAGTATTTTCTTATTTAGGTGGCCATGAAGTATTTGAACATTTTTTTACCTCCATGGATCTAAAACCTTGGCAATTTCTTGTAATTACTCAAATAATAATTTTTTTACTAGGTTGGCCGCTTGAGTGGACAGAGATATTAATTATTTTTGTGCCAATTTTTTTACCATTACTGGAAGTATACAATGTTAACCCTTATTTCTTTGCCATGCTAATTGCTTTAAACCTGCAGACATCTTTCTTAACACCTCCAATGGCTATGTCAGCTTATTATCTTAAAGGTGTACAATCAAAAAATGTTGAATTATTAGAAATTTTTAAGGGGATTGGACCATTCTTGGGAATTGTGATTTTTGCAATGGTACTAATGTATTTGTTTCCAGGCATCGCACTATGGTTACCAGAAACACTGTTTGCGAATTAACATTATATGATTTCAGAAGATATAATTAATCTTAAAACTACAGAACTAGTTGACAAAATAAAGAAAGGGGAAATTACTTCTAAAGAGCTATGTGAAGTATATATAAATAGAATTGGAAGGTTTGAAAAAAAAGTTTGTGCTTGGGCTTTCTTTGATAAAAGTAAACTTTTAGAAAAGGCTGAAGAAGCAGATACATATAGATCTTCAGGTAAACCCTTGGGACCACTCCATGGTATACCAGTAGCACTAAAAGATATTATAGGAACTTATGATATGCCAACGAACTGTGGCACCAAATTAAGAAAAGGTAAAAGTTTAAGTCAAGATTCAGAGGTTGCAAACTTAATAAAAAATTCTGGCGCAATATTAATGGGGAAAACAGTTACAACTGAACTAGCCTATTTTGATCCCGGAAAAACAAAAAATCCCCATGATTATACTAGGACACCGGGTGGCTCATCAAGTGGATCGGCAGCAGCAGTTGCTTCATATATGGCACCTCTTGCGGTTGGTACACAAACTAATGGATCAGTAATAAGACCAGCTTCTTATTGTGGTGTTGTAGGTTACAAGCCTTCTTATGGATTAATCTCAAGAACAGGAATTTTAAAACAATCATCCTTTCTGGATCAAGTTGGCGTATTTTCTCGCAATGTAGAAGACGCTGCTTATTTTTCTAAAATATTAATTAAAAAAGATTTATATGATTTTGATACCGTTCATTATTCACCAGATAATATGATGGATGAATTAGATAAAGAATTAGAATTTGAACCAAAATTTATTTTTTATAAAACTGAAAGTTGGAAAAAAATTAGCAAAAAAAATCAGGAAATATTCAATTATTTTATAAAGTCGTTTAAAAAAAATATCGAAATATTTGATGAGCCTTCATATTTTAAAGATATTTTAAAATATCATAAAATAATTCATGAATCTGATATGGCTAGAAGTTTTAGTGATTATTATAGATTAAGCAAAAGATCCTTGGGAAAAAATCTAGTCAAAGCAATTGAAAGAGGAAAGAAATATTCAGCATATGAATATGGTGAAGCAATTGATTTTAGATCACGTGCTTATGAGTCATATAAAGAAGTTTTTGATGATTATTATGGAGTTATTACTCCGTCATCCTTAGGTGTTGCAGACAAAGGTTTGTCATCAACAGGTAGTCCTGAGTTATCTACAATCTGGACATATATGGGTCTGCCAGCATTAAATTTGCCAGTTTTAAATGGAGAAAATAACTTACCTCTTGGTTTACAGCTTATTGGAAATAAATTTGACGATTTACGATTTTTAAAATATGCTAAGTGGTTAGAACATCAGTTTGATAATGAATAAATGAATAAAAGATCTATTGCACTTTTTGGTACAAGTTTAGCAGTTTTATTTTTAGTAGGTTTAGCTACTACATTAACAAAATCGCCAATGATAAGTTTCCTAGATATATTGCCTGTTTATTTGATAATGGGTCTAGCTATAATAATGATGTTAATAGAAACGTTTGAAAATTTTAAAAAATAACTTTTAAATTGAAGAAAAAAAGAATTCAGACATCTTCTTTATTTCAGTTATCACTTTTATTTATTCAACCAGTTTTTATGACTAGTAATTTAGCAATTGCTAGGGGAGCACTAGGTAATATTCCACCAATATCTTTAGCATGTTCTCGATGGATAATTGTATTTTTGGTTTTTTTTCCATTTATTTATCAAAATATAAAAAAGAAAAAAAAGTATTTTAAAAAAGAGTTTTGGCAATTATTTTTTTTAAGTGCAACTGGATACGCTGGCTGTGGTGCACTACCATACATTTCTGGCTTAACAACAACAGTAACAAATATGTCAATTATTTATGCGTTATCTCCAATTTTTATTGTTTTACTATCAGCGTGCATTTATAGCGAAAGACTAAAATTTTTACAATATTGTGCGGTGTTGCTAAGTTTATTTGGAGTATTTTTTATTATCTTTAAAGGTCAGTTAATAAACTTTCTAAATTTAAATTTTAGTATTGGTGACTTATGGATATTTGGGGCAGCAATGTGCTGGTCTTTATTTTCAATTTTTTTAATTAATTGGAAGAGTAAATTTAATATTATCGAAAGATTTACATTAATGAGTTTATTAGGTTCATTAATATTAATTCCCTTTTTCTTAATTGAGCATTTTTTGTATTTACCAACAAACTTTGACTTCAATTATTTGAAATTTACTTTTATGGCTGCAATATTTCCAGGAATAATAGCCTTTTTAATGTATACTAAATTACAACAGGTTGTTGGCGCATCTATAACTGGACTAACAGTGTATCTAATGCCGATATATGGAGCAATTTATGGTATATTTCTTTTTTACGAAAAATTAGATGTCTATCATTTTTATGGAGCAGCTTTCGTTGTTATAGGCATATTTTTTGCAAAAAAAAAATATAAATGAAAATGTTAAAATCTTTTATTCTTTTAAGTCTAATATTTTATCTCTCATTATTATTATTTATGTATATTTTCCAAAGAGCATTTATGTACCATCCAAAAGTTAGAAACACAGATCCAACAACTGTTAAATTTAAATATCACGAAGTTTATATTAATTCAGAAACAGATATTAAACTTAGATCATGGTACTCTTATTCAGATCAAAATAAAAAAACTATATTATTTTTTCACGGTAATGCAGGAGAGTTAGGTGCAAGGATTTATAAATTAAATAAATTTAATGATCTGAATTTAAATTTTCTAATCATATCTTGGCGTGGATTTAGTGGTAATAATGGTAAACCAACGGAGCAGGGCTTGTATAAAGATGCTCAAAAAGCAGTCGAATGGCTTGAGGAAAAAGGAATAAATAAAAAGGATATTATTCTTTATGGAGAGTCATTAGGAACAGGTATTGCTGTTGAGCTTGCAACTAAAGGTGAATACTCTGGTATTATTTTAGAGTCTCCTTATACATCTATGATTGATATGGGAAAAAGATTTTATCCATTTTTACCAATAAGCATTTTGCAAAAAGATAAATATAACTCCTTAAAAAAATTGAACATGATCACATCGCCAATATTAGTCTTGCATGGAAAATCTGATACGTTAGTACCATTTTACATGGGTAAAAAAATTTATGATGAAGCTAATGAACCCAAGTACTACTATTTTCCAGACCTTGACAATCACATGATGACATATGACCAAAACATGCTCAAAACTTTGTCTAATTTTGTGAATGAAATTTCTAAGCAATAGGTAGGCCATTTTTTACTTTTTGAGACGGATGAAATAGTATTACTTTCCCATCTTCTTCAATTGCACCTAAAATCAAAACTTCTGAATGAACTCCTGCTATGTTTTTCGGTGGAAAGTTACAAACTGCCATAACTTGTTTGTTGATTAATTCATCTGTCTTATAGTAACTCGTAATTTGTGCAGAGGAAGTTTTTATCCCTACTTTTTCTCCAAAATCAATTTTTAAAACATATGCGGGTTTTTTGGCTTTTTCATTAATGGATGCTGCTAAAATAGTACCAGTGCATATTTGAACTTTATCATAATCTAAATATGTAATTTGTTTTTTCATTTTTTTAAAAAAGCATTTGTAAAATTTTCGGCATCGAACGGTTGGAGATCATCGTCTTGTTCACCAACTCCAATTGCGTATATAGGAAGTTTATATTTATCAGCAATTGGCAATACAACACCTCCTTTAGCTGTACCATCTAATTTTGTAACAATCATTCCAGATAACTTACAAATTTTATTAAATTCTTCAATTTGATTTAGTGCATTTTGTCCTGTAGTGGCATCTAAAACAATAATAATTTTTTGTGGAGCATTTTCATCGATTTTTTTCATTACTCTTATTATTTTTATAAATTCATCCATAAGATCCTTTTTATTATGTAGTCTTCCAGCTGTATCTATAATACAAAAATTGTAATTATTTTTTTTTGCTTTTTCTAAGGTTTTAAACGCTACCGAAGCTGGATCTGATCCAGGTTCAGACTTTTCCATATCGATTGAATTTTTAAAACACCATTTTTCTAATTGTTCAATCGCAGCAGCTCTGAAGGTATCAGCCGCTCCAACAATAACTTTATTGCCGTTATCATTTAATATTTTACAAAGCTTACCGATTGTTGTTGTTTTGCCAGTTCCATTAACACCACACANTAAAATAGTTTGTAGTGATTNTGTTTTTTCAAANATATTACTTTCAACAGGTTTNAGAATGGANAACATTTCNTCTTTTAGANTCNGNAGAAAATTTNATTTTGTTAGNTCACTNGANTCANATTTNTTATTTTTNATATTATTNATNATTTTNTCNGTNAAAGATANGCNAATATCTGATGAAATCATAAAGTCNTCAAGTTCTTNAANAACATTTTGAGNTGGTTTNGATTTATTAAATATATTCTCTAANCCAGANNTAAAATTTTCNGAGGTTTTTTTAAGTCCACCTGATATTTTTTTAAAAAAATNCATTTANTTANATTNTAGCNNTNAGATAACTTGNACTATAGCNNGNTATATNAACAGGNNTNATTTGGNCTTCNNCANCTTTTTGATTTNNNGTAATTTTTACTTTTAAANAATTTTCTGANTAACNAANNGANTNTTTTTCNGTAAGNACATTTAATTTTTGANCAACCNTATATTTGAATTTATTTCTAATCTTCATTTAAATTTACTTCAATTTTTTGTAGTTCTGATACAGGTCCTGTCATTAATATATTTTTATCAGGTTGAATTTCTATTTTTAAATATCCTTTTTTAAAATGAATGTTTACAGGATTTTCAGATTTGTTAGTTTGAGCCGCTACAAATGCTGTAGCACATGCAGCTGTTCCACAGGCTAATGTTTTACCNGCACCTCTNTCCCAAACATTTACTTTAATGTTTTTTTTGTCTTGGATATCTGCGAACGTAACATTTACTCTATCTGGAAAATATTTATGATTTTCTATAATTGGTCCAATTTTCATTAAATCAATATCAGAAATCTTTCTAAAAAAAACAATATGTGGATTTCCAACATTTAATAAATGTCCTTCAAATGAATTGTCTTTAACTTGTATTTTTAAAGGATTATCTTTTACCGCATTGCTAACTGGTATTTCGGATAGTTTGTTTGTAGGCTTTGGCATTAAAACACTCACCAGATTGTTTTGATTGATCTTTCCATAATAGAAGAATGCACCAACTTTAAACATAACTTTGTCTCTTTTCTTTTCCTTCATTAAAATCTCAGCAACACACCTATTCCCATTACCGCATGCATCAGCTTTTTTTCCATCAGAGTTAAAATATTTAAGCTCAGCGTCGGCATTATCAGAATTTTCAATATAAATTAATTGGTCAAATCCAATGTTATTTTCTCTATTAGATAATTTTAAAATTTGATCATGATTTAGAGATATTTTTTGATCNCTGTTATCAATGATTAANAAATCGTTTCCCAATCCATCCATTTTAAATGCTTTAAAATTCATTATTACTTTGTTTTAGACCCTTTTCTTGACTTTATAAACATATCTATGTAATTTCTTAGCACTTCCAAGAAAAAGNNAGTCTTTTTCTGGTGTCTCTTAATAAGGGAGATCAACACTAGTCAGCGAGGTTTCGCCCACTAGTGCGATACNTGCTGGAAGTGAAAAAAGGAAATATGTTTGAAAATTTAACAGATAAAATTGAGTCGGCTTTTTCGTTTTTCAATAAAATAACAAGACTAGATGAAAAGCAAGCTGATGAAGGTTTAAGAAAAATTAGACAGGCTTTATTAGAGTCAGATGTGGCTTTAGCAGTTACTAAAAAATTTATTGAAGACGTAAGACCGAAAGTTATCGGTCAAGAAGTTTTAAAATCTGTAACACCTGGACAGATGATAATTAAGATAGTTAATGACGAATTAATTAAAGTCTTAGGCAGTGAAAAATCTGATTTAAATTTAAGTAATGTTCCGCCTGTAAAAATTTTAGTAATTGGATTACAGGGTTCAGGTAAAACTACAACTACAGCAAAACTTGGTTACTACCTTCAAAAAAAACTTTCAAAAAAGGTTTTAATGACAAGTTTAGATATTTATCGTCCAGCNGCNCAGAAACAATTGGAAATTCTTGGTAATGATAATCAAATTAAGACACTACCTATTATGGANGGTCAGCTACCAATTGAAATTTCTAAAAGGGCATTAAATGCAGTTTCTTTAAGTGGTGAGGACGTTATAATTTTTGATACCGCTGGAAGAACTCAGATAGATCAACAAATGATGATGGAACTAAAGCAGTTAGAAAACGAAGTAAAGCCTCATGAAATTATACTTGTTGCAGACTCTTTAACAGGACAAGATGCAGTAAATATTGCAAAAGAATTTAAAGATACAGTTAATTTATCATCAATTATCTTAACTAGAATTGATGGTGATGGAAAAGGTGGAGCAGCATTAAGCATGAAAGCTGTAACTGGTTGTCCAATTAAATTTTTAGCCAATGGTGAAAAAATAGATCAATTAGAGGCGTTTCACCCTGATCGAGTAGCTAACAGAATACTTGGAATGGGCGATGTAGTTTCGTTAGTTGAAAAAGTTGCAGAAGATCTAGAACAAGAAAAAATTCAAAAAATTGAAGATGACTTAAAAAAAGGCTCCTTTACTTTTGATGCGTATCTTCAGCAAATAAGACAAATGAAAAAAGTTGGAGGGATGAGTGGAGTTTTAAGCATGATGCCGGGCGTATCAAAAATGAAAAAACAAATTGATGAAACTAATTTGGATGAGGGTTTATTAAATAAACAAGAAGCTATCATATTAGCTATGACACCAAATGAGAGAGAGAATCCAAAAATTATCGGTGGTTCAAGAAAAAAGAGAATTGCAAATGGCTCTGGAACAGACATTTCAATGGTAAACAAACTTCTCAAGCAACATAAAATGATGACAAATGTTATGAAAAAAATGTCTAAAGGTGGCAGAGGAGCATTACAAGGTTTAGATGGAATACCGCCTGAACTTTTAAATAACTTAAAATAAAAATGAAAGGAAAAAAATGTTAAAAATAAGAATGTCTAGAGGAGGTGCAAAAAAAAGACCAATATATAAAATTGTTATTGCAGATTCTAGAAAACCACGTGATGGACGATTTATTGAAAAAGTAGGATTTTTTAATCCCCTATTACCCAAAGATAAAAAAGAAAGATTAAGTTTAGATATTGAGCGTATTAAATATTGGTTAGAAAAAGGAGCAAGACCATCTGATCG
>NZJW01000015.1 GCA_002692055.1 Candidatus Pelagibacter sp. | reverse complement strand
TTTCCTTTTGCCTCCAAGGATAAAAAACAATCATTAATTGTTGGAGCTGCAGTTGGTGTTGGACCCGATGGATTAGAAAGAGCTAAAGCTCTCATTCAAGCTGAATGTGATTTTATTGTTGTTGATACTGCACATGGTCATAGTCAAGCAGTCATTGATATAGTTAAACAAATTAGAAAAGAAAGCAGAAGTATAACTTTAATTGCAGGTAATATTGCAACCGAGCAGGCTGCTATAGAGCTTGCAAAATTAAATGTTGATGCAGTAAAAGTTGGTATTGGACCTGGATCAATTTGTACAACTAGAGTTGTAGCCGGAATAGGGTACCCGCAATTTTCAGCAATTTCAAATGTTAAGAAAGGTCTAAATAAATACAAAAATGTCAAAATAATAGCAGATGGAGGCATAAGATATTCTGGAGATATAGCTAAAGCATTAGGGGCAGGAGCAGATGCAGTTATGATTGGCTCTTTGTTAGCAGGTACAGATGAGACGCCTGGTGAAATTTTTTATTATCAGGGCAGATCATATAAGTCCTATCGTGGTATGGGATCAATATCTGCAATGGCACGTGGCTCAGCAGACAGGTATTTTCAGCAGGATATCAAAGATCAGCTAAAATTAGTTCCTGAAGGCATTGAAGGTCGAGTACCCTATAGAGGCCCTGTGAAAAATATCATTGACCAGTTAGTTGGAGGACTAAAGTCTTCAATGGGCTATCTTGGAGCAAAAAATATTACAGAATTTAAAAAAAATGCAAAATTTATTGAAATATCAAATTCNGGNATTAAAGAAGGTCATGTTCACGATGTNCAAATNACAAAACAATCACCAAATTATCCCGTTAATGAATAAANNTTTAATAGTATTTTTNTTTTNTATTTTTTCTACAAATTTATTTNCAAANGAAAGTAATAACTATTTNANAAAGGGANNAGATCATTATAANAAAAANAATATAGAAGAAGCCAAGTTAAACTTTGAAAAAGATATAGTAAGAAACACAAAAAATACTAGAAAGCTATTTATACTTNGCTAAAATACACAAAAAAAANNATAATAGCCTAGAGTTTGAAAAAAATTTAAAGACGGTATTATTACTNGATCCNAAAAATGAAGAAGCTTTGTATTTATTAATTANAAAAAAAATCAAAGATGCCGATTATGTTTTTGCAACAGAAAAATATAAAATATTTNNTAAATATTGTAGCAAANTATGCTCCAAAAAAAATGAAATAGATCGACTTATAAANAAATCAAAAAGTTGATGAAAANTAAGAATATTAATAAAATATTAATAGTTGATTTTGGATCACAAGTTACNCAACTTATTGCTAGACAAGTNAGGGAACTNGGCGTTTATTGTGAGCTNATTAANTTCAAAAAATTTAACAAATTNANAACTTTTNATNANAATATTAAAGGAATTATTTTATCAGGTGGGCCAAAATCAACTTTATCAAAATCTGCNCCNAACATTAAATGGAAATTATTTTTAAATAAANTGCCCCTTTTAGGAATATGNTATGGNCACCAACTTATATCTAATATTTGTGGTGGGAAAACTANGTANTCTAATAAAAAAGAATTTGGAAGTGCAATATTGNTNGAAAAAAAAAAATCCAAGTTNACAGAGGGTTTTTTTACNAATAAGAAAAATACGGTATGGATGAGTCATTCTGACTCTGTNATNATTAAGCCCAAAAANTTTAACGTTATTGCATCTTCNAAAAATTCTAAATTNGCNATTTTNGAAAATAAACNNAAAAAAATTTTCACCACNCAGTTTCANCCAGANGTATTTCATACAAANAATGGAAAGAAACTNTTTNCCAATTTTTTATTTAAAATTTGTAAAATTAAAAAAAACTGGACTGAANAATATAAATTACAAAAATTAATTAAAGAAATNAGAGACAATGTNNGCNCAAATCAAAAAGTAATGTGTGCATTNTCTGGNGGTGTGGATAGNAGTGTTTTAGCTCACTTATTACANAAAGCTATNAANAAAAATTTAATTTGCGTGTACGTAGATACAGGTTTNATGCGGCAGGGAGAAACGAAAGAANTTATTAATATTTTTAAGAAAAAATTTAAAAATTCTTTCACTGCAGTTAANGCACAAAAGANTTTTTTNAATAAGCTNAAAAATATTTCNGATCCTGAAAAAAAANGAAAAATTATTGGAAAAACTTTTATAAAAATATTTGAAAANTTTACTAAAAATAAAAAAAATATTACNTTTCTTGCTCAAGGAACNCTTTANCCNGATNTGATTGAAAGTAANAGTTTTTCAGGAAGTCCAACNTCAATAATTAAATCNCACCATAANGTAGGNGGACTACCNAAAAATATGAAATTTAAATTAATNGAGCCCTTTAAGGAAATGTTTAAAGANGAGGTNAGAAAACTTGGNAATTTACTTAAAGTAAATAATTTTCTTATAAATAGACATCCATTTCCAGGACCAGGNCTNGCAATTAGAATACCAGGTNNGATNGANAAGAAGAANGTTGAGATTTTACAAAAGGCAGATAAAATTTTTATTNATGAACTAAAAAAAAGNAANCTGTATGAAAAAATTTGGCAAGCNTTTGCAGTTCTTTTNCCTGTTAAGTCAGTNGGTGTAATGGGAGACGCGAGAACTTATGAATTTGTTTGNGCTTTAAGAGCAGTTACATCTCAGGACGGAATGACTGCAAANTATTATTATTTTAAACANAATGATTTATCTGAAATATCAACTAAAATTATTAATGAAGTACCTGGTATCAATAGAGTGGTGTATGACACTACATCAAAACCACCAGGGACTATTGAGTGGGAATAATAATTGAAGAAAATAATAGCATTATTTCTTTTAACATTTTTTTTATTAAACTTGACTTATGGTTATTCAAAAGGTTCCAAATATAAAGATACAGATTGGAATATTCATTTTTACGATAATTGTGGTTTTCCTTCATATAAAAAACCTAATAAAAATTTAAGTTGGTTAAAAGAAAAAAAAAACAAATTTTTAAGACTTCAATTAAGTGACAAACAAATAGGAAAATGCCCTAGTGATAACAAAATAAGAAATAGAGCACCTTATTGGGAAAGAGCTGAATTAAAACAAGAGAGTACTTTTAAAAAAAATACCTCTTATGAAATTAAGTTCAAATTTAGGTTGATTGAAGGTTTCCAAAATAATTATGAATATATTTTTCAAATACATGGATACAAGTCTATGAAATGTAATTCGCCATTATTATTTATTCAAACAAAAGGAAGAAATAAACATTTAAGACTTTTATTGAGTAAATACCCGTACGATAGAAACGATAGTATTTCAAATTTAATAAAAAAAGGCTCATTTACAAAATATAAACTTGCTACCAATAATAGTCATAGAATATTTGTTGAAAATATTTTAAATAAATGGGTTGATATTAAATTTTTAATACACTTTAAACAAACTAATGGAATGCTTGATATGTATTTCAATGGAGAAAAAGTGCTAGAAAATCAAAGTTTTGACATGTTAAGATGTCAAACTCCACACATAAAATTTGGGATATATAGACCAGGAAATGATCAGAGTAAAAATTTTACCTCAATAATAGACTTTGATAAATTTATAGTTAATAAAATAAAAAAGAGATAATGAAAAAAATTAATTTAGATAAAAAGCCGATTATTTGTTTGACCTCATATAGTAAATTCTATGCCGAAATTGCTGATGAATATTGTGACATTATACTTGTTGGGGACTCATTAGGAATGGTTTATTATGGTGATCCTTCAACGCGGTCTGTAAGTTTAAATGAAATGATTAGACATGCTAAATCTGTAAGATCTGGCGTAAGTAAAGCAATCATGGTTGTAGATATGCCATATGGAACATACAAAAACCCATTATCAGCAAAAAAGACTGCCTTAAGAATTATCAAGGAAACAAAATGTGATGCGGTGAAATTAGAGGGTGGAAAAGAAATAATTCATATAATTAAACATTTGATCAAAAACAAAATTAATGTCATGGGTCACATTGGTTTACTACCTCAAAAANTTAGGCAAAAAAAGGATTACAAAATTAAGGGAAAAAACTTATTTGAAAAAAATAAAATTATTAATGATTTAAAAAGTATTCAGGAAAGTGGTGTTTTTTCAATTGTTCTTGAGGCTGTTAAATACCAAACTGCAAAAGAAGTCATGAAGTACGCTAAAATACCCATCATTGGTATTGGGGCATCTGATGAGTGTGATGGCCAAATTTTAGTATTAGAGGACATGCTTGGAATGTTTAAAAAAGTACCAAAATTTGTAAAAAAATATTCAAATTTAAGGAGTTGTATAAAAAAAGCTGTAAAACGGTATTCTATGGATGTAAGAAATAAAAAATTTCCAGAAAAAAAAAATATTTATAATTAAATGTCAAATGAATTAGAAACACAAATAAATGACGAATTGTTAAAAGATAAGATTTTTAATTTTTTAAAAAAAAATAAAATTATATTCTCTTTGATAATATTTATACTCATAATACTACCAATATCTTTGCAAGTTTTTTTTCTCTATCAAAATAAAAAACAAGAACATTTTATTTCAAAATATATTGAAGCAGATATTTTATTAAACAATAAAGATATTAGAGGTATTCAAATTTTAAATTTATTAAAAGACAAAGGTAATGATACGGCAAGATTATTAGCGGTAAATAAATTGGCTGAATATTATCTCAATAGTAACAATAAAGAAAAAGCTTTAAAAATTTTGAGTGACGCTCAAAATTTCGATAACAATATGTTTAAAGAATTGATAGAGATAAAATTCATGATTATGAATTTCGATAATATAAAAGAAAATGAGATTTTAAGCTTCTCTAGAAAAGGAAAAACTAATGAAAAATTTAAATTGATTAAAACTAAACTACTATATGATTATTATATCAAATCAAAACAATTTGAAAAAGCAAAACAGGTTCAAAGAAATTTTAAATGAAAAAATTTTTAAGTATTTTTTTTTTATTTTTAATTGCATGCGGAGGAAAAAAAGAAAATTTAATTGACCTTAAGTCATTTACCGATCAAGGAAAAAAAATAATATTAATTCAACAAAAAAATTTAAATAATAAAGATATTAATAAAATTAATAAATTAAGTAAAAACAAGTATTATTCATATAAAGATTGGACACAAAGTAATCAAAACAAAAATAACCTAATATACCCTACAGGGATTACTTTATACAAAAAAAAAAATCAATATCCAAAAGTATTGATAAGTTTATAATTTATAATAATAAAATTATCACTATAAACAATAAATCAAAAGTAACTATTTTAGATTTAAATTTTAAAACCTTAAAATATAAAAAAATATATAAAAGAAAAATCTATAAAAATTATAACGTTAATTTTGAAATAATTGCTTATAAAAATAATATTTTTATTTCTGATAACCTCGGCAATATTCATTGTTTTAACATTGAAAATCTAAATTTATTATGGAAAAAAAACTTTGGCGTTCCCTTCAAATCTAATTTAAAAATTTACAGTAATAATTTATTTTTAATCAATAGTAATAGTAAAATTTACTCCATCAGTACTAAGAACGGTAATTTGAATTGGAGTTTTGAAACTGCCTCTAAAGACTTAAAGGACAGCAAGTCCTACCAGATTGCGATATACAATAATAACCTAGTGTTTACCAACGATAATGCAGAAATTTACTGTTTAGATTTAAAAAAAATAACATTAAATGGTCACTAATTTTTAAAACTAGTAATTTTGAAAATACACCTCTTTTGTTTAAGTCTAGTCCAATAACAGTTGACAGAAAAGGTAATATTTTTGTATCAACAAATTACGGTCATACATATGCCATTGATATTAAATCAGGATTTATAAAATGGTCAGTACCCATTTATTCAACGAACAGGTTTGCAATTACTGGAAAATATCTTGTTAACACGTGGAAAAACAGAGTTTTCATCATGAACAAATCTGATGGTAAATTATTGTTAAATAAAAAACTAGAAATTATTGATAAAAAAAATAGTAAAAATTTTTTCAAAGAATTAATAATTGGAAATAAATGGATTTATCTTTTTGATAATAAGGGCTTTAAATTCTCATTAGATAAAAGCAATTTAAGTAAATATTCTAAAACGAGAGTTTCAAAAAACTATGAAAGTTTGATTATTTATAATAATAACCTGTTTATAAATACAAAAAACTCTATTCTTAAATTTTAATGATAGCTAATTTAAACGTATGCATCATTGGTAAACCTAACGTTGGGAAATCTACAATTTTTAACAAAATTACAGACTGCAGTATTTCCAAAGTAAGTGAAATTTCAGGTACAACAATTTACCCAATAGAATTATCTAAAGAATTTAAAGATCTTAAAATTAATCTAATAGATTTAGGGGGATTAAAAAAAAAATCTAAATCTTATAAATATAAACAAAAATTAATAAATATAGAAACATTAAAAAAACTAAATATATCCGATGTAGTTCTTTTTATTTTAGATGGTAGTGATGAGATTACAAAAAATGATAAGCAGTTATTTAGGTTAATATTAAATAAACTTAAAAATATAATTGTTATTGTAAACAAAACTGATTTAATAAAAGAAAATTTAAAAAAAAAAGAAGAGTATTTTAAATTTTTTTTTGAAAAAAATTTTCCGAATATACTTTTAAAACCTATCTTTATTTCAGCTTTAAAAAATATCAAAAGAGATTTTTTATTAAAAAAGTTATATGATATTTATATAAATTCGAAAAAATTAATTAAAAATAAGGACACTAATCTTGTTTTAAAAAATATTATTTCCAAACATCAACCGGTATTTAATAAAAGAAGTAGACCTACAATAAAATTTTTACGTCAAGTAAACTCTAAACCAATAATATTTAAGGCTTTTGGAAATAGACTTACTTCACTTAGTAAAGATTATAAAAATTTTTTTGTTAAACAAGTTTTAATACAATTAAAAATATATAATCAAATTAGTATCATAAAATTTATAAATAATAAAAACCCTTATTCATAAAATTATAATCTAACATTGCTTAGTAAAGATAATTGATTATTTTTTTCAAATTGATTTAATTGATCTACCGGTCGAACAGGATAATCACCAGTAAAACAGTGATCTGTAAATTGTGGATTTTGATTATCTCTTTTTCCAAATCCTAATGCTCTATATAATCCATCAATACTTAAAAATTGAAGTGTATCTACCCCAATAATTTTTTTTATCTCTTCAATAGAATGATTTGCAGCAATTAAATCCTTAACATTTGGTGTGTCAATACCATAATAATCTGGATATTTAATTGGCGGACTAGAAATGCATAAATGAATTTCTTTTGCTCCTGCATTGTAAAGCATATCGACTATTTTTTTTGAGGTTGTTCCACGAACTATCGAGTCATCAACTAAAATGAGTTTTTTATTTTTTATAATTTCTTTATTTGGATTATGTTTAAGTTTTACACCTAGTTGCCTAATTTGTTGCGTAGGTTCTATAAAAGTACGTCCAACATAATGATTTCGTATTATACCCATGTCAAAAGGTATGCCAGCTTCATTTGAGTACCCAATTGCAGCCGGAATGCCAGAATCCGGTACTGCAGAAACCATATCAGCGTCAATTTTAATTTCTTTAGCAAGCTGTTCGCCCAACCTTTTTCTATATTCGTGAACAGCTTTTCCACCGACAATACTATCTGGTCTTGAAAAATAAACATATTCAAAAACACAAGGCCTTTGTTTAACTTTTGGAAATGGTTTAATGCTTTCAATTCCGTTTTTATCGATTACTATCATTTCACCGTTCTCAATTTCTCTAACAAATTCAGCACCGATAATATCTAGAGCGCAAGTTTCAGACGATAAAATAAATGAATTTTTAAGCTTACCTAATATTAAGGGTCTTATACCATAAGGATCCCTTACTCCTACAAGCTTTTTGTTAGTCATGATTGCTAATGCATATCCACCATGTACTTGAAATATTGCGTCAATAATCTTATCTATTGTTTTTATCCTTTTTGATTTTGCTATAAGTTGTACAAGAGTTTCTGTATCAGAAGTTGTTTGAAAAATCGCGCCATCTTTAACCATTTTCTCACGTATGCTAATAGCGTTGGTTAAATTTCCATTATGAGCTATACCTAGCCCTCCAGTATGTAAATCCGCAAAAAAAGGCTGTATATTTCTTATTAAAGGGGCTCCTGTTGTAGAGTATCTATTATGACCAATTGCGGTATGACCTTTTAATTGTTCTATTATTTTAGGATCAGTAAAATTATCTCCTACAAGACCTCTTCTTTTAACTAAGTAAAAATTTTTCCCGTCAAAAGAATTAATCCCACATGCTTCCTGTCCTCTATGTTGTAGGGCGTGCAAACCCAGGGCCACTAATGCAGAGGCCTCAGGGTGGTTGTAGACACCAAATATACCGCATTCTTCTTTTAATCGATCTTCCACTTGAACCTAATATATTAAAATTTAATTTTTGTCATTTTTACAATATTTCCTCTACTTCAAATTCTCTAACTTTTCTTTACTTTTATCAATATATTCATATCTTTTAGGAAAAGTTTCAACTACCAGTTCATTACCCCAAATGATAATATCAAAAGTAATACCTTGATTGAATGAATCATTCCACCTTTCATATGGATGAGCAAAATTAATTATTGCAAATATTGCAATAAAATAAACATAACCTTTAACAATACCGAATATGCAGCCGAACAAAGTATCTATCGAACCTAACCCGGACCAATTTCCTGTTTTTTTGAGACCCTTATTAATCAATAAAACTAAATATATAGTAAAAAAAAAAATTAAAGATCCAATAATGATATCCGTAATAAATGCTGATGAAATCATTCCATTTACGTAAGGTCTTAGGATTGGAAGCAAATATTTAACTGTTAAAAATGCTATTATCCATTTTGAAAAAGATATTAAACTCGCAATTAGACCATTCTTAATTCCGGAAATTAAATTGTAAAAGATGAAAAAAATAAAAATTAAATCAATAATCGTAATATTTTCTTTGAAAAAATGAAAAAAATTCTCCATTATTTGTTATAAAAAATATTTAACAAATTTGGTAAAAGTGTTAGTACTAAAAATAAAGCAGTAAACATAGCCAATCCAGTAAATACACCAAAATAAATAGTTGGAATAAAATTAGATAAAACTAAAATTGAGAAACCGAATATTATGGTGAAAGAAGTGCTAATTATAGCCCTACCAACAGATTGATGACAATTTTTGGCAATTTCTTGTTTATCTAAATTTAACTTTTCTTTTTCAAATCTAAATCTGTAAATATAGTGAATACTATTATCAACAGCAATCCCAATAGTAATTGCAGCAATCGTAATTGTCATCATATCAAGCGGTATATTTAATAAGCCGATAAACCCTAATACGAATGATGCTGCAATAAAATTAGGTATTATTCCAATTAAAGATAGTTTTATAGATTTAAATAAAATAATAAACATTGCAAATATACCAAGCATAACTATTCCTAAAGTTTTTATTTGTGAGTCAAATAAACTTTGAAGGAGATTGTTAAAAATAATTAATACACCAGCTAATTTAAACTCATCATTTTTTAAATTAAATTTGTTTTGTAAGTCGTATTCAATCTTATCAATAAGTTCTTTTCGCCTAAGATCTTTTTTAGAATCTATAATTCTCATTGAAATTCTTGCTTCGTTATCATCAATAGATATATATGGCTTAATAATTTGTTCTTTTATATTTTGTGGAAGCTTTTGATAAAGTACACCCATTTCTAAACTACCTAATTTTTTATTATTATTTAATTTTTCTGCGATACTTAAAATAGATGAAAAGGATAAAACTTTACCAATTTCAGGCTGTTCCTCAAGATACTTATGGATTTCAACTATCTTATCAATTTTGTTACGTGTAAACCAATATTTAGAGTTATCATCTTCTGAAGTATCTTTCCCGAGAAAGCTATCTTCCTGTTCGGATGTACCTAAAAAATTATCATTATTATTCTTTAAATTTTTTTTATTTTTAAATTTAATAATTATTTCTAGTGGCGTTGTTCCACCTAATTTTTCATCAATATTTTTCATGCCTTTATAAATTTCAGTATCTTTATCGAAATAATTTATAAAACTATTTTCAACTTTTAACCTTGATATGCCTATAACTGAAGAAATAATTAAAGTTAAAGTAGTGAAATAAATCAAAAAATTTTTATTTGAGATATCCAAAAATATTTCAGCAATTTTAGAATTTGAGGACTTTAAATTATTAGCTATTGGTGGATTAAATATTTTTATCAATGACGGCAGAAATAAAAATGTCGATATTAATGAAAAAATCAATCCTATTGTCATCATCCAACCAAAATCAATAACTGGTTTAATTTCACTAAACACTAGCGATAAAAATGCACAAATCGTTGTTAGTACAGCATAAAAAATTGGGAAAAAAATTGTTTCAGAAGTTTTGCTTATTCTTAATGTTGTATCATTCAAGGTATCAATATTGTCAATTTGCATATATCTCACAAGGTAATGGATATTCATTGACATAGTCAGTATCAACATTAAAGCAATAAAATTTGAAGATATAACTGTAACTTTCCAACCAATTGTACTGAGAAAACCAATCATTAATGTAATTGCAACAGCACAAGTTAACAAAGGAAAAAAAACCCAGCTAATGTTTTTAAATACTAACCATAATGTAAAGATAATAAATACAAAAACTCCGAAACCAAAAACAAGAATATCTTTTTTTATAAAAGATATCATATCATTCGTGATCATGGGTATTCCACTTAATCTAATCTCAGAATTAACATTGTAATTTGATAAAAGTTTTTTAATTGAACTATTATAATTTTTAATATTATTTGATTGCTGTTTTTGAAGTTTTTTTATTTCATTATTCAATAAATTTAAATCATTATTGTTAATTTTTTGTTTATTTAATAATTTAGTTTTTTTCTCTAAAGCATTTAAATATTGTTTATTATCTTTTAAATATGCAACGATTCCATAAGTTTTAGCATCTGCACTAATTATTAAATCTTTATAGACTGGGCTGGAGGTCAGCTCATTTAAGGCTTTATTTATATTTACTTCAGCATTAGTGATATATTTTAAATTCTTAATTCTTTCCATTAATGGTTCATTAGTTGATTGTAGCAATGGAGCGTTAATTACTGACACAGTTTTACTAATCCACGAAAAATTATTAATTTGTTTAACTAGATTTTGTAACTCTTTGATTGAGTTTTCTTTCGATAATCCTTTTGGTGAAAAAGTAACTATAAAAAATTCTTCAGATTTATATTTTTTGTTTAATTTTCTTAAGTAGATTAGATCTGGATCATTTTCAATCAGTAATGTGTCAGCCGAGGCATCTAATTCAAAATTCTTTGATTGATATATTGAGATTGCACATAAAAAAAAGAAAAAAAAAAGTATTGTTATTGGATATTGTAATAAATTATTGTAAATTTTTTTTAACATCAATTCTTATAATTTCTTAAATATCTTTTCGAAATACATGTTATAATTCTGTAGGGAATTGTTCTAGTCAAATTTGCAAAATTATCGATAGTGAAATTTTTGTCATAAATACTCACAAAATCCCCCTCTTTAATCTTATTTTTTAATTTCGTGATATCTATTATTATTAAGTCCATTGAAACCCTCCCAATCATTGGAAGCTTTTTTCCTTTAAAGTGAACGTAACCCTTGTTAGATAAACGTATACCTATACCATCTGCATAACCCATTGGTATTGTGGCAGTTACAGTATTTTGTTTAGCTTTAAAAGTTCTTGAATAACCGACTGTTTCACCCTTTTTTAATTTATTAATTTGAATTATAGGAGATTTAAGGCTTACAACGTGTGTAATTTTTTTATTAAAATTTTGATTTCCACCATAAAGGTTAATACCTGGACGAACTAAATCATAGTGGTATTTTTTCCCTAAAAATATACCACCAGATGCAGCTAAACTATATTTATATCCTGGTAATTTTTTTTTAATTTTTTCAAATCTTAATCGTTGAATTTCATTATATTTATCTTTTTTGTCACCTGAGCATGCTAAGTGGCTCATCAGTATCACTTCTTTATATTCATTAATTTTTTTTTTTAGTTCTATGACTTCATTAATGTTATCTTCTTGAATTCCTAATCTGCACATTCCAGTATCAAAATGAATCACGAGACGTTTTTTATCTTTATCAAATTTAAGCCATTTTTTTAATTGAGATATAGTATTGATGACTGGAACCAAATTATACTTTTTAAAAATTTTTTCTTCATTTTTATTTAGTCCATTTAAAACATTTATAATAATTGATTTAAAATTATTTCTTATAAATATCCCCTCGTTAATATTTGCCACAAAAAACCTTTTACATCCTGATTTTTTTAATATATTTACAATTTTATTATGTCCACCAAGTCCGTAGCTAGACGCTTTAACTGTCCCACAGACCTCTGATTTATTACAGAATTTTTTAATTATATTATAATTATGCTTTACAGCATTAAGGTTAATATCCAATGACGGAGTCGAATGTTTCATTTTAAATTAAATGATTTGTATATAATTAAATTTTGAAAAAGTAACTATTTTTAATTAGTTGCATCCTTAAATTTAGTAAATGCACTCTCAAATTCAAGTTTGATCACTCCTGTAGGACCGTGTCTCTGTTTTCCAATTATAATTTCAGCCTGATTATGAATTAGACTCATCTTTTCTTGCCATTCTACATGCTCAGCAGTTCCTGGTTTTGGTTCTTGTTTTTCCAAATAATATTGTTCTCTGAATACAAACATAACAACATCCGCGTCTTGTTCTATAGATCCTGATTCTCTGAGATCTGAAAGTTGTGGTTTTTTATCTTCTCGTTGTTCGACTTGTCTTGATAATTGAGATAAAGCTATTACAGGAACATCTAATTCCTTAGCTAAAGCTTTTAAACCTTGAGTAATTTCAGCAATTTCTAAAACTCTGCCCTCATTTCTATACCCTGAGGATTTCATAAGCTGAATGTAATCTACAACAATTAAATCTAAACCTTCTTTTCTTTTAAGTCTTCTAGCTCTGTTACTTAGTGCTGAGATTGTTATAGCGGGTGTATCGTCAATATGAAGTGGAAGCATCTCTAAATTCTTAGATGCTTCAATAAATCTTTCGAAATCATCTTGATTAATTTTACCCCTTCTTATGTCATTAGACTTTATTCTAGATTGTTCAGCGAGAATTCTAGTAGATAATTGTTCTGAGGACATTTCTAAGGAAAAAAAAGCTACAGACGCTTTTAAATCATTTTTTTGTAAATTTAATGAAGCATTAAAAGCAATATTGGTAGCCAGAGCAGTTTTCCCCATTGATGGCCGCCCTGCTATAATTACTAAATCTTGTTTATGTAAACCTCCAAGTCTGTCATCAAGGTCAGTCAATCCTGATGGAACACCTACAATTCCTTGATCATTTTTATAAGCTGCGGTTGCCATGTCTATTGTTTCTTTCAAAGCATCTTTGAATGTCATAAAACTTCTTTGGAACTCACCTCTTTCTGCTATTTCAAATAGTTTCCTTTCAGTGTTTTCCAAAATATTTGTTCCTGAAATTTCCAAATCTTTATTCTTACTCTCTTCTAGGGTTTCTTCACTGATATTTATTAATTGTCTTCTGATATATAAATCAGATAAAAGTTGAGAATAATATTTTATTTGGTTTTTAGTTGTAGACACTTTCGTTAGTTTAATAAGATAATCAACGCCTCCGATTTCTATCAATTCATCTTTTGAGTTAAAAAAATTTTTAATAGTTACTGGATTAGCTAACAATCCTTTAGATATTAAATTTGAAATAATTTTAAATATTTTTTGATGAATTGGATCAAAAAAATAATTTTCATCTAACTGATCTGTTATTTCATCAAATATTTCATTATTAGCTAATAAAGATCCCAAGATAGTTTGTTCAGCTTCAACATTTTTTGGAATTTGACTATCTTTTGAAATATCTAAATTTACTAAACTTGAACTCATTGGAATTTAATATACTCATTTTTAAATTTTGCATTTTTAAAAATTAATTTATATGTGTGGAAAAGTTAACAATTATTCTTTTGCAAGAACTTCTATTGAAACTTCTGATTGAACATCTGCATGAAGATTTACCTTAAATTTAAATTCACCTTTTGACTTAATACTCGAAGGTAGTTCAATTTGCTCTGCTTTTATTTCTATATTTGAAGAATCAATTAACTCGTTACAAATTTCTTTTATTGTTATTGAACCATATAAGTTACCGTTTTCCATAACCTCTTTATAAATTTTGATTTTGCATCCCTTTAACTTTTCTGCATATTGTATTGCATTCTTTTTTTCAATTTCATTTTTTTTAATAATTTCTGCTTTTTTATTTTCAAAATGGGCGATATTTTCTTTTGTTGGCAATATAGCTTTTCCATTTTTTAGTAAAAAGTTTCTTCCGAAACCATCCTTAACATTTACCTTTTGACCAATGGTTCCAAGTTTTTTAATATTTTCTAGAAGTATAACTTTCATAATTAATTCGTTACGTAAGGTAATAAAGCTAAAGCTCTAGCTTTTTTTATTTCTCTAACCAATATCTTTTGTTTAGAATGAGACACATTTGTAATTCTTGTTGGAAGTATTTTAGCAGAATCTGAAATATATTTTTTTAATAATTTAATATTTTTATAATTTAATTCTTCAATACTTTTTTTTGCCAAGGGGCAACTTTTTTTACCAAATTGAGATATTTTAGAACCTAACCCAAAACTACTTTTTTTCTTTGTTTGTTTTCTTTTCATTTTAATTTTTTTCTATTGATAGTTCCGAATCTTCTTTTGGCAGACTCTTAAGTTTAATAGACAAAAATTTGATTATTTTTTCATCAAATTTTTCATATTTCTCAATCTCTTTTATGGAATCTTTACTTCCCTCTAAATATAAATTTCTGTAATAACCTTTATTGTTCTTTTTAACTTGATACGCAAGATTTCTTAATCCCCAGTCTTCAGTTTTATGAATTTTACCAGAAGATTTATTTAGAATATCTTCTATTTTCTTTTCAATATTTTCGATGTCTTTTTTATTAGCCTCTGGAGCGGCGATATATGTATGTTCGTAAATGTTCACAAATTTTGTTTTATAGTTTAAAAAAATGGTTAAATATAAGAGTATTAATTTTTATTCAATAGATATATTTTATTAAAAATGAAGAAATGTATAGTTTTTCCAGGTCAAGGATCACAATATCTAGGTATGGGTAAGTATTTGTATGACAATTTTAGCGTATCAAAACATATTTTTGATGAAGTTGACGACGCCTTAAATACAAAACTGACTAAAATTATTTTTGGTGATAATCAGAATGAATTAAATTTTACCGAAAATACTCAGCCTGCAATTATGGCTGGTAGTATTGCTACTTTAGAAGCATTAAAAAAGGATAGGGGAATTGTAATCGATGACTTTAATTATTGTGCCGGGCATTCTTTAGGTGAATATTCTGCTTTGGTTGCTGCAAAGTCAATTAAATTATCAGATGCAGCAAAAATACTTAAAAAAAGAGGCCAGGCAATGCAAAATGCAGTTCCATTAGGTCAAGGCGCAATGGCAGCAATTTTAAATATTCAGGTTAAAGATTTGGAAAATTTTATTAATAAAAATAATTTTTCTACAATTGAAATTTCCAACGATAACTGCCCCGGACAATGTGTGGTAAGTGGTAAAAAACAAGAGATAAATGGTTTAACTATTTTATTAAAGAATGAATTAAAAAAAAAAGCAATTTCTTTACCAGTAAGTGCCCCGTTTCATTGTAAAATGATGAAGCCTGCTGCAGAAGAGTTACAAAATTTTTTAAGAAATTTTGAGATTAATGACCCAATTATTCCAATTGTTTCTAATGTAAGTGTATTGCCAGAGAAATTAAATACTGAAATAAAGAAATTATTAATTGATTGTGTCTATAATAGAGTGCGTTGGAGAGAAATAATTGAGTTTTTTTATAATAACAACATTATAGAGTGTATAGAATGTGGACCTGGAAAAGCTTTAACAAACATGTTTAGAAGATTTGAATTTAATATTAGGTGTATAAAAATAGATAATATTGAGGATATTAAAAATTATGTATAATTTAAAAAATAAAAAAGTTCTAATAACTGGTGGATCAAGAGGTATTGGGTATGCTATTTTGAAAGAATTTTATTTGAATAATTCTGAAATTCTTACAATTGGTTCGAATATGATTAATTTAGAAAAAGTTAAAAAAGATTTTCCTAAAATTAATATAAAACAATTGGATCTAAAAAATTATGAAAACCTTAAAGAAAATTTTCCAAAATTTATCGACGAATTAGGTGGAATTGATATTTTAATAAATAATGCAGGCATTACAAAAGATAATTTAACTTTAAGGATGAAAGAGGAAGAATGGAAAGACGTAATTGATGTTAACTTAAATTCTGTATTTTTTATGTGCCAATTTGCAATCAAAGTTATGATAAAAAAAAAACAGGCAGTATTGTTAATATTACATCAGTAGTTGGCCATACTGGTAATGCTGGCCAAGCCAATTACACTGCATCGAAAGCAGGCATTGTTGCAATGACAAAGTCATTGGCGAGGGAGTACTCAAAAAAAAACATAAGGCTAAATTGCGTTTCACCAGGGTTTATAATCACAGATATGACAAAAAATCTTAAGGAGGAGTATCAGAACGAACTTTTAAAAAATATTCCAATAAATAGGCTAGGGAGTGGGAAAGATGTTGCTAATGCTGTTATATTTCTAGCGTCAGACGCATCGTCATACATTACTGGCGAAACAATACATGTTAATGGTGGTATGTATATGGCTTGATTAAGTTAAAGTTATCATTTAAAGGAATTATATAAACTAAAGGAGAATTTATGAGTGAAGTAAAAGAAAAAGTAAAAAAAATAATCGTTGATCATCTTGGTGTTGATGCAGCCAAAGTAACTGACGAGGCTAGTTTTATTGATGATTTAGGAGCAGACAGTTTAGATACAGTTGAATTAGTAATGGCATTCGAAGAAGAATTTGGGTCTGAAATTTCAGATAGTGAAGCAGAAAAAATTCTGACAGTCGGAGATGCAGTAAAGTTTATTGAGAGTAATTCAAAGTAGTTTATTTAGGTTTTGGTTTTAGATAATTGTTTAATAATAATAATTTCATCACCATCAGGTGTTGGAAAGACAACTATTACTAAAAGACTGAAAAGAAAAATCAATAAATCTTACTTATCGATTTCTTGCACGACAAGAAGTCCAAGGAAAAATGAGCGTAATAAAAAAGATTATTTTTTTGTATCTAAAGAAAAATTTTTAAAATACAAAAAACAAAAAAAATTTATTGAAACAGCAAAAGTACATAATAATTTTTATGGAACTTTTAAAAGTGAATTAAAGAAAAATTATAAAAAAAGCAAAGTTGTTTTTTTAGATATAGATTGGCAGGGTGCAAGAAATATAAGAAAAAAAATTAAAGACAATTGTTATTCTTTTTTTTTACTACCACCAAGTTTATCAATTTTAAAAAAAAGACTTATTAAAAGACACTCAGATAATACAAGATTAGCTTTTTCTAGATTGTTGTCCGCTAGAAAAGATTTAAAATACTGGGATGAATATGATTTTATTTATATTAATGACAAATTAAATACCTGCGTAAATGAAATTTCAAAAAAAATTAAAGATCTTATTATTGAAAAAGATAAACGAAAGAGCTTTAAACAAATCGTAAAAAAATTATAGTTATATAACATTACATAATTTAAAAAAAACTTCGTCATCAATATTTTCCGCCCTAAGGTTATAGAGTTTATGTAAATTAAATTTTTCAATTTGTTTAATTGAAAAATTTTGTATTATTTTCTTTTTATTTATTTTTCTTCTTTCATTAAAAAAAATTTGTGTAATTTTTTCTAATTTTTTAAAACTATTCCTTTTAATTTTATTTATTTTATGAGGTATGAATTTCAAAACTATTGTATCTACTTTAGGGCTAGGAAAGAAATTATTTTTTGTTACTATGATTTTCTTTTCTATAGAAAAAAAAGCCCTACATAAAATTGATAATCTGCCGTATTTTTTTGTATTTAGATTTGCAATTATTTTTTCTCCCAATTCTTTCTGAAACATAAGAATCATATTATTGATACAATTATAAGAATTTTGAATTTCGCACCATTTTATCACAAGTTCAGAAGATATATTAAATGGTAGATTAGAAACTATAGAAAAATTTTCGTTTTGAAAGAGCTTTCTTTCATTGATTTTTAAGGCGTCTTCAAAAATAATTTTATCTAAAATTTTTTTCTGTACATAATTTTTTTTTAAATCTTTATCCACTTCTATGCCGATAAACTTTTTTGGATTATCGCAAATAATTAAATTAGTTAAAGCTAAATTCCCAGTTCCTATTTCTAAAATATTTTGATTTTTTATTTTTTCATTTAGTAAAATTTTTTTAGCAATACCGTTATTTATTAGAAAGTTTTGACCATATCGTTTTTTATACATTTATTTTTTTTGAGCAAAAATCAAGGCATCTTAAAAAACTTTCATTATTGACTCTATTATTTTTGTTTTTCAAATCTTGTGCTGGCCCATGATCTGGTGATAATCTTAAAATTTTTTTTCCAATAGTTATATTTATACCATCAAATTTATTTATAGTTTTAAAAGGTATCAAGACCTGGTCGTGATACATTCCTATAAAAACTTTATGATTTAAATCATTCATAAAGGCTGTATCTGCTGAAATTGGACCTTCGATATCAATACCCAATTTTTTTATTTTTTTTACAGTTTTATAAATCACATCTATATCTTTGTTTTTTTTATTAAAGTCTTTACCTGCATGAGGGTTCAAGCCAAGAATACATATTCTTATTTTTTTATTCATTTTTTTATAAAAATTCACAATATTTAAGATGCAGTTCCTTATTTTTTTTTCCGTAATTTTCTTTTCTACATCTTTCAATTGAATGTGTGTAGTAAGAGGGCACACTGAAAAGTTTTTTTCATTATATAACAACATATTTTCATTTTTCTTTTTATCTAAATAATATGAAAAAAACTCTGTATATCCTGGGTACTTACTACTAAGAAATTTTTTTTTATTTAATGGCATGTTTAAAATTAACCACCTTTTATTTGCTTTGCATGTTGTAATTGCTTTATTTGTGATATTTGTGAGATAATCAATTTGTTTATTTTTTTTAAAAACTATATTTATAAATCTAAATTTCTGATTTTTACTAAACTTATTGTAAATTTTAATGAACTTTTTTTTAGATCCTATAAAAAATATTTTTTTAATCTTAACTTTTAATAAATAATTATAAGATTTTAATATTATTTTTTCATTTATACTTTCTGAGTCGGTTAGCAAAATACAGATTGAATTCATTTTATATTTTTTATTAAATACTTTCTCTTCACTTCATTATAAAACGTATTTGAAAGAATATTTATTTTTTTAGTTTTTTCCATCTCGATCATCTCCTCTTTTTTCTCTAAATCTATTTTCTTAATTTTCATGTTTTCTTCTATTTCATTCATATTAATTTCAAGCTTTTTAGAAAATAATATTGCAATTAGCTTATTCCACTTCATTAAAATTTCAACTTTGTTGAATAGATATTCTCGGATTTTTTTGTGATCGTCCTCATTTAAATTATAATTTTTAATTATTTGAGATACACGAACATTCACAGATGATGCATCGATTTTAATTTTATTTGTTTCAATTTTTTTTATTTTCTCTTCTATCAGATTGTTAAGTAAAATTTTTTTTTCAGAATCAGCTAATTTTCGTTTTTTCAAAATTTCATTGATTGTTATTTCTTTTATTAAATCAATATTTGTAATTGAATAATTATTTACTTTGACAATCGATCTAATTTCATTAGCTTTTAAGTGATCAAAAAAAAAAAATAAAAATAAAATTAAAACTATTTTCATGTTAATTAATGAATTCTGTAAGATCAGGCCCCAAACTATCCGCGAAGGGTTTTATAGTAATTCCAAATATTAATGTTTTTGTATTTTGCAGGTCTTTATCAGAGTAAAAATCTTTTGAGTAAATTAAAGAACTAGTTATACAGTCGTTTTCATAATTAAATGAAAATCGGTTATATTCAGTAGAATCTGTCATTAAATTTCTTTTATTATTAAACTTTAAATAATAATTTTTTGAAAATATTTTCGATAATTCAAGTGTTCCATATTTTTCATTACCGATATGTTCATTTTTTTCATCAAATGTAAAATTAGCTAAAAATCCATTATAAACACCTTTTAAGGTAATATTATTTCTAAAAATGTCAGAAAAGTCATTATTTAGATTGTACTTATAATTAATACTAAGCATATTCTGATTAAAGTTATCTAAAAAATTTAATTTATTAATATTATCAGTCTTATATTTTTCAATTTTTCTTCCAAATATATTGAAATCAAAATCTCCAACAAAATCGGATGTTTTATTGTTTAATGACGATTTGTGTGGCAAATTATCTTTACGATTTTTTCGAACAACTTGACCAAAACTAAATTTTGATGAATATAGTTTTTCTATAGAATTGAATTTATTTTTATTAATCTTATACTCAAAACCATACCCACCACTACCACCGGTTTCAATTGCATCGGTATTATTGGTTCTATTCATGGAAAATACATCTGAGTAATCTAAAATTTTATCCTGATTTCTGGCGTTTTGCATTGTACCAGTTGTATATTTTATAAATAATCTAGGGGTAATTGATTGAAATGAAGTTTTGTCTATTTTAACCAGGGGCCACTCATTATCAGCTCCAATTGTAACATTACTATTAATATTAATATTATTATCCAAACCAGTGACATTATCACTATATATATTTTTGTTAAAAAATGAAAATTTTATCGAGGATCCTATTCCAGAATTTTTAAATACATATTGCCGCCCTGATAAAGATAAATTATTTTTAATGTTTAATTGTTTTTGATCTTTCTCAAATTTTTTTCCTTGAAAATAACTATTAAAATTTGAGTTATAATATTTATTTTTTTTTGAGTTAAATGAAAAAACTCCGTCCGGTAAAAAATAAGTATATTTTGAGTTATCTGTAATATCTAAATTTTCATATACTCCAGTTTTTAGATCTATTCTTTTATTTTCATCATAAGATTGTATTCTTACAATATTCTCTAAAGTACGGATATTTTCTCTAAATAATATTGTATTTAATTTATTAATTTTAAGATAATTTTCCTGAGATACTCTTTGAAGTTTGAAATTGATTTCGTTATTTTTAAATATTATATTTTTTTTCTGACCAGAATAGTCTAAAAAAAAATAACTTCTAGATCCTTCAGTTCTTCCTTGCTTATCTAGTCTTTTGTATCCTTCTGAGTAACTGGTTTCTACATTTAAAAAACCATTTTTAAATGCTTGTCTATAACTTGTGTTAAATATATGATTTTCATCAAAATAATATATTGGAGTAACTGTTAAGTCTTTATCTTTTGATATTGCTATGAAGTATGGTGCCTTTATAGTTCTACCTAAATTTTCAATAGTTTTTATTACAGGCGGTAAAAAACCACTACGTCTTTTAACGGATGGATCCGGATGAGTTATATATGGTGTATACAAAATTGGTAATTTCCTTAATTTAAAAAAGGCGTGTTTATGAGTGATTGTTTTTCTTTTATTATCGTGAATAATTTTCTTACTCTTTAATGACCATGAAGGACAAAATTCTCCTTTATCGTTTTTTATTTTTGAACATGAAGTAAATTCACCGTCATCTAATTTCGTTATTTTATTTTTATTATCGATTTTTCCTCTTTTTGATTGTAAATATGAACCGTCGGATGTTTTAGCTTTAATATAAGTTCCGCTACCTTTTTCAGTAATTTCGTTATAAGTAAATCTTTTAAAAAAAAACTTATTTTTTTCTTCATCAGTAAAAATTACATTACCTCTGGCATTAATAATTTTTGATTTAATATTATAAGAAAACTCTTCTGCAGTTAAATTTTTATCACTATCTAAAAATTTTGAATTACCTATAGTCTCGATTATTCCTTTGTTTTTAAAATAAATAATTCTATCCGCGAATATTTTTTTTCCATCTGCATTTGTAGCAGACGCATTACCCTCTGCTATTATTTTATCCTCTGTATTTAAGTAATTAACTTTTTCAGCTTTAATTTCAAATTCATTAGATAAAGCTTTGCTGCAAACAAAGATTAAAAAAAATACAAAAAAAAATTTGTTTAACTTTTTATTCACAAAATTATTCATCACTCCTTAATAAACTATAGGTTGAAAATGTCATAATCAATATAACAGGCATCCAAACTGACAAAACTAAAGGAATTTTGCCACTTTTTCCAAAAGCAATAGACAGGTCTGCTAGAAAATAAACGATAATACCTGTCAAAATTCCAAAAAAAGCATAAAGAAAGTTATTGAATCTATAATTTGCCTTAATTGTAAAGACCGTTGAAAGTATTATCATTGAAAACAGTAACAAAGGAAGAGACAGATATTTATTTAATTTTATAACTAATTCTTGACCATAATAGCCCCTTTGCCTTAATTGTTGCAATTCATAAAAAATATTCCAAATAGAAAAAACGTCTGAATTATTAAAAAAATTTTTTAATTTTTCAAAATCTATTTGACTAAAATATTTATAGTTTTTTATTGTTTTGTTTTCGTTAAAAAAACTTTGATTAGCATTATCGATTCTCCAAACTTTGTCCATTATATTTACATTCTGTCCATCTATCCTTGATTCAAATTTATTATCTTTAAATATAAATATTGACATATTTTTTAAATTATTAAAATTTTCATCTTTTACTAAATCTGCTCTTATTATGTTTGTGTTATTATTTTTATTTTCTTTAATCCATATACCAGTATCACTCATGATGATTAGATTTTCATTATACGAATATTTGGTCTTAACAGTTTCATAATACTTTGACAATTCAGATGAAATTGGAGATAAAATTAATACAATAAAAATACCTATAATTAACGAAAAAATTCCTGGAACAAGTGTAATAAAATTTTTTGAAAAACCAGACAAACTCATTGGTGTAATTTCATTGTTTCTTAAAAATTTAACGTAAAAAAAAATTCCTGAAAATAGAAAAATAAAAGGCGATAGATTTAAAATTAAAGTAGGAGATTTAATTAAACTTAATACTAAAGTTTTAAAAAAAAAATTATCAGATATGTCTTTATCTTTAAAAAATAAAATTTCATCAATGTACGTAATAAGAATAATTAAAGATGAAAACATAATTGTAAATATTAATAATGAAAAAGAAAATTCTTTTATTAAATACTTGATTAGCAAGTTAGGAGTATATCTCTTCACAATTTTGACTCACTCTTAATAAATTTATAAAGGATATAATTGGTAAAAATAAAGAAAAAAATTAATGAGTATACGTAAAAAAAAGTGTAATTAATATTTTTTCCACTTAAATTTAAAATTATTTGATTAATTATTAGCAGAGCAACAGAGAGCATATAAATAACAATTCTAAGTTTTTTTTGGTTTATTTTATCTTCATTTGTAAAAAGTAGAAAACATATCAACGTTGATATGATTAAAATCAAAAAAGGTTTAATCAACCTTGAATTAATTTCTACTCTTAAATCAATTCTTTTTACAGTAGACAATTGTTTATCTTCTAATCTTTTGTACAACCAACCAATTTGCCTCTCAGAGAATTTCGGAGTTTTTATATTTTTAAGTTGATATTTAGAAAAATCAAAAATTGTACTATTAAAATTTATAAAATTTATTTTATTATTATTTTTTTCTTGAGTAGTACCATTAAATAATTCAAGATAGGAATTTTCTCCATCTGTTAGCACCCTACCTTTTTGAGCAGTAATTATTCTAGATTTTTCGTATATAAAAATTCCATTTAAATTTCCTTTTTTGTCATTATTTTCAACATAAATTGTCAAACCTCTTAATGGCGAATTAAAATTTTTTTCTTTTACTAATGCATTAATAAGAGTAAATTTAGACTCTCCAAGTACTAGTCTTCCCTGATGCGAACTCCATGGCGCTATAAATATTGACAAGATTAAATGCATTAAGAGTACAACAATACCAATCGACATACATAATGAGTAAATCTGAAATTTACTTATTCCTGAAAGCCAGTAAATACCAAATTCCTTTGCATCATTTAATTTTGCAAATAAAAAAAACATTGAAATTATAAAATTTAATAAAAATAAATTTTTTAATATTTTGGGGTAACTGAATAATAAATATTTAAAGTATACATTTACAGGATTTCCAAATTCGGTAATTAACTCCAAAAGCCTTGCCGCTTGCGTAAACCAAATTAGCAAAGAAAAAGATAAAGATATTAGTAAAAATATTTTAAAAAATTCTAAAAAAAAGTATTGGAATATCTTGTTTTTAAGCATTTAAAGTGTATTAACCTTTTTCATAATTTAAATGTTTAATATTTCAACAAAATACAGTAAAAATTTTGATTTTAGAGCAATATTAGTATCTAAGAACTCTAATTTGGGGAGTTTAAGATCCTTTATTGATGTCAAATCTGCTAACGATCTTAAAAATAAAGCATCACAAAATAAAAGAGGCTACACTTTTATTTCACAAATCAATAATTCAAAATTTAAAAACTTTTATTTTTTTAACATAAATGAAAAAATGATTGATTATGAATACCAAGATTTAGGTGGTCTTATAGTTTCAGAGGCGTTATCACTTAAAAAAAATAAAATAGAAGTTTTATTTGATACTCTTCCACAAAATTTGAAAAATAATAAAAAAATAATTCAAAATATTCTAATAGGTATTATGTCAAAAAATTATTCTTTTAATAATTATAAACAAAAAGATAAATCAAAAAAAATAAAAACTATTACATTAGTGTGCTCTAATAAAAATTTTATTAAATATGCGCTTAACTATGCTAAAAGTATTGATGCGGGAGTTACTGAAACAAGAAATTTAGTAACAACTCCACCCAATATTTTAAATCCAAATAATTTTGTCAACCAGGTTAAAAAATTGAAAAAAGTTGGTTTAAAAATTGAAATTCTTGATGAGAAAAAATTAGAAAAACTTGGTATGCGTGCACTTTTGGGTGTTGGTCAAGGAAGTTCAAATAAAAGTTATGTTGCTATAATGCAATGGAATGGAGCTATGAAAAATTCTAGACCATTAGGATTTGTAGGTAAAGGTGTATGCTTTGATACTGGAGGAATATCATTAAAACCTGCACGTTTTATGGAAGAGATGAAATATGATATGGCAGGTGCAGGTACCGTCACCGGTTTAATGAAAACTCTGGCAAGTAGAAAAGCAAAAGTAAATGCGTTTGGCATAATAGGATTAGTTGAGAATATGCCAGATGGGAATGCGCAAAGACCCGGTGATGTAGTAAAATCCTATAGTGGAAAATCAATTGAAATTTTCAATACAGATGCTGAGGGAAGATTAGTTTTGGCTGATTTACTGTCTTACGCTGAAAAAAGATTTAAACCAAAGTTTATGATAAATTTAGCAACTTTAACTGGAGCTATAATAATTGCATTGGGTAATGAATTTGCAGGATTATTCTCCAATAATGATCAGTTAGCTAATAGGATAAATAAAGTAAGTTACAAAGATAATGAGAAAGCATGGAGATTACCTCTTAACAAAAATTTTGATAAATTAATTGATTCTCAGATTGCAGATGTTCAAAACATTAATTACTCTGGTGGGGCGGGTTCAATTACTGCAGCCCAATTTTTACAAAGATTTATTTTAAACAAAACACCTTGGGCTCATCTAGATATTGCAGGTATGGCTTGGAATAAAAAAGTAACCAAAACTATCCCTGCCGGTGCAACTGGTTACGGAGTAAAACTTTTAAATAGATTGGTAGAAGAATATTATGAGTGAAAAAACTTTGTCACTTATAAAGCCTGATGCAGTCGAAAGAAACTTAATAGGTAAAATTATTCAGATATTTGAGGATAATGGTTTGGTTGTGGAAGAAATGAAAAAAGTTCATATAGATCTTGAATTTGCAAAAAATTTTTATTCAACTCATTCTAAAAAACCTTTTTATAATGATCTTTGTAATTATATATGTTCAGGACCATTAGTAGCCTTAGTTCTTAGAGGTGATAACGCAATACAAATAAATAGAGATTTAATGGGGTCGACTAACCCAAAAGAGGCAAAATCTGGGACTATTCGAAATCTGTACGCGTTATCAATAGATAAAAATTCAGTTCACGGATCAGATTCCCATCAAAACGCTCAAATTGAAATTGATCTATTTTTTAATATTAAATAATTTTCTCTATAGCTTCGATATAGGCTTTGTGTTCTAACTTAAGTATTCTTTTAGCTAAAGATCTGGGAGTGTCCTTCTTTAGTATTTTAATTTTTTTTTGAACAATTTTTTTTCCAGAATCTAGTTCATTGTTTACAAAGTGTACTGTGCATCCTGAATATTTATATTTTGCTTTTATAGCCCTTTCGTGAGTATTGAGTCCTTTTAATTTTGGTAGAAGCGAAGGGTGAATATTTAATATAGGTATTTTTACTTCTTTTAAAAAATACGGAGAAAGTATTCTCATAAATCCTGCAAGACAAATAATATCAATCTTAAATTTTGAAATTAATTTTATAGCTCCTTTTTCAAATAGCTGTATTTCTTTGTCAAAAATATAATTTTTAATTTTATTCAATTCAGCAAATTTTAAACCACCTGCATTAGCTTTATTTGATAATACAAGTTCAATTTTAAATAAACTTTTATTTAATTGTGAATATTTTATTAGGTTGTTTAAATTTGAACCTTTTCCTGAGATAAAGACTGCAATTTTTTTTTTAGAATTTAATCTTTCCATTTAGAGTAACTTTTTTTGATTTGAAGCTAATTATTTTTCCAATTACATATGGCTTAAATTTTTGCGGAAAGACATTTTTAATTTTATTTAAGTTATTTTTATTGATAATTAAACAGAATCCTACACCACAGTTAAAAGTTTTTAACATTTCGACATCTGAAATATTATGATTTTTTAAAAACTTAAATATTTTTAAAGTCTTTATTTTATCTAAATCAATTTCAACAGCTTTACTTTTTGGTAAAACTCTGGGAAGATTTTCAATAATACCCCCGCCAGTTATATTACAACAACCATTTAACAATCCTTTTTCATGTAGTTTCAAAATTTCATTTACATAAATTTTTGTAGGTATTAACAGTTTTTTTAACAATTTTTTATTATTAAATTTTTTCAATTTTAAAATATATCTTACTAAAGAGAAGCCGTTTGAGTGCAAACCTGAAGAAGGTATCGCCAACAGCAAATTGTCATTTTTAATTTTTTTACCATCTAATATTTTTTCTTTATCAACTATACCTACTGAAAACCCAGCAAGATCAAATTTATCTTGATGATAAATACCTGGCATTTCAGCTGTTTCTCCTCCAGATAAATAGCAATTTGAAATTTTACAGCCTTTATAAATACCTTTTAATATATTTTTATATTTATTTTTATTAACTTTACTAATGGCGATATAATCTAAAAAAAATAATGGCTTAGCACCTTGAACAATTAGATCATTGACACACATTGCGACTAAATCGATACCAATAGTATCAAATTTTTTTAATTTATTTGCTATTTCTAATTTTGTACCAACGCCATCAGTTGCAGATACCAAGATTGGACTTTTAAAGTTATATGGATTTATATCAAACAAAGAGCCAAAACCACCTATATTTTTAAATCCTGGTATACTTGATCCTTTAATTTTTGTTTTATTTGACAGGTTTGATATATACTTTATCAATTTATTTGTATTAGATGTGTCAACTCCACTATTTTTATATGTTAACTTTTTTTTATGCATTTGTTTAAAAAATTAATTTTAATATTTACTGTATTCTTATTTTTTACCAAGGCAAACGCTAGTATTTATATTGTTGATAATTATGTATTTATATCGTCAATAGAAAAAATAAAAAAAAATCGCGATTTTGTAATAAAAGAAATAAAGCAGAAATCACTTAATGATTTCTTAAAATCGATTACTATTAAAAGTGATTTTAAATCTTTAGGAAAAATTAAAAACTACCAAGAATATTTTAAATTATTTATTGTTAAAAATGAATATAAAAAAAATAATAAATATGAATTATTATGCAAAATAGAATTTGACAAAATAAAAATTGAATCCTTTTTTAAAAAAAAAAATATTAAGTACATAGGTTTTAAAAGTAATCCAATTTTAGCGATTATACTTAATAAAAAAAATGATAAATTAGATATTTGGCCTTCAGAAAAATTTGATCTTTATTGGGGAAAAGTTTCAAATAATTTATTAAATATTTTTCCACCCAATGGAGATCTTACAGACATAAAATTATTAAATAATATAAATATAAGATCATACCAGATTGCAAGACTTGATAAAATAGCAAGTAATTACGGTGTTAGAGATTATATTTTTATTTTATTTGATTCAGATAGTTTAAATAAAAAAGAAAATGTTTTTGTTAAGTCTCAATTTAATGAATTAAAAACATCAAAGAAGTATGATCTCGCTGATTTTAATCAAATCAACCTAAATCTTTTTTTTGAAAAAGTTTCATATGATTTAAACAATTCTTGGAAGGAAATACAGATTTTAGCACCTGCTAAAGTAACGACTTTATTATTTGATTATAAATTAAATAAATTATCTGATTATAGTTTTATTAAAGGTATTTTTAAAAAAAATAAAAATATTGATACAATTAGAGATATTGAAATTACTAATCAGTTATATTCTGGAAAGATCATTTATTCTGGAACTTTAGAGCAATTAAAAGAATTTTTTTATGACGAAGGTTTTGTTTATAGTAGAAATGGAAGTAGATTTTACTTATCAAAAAAATGACTGAACAGCAGATTTTTAACTTTGATACAAATACAACATATTTAGAAGATAATTTTATTAAAGATTCGTCAAATATAGAAATATTAGATTATTTTTTAAAATTTCCAAATTGGGAAAATAAATTAATAAATTTATTTGGTGTTAAAAAATCTGGCAAAACTTTTTTATTACATATTTTGAAAAATAAAAAAAATTTTTTTTATTTAAATGATATAGAAGCTTTTGAAAAAAATTTTGAAGAGCTGTTTCTTAAAAAAAAATTAATTGTTGATAATATTTCAATAAGCGAAAATAAATTATTCTCATTAATTAATCATTTTATACAACACAATAAATATTTAGTTATATCATCAACTATACCACTTACATCGCGTATTATTATGTTAAAAGATTTGAAGTCAAGACTAAGTCAATTTCACTTACTTGAAATTAAGAACCCCAGTGATAACCTTGTCTATTCTTTAATACTTAAATACTTTTCAGATAATCAGGTCAATATTCGTAAAGAACTAATACAAAATATAGTAAAAAAAATTGACAGGTCTTATCCTAGGATAAATACTTTTTTGTCTAAATTAAATAATTTAAGTATAGTTAAAAAAAAAAAAATAGATTACAAATTAATTAATCAGGTATTTGACTCAATGGTTTAAAATTTTCTAAAATAAACTTTTTTTTCCCTTTGATTATTTTCTCATATAAACTATAATATATTTTGTATCTCCATTTTGAGTTTTTTTTTATATTTTTATAATTTTGAAAATCATATCTTGATGCTATTAAATTTGCATCAATAGAATATTTTTTTGATACTAAATATCGAAAAAATTCTAAACATTTGATTTCAATTTCATTATAATTTTTACTTAATTTCGTTTTAGAAATTTTCTTTAAAAATTTAATTAAGTCTTTTTTTTCTTCACCGGAAAAAAATTTATTTTTTTTTATAAAGTCAAATTTTTTTTTCTTAATCATCAATATAATATCATCATCTTTTAAAATCCAATTTTTCGGTAAATTTTTAATTTTACTTTTGTTGTCTCTTATTTTTAAAAAATTAGTAAATTCTTTCTTTTTATATATCTGAAATCCGAGTTTTTTTTTAAACTTAGCATTTATACCTTTGTTTTTTTTTATATTTTTAAGAAATAAATTAAATTCCTCTTTTACGAAATCTAGCTTTTTAAATTTTTTTAAAGTTTTAATTTGTAAAGTATGTATTTTTTTAAGATATAGAACATCCTTTTTTAAATAATTGATTTGTGATTTTGTAATTGGTCTTTTCAACCAATTCGTATTTTGATGTGATTTATCTATTTTTTTTTTACAAAATTTATTTACAGTATTTGCATATGAAATATTTTTATCTAATCCTAAAAATCCCGCAGCGATTTGAGTATCAAAAAAGGGTTCTATATTTATTTTGTGATTGATGAAAATTTCAATATCTTGACTTCCACCATGTACAATTTTTAGTTTTTTCTTAGATTTTAGCAAATCCTTAACAATTTTTATGTGTGAGGGATATTGCAAAATATCAAAAATAAAAAATTTTCTGCCATCAGAGATAGTAATAATAGATAACTGTGAATAATAAGTTTTTTTTCTTTCAAATTCAGTATCCACGCATACAAAATTTTTTTTAACAAAATATTTTTTAAATAAATCTATTTTTTTTTGATTATTTATGATCATTATATTGTCTTGTTTTTTAGTTTTTTTATATATACTAGCAATTATTTTAAATGATAACTTATAGAACTCATACATGTGGAGAATTAAATAAAGACCATAAGAATCAGGCTGTATCTTTATCAGGATGGGTACACAAAAAAAGAGATCATGGAAATCTTCTTTTCATAGATTTAAGAGACAATTACGGGATTAGCCAATGCGTTATCGAAAAAGGACATAAGAACTTTTATGACTTAGAAAAAATTTCATTAGAAACCGTAATAAAAATAGATGGTAAAGTCTTAGAGCGATCATCGGATACAATAAATTCTGATTTAAAAACTGGCGATATTGAAATTTCAATCAATAATTTTTTAATATTAGGCGAGACTAAAGATCTTCCGTTGCCGGTTTTTTTAGATGAAGATTACTCAGAAGATATTAGATTAAAATATAGATTTTTAGATTTAAGAAGAAAAAGAATTCATGAAAATATAATTCTAAGATCTAATGTAATTTCTTTTATCAGAGAGGAAATGAAGAAACTCGGTTTTTTAGAATTTCAAACGCCAATTCTTACTTCATCAAGCCCAGAGGGTGCAAGAGATTTTCTTGTTCCGAGCAGGCTTAATCCTGGAAAGTTTTATGCTTTACCACAGGCACCTCAACAATTTAAACAATTAATTATGGTTGCTGGTTTTGATAAGTATTTTCAAATTGCACCTTGCTTTAGGGATGAGGACGCACGTGCAGATAGAAGTCCGGGGGAGTTTTACCAACTTGATATTGAGATGTCTTTTGTAAATCAAGATGATATTTTTGATATTATAGAAAAACTGTTTATTAAAGTCTTTGACAAATTTTCAAAAAATGAAATTATCAGTAAAAAATTTCCAAGAATATCCTATGAAGAAGCATTACTTAAGTATGGTTCTGATAAACCGGATTTAAGAAATCCTTTATTAATATTTGATGTGAGCGATATCTTTAATAGGAAAGATGTAAAGTTTGAAATCTTTAAAAAATTAGTTTCTAAAGGAAATATAGTAAGAGCTATTGTAACTAAGAATACAATTGAAAAACCAAGAAGTTTTTTCGATGGTCTTGATAAATGGGCCAGAAGCGAAGGTGCTGCAGGATTAGCTTACTTTTCATTTGAAGAAATGAATGGTCAAATTTTTGGAAAAGGTACAGTTGGAAAATTATTCTCCCAAAATGCATTAAAAGAAATAATTAAAATTACAAAAGCAGAAATTGGTGATAGTATTTTTTTTGCATGTGGATCAAAAACCGAGGTTGAAAAAATATTATCTTCAGCAAGGAAAAAGATAGCTGAAGAGTTAGATTTGATCAATAAAAATAAATTTGCATTTTGTTGGATAGTTGATTACCCAATGTATGAATTTGATGAAAAAACAAAAAAAATTGTCTTTAGTCATAATCCTTTTTCAATGCCCCAAGGTGATTTGAAAAAGTTAGATTTTGATAATCCTTTAAATATTAAGGCATATCAGTATGATATAGTTTGTAATGGTGTTGAGCTTTCCTCTGGAGCAATAAGAAATCACATTCCAGATTTAATGTATAAATTATTTTCAATTGCTGGTTATTCAAAAACTGACACAGATAACCAATTTTCAGGAATGATAAACGCATTAAGTTACGGAGCCCCTCCACACGGAGGAATAGCGCCAGGAATAGACAGAATAATAATGTTATTAGCAAACGAGAGAAATATAAGGGAGGTGACGATGTTTCCAATGAATCAAAATGCTCAAGATTTAATGATGAATGCTCCATCTGAAGTTAAGAATGGTCAACTTAGAGATTTAAATATTAAAGTTTTAAAAAAAGATTAAACTTTTTTACTTTTAATATTCAGCCTAACATTAGTCAAATCGACAAGTTTTTCTTTATATTGGTTTCTTACAAAACCTTTGCTTGTTACATTTTTAAGCACGTCTAAAAATTTTACTTCCTCAGGACTTGAAATTTCAGTTGTTTCAGCTCTTTTAATTGAGGGTGTGTGAGCCAGGTCTTCTCGACCAAGATACGAAATGGCAAGTTCTCTAAATATATAGTCTAAAACTGAAGTGGCACTTAAAATTCTATCATTCCCATTAACTTTTCCTGATGGTTCAAATTTAGTATCAATAAATGCATCGACATATTCTTCTAATGGGACTCCGTATTGTAATCCAAGAGAAATAGCTATAGCAAAGTTATTCATCATTGACTTTACTAATTCTCCCTCTTTATTCGTATCGATAAATATTTCACCAATTTTGCCGTCCTCGTATTCACCAATATGTAAATATACTTTATTTGCTCCGATTGTAGCTTTTTGAATATAAGCTTTACGTCTATCAGGCATTCTTTTTCTAAAATTAAAATTCTTATCTTTTAAATTACTATTATTTTCTATCTTAATTGTCTTTGGAGTGTCACTGACACTGTTTTGTATTAAACTTTTTAGATCTTCACTTTGTTGATCAGATGTTTCTTTTTTAATTTCACCAACTGGTTTCGTTTTTCTTTTATTAAACTTAATGTCTATGATTTCAAATTTTCCATCTTCTCGCTTATCCAATTCTTTAAGCGATTCATTACTTACCTCATTGAGTTTATGACTTATCTTAAAAAGACAGGTGTAAAAACTCTCAGCTACAAATTTACTCATAATTTTTCCTTAGAATCGTTAATATTAGTTAGTTATCTAAGTGACTCTTTGTTATAAGTCTATTTAAAAAAAAACAACTATTAATTGTGTTAATGAAATTTTTTGCAATAATTTTTTCTTGGTGGAATGGCCAAACATTTGGAACTTTTTTGCAAACTTTAATTTATGGTAGTGTTGTTGGTGAAGATCAATTCGGAAATAAGTATTATCAAAACAAAAATGATACAAAAAGATGGGTTATTTATAATGGCACGGTGGATGCATCGACGATTCCACCGGAATGGCATTCATGGTTACACAAAATAATTAAGACAACACCTGATCAGGTAAAATTTAATAATTTTTATTGGCAAAAAAAACACAAAAAAAATTTCACAGGAACAGATAAAGCTTATAAGCCTGAACATAAAAAAACATTACCATATAAAAGATGGCAGCCAAAATAATTTTATTTCTTTTTTTAGTATTTTACAATTTTAAATCAATGGCTAATGAACTAATAAAAGTTTTGGATCAGGAGAGCAATTATGTTGAATTAAAAATAATAGATAAAATTACCTCAAGACTTACAGTGAGAAAATTAAAAATAAAAACTTTAAATAATGTCAAAGATTTTGAAATTTTTGTTGATAAATGTATTTTAGATAAAAGAAAAGGGTTTTTAGAAACGTCAGCTTTAATTCAAATTAAAGATAAAAAAGATAAGTCAAAAGATAGTGTTTTTTTATTTAATAATTGGATGTTTGTTTCAAATTCAACGATAAATGAAATTGAGCACCCAAACTACGATATATGGTTAAAAAGATGTATTTGACTATTTTAATATATCAGATTTAGTAAGCCAGTTGACATTATAATTTAATGTTAAAAAATCTTTATGTCTTAAAATCTCTTGATGTAAATCAATAGTAGTATTTATCCCAGAAATTACAAATTCATCTAAAGCTCTTAGAGACCGCGATATAGCAGACTTTCTATCTCTTCCATGAGAAATAAGCTTTGCAATCATGCTGTCATAAAACGGTTGAACTTTACAACCTTGATAAATAGCTGAGTCGACTCTAGTGCCAGGCCCTGATGGAATATGACAAGAAGAGATTGTACCGGCGCTAGGCTGAAAATTCTTTTTAAAATTTTCAGCATTAATCCTACATTCTATAGCGTGTCCATTAAAATTTATGCTTGATTGTTCTAAATCTAAATTGTTAGAGGATGCAATCTCAATTTGCCTTTTGACAAGATCTACCCCTGAGACTGCCTCTGAAACTGGATGCTCAACTTGCAATCTAGTATTCATTTCCAAAAAGTAAAATTCACCATTTTCATAAATAAATTCAAGTGTTCCTGCTCCCTTATATCCAAGTTTTGATATGCTATTAACTGAAGTTTCCAAAAGTCCCTCTCTTTCTTTGTCTGATAAAACAGGGCTTGGACTCTCCTCTATCAATTTTTGATATCTTCTTTGAACTGTACAATCTCTCTCTCCAAGATGAATTACTTTTTTCCCATCTGATAATATTTGAACTTCTATATGTCTGGGATTTTGAAAAAATTTTTCAATAAAAACTTCATCATTGTTAAAAAATTTTTTAGCTTCACTTCTGGCTTCAATTACATTTTTTTCTAAATCTTTACTTTCAAACACAATTTTCATGCCTTTTCCACCACCACCACCTGAAGCTTTAATTAAAACTGGGTAACCAATTTTTTCCGCAATTGCTTCCGCCTCTTTTATATCTATTATACCTTTGTCTGATCCTTTAATAGTAGGAAGACCAAGATCTTTTGCGATTTTTTTTGCCTCAATTTTATCACCCATTTTTTTTATCAAATTTGCTGATGGTCCAATAAAATTTATTTTGTGATCTTCTAAAATTTTCGCAAACTCGTAATTTTCAGATAAAAATCCATAACCAGGATGAATGGAATCTGCGCCGGTTAATTCATAAGCAGATAGTAAGCTCGGTATGTTAAGATAACTATCTGTTGCTTTGGAAGGTCCAATACAAATACTCTCGTCAGCAAGCTGAACATGCATTGCATCTTTATCGGCAGAAGAATATACAGCAACACTTTTAATATTTAATTCTTTACATGCTCTAATAACTCTTACAGCGATTTCACCACGATTTGCGATGAGTATCTTTTTTATCATTTGATTTTGATTAATTCTTGGTCAAACTCTACAGACTCTCCATCCTTTACAAGAATTTCCTCAACCTCGCCATCTTGTGTCGATACAATATGATTCATTGTTTTCATCGCCTCAATAATCAAAACGGTATCACCCTTTTTAACTTTTGAACCATTTGTAACAAATGGTTTAGCTCCAGGTTCTGCCGCTAAATAAGCAGTTCCAACCATTGGGCTCTTGACACCAACAAATTTGACTGATTGTTTAACTGGCGAAGATTGAGATGTGATATTTTTTTGAATTACACTCGGAGAAATTTTTGAGCTTTTGCCAACTTTTATACTTGTCTTACCGTCAGAATAACTGAGTTCTGTTAAATTCAATTCATCTAAAATTTTTACCAACTCTTTAATTTTTTCTTTTTTAATTTCCATCTAAAATATTTTTAATTCCTTTCAAGGCTAATTTATAACTGTTAATGCCTAAACCACAAATTACACCATTCACTACATTGCTTATTAATGATTTATGCCTGAACTCCTCACGTTTGTAAATATTCGATATATGAACTTCTATTTTAGGCAAATCTAAACTTTTGAGTGCATCATGAATTGCTATGGATGTATGAGTAAATGCAGCAGCATTTATAATTATTCCTTCGCTTTTATCTGATATTTGAATTTTATTAACAATCTCACCCTCTATATTTGACTGAAAAAATGATGTTTCTAAACCAATTTCTTTCCCATAGTCTGCAATTTCTTTGTTAATACTTTTTAATGTTAAATTACCATAAATATCAGGTTCTCTTTTTCCTAAAAGGTTAATATTTGGTCCATTTATAATTTCTATTTTTTTTGACATTTTGTTAATTGAAAAATATTAAGTCTTAATAATGTATATTGTTTTAAATGGCAAAAAGTTTGAAATACATAAAAAAGATACGATTCATCATCTTTTAAAGAAATTTGATATTAAGTCATCAAAAGTTGCTATTGAGGTAAATAAAGTTGTTATTCCAAGAGAAAAATATAGGAATTTTAAATTAAGTGAAAAAGATAGAGTTGAAATCGTAACGTTTATTGGCGGGGGCTAGTGAAAGACATATTTAGTTTAGGAAAACTTAAATTTAAATCACGACTTATTGTTGGAACTGGAAAATATAAAAATTTCACAGAAACAGCAAAAGCAGTTGAAGCATCTGGTGCAGATATTGTAACTGTTGCTGTTAGAAGAGTGAATATTACTGATAAAAAAGAACCACTACTTATGGATTATATTAATCCAAAAAAAATTAGATATTTACCAAATACAGCAGGTTGTTTTAATTCAGAGGATGCCCTGAGAGTACTAAGACTTGCGAGGGACAGCGGAGGATGGAACTTAGTTAAACTTGAAGTTTTAGGAGACAAAGAAACACTATATCCAAACATGAAAGAAACATTAAAATGTACAGAAATTTTAGTTAAAGAAAAATTTGAAGTTATGGTTTATTGTTCAGATGACCCAATAGCCTGTAAACAACTTGAGGATTTAGGCGCTGTAGCAGTGATGCCATTAGGTTCTTTAATTGGATCTGGTCATGGTATCCAAAATAAAAATACTATTAAACTTATTAAAAGCCGTTCAAACATTCCTGTAATTGTTGATGCGGGTATTCGATGTGCTTCGGATGCCACTATTGCAATGGAATTAGGGTGTGATGGAGTTTTGGTAAATACTGCAATTGCAAAAGCTCTTAAGCCTATATTGATGGCCGAGGCGATGAAATTGTCAGTCCAAGCTGGACGGAAATCCTATTTATCTGGAATGATGCAAAAATCTAATCTAGCGAAGAATTCGACAACACATCAAAGAAAAATTAAGTAAATTATATTATTATTTTTTAACTTTTTTCTTTTTGAATTTTTTTTGTGTTTTTTTCTTTCCATCTGATTTTATACTCTTATTTTTTTTAGTCTCTTCAATTTGAATCGATATTTCAGAATATGTATCTAATAATTTATTTTTACTATTTAAAAAATTTACTTTAAACTCGTTTGATAATAAATTTTCATTTTTTAAAAATAATGATTTAAATTTAAATTTTTTCTCAAAAAAATTTATTTCTTCTTTCATATTTTCCTTCATAAACAAAATAGTTTTTGGAGAAATTTCAATAGAAACTTTTTTTACTTTAGGTATATCAAATATTTTTTCTTCAACTTTTCTTAAAAGTTTTTCACAAAACGATTCTTTTGAAAGAACAGTTTCCCATTTAATATAACTCTCCCTCAATCTCTGTCTTGTCATTTCAAGTAAACCGAAATGACTTATTCTGCCAACTTGAGTTCTGGCTTTATCTGTTCTCAATGACTCTTTCATTTTTCTCTCAACTAATCTTCGGTTAGAAAAGTTTTCCATATCTATAAAATCTACTACTATTAGTCCTGCGAGATCTCTAAGCTTTGCTTGTCTTGCTATTTCTTCTGCAGCTTCGATATTAGTAGCTAGAGCTGTTTTTTCTATATTTCTTTCTTTTGTAGATTTTCCAGAATTTACATCAATTGCAACCAAAGCTTCGGTAGGATTTATTATGAGATAGCCCCCAGATTTAAGTGTAATTTTTGACTCAAAAATTATATTTAAATATTTTTCTATACCGGATGAATGAAAAAGGGGTATTTTATTTTTATATCTTTTGATTTTTTTTACATAATCACCAGCAATTGTTTCAGCATAACTTAAAGCTTTTTCATAAGAACTTTTACCGTCAATAATAATTTCTTTTATATCATTAGTTAAAAAATCCCTTATGGCTCTATAAATTAAATCTCCTTCTTCATGAATTAAACTTGGAGCATTTGAATTTAATGTTTTGTGTTTTATTTTTTCCCACATCCCTATTAATACACCCAAATCATTTGTAATATCATTTTGTGTTTTTTTAGCACCTGCAGTTCTCACAATAAGACCCATCGTATTGGGTATGCTTAACTTATTTATGATTTCTCTTATGTGTCGTCTGTCCTGAGTATTGAAAATTTTTCTGGATATTCCACCACCTTTAGCTGTGTTTGGCATAAGAACGATGTATTTGCCTGCGAGAGAAATATAGGTAGTTAAGGCAGCACCTTTCTTACCCCTTTCTTCCTTAACAATCTGAATTAATATAACTTGTCCAGGTTTTATAACTTCTTGAATTCTATATCTTTTTTTCCTCTTTTCTTTTATTTTTTCAATTTTTTTATCTAAATGATTTTCGTTATCACTGATCCCGTTTTCTAGGGTGCTTTCAATATTTTCACTTTCCGAGATAGGAACGTTTAATATTTCATTATTTTGTTTATTTTCATTAGCGTCAATATTTTCTGTAACCTTATTTAGCTCTTCTCTAATTTCTTCCTCTTCCTGTTTTAAGGCATTTTTGTCTACTTGTGGTAAATGATAATAATCGGATTGTATATCATTAAAAGCCAAGAATCCGTGACGTTCGTTTCCAAAGTCAACAAAAGCTGCTTGCAAAGACGGTTCAACTCTACTTACTTTTCCTAAATATATATTACCTTTTAATTGCTTTTTATTGATATTTTCAAATTCATATCCATCAACATTTCCGTTATTTGTGATTGCAATCCGAGTTTGTTTTGCTTGTGAAGCATCAATAAGAATTTTCTTCTCCATAATAAATCTCTCTTAATTTTATAATTTGTTTTAATTTTGAAATAAAAATTATTTATAGACATAATTGCCATATTTATATTATTTAAAGTATATTTAAAGATATTTTATGATTATAAATTTTAACAGAATATTAAGCTTAATACTAATAATGTCTTTTTTTGCTTTATTTTTACTTTTTTCTCTTTTTTGGTATTTTTCTAGTGATTTACCAGATTTTGCATTTTTAAAAACTTATAAGCCAGCAGTGTCAACAAAAGTATACGATATCAACGGCGATGTAATCGCTGATTTTTCAAGAGAAAAGAGGTCCTTTATAAATATAGACCAAGTACCGAAAAAGGTAATAAGTGCTTTTTTATCCGCGGAAGATAAAAACTTTTATAAACATCCAGGCATTGATGCGATTGGTATTACTAGAGCTGTTTTTAAAAACATCAAAAATATTATATCTGGTAAAAGATTAGAAGGAGCCTCAACTATTACACAACAAGTCGCAAAAAACTTCCTATTAAACTCCGATGTATCTCTCGCAAGAAAAGTTAAAGAAGCTATTCTTGCTTTCAGATTAGAAAAATCTTTATCCAAAAAAAGAATTTTAGAGCTATATCTTAATGAAATCTATTTAGGAGAAAGGTCTTATGGAATTGCTTCTGCCAGTATGACTTATTTTAATAAATCAATCAAAGATATAAATTTTTCAGAAGCAGCTTTGTTAGCCGCATTGCCAAAAGCACCAAGTAAATACAATCCTTATAGAAATTATAATACTGTAGAAAAAAGAAAAAACTGGGTTTTAAACAGAATGTATGAAAACAATTTCATAACAAAAAAACAATTTGAACAATCATTAAATTATAACATTAAGTTAAAAAAAAGAATTTTAAATATAGATATGTCACCGGCATATTTTGTTGAAGAAATAAGAAAAAATTTAATTGAAAAGTATGGTGAAAAAAAAATATATAAACAGGGCCTTTATATCAAAACTTCTCTAAATAAAAAAATACAACGAGTGGCAACAGATTCTTTAAATAAAAATTTAATCAAATATTCTAAAAGACATGGTTGGGTAGGGCCTTTATATAAAGGTTACTCTAATGACAAATTTATAGAATTAGTAAGAAAAAAGACAATGAAGTCTAATAAATACAAGTTAGCTTTAGTAAAAAAAATTTCAGATAATAGAGTAAAGATTTTAACCGAAAAAAAAGAGAATGGATTTATTCTATTTAAAAATGTTAAATGGGCAAAGAAAAGAATCACACAAGATTTACATAAGGGTTACCCCAAAAAAATGTCAGATGTGTTTAATGAGGGAGACGTCATATATGTAAAAAAAATAAATAAATTAGATCATTGGTCACTTGAGCAAGTTCCCATTGTAAATGGGGCCGTTGTTGTGATGAACCCATGGAGTGGAAGAGTTTTAGCTTTGTCTGGTGGTTTTGATTTTACAATTAATCAATTTAATAGAGCAACTCAAGCTGAAAGACAACCAGGTTCAGCTTTCAAACCTTTTGTTTATGCCACTGCTCTGGAGAATAATTATAAGCCAAATTCTATAGTATTAGATGCACCTTTTGTTATTTATCAAAATAAAAATGAGTATAAATGGAAACCAAAAAATTATACTGGTCGTTTTTATGGTAAGCAACTTTTTAGATATGGAATAGAAAAATCTAATAATCTTATGACAGTTCGAATAGCCAATGATGTTGGGTTATCAAAGATAAATAAAAAAGCTAAAGAGTTGGATATTTATAAAAATACAGCTAATATCTTGTCTTCTTCTCTGGGATCTGGTGAGACTACATTAATAAAAATTACCTCTGCATATGGTTCCTTTGTCAACGGGGGGAAAAAAATTAATCCCACTTTAATCGATTTAATTCAAGATAGAAATGGTAATACAATTTATAAAAATGATAAATTATTTTGTCTTGGTTGTAGAGATGAATTTAATGCCAGCAACCCTCCAGTAGTCGAAGATAGATATATAAGAGTTTTTAATGAAGATGTTTCATATCAGATGGTAAATATTCTTAAAGGTGTGGTTCAAAGAGGAACAGGGAAAAAATTAAAAAAATTAAAATTTGAGCTTGCTGGTAAAACTGGAACTACAAATGAAAATTTAGACGCGTGGTTCATTGGTTTTACACCTGAATTATTAATAGGTGTTTTTATAGGATTTGATGAACCATCAACTTTAGGTAAAAAAGAAACTGGCTCAAAAGCTGCATTACCAGTTTTTGCTGACATAATGCAACAATTAAAGCCAAATAACTTTGTTCCTTTTTTTAAATCTACTGAGACTGTAAAATTTGCAAAAATTAATGCAAGAACAGGCAGAAAGACTTTTAGTGATAAAAATACTATTAATGAAAGCTTTAAATTAAATACGATTATAGATGGCTATAATTCTGATCAAATTATGAAAGAATACTAATGATAGAAGAAAAAAATATCCTTGAAAAATTGTTTAGTGACTTGAAAAATATTAGGAGTTATCTTTGACCAATACTCATTCAAAGATAAATTAAAAGAATTAGAAAACTTAATATCTAAAGATAATTTTTGGGATGATAATCAAAAAGCCCAAGGTGTTTTAAAAGAAAAAAATTTTGTTGAAAAAATCATTAATGAGCATTTTAAGTTAAATAGTATCTGCAATGATTTAAATGATTTTGTGAATTCTTTAGAAAAAGAGTATGATGAAGATCTTTATATAGAATTAAAGAGTAGCTTAAAATCACTTAAAAAAAAAATTAAATCACTTGAAACAAATTGTTATTTATCAAATGACAGCGATAAATTTGATTGTTTTCTCGAGGTTCATGCAGGTGCTGGCGGTACTGAAAGTCAGGATTGGGCCAACATGATTAGACGAATGTATTTAAAATGGTCAGAAAAAAGTGGTCGATCTTGTATTTTGATGAGCGAAAGCAAAGGAGAGGAGGCAGGTATTAAATCTTCAACAATTAAAATATCTGGTATAAATTCTTTTGGTTATCTTAAGTACGAAAGCGGGGTACACAGGTTAGTACGAATATCACCATTCGACTCTAATCAGAGAAGACATACTAGTTTCGCAAGCGTATGGGTTTATCCTGTAGTTGATGACAAGATTGAAATTGATATTAAAGACAAAGACTTAAGAATAGATACTTATCGATCAAGTGGCGCCGGAGGACAACATGTTAATACCACTGACAGCGCCGTTAGAATAACACATTTACCAACTAAGATTGTGGTCCAATGCCAAAATGAAAGATCGCAGCATAAAAATAAAGATACAGCATTAAAAATGTTAAAATCAAGATTATATGAATTAGAGTTAAGCAAAAGAAAAGAGAGCGACAAGTCAAAAGAAGATAACAAAACAGATATAGGTTGGGGTCATCAAATACGATCTTATGTTTTACAACCATATCAACTCGTTAAAGATAACAGAACAAGTGTAGAGAATACAGATCCTCAAAATGTTTTAGATGGTGAAATAAATGAATTTTTGGAGTCTGCTTTAATTAAATTAAATTAATGAAAATTATTTTAAAAATAACCTCCTTACTAATCTTTATTGTTTTTATTATAATTGCACTTTTATCTTACGGAATTTCAACTGATAAATTTAATAATAAAATTATCTCTCAAGTTGAGCAAAAAGTACCTAAATCAAAAATAAACTTTAAAGATGCAAGTATTTCTCTTGACCTGTTTTTACTTGCAATAAAAGTAAAAATTAACGAACCCAAAGTAAAAATAAATAATCAGCCAATACAATTAAATTCATTCACAATTTTTACAGATTTAAAATCATCAATAAATAAAAAGTATTTATTAAAAAAAATTAAAATAACTTTTGCAAAAAATGATGTCTCAACACTCAAAGAAATTTCATTCATAAATAATTTTAAAATTATTAGAGATTTGAAATTTATAGATGGTACAGCAAGTGGTAATTTAACTATAGACCAATTACAAAACGACCAATATAAAACAGTTTTTAATGGTGAATTAAGTGATGTTGTTATCAAAATCAACGATGATTTACCCTTTGTAAAAAAAATAAATGGTAAAATTAAATATTCTAAAGCAAAAGTATTATTTTCAGAGCTATCTGGAAATTTTGGAGAATTTGACTTAATTTCTAGAGAGGTATCTTATTTTTTTGAGAAAAGATATTTAGCAGGTACTGTAAATTTAAAAGGTAGATTAAACCCATCTATTAATATAAAAAAAGTTATACCAAAAAAAATATCAATTGATTTTGAAAATTTCGACAATATCAGTGGTCAATTCGAAATTGATGCAAATTTAAAAGTAAATTTAAACAAAGATTATACAATTAAAAAAGACGAAACAACATTTAATTTAATAACAAAAAATTTAAAGTTCAGTTATAAAAATTTTGAAAAACTTATATTTACAAATATAAATTCGTCTATCAACTTTAATAATTATGGAAAAATTATTTCAAAAGGAGAATTTGAAGTAAATAATAAAAAAAATAAATTTGAAATTTCTCGTTTAAATAATAAAAAGCCTTTTAAAATTAAAACTAGTGGTATTGTAAATTTACAAGAAATTTTTTCTGATGAAATTATTTTACCTATAAAAAATAGTATGAGATATTCATCAGAAACCTTATTCAATGATGTTGAAAACTTTAATACAAAATTTAAATTTGATTTAAAAAATTCCAAAGTAGATTTGCCAATATTTAATTATACAAAGAAAAAAGATGATAAATCAAATTTTGAGTTTAGTTTTATTAGAAATAAAAAGTTTATTAAATTTAGTAAAATTAATTATGTATCTAATAATAACAAAATCAATGTTCACTATTTACTTTTTGACAATAATTTTTCTCTTAAAGATTTAGGAAATGTAAATATTTATCTCGGTGAAATGAATAAATTTAGAATATACAAAAAAAATAATATTTATAATATTGTAGGCACAAGCTTAGATTTGAGTAAATATTTAAGTCAAAAGAAGAACAAAAAATCTAAAGATTTAAAATTAAAAATAGATGGAAGATTAAAGATAGACTTAAAAAAAATATTTATTCCAGGTGATTTTCTAATAGATTATAGAAATTCTGTCCAAATAAAAAAAGGAGATATTATTAAATTAGATTCTTTTGCAAATTTTGAAGATTTAACTACTTTTTCACATAAAGTCATAAAAAATAAATCTGGAAATAAATTACTTATAATTAATAGCGAAAAAGCAAAACCATTTTTAGTAACTTATCAATTTTTAAAAGGAATAGAAAAAGGCACCCTTGATATAAGTAGAGAGTATTTGCCAAATAAATCATCAATTACTGAAGTAAAAATTGAGAATTTTTATCTAAAAGAAATGTCTGTATTAACAAAAATATTGTCAGTTGCTTCCTTAACTGGAGCATTAGACATTTTAGAAGGAAAGGGGATATTCTTTAAAGAGGCTTATCTGAAGTATGTATTAATTAATGATGAATTAAGAATAATAGATTGCTACGGCACAGGACCATCACTCGGATTTGTACTCGATGGAAGTATTAGAAAAGACGATTTTGCAAGTTTAAGTGGAAGTTTGGCTCCAGCAAACACAATTAATAATATTATTAGAGAGATCCCTGTCGTTGGTAAAATTCTTACTGGAAAAAAAGGAGACGGTATATTTGGCGCAAGTTTTAAAATTAAAGGTAAAGATAATTTAAAGGTTGAGGTGAATCCAATAAAAACTTTAACTCCTAGATTTATTCAAAGATTTTTAAAAGTTTTAAAAAAATAACTTTCATTTAAATTTTTTGATCATACTTACCAATTTTGCCTGTTGATTGAAGATGATGATCTATGAAATCGAAGATCGCTTTTTTTCTCTTCTCTGAGGTTGGGCTTTCTGTCACTACTACTAAAGATGGTTTATTTGAAGAGGCGCGCACCAATCCCCACGATCCATCATTTAATGTAAATCTAATTCCATTTACTGTTAATATGTCTTTTATTTCTTGTCCATCAACCAATGTATTACTATTTCTAAAATTTTTAAATTTATTAATCATCTCGTCTACAACATTATATTTTTCTTCATCTTTACAATATGGAGCCATAGTTGGTGTTTGATATGTTGTTGGAAGCTCTTTGACGATTTCATTCATCTCTTTATTTTTATTACTTAGTAAATGACAAACTTGAATTGCAGAATTAATCCCATCATCATATCCTAGACCCAAAGGTTGGTTAAAAAAGAAATGACCACTTTTTTCAAAACCAGCTAATGCTTTTTCTTGATGAACTTTCCTTTTTATATGTGAATGACCCGTTTTCCATAATATGGTTTCACAATTATTATCTTTTAATATTTGATCCTGTGAAAATAATCCTGTTGATTTAACATCAATTATAAATTTTGAATTAGGATATTGAGGTGCCAAGTTTCTTGAAATTAGCAATCCTATTTTGTCAGAAAATATTTCTTGTCCATTATTATCTATAACACCAACTCGATCGCCGTCCCCATCGAATCCAAAACCTATATCTGCCTTATTATCTTTCACTACTTTCGATATTGCGTGAAGCATTTTTAAATCCTCAGGATTTGGATTGTATTTAGGAAAATTAAAATCTAGGTTACAATCCATTTCGATAACTTCACACCCAATACCTTTTAAGATATCTGGAGCAAAAATACCTGCTGTACCATTACCACAGGCAACAACAGCCTTAATTTTTTTCTTTATTTTATTTTTTTCAATAAGATTTTTTTTGTATCTGCTGATAAAATTTTCTATTTTTTTTAACTTACCTTTTCCATTTATAAACTGTTTATTTAATACAATTTTTTTAAGTTCCGCCATTTCGTCTGGAGCATGTGTTAATCCTTTTTTAATTCCCATTTTAACACCAGTCCATCCATTCTCATTATGACTTGCTGTTACCATGGCCACACCATCAGCATCCAATTCAAATTGTGCAAAATATGCCATTGGTGATAATGATAAACCTAGATCTTCAACATAGCATCCAGCAGCGATTAAACCGTCAGCTAGAGAATCTTTTATTTCCTCACTATAAGACCTGTAATCATAACCAACTATTACTCTTGGGTTTTGTTTTTTTGTTTCGGTTACAATTTGAGTGCCTAATCCATGTCCCAAATTTTTAATACCAGCTAAATTTATATCTTTAGGATAAAGCCATCTTGCATCATATTCTCTAAATCCATTGTGATTAATGTGGACAGAAGAATCAGGCATAAGAAATCAATAATGAATTAGCCATTCATTTTAAAGCTAATAATTAACAGGCTTTATTTTTCTTGTTGATTTTTTATAAAGTTCATACTATGTTCTCTTGCTTAGGTTGTACAATTAGTATACTTAAGTTTATTAGACACAACATGTAGTTGTTTTTACTTAATAAATAACAAAAAGGCTAAAAATGCAAGAAAATATCGCTCTCGCAATAAAAACTGCTTTGGAAGAAAACAAAGAAAAAATAGTTGAAAAATCTAGCAAAATTAATGCTGATTTAAAAAGACCAGATTTATTTAGCCTGTCTAACGATACAGAATTGTTTCAAAATGAAAAAGGAATTACAATTAAAATTGATAGATCTAAAGATTCAAATTTAACTGATTTTGGAAAAGCTACATTAACTGACAGATATTTAAGTGAAAATGAGTCCTATCAAGATTTATTTGCTAGAGTTGCCGCAACTTATGCAGACGATAATCTTCACGCACAAAGATTATATAATTATATCTCTAAACTTTGGTTTATGCCAGCAACACCAGTTTTATCAAATGCAGGAACAACAAGAGGTTTACCGATCTCATGTTTTTTAAATGAAGCCAGCGACTCATTAGATGGCATTGTAAATCTTTGGAGCGAGAATGTTTGGTTAGCCGCCAAAGGCGGAGGAATTGGAAGTTATTGGGGTAATTTAAGATCAATTGGAGAAAAGGTTGGTCGTGTTGGAAAAACATCTGGAATCATTCCATTTATTAAAGTTATGGATTCACTAACACTTGCAATCAGCCAAGGTTCTTTAAGACGTGGATCTGCAGCTTGTTATCTTCCAATTGATCACCCTGAAATAGAGGAATTTATTGAAATGAGAAGACCTACAGGCGGTGATCCCAATCGTAGAGCATTAAATTTGCATCATGGGGTTTTGGTTACAGATGCCTTCATGAGAGCTGTTGAAACAGATGGCGACTGGGCGCTTAAGAGTCCTTATGATGGAACTATCCAATCTACAATAAAAGCAAGAAACTTATGGATCAGATTATTAACGGCCAGAGTTGAAACCGGTGAACCATATATTGTTTTTATTGATACTGTAAATAGAATGATCCCACAGCACCATAAACTAGCAGGTTTAACAGTCAAAACCTCTAATCTATGTAGTGAGATAACTCTCCCAACTGGGATTGATAAGTATGGAAAAGATAGGACAGCGGTATGTTGTTTATCATCTTTAAATTTAGAAAATTATAATGAGTGGAAAGATGAACCAGGTTTTATCGAAGATATTATGAGATTTTTAGATAATGTTCTAACAGATTTTATTAATCGTGCACCTGAATCTTTCGATGACGCCAAATATTCTGCAATGAGGGAAAGAAGTGTAGGTCTTGGTGTTATGGGGTTTCATTCTTACATGCAAAAAAATATGATACCAATCGAGTCTGTGATGGCCAAAGTTTGGAATAAAAAGATGTTCCAGCTTATTGATAAGGAAGTAAATACAGCATCAAAAAAATTAGCAGATGAAAGAGGCCCGTGCCCTGACGCAGCTGATTATGGAATTAACGAGAGATTTTCAAATAAAACAGCTATAGCACCAACGGCTTCAATTTCAATTATTTGCGGAGGGGCATCACCAGGTATAGAACCTATCGCGGCTAACAGTTACACACACAAAACTCTTTCGGGTTCTTTTAATGTTAGAAATAAATATCTTAGAAAAATTTTACAAAAGTATAATGAAGACACCAATGAAGTTTGGTCCTCGATTACGACTAACCAAGGTTCAATTAATCATTTAGATTTTTTATCTCAAGATGAAAAAGATGTTTTTAAAACTGCATTTGAAATTGACCAAAGGTGGTTAATAGATCATTCAGCAGACAGAACTTCATATATTTCTCAGGCACAATCTTTAAATGTTTTTATTCCTGCAGATATTCATAAAAAGGAGTTACACGAGATTCATTATCAAGCATGGAAAAAAGGTTTAAAGAGCCTTTATTACTGCAGATCAAAATCGATCCAACGTGCTGAAGTCGTGAATGATAGTTTTGCTAAAACTAAAAAGCAAAAAAACCAAGAAAAACAACAAACAACAGATTATGAGGAGTGTTTATCATGTCAGTAGCGCCAAAAATTGAGGAGAAGTCAGGTTATTATGATGGGTATTGTGATAACGAGGGATTATTAAAAGAAAAAGCAGTTTACAAACCATTTAGGTATCCGTGGTGTTATGATGCCTGGTTAACACAACAAAGAATTCATTGGCTGCCAGAGGAAATACCTCTTGCAGAAGATGTTAGAGATTGGCAAAAAAATTTAACAGCTCATGAGAAAAATCTTTTGACTCAAATTTTTAGATTTTTTACTCAAGCAGACGTTGAAGTAAATAATTGTTATTTAAGACATTACACAACTGTATTTAAACCAACAGAAGTTTTAATGATGATGACAGCCTTTGCATCTATGGAAACAATTCACGTCGCAGCCTACTCTCATTTGCTTGATACAATAGGAATGCCAGAGTCAGAGTATTCAGCATTTTTAAAGTATAAAGAAATGAAAGATAAGTACGATTATATGCAAAACTTTAATGTTAATAACAAAAGAGAGATCGCGAAAACTGTTGCAGTTTTTTCTGCGTTTACAGAAGGGCTGCAATTATTTGCAAGTTTTGCAATTCTGCTAAATTTTCCGAGATTTAATAAGATGAAAGGAATGGGGCAGGTTGTTACTTGGTCAGTAAGAGACGAGACTTTACATTGTAATTCAATGATTAAAATCTTTAATACTTTTTGTGCTGAGAATCCTGGTTTACTAGATGCATCTTTGAAAAAAGAAATTACAGACGCTTGCAGAACAATTGTTGATCATGAAGATGCTTTTATTGACTTGGCCTTTGAAATGGGTCCAATAGAAGGATTAACTGCACAACAAATTAAAGATTACATTCGTTGGATTGCAAATAGAAGATTACTTCAACTTAAGATGGAAGAGATTTACGACGTAAAAGAAAATCCTCTAGAGTGGATTGATACTATGTTAAATGGTGTTGAGCACATGAACTTTTTTGAAGGTAGAGCTACAGAATATTCTAAAGCTTCTACCAAAGGTTCTTGGGTTGAGGCATTTGACTTTACTAAGTAATTAGTATTTAAATTATTAAAGGGCGGTAATACTCTACCGCCCTTTTTTTATGAACAAAAAACTATTCTCTTTATCTTGTGCATTGATGACTGCGTTTATTTGGGGAACTGCTTTCGTCGCCCAAGATATGGGAATGGATCATATTGGCCCACTTACATTTACATCAGCAAGATTATTTTTAGGCTTTTTAACTTTGTTGCCATTTTTAATATTAATTGACTTTAAAAAAATTATACAAAACAATTATGATTTTAAAAAAATATTAACTTACCTATTGTTTATTGGTTTTTTAGTTGCTTATGGTAATGCACTTCAACAATATGCATTACTCTACACCGGTGTAGCTAATACAGCAGTATTTACTGTATTGTATGTTGTTTTTGTTCCTTTCGTTTCATATTTTTTTTTTTCAAAAAATATTCATTGGTCTGTATGGCCATCGGTTATAATATGTTTTTTGGGTGGATTGCTATTAACTGAGCTAGACAATGTTACTGTAAGATTAGGAGATAGTATCGCTTTATTTAATGCACTTTTTTGGTCTTTTCATATAGTTTTTATCTCAAGATTGTTAAGATTTTTTAATTTTCCAATTACTATTGCAGCACTACAATGTTTGATAGGATCTATTTTTACTTTTATACCAGCATCAATTTTTGAAGAAGTAATATTTTCAAATATTTTATTAGAATATAGAGAAATTTTATACGTTGGTATTTTGTCTAGTGGTTTTGCTTTTTTACTTCAGATATTTGGTCAACAAAATTTAAGTCCAGCGCCAGTAGCGATTATTTTTTCGTTAGAAGGAGCTATCGCAGCTATTGCAGGGTGGATTATTCTTGATCAATTTTTAAATAATATAAAGATATTTGGTATATTCCTTATTATACTTGCTGTAATTTATTCACAGATTTCCCCATTATACAAAAAAAATTGACAAAATAATAGGTCTGATATTCTCCACTCATGAGATTAATAATAATTGTATTCTTTCTATTAACAATTAAAGTTGTTGCAGAACCCATCTACCATGAGAAAAAATATCCATCAGGTGATGGACCTTTTCCAGTAACAATTCTTTTACATAGTAGCGGGGGTTTTAAATCAAATTATTTAATGAGCTATATTGGTAATGATTACCTAAATGCAGGTTTTGCAATATATGTTCCAGATTTTTTCCAGCGTCATGGAATAACATCAAAAACTAGACGAAAAACTTGGACAATTTTTAGAAAACCTATAGAGAATGACTTATCCGAGCTAATTGAGATCATAAAAAAAGATACAAAAAATGATCCAAAAAATGTGTTTGCTGTTGGTTTTTCAAACGGTGGTTATTGGGCAACTTATCTTGCAGGATCTAAAAAAGTAAATGCTGCATCAAGTCATTATGGAGTTTGGAATTTTACAGGTGGTTTAAATGGTTACCCAGCCAAATATATTAAAAAAGATTGTAATCCTTTGTTAGTTTTGCATCCAAAAAAAGATAAAGTTCAGCCATTTGAACGTGTAAAACCTGAAATTAGAAAAGCTGAAAAAAAATGTTCTAAAGTTGAAGTCCATTATTTTGACAAAGGTGGCCACGCTTGGGAGTCAAGAAAATATAAAGGTGGAGTAGGTTATAATAAAAAAATATGGAAAGATGCTGCCACAAGAACAGTTAATTTTTTTAATCAAAATAAAAAATAATTTATAAAAGTAAATTATACTAAAAATTTGCCATCGGCATTGTTGAAACTAATTTGAATATTTTATTTAGATTAAGACTATCTTCTTCTAACTTTATGAGACCATCGAGTCCAATCAGAATAACGTTGTATACATATTCATCATTAAAAAAAATAACTTCTATTTTCCAATCAGTTATATTTTTTTTTTCTTGAGCAAGTTGTTGTTTAATCTGGGATATATTCTCTTGATCACTCTTAATTAATAGTAACCTTTTTTTCCAAAGATATTTATTAAGATATAATTGTCTATTTTTCAATTTTTCTATGTGGAGCACCTATATATTTTGAAAGTGGTCTAATAAGCTTGTTAGTATCAAACTGTTCCATAACATGAGCTGCCCAACCAGTAATTCTAGATACAATAAAAATTGGGGTAAAAAAATCTATATCAAAACCCATAAGATAATATGTGGGGCCTGCTGGAAAATCTAGGTTAGGTTTAATTTTTTTTTCTCTCAACATTGTTTCTTCCAAAATTTTTGAAATTTCAGGAAGTTTTTTATTTTGATAAAACTCAGCAGTTTTGTGATAATATTCTGTCATTGTAGGAACTCTAGAGTCCCCATTTCTGTAAACACGGTGTCCAAACCCCATTATTAATTCTTTATTTTTTATCTTATTTAGTATGAATTGTTCAGCTTTATCCGGCGATCCAACTTGATTAAGCATATGAGCCACAGCCTCATTTGCTCCGCCGTGTAGCGGTCCTTTTAAGCTTGCAATGGCTCCTGTAACTGCCCCATGCATATCAGATAAACTACTTGTAATAACTCTCGATGTGAAAGTTGATGCGTTAAAACTATGTTCAGCATAAAGTGTCATTGAAACATCAAATGCTTTTATAACTTCTTTACTCGGCACTTTACCAAAACACATATTAAAAAAATTTTCACAAAAATTTAATTTCGGATCTGGATCTATAATTTTCTCTCCTTTTCTTACTCTGAAATCAGCTGCAACTGCAGTTGAAATTTTTGCAAGAAGTCTCATTGCTTTACTCATGTTGGCGTCTTTAGAATTATCAGCTGTATCTGGATCTTCCAAACCCATATGACTAACAGATGTTCTGGTTGTATCCATAGGATGAGAATTTTTTGGATAATTTTTTATTATAGATTTTAAACTTTCTGATAAAGGTCTATTTAGTCTCTCCTCTTTTTTAAATTCCTCAAGCTGATCTTTGTTGGGAAGATCATCATGTAATAATAGGTAAGCAACTTCTTCAAAGTCGCATTTTGCACACAAATCTTGGACTGTGTAACCTCTGTAAGTTAAGGAGTTGATATCAGGCATGACTTCTGAGACTTTAGTTTCATCTGAGATAACTCCAACTAAACCTTTCTTAATTTCGGAACTCATTATTCATGACCTTTTTGAGAAAAATTAAAAATTGATTTATCAAACTCTCCATATTCCTCATAATCAACTATTTCATACAACCTTTTTCTGGTCTGCATATTATCAATCACATTATTTTGATGACCATCTTTGAAAATTTGGTTTAAACCATCCTCTACATTTTTCATTGCTAATCTTTGAGATGTAACGGGATAAATAACTATATTATATCCAAGATTTTCTAATTGCTGTTTTGTTAAAAGCTTAGATTTTCCGAATTCAGTCATATTAGCTAAAAGATAGCATTTTAACTCTTTTCTCATTCTTTCAAATTCTTTCTCATCTTTCATAGCTTCAGGAAAAATCATATCTGCACCTGCATCAATATATGCTTTGCAACGTTGTAAAGTTTTTTCTAACCCCTCAACAGCATTTGCATCCGATCTTGCTATAATTAAGAAATTTTTATCAACTCTGGCATCTACAGCAGCTTTAATTTTTTTTACCATTTCTTGAGTTGATACAAGTTCCTTGTTGTCTAAATGACCACATCTTTTTGGATTGGTTTGGTCTTCTATATGACACCCTGAAATTCCCAAGGTTTCAATTGTTTGAATGGTTCTTGATACATTCATAGCTTCTCCAAACCCAGTATCAATATCTATAATAGTAGGAAGGTCTGTGACCCTAGCAATTTGATGTGAGCGATTGGCAATATCATTTAAGGTCGTAAGTCCAATATCTGGAAAGCCCAAGTCATTAGCCATGACACCGCCTGAAACATAAACGCCGTCATATCCAATTTTTTCAATTAATTTTGCTACTAAAGCATTATATGCACCTGGGAATCTCAATAATTTTCCACTCTTTAATTTTTTTACCAATTCCTCTTTTTTTTGCGTAGGATCTTTTTTTACAAAATGCATTTTTGTCTTATACTATAATAATTATAATTTTTATTCTTTAATTTTTAAATAATTTGAGGCTATATTTTTTACAATCTCAAAATCTTCTATTAAGTGATCATGATGAATATCTTCTAGGTTTTTTTCAGTATATCCATCATTTATCAATATAAAATGAATATTTGCAGCTTTTGCAGTATTTGCATCTGTTTCAGAATCTCCTAACATGATAGTATTTTTTTTATCTATCTCAAGTATATCTAAAATATTAGTAAGATGCCTTGGGTCGGGTTTTCTATATGAAAAAGTATCAGCGCCAGCAATAAAATCAAAATATTTATAGAGTTTAATTTCTTTTAATAATTTTACAGCCAAATCCTCTCTTTTATTAGTGCAAACAGCACACACAACATCCTTTTCTTTACACCAATCTAATAATGAGATTACATTTTTTCTAATTGTTGAATGACCTGAAATATTTTTTCTGTAAAAAGAGATAAAATCGCTTGTCATCTGTTTGTGGGTATCTGAATCTATAGGATTTTTTTTAACCAAATTACCTTTTGCATCTATTGATTTAATCAGCATTGCAGCAGCACCACGACCAGCTAAATGACGAATACTTTCTAATGGTTTTTCTTCATATCCATACTTTTTCATTACATAATTATGAGCAGACATTAGATCAGGCGCTGTATCAACTAAGGTTCCATCAAGATCAAATACTAAACTATTTTTCATAAATTTATTAAGTAACAATTTGTGAATTAATACTGATATGTATTAGTATATTAATCAGCTAATTATGGCAAATCCACTTAATATTATAATTCTTGCTGCTGGGAAAGGTACAAGAATGAATTCAGACATACCCAAAGTTCTTAACGAATTAAATAACAAGACGATGTTAGCGCATGTATTGGATGAGTCCAAATTACTTAAGCCAAAAAAAATTTTCATAATAATAAATAAAAATATGACTTTTATTAAAAAAATATTTCCGAAAGAAAACTTTATTATTCAACCTCAACAATTAGGCACAGGGAATGCAGTTCACACATTTTTAAATAAAGTAAAAATTGAAAGAAATGATAAATTTTTAGTGTTGTATGGCGATAATCCACTAGTTACGATTTCAGATCTTCGATTAATGTATAATAAAATTAGAAATAGTAACTTGGTTTTATTAGGTTTTAAAAATAATAACAATAAATCTTACGGTATTATAATTAGAAATAAGAATAAAGTAAGAGAAATTATAGAATTTAAAGAAGCAAGCCAAAAACAAAAGAAAATAAATATTTGTAATTCTGGTATCATGGCCCTTGATTACAGCTCATTAAATCTTGTAAAAAAAATAGATAATGAAAATAGGAAAAAAGAATACTATTTAACTGATATTGTGAAACTTTCGAAGCAATCTCGCCTTAAAATTAACTTAGTTTTAGCCCAAAACAAAAAAAATGCAGTTGGCGTAAATGACCAAATTGAATTATTAGAAGCAGAAAAGATTATGCAGGATCGATTAAGAAAAAAATTTATAAAACAAGGTGTGAAGTTTGTTGATGCAAATACCGTTTACCTTTCACCTGATACTAAAATTGGAAAAAATGTAAAAATTGAACCATTTGTTGTAATTGGAAAAAAAGTTAAAGTTGGAAATAATGTGGTTATAAAATCATTCAGCCATTTAGAAGAAACTAATGTAAAAAATAAAGTAGAGATTGGACCGTATGCTAGGTTAAGACCCGGCTCAATTCTAGAGGATAATTCAAAAATTGGAAATTTTGTAGAAATAAAAAAATCAAAAATTGGCAAAGGATCAAAAGTTAACCATCTTTCATACATTGGAGATGCGTTGTTAGGAAACAAAGTTAACATTGGTGCTGGAACTATTACTTGTAATTATGATGGTAAAAGTAAGTTTAAAACATTGATTGAAGACTTTGCATTTGTTGGATCTAATTCTTCATTAATTGCACCTGTTAAAATTGGTAAAAATTCGTTAGTTGGCGCAGGATCATCAATAAGTAAGAATGTTAACGATAATAGTTTGGCAATAACTAGAGCTGAGCAAAAAAATTTAAGAAAAAAAAGATAATTTTATGTGTGGCATTATAGGAATCAATAGTAACAAACCTGTTACAGGAGTTATTTTAAATTCTTTGAAGAAATTAGAATATAGAGGTTATGACTCTGCTGGAGTAGCAACTCTTGTTAATGGTATTATCAATGAAACCAAGTGTGAGGGTAGAGTAGAAAATTTAGAGAATATAATTTTTAAAAATAAAAATGATGGATCTTTAGGAATTGGACATGTAAGATGGGCTACACATGGACAACCAAGTGAAGTCAATGCTCACCCACATTCATCTGAAAAAGTCTCTGTTGTTCACAATGGTATAATTGAAAATTCTACCTTATTAAAAAAACACCTTATAAGAGCCGGTCATGTATTTAAATCTCAAACAGATACTGAAGTTATTACTCATTTGATTACAGAGTATTTAAAAAATAATGATTTAAAAACATCCATATTAAAAATGTTAAAAAGGCTTCATGGAAGTTTTGCCTTGGGAATAATTTTTAAAGATTTTCCAGATATTATTGTTGGCGCTAGGAGAGGGTCACCATTGGCAGTTGGTTATGGACCTAATGAAAATTATTTAGGCTCAGACTCATATGCTCTGAAATCTATGACCAATAAAGTCAGTTATCTTGATGATGGTGAATTTTGTTTTATAAAAAAAAAAGAAGTTCAATTTTTTAATTCTGATGGAAATAAAATTAATAAACAAGTGTTAGAAGTTTCTTCTGATGATCAAAGTTATGACAAAGGAAATTTTAAACATTTTATGGCAAAAGAAATTCACGAACAACCAAATACAATTAAATCCTGTTTAAAGGAATATATTGATAAAATTAATAATGAAATAAATATAATTAATTTTCCTTGGAATAATAAAGAAATTAAAAATATTAAACTTATTGGCTGTGGTACAGCATATCATTCCTGCCTAATGGCAAAATATTGGATTGAGCAATTAACTGATCTTGAGGTTGAGACAGACATTGCATCAGAATTTAGATATAGAAAGAATAAATTTAAAAATTCTCAGCTTTATGTTTTTGTTTCTCAATCAGGTGAAACAGCAGATACTTACGCTGCATTGGATTTATGTAAAAAAAATAAAATGAAAACTTGTTCAATTGTGAATGTTGTTGAAAGCTCTATTGCAAGAGACTCTGATTATGTCTTACCTATCCACTGTGGACCAGAAGTTGGTGTGGCGTCTACGAAAGCTTTTATGGGGCAATTATTGGTTTTATATCTACTAACTTTGAAGTTATCTTTTTTACATGATAAAATTTCAAAAGAAAATTACGGCTTGAAGATAAGTAGTTTACTAGAATTGCCGAAGTTAATTGAAAATACTTTAAAAATTGAAAGAGATATACAGGAAGCATCAAAAGATTTTTCTAAGGCAAAGGGCTCAATGTTTTTGGGAAGGGGTTATTCATTCCCAATAGCATTGGAAGGTGCACTTAAACTTAAAGAATTAGCTTATGTCCATGCCGAAGGATACCCTGCAGGTGAAATGAAGCATGGTCCGTTAGCGCTGATTGAAAATGGAATGCCCGTAGTTGTAATTGCCCCACGTGATAAGTTTTACAATAAAACAATTTCTAATATGCAGGAAGTTATTTCAAGAGGAGGTAAGGTACTATTGATATCAAACAAAAGTACAGATGAAATAAGTTCAGAAAACCTATGGAAGAAAATTCAAGTTGAGACAATTTCAGACGAATTGTTTCCATTCTTAATAACCATTCCTTTACAACTGCTCGCATACTACGCCGCAAATGCTCTAGGGCACGATATTGATAAACCAAGAAATTTGGCAAAGTCAGTTACAGTAGAATAATTTTTCTTGTTAATTAAATCTTAGCGTTTATATACTCTTGGTTGTATGAGTACTTGGAAGTTAAATAGCTGGAGAAGTAAACCCATTAAGCATCAACCTGTTTATGCTGATAAGGAAAAAATTAATAATGTACTTAAAGAATTATCCACTTTTCCACCTTTAGTTTTTGCTGGGGAGTCTAGGTCTTTAAAAAAGAAGTTAGGTGAAGTTTCACAAGGAAAAGCATTTTTGCTTCAAGGTGGAGATTGCGCTGAAAGTTTCTTAGAGTTTCATCCAAATAACATTAGAGATTTTTTTAAAGTTGTACTGCAAATGTCATTGATTTTAACGGTTTCCTCAAAATTACCCGTTATTAAAGTTGGAAGAGTTGCTGGACAATTTTCTAAACCTAGAAGCTCACCAATTGAAGTTAAGGAAGGAAAAGAACTTCCAAGTTACCTGGGTGATAATATTAATACAATGGATTTTACAAAAGATGGTAGAGAGCCTCAGCCAGAAAGATTATTAAAAGCCTATTCACAGTCTGCCGCCACTCTAAATTTATTGCGCGCTTTCTCTCAAGGTGGATTTGCAGATTTAAATAAAGTTCATTTTTGGAACATGTCTTTTGTTAATGAAACTGCACAAAAAAAATATAAAGAAATTGCAGAAAAAGTTAGTGACGCTTTAGCTTTTATGGAGGCTTGTGGTATCAACTCAGAAAATAATAGAAGATTAAGAACAGTTAATTTTTTCACAAGTCATGAAGCACTATTACTGCCAGTAGAAGAAGCAATGACAAGAGTAGACTCTACAACAGGGGAATATCATAACACATCTGCTCATTTTTTATGGATTGGTGATAGGACACGACAATTAGATGAAGCTCATGTAGAATATTGTAAAGGAATAAAAAATCCACTTGGTATTAAATGTGGACCATCGTCTGATCCTAAAGAAATTGTAAAATTAACTGAGGTCTTAAACCCTGATAATGAGGCAGGAAGAATTACATTAATTGCAAGATTTGGTCATGACCAAGTAACAAAATTTTTGCCAAAATTAATTAAAGAAATAAAAAAAGAGGGGAAAAATGTTATTTGGTCTTGTGACCCGATGCATGGAAATACTATAAAATCTTCTACTGGATTTAAAACAAGACCATTTGATAATGTGTTAAATGAAGTAAAAAATTTCTTTAAGGTGCATCAAAACGAAGGAACTTTTGGTGGAGGTTTACATATAGAAATGACCGGTCAAAACGTTACTGAGTGTACTGGTGGAGCTCAGAATATTACTGATCAAGACTTATCTAGTCGATATCACACTCATTGTGACCCTAGGTTGAATGCAAATCAGGCATTAGAACTTGCATTTTTAATTTCCGAAGAAATTAAAAAAAATGCTAATTTTTCAAAGAATAGCATTCAAGAAGCGTCATAACTGCCAATTGTAGTTTTTATATTTATTGTTACTTTACACGTATGAATGCAAGTAAAAGAATCGATTTTATTAAAGACTGGATAATAGATTATGTTCAATCAATGCCAAAAAAAGCTTCTACTTTGGTAGTTGGAGTTTCCGGGGGGATAGATTCAGCAGTAGTGAGTACAATATCATCGATGACTGGATTGAAAACTTTTGTTTTATCTATGCCCATTAAGCAAATTAAAACTCAAGATGATTTAAGTAAGTTGCATTGCAAATGGTTAGTTAGTAATTTTAAAAATGTAAGCTATCTTAATGTTGATTTGGATAATGTTTTTTCAAGTTTCGAAAACGCTCTTGGAAAAAATAATAGTGAACACGCTTTCGCAAATTCAAGAGCAAGATTAAGAATGGCAACTCTTTATCAAGTGGCGGGTTCGCACAATGGAATAGTGGTTGGTACTGGAAATAAAGTCGAGGATTTTGGTGTTGGGTTTTACACAAAGTATGGTGATGGCGGAGTTGATATTTCACCTATCGCCGACTGTACAAAGTCCCAAGTTTGGGAGATGGGAGAGTTTTTGGAAATTGATCACAAAATAGTAAGCGCCCCACCTACAGATGGTTTATGGGTTGACGGGCGAAATGATGAAGAACAGTTAGGCATGACTTATAAAGAGTTAGAAGAGGCAATGGAAAATCCAGAATCTATAAATTACAATAAATATCTCAAAATTAGAGAAAATAACCTGCATAAAATGAAGGAAATACCTGTTTGTAAATTTGATTAAGGTGGTTATTAATTATTTTAATGCTGCTAAAAATTACAAACACATTATCTAGAACAAAAGAAAATTTTGTTCCAATAGATCAAGAAAACATCAGAATGTATGTTTGTGGTCCTACCGTTTACGACTATCCCCATGTAGGAAATGCAAGACCGTTAATTATATTTGATGTTTTGTTTAGGCTATTAAAAAAGCTGTTTCCAAAATCAAAAGTTACCTATGTTAGAAATATTACAGATATTGATGATAAGATTATAGAAACTTCCAAAAAATTAAATATTACAACTTCTGAATTAACAAATAAGGTCTTAGATGATTTCCATAATGATTGTGATTACTTAGGATGTTTAAAACCAACAGTAGAGCCTAAAGCGACTGATCATTTAGATGAAATGATTAATTTAATTAAAAGATTAATTGAAAAAGGATTTGCCTATCAATCGAACGATCATGTTTACTTCGAAGTTTCTAGATTTAAAGAATATGGAAAATTATCTAATAAAAATATAAAAGATTTAGTTTCTGGTTCTAGAGTAGCAATTTCTGAAAATAAAAAAGAGTCTGGAGATTTTGTGTTATGGAAGCCTAGTAAAGAAAATGAACCATCATGGGATTCTCCATTTGGAAAAGGAAGACCAGGTTGGCATTTAGAATGTTCAGCTATGTCAGAAAAATATCTTGGAAAACATTTTGATTTTCATGGAGGAGGGTTAGATTTAATTTTTCCACATCACGAAAATGAGATTGCACAATCGGTATGCACAAACGATAAAAAACTTTCTAATTACTGGTTGCACAATGGATATGTTACGGTTGAGAAACAAAAAATGTCAAAATCACTTGGTAATTTTGTTACAATTAATGAATTAAAAAATAATTATAATGGCCAAGTAATTAGGCTTGCAATGTTAAGTACCCATTACACCCAACCATTTGACTGGAATGAAAATATTTTAGAAAATTCAAGAAAAAATTTGGAGAAATGGTACGAATTTTATTCGGATGATGTTGAAAGTATTAGTGACTCAAATTTAAAATTTTTATTAGATGATCTAAATACTCCCTTAATGATATCTAACATTAACGATTTGTACAAAAAAGCAAAAACTGGGGACTCTTTATCTGCTAATCAATTATCATCCTCATGCAAAATTTTAGGTTTATTTAATCAAAATGTCAAAGAATGGAAAAATTTTAAGAAAATTGGAAAAATGTCTCCAGAAGAAATAGAAAAATTAATATTAAAAAGAAATGAAGCAAGAGCAAAAAAAGATTTCAAAACATCTGATAAAATTAGAGATTTATTAGTTAGTAAAGGTGTTCTAATTAAAGATAAAGGTGATAATACCTTGTGGGAATACAAATGAGTAAAGAAAAAATTTATATTTTTGATACAACCTTAAGAGATGGAGCTCAAACAGAAGGAGTAGATTTTAGTTTAGATGATAAAACCAAAATTGCATCTTCATTATCTGAGATAGGAATAGATTATATCGAAGGTGGCTGGCCCGGGGCAAACCCGTCGGATACTAATTTTTTTAATAATCCACCAAATCTTGAAAGTAATTTAGTTGCTTTTGGTATGACCAAAAAGTCTGGTAGAAGTTGTGAAAATGACCCTGGTATATCTTCAATTGTAAATGCGAAAGTAAATCATGTTTGCATTGTTGGTAAGGCATGGGATTATCATGTAGATGTTGTTCTTGGTATACCCAAAGAAGAAAACTTAGATAACATTAAAGATACAACCAATTATTTTGTCAAAAATAATAAAGAATTTATGTTTGATGCAGAGCATTTTTTTGATGGTTACAAAAATAATAAAGATTACGCGCTATCTTGTTTAAAAGCTGCGTATGATAATGGTGCCAGATGGATTGTTCTTTGTGACACAAACGGAGGTACGCTACCACAAGAAATTAGTGAAATTGTTTCAGATGTATCAAAAATAATTCCTAACGATCATCTGGGTATACATGCTCATAATGATACTGGAAATGCTGTAGCAAATTCTCTTGCGGCGGTTTCAGCTGGAGTAAGGCAAATTCAAGGAACTTTGAACGGATTGGGTGAAAGATGCGGTAATGCAAACTTGGTATCAATTATACCAACACTTATTCTTAAAGAAACTTTTAATAAAAGTTTTGACATAAACTTTAATAAGTCAAAATTAAAAAAACTTACAAATTGTTCAAGATTATTAGACGAAATATTAAACAAAACATCTAACAAACATGCGCCATATGTTGGAGCATCTGCATTTGCACATAAAGGAGGATTGCACGTCTCTGCAGTTAAAAAAGATCCTAAAACATATGAGCATATAGAGCCTGAGCTTGTGGGAAATGAAAGATCAATAGTAGTTTCTGATCAAGCTGGAAGATCAAATATTTTGTCAAGATTAGAAAAATTAAATATTAATATTAATAAAGATGATCCTAAAATACAAAAAATTTTAGATGAAGTAAAAGATAGAGAGTTTACTGGTTACTCTTACGATGGAGCTGACGCTTCTTTTGAGTTGTTAACTAGAAGATTATTAGGTGAAGTTCCAAATTACATACAAATTAAAAATTATGAAGTGAAAATTGTAAAAGATGATCATAAAAAAAATATCAATTCGGTTGCAAAAGCTTATTTAATTATTGATGGAAAAGAAATTCTTTGCGAAGGCGAGGGGAATGGACCAGTCAATGCACTTGATCAAGCAATACGGTCTAATCTAGACAAAATTGGAAAATATTCTAATTATCTTAAAGATCTTAAACTTGTCGATTATAAGGTTAGAATATTAAATACAGGCACTAATGCCACTACTCGAGTATCAATAGAAAGTTCCGATGATAAAGGTAAAAACTGGTTTACGATAGGAGTATCACCTAATATCATAGAAGCGTCATTTAAAGCTTTGTTAGATAGTATAGATTATAAGCTTTTTAAGGAAAATGCTCCTTCAAGTAGCAATTGACATTCAATTTTTGATATCTATAAATCTCAATTCTATTAATGACAAAAAGAATAAAATCTAAACATAAAGTTGACAGAAGATTAGGTGCCAACATTTGGGGTCGACCTAAAAGCCCTTATAATTCAAGAGCGTATGGACCAGGTCAACATGGCCAAAGATCTTCTGCTAAACCTTCTGACTATAAAATACAATTGCAAGCAAAACAAAAGTTAAAGAATTATTATGGAAATTTAAACGAAAGACAATTCAGAAACTTATATAGAGAAGCAGATAGAAGAAGAGGAAATACAGGTGAAAATTTAGTTGGTTTATTAGAGAGCAGATTAGATGCTGTTATTTACAGGGCTAAATTTGCAACTACAGTTTTTCAAGCGAGACAATTAATTAATCATGGACATGTTAGAGTAAATGGGAAAAGAGTGAATATTTCAAGTTTTAAGTTAAATGATAAAGATGAGGTTGAAATAAAAGAGTCTTCAAAACAACTTACATATGTTTTAGCATCAACTCAACTTAAGGAGCGTGATGTTCCAGAATATATAATTGCTGATCATAAAAAAATGACTGCAAAACTTGCAAGAATTCCAAATTTTGACGAAATACCATATCCTGCAATTATGGAACCTAATTTAGTAGTTGAATATTATTCTAGATAAATTTATAGAAAAAATTAAATTCACATCAAGCTTGGTAGCCAAGTAGCAACTGATGGAAACATCGCGATGATAAAGACTAATATAATTAACATTATCCAATAAGGAACCGAACCCATAAATATTTTGCTTAAAGTTGCTTCAGGGTCAGATATACTACCTTTAACAGTATAAACACATAAACCTAGAGGAGGAGTTAAAAGACCAGCTTCAATAGCAACAATACCAATAATCGCAAAAGCTATCGGATCATATCCAAAAGAGTTAGCTATTGGAGTAAATAACGGGACTGTTAAAAGAATAATTGATACAGAGTCAATAAACATTCCAAGTATAAACCAGGTCAATACCATAATAACTAATATAGTTAACAAGTCGTTTCCAAAGTATGTAAAAAAGTTTTCAACAACACCTGTAATTCCACCCATTGCTAAAAGTCTGGCATACATTTGTGCAGCTATTAATAAAAATAAAATTGGAGCAGAAATTTTTCCAGTCTCCAAAACTGCTGAGGCTATTTCTCTCCATGAGGTTTTTTTTACAATTGCTAAGACCAATGCGAATAAAGCCCCAATTCCAGCAGATTCTGTGGGAGTAAAAATACCAAACCAAATACCACCTAGTACAATTAAGATTAAAATAACTACGCCAACCGATCCAATTATTTCTGATTTTGATGATTTATTAATTGTATTATTTTGATCATTAATACCTCCAAAGTAGCCAGGTTTTATGATTGCAAATATAACTAAAAAAATGCCAAACATTAAAGCTAAAAGAATTCCGGGAATTACTCCAGCAACAAAAAGTTTACCAATAGAAATTTCAGCGATTACACCCCAAACAATTAATAATATACTAGGTGGTATTAGCATTCCCAATGAGGCACTACCAGCAATTGATCCTAAAGAAACTGTTTTGTTGTAACCTTGAGAAATCATTTCAGGATAAGCGATTCTGGAAAAAGCTGCAGCAGACGCAATTGATACTCCTGTTACTGCTCCAAATATGGCATTTCCTATTACAGTAGCTAGTGTCAATCTTCCCGGTATTCGTTTTAAAGAATTGTTAATTAAAACATACAAATCCTTTGCGGCTCCAGACTTTGAAATTAATTCCCCCATTAATACAAACAAAGGAATAACTGCAAAAACGTAATTTCTTATTGCTTCATAAGCAGTGTTAGCGAGTAAGGAAACCGCTATATCAAAGTTACCAACCAAATATGCAAGACCAAAAAAACTTGTTACACCTAAAGCCAAAACTATTGGAACACTTAATAAAATTAGAAGTAATAAAATAAATATAATTGATAATGCAAATTCTAGTCCACCCATTTATTTAATCCGGTTTTGATTTGGGTTATTAATTTGAATGTTTAAAATAAAAATTAGCATTCTTAAAAAATAAGTAAATGCAGCAACTATGGAGCAAAAAAAAATTGATATTTTTACAGGAAAGGTTGGAAATCGAAAAGATGCATGACCTTCAAATTCATTACGTATCCATGAGTTCAGTGTTGGTTCAAAAGAAGCATAGGCAATTAAACCAAAAAAGATAATTCCTAGAAAACTAGAAAAGACTTCTAATAAACAAGAAAAATTATAATTAGATTTTTTAATTAAAAATTCAGATTTAATCATTGCATTGATAGAGATTGTGTAAGAAAGTTGTAAAAAAGCAATTATAACTATCGAATTAGAAATTACTTCAGCAACCCCAATTACAGGTTTATTAATAAAAGCTCTCATAACAACATCAAAAAGAATAAGAAAACCAAGTACTATTAACGCAAAGGAGGCAAAGTACTTTAAAAATTTTATAAATTTATTATTTATGTTGTTAATAGTATCTAAAATCATTTAAATCAAAGGGCTGACAAAATTTATCAGCCCTTAATATATTGGAATTAGTTTATTTTATATTTATAAGGAAATTTGTGTCCCTGTTTTTCTAATTCAGCCATATAGAATTTTAATATTTCACTTCCTCTATATCCTTTTTTATTTAGTTCTTGCGCCATTTTATTAGGAAAATCCTTCAAAGACTCTGCCCAAGCTTTTTTTGCCTTTTCCGAAATTACACTGACATCAACTCCAAGCTCCTTTAGCTTTGAAATTCCCATAGCATCATTTTTGGCACACACTTCGGCAGTAACCATTGCCCATTCTTTACCTAATTGAACAATAATAGCTTGAACTTCTTTAGGTAATTTTTTAAAGGTATTCATATTTATTGAAACCGAATTAAAAAACTGCGCTCCAAAATCCGTTTTGGTATAATAAGGTGCCACCTCATTTAATTTGAAAGCGTACCACCATGGTGATGCTGACAAATATCCTTCGTATACTCCTGTTTGTATCGATTGATAAGCTTTATTTAAATTTGATGCAACAGGTGTAGCTCCACCTTTAATCCAATCTAAATTAATACCTGCACCTGCAATTTTTCGACCTTTTAAATCAGAAAATTTAGACCATTTGAAATTAGTTCCAATACCATAATTATTTAAGCAAGATCCGCCTAAGAATTTTTGGTTGAAATCTTTTTCAAAGTAGGCCGTTAATTCTGGAAATTTCTCATAGGTTTTAATAGCCGCTTTTGTTACAACTTTAGCATCTGGCGAACTAAAAGGTACCATAAGTGTAAAATTGTTAACAAATCCATTCGATGGTTCAAATATTAAACATGTAAACCCTATGTCTAACAAACCGTCCCGTGTTGCTTCAAGAACTTCTGTAACTTTAGCAACCTGACCTGCGTGAAGTTCTTGAATTACTACAGTATGTTTTGTTTGGGATTCTATTCTTTTCTTTAATTCAGGCGCAAACCATTCGTGGGCAGTTTTTGTATAACCAAGCAAACCCGTTGGGTGCCCTGAACCTACTCTAAGTTTAATCTCAATGGCATTCGAGCTGGTTGCAGCCCCCAAGAGAAAAGTAAATGTAAATAATAATCTAAAAATATTTTTCATGATTAATTATTTTCCTTTCTTTTTTTTATTAAATTTAAAATTACAATTACATTTTTTTAAAATTTTCATTTAAAACTATTTCACAACTGAGATATGCAAATATATCAGGTTAAAAAATAAAATTAGAATATTATTACTATCAAAAAATGTAACTAAAATTTGGTAACATTAATAGATATTTATTTTTTAATTTATTAATCTAAAAAATTAAAAAAAATAATTGAACATGCGCAAGCGTCTTCTAAACAACGATAGGAAAATTTATGAAAAAAATATTATCAGTAATCATTTTTGCTTTATTGACGTGTAATATTGCATCAGCGAAAATAGTTATGAAATACTCTGGATCATTACCAGTTGGCCACCATTTAACAGGGGCTCAAAAATTATTTGCTGAAAAAGTTGCAAAAAAAACGAATGGAGAAATCGAAATAAAAGTGTTTCCAGCCAAACAACTTTACTCGACAAAAGCTGTACCATCAGCTGTTGTATCTGGAGCTCTTGAAATAGGATATAATTTATTTGGTGTTTGGACTAAGGACACAATATCTGAGATAAATGACGTACCTTTCTTAATTCAAAACGTTCAACAAGCTGGAAAAGCATGGGACAATAATGAAAAATTATTCAAATACTACACTCAAGTGATGGAAAAAAGAAAAATGAAGCCTTTAGGCGTCATTTTCTATGGTTCGTTATTTGATTTAACTAGTCCATCAAAAATAGTAAATCCATCTGATTTCAAAGGGAAAAAGATTAGAACCTATAGTGCATTGGCATCCGAAGGAATTAGGGCGTTAGGCGGATCACCAGTGACAATGTCTCCAGGTGAAATGTATTTAAGCTTACAAAACGGAACAATTGATGCGGCTATTACTGGGTTAACCTCTATTCATAAACGTAAATTATGGGAGACTGGTAAACACGCAACAATAGCTGGTGCAGGATTTGGGGTTTTTGCGGTAAATATGAATTTGGATAAATTCGAAAGCTTATCTAAAAAACATCAGAAGGCGTTATTAGATGCATCAAATGAAGTAATGAAATGGTCAGTTTCTAAAGCTGCAGAAGCTGATAAAAAAAGCATGGCATTTCTAAAATCACAAATAAATGTAACAGTTTTAAATTCTTCTCAAAAAGAGGTTTGGGCTAAAAAATTAGAACCCGTCAAACAAAGTTGGTTAAAAAAAGCAAATAAAAAAGAAAAAGATCTATTTAATTGGGTAGCTTCTTTAAAGTAAAACCAAATTAAGTCGAGACACTCTTAAATGTTTAATTTTTTTAATAAACAAGTGTCTCGACTTTCTTCTTTCTTACAAGTTCTTGCACTCTTAGCATTTTTTATTCTTACATTCTCAGTAGTATATGAAGTAGTCGCAAGATCGATTTTTAATAAACCTACAATTTGGTCACTTGAAATTGTGACTTATATGATTTCATGTGTTGCATTTTTAGGTTCAGCTTATGTTTTAAGGGTAGATAAGCATTTAGAAATTAATTTATTAACTAATATTTTAACTAAAAAATTAAAATTATATTTAAAATTATTTTCTAACCTAATATCAATGATATTCTGTATTTTTGTTTGTTATTATGGTGTTAAATTTATTAATTTTTCAATAGTTTTAGGAGTTGTATCTGAAAGTGAATTAAGAACACCTTTATGGATACCACAAGCTACTGTACCAATTGGTTTCTTCGCTCTTTCCTTAGAGTTTTTTATTAGGTTAATAAAAACTATTTCACTTATTAGAGAAAATTAATAATGATAGTCACTTTTCTTTTTTTAAGCATAATTTTAATTATAGCAACTGGTGTACCTGTAGGAATTGGCCTTGGTATTGTTGGAATTTCTTATTCAATTATATTTGAAGGGCAAAATGCTCTAATAAGTTTGCCACAAACTATTTATGCATCAAATAGTTCTTTTTTATTAACTGCAATCCCGATGTTCATTTTAATGAGTGAAATTTTGAGAACAGCTAACGTTACTGAAATTTTATTTGATGCTGTAACAAAATGGATTGGACATATTCCAGGCGGTTTAGCTGTGTCAACAGTTATTACATGTGCTATTGGCGCAAGCATCACCGGTAGTTCAGTTGCCAATGCAGCGAGCATGTCAATTGTAGCCGCTCCTTCAATGATTAATCGTGGTTATAATAGAAGTTTTACATATGGACTTATTGCTGCGTCTGGTACTTTAGGAATTTTAATTCCACCATCAATACCAATGTTACTTTATGCATCTATTACTGAAGAGTCTATTGGCAAACTATTTATATCTGGAATTATTCCAGGATTATTATTAGTAACTTTATTATGTTTGTACGTTGTTTTTAAAGAAAAATTTATTGATAAGACTAGACGCAAAACTGTTAAAGCAACTTATGTAGACAGATTAGAATCTACTAAAAAAGCATTGCCAGCATTAATATTACCGATAATTGTTGTCGGTGGTATATATGGTGGTTTTTTTACCCCTACTGAGGCAGCAGGTGTTGGTGTCTTTTTTTCATTTATGATTGGCTTCTTTTGGTACAAAACTTTGAAGTTATCAAATATAATAGATATTTTTAAAAATAGTCTTAATTCTACATGTATGATTTTACTTTTAATTGCTGGTTCAATGGTCTTAGGCCATGCCATAACTACGTTACAAATTAGTGACCAGTTGGTCGGATTAATATCATCGTATGACGTAAGTCAGTTTACATTTGTAATAATGATAATGGTACTTTTATTTATATTAGGATGTATTTTAGAGGTTATATCTGTGATCTATATAGTTTTACCGGTCTTATTTCCAATTGTTGAAAGCCTTGGGATTAACTCTATTTGGTTTGCAATTATATTTATTGTTAATATGGAAATTGCTTTAATAACCCCGCCACTTGGTATGAATTTATATGTGATTGGCGGAATTGTAAAAAGACCAATATCAGAAATCATGACAGGAGCTTTACCTTTTGTTTTAATATTTTTATTTTTTCTGTTTATACTTATTTTGTTTCCAATTATAAGTACAATTTTAGTTTTATAATTATGAGAAATTATTTTCAAAATATAGCGACTCTAACTAAAAATTTAGAAAACCAAATTTCTTTTGAAGAAGTAATAAAGTTAATTACTAAGTTTTCATATGATAATCTAGGAAATAGGTCTAATGCTATGATCGAGGGTAATTTAAAAAAAGGTGAAAAAAATCTGTTTGCGTGTGGATCATTTATAATGATTAACGATGACAAGCAAATTTTAATTGGCCCTCAAAATTATGCACCAGAGCAAGAATATATGTTACTTGACACAAATATTGGCCATCCTTCATGGGTTATAAAAAATAAAAAACGGTTAATACTAACAAACACAGATGAACATAAATCTTTTGTTAAAATTTTAAAAACCTTTCGCGCTGGATCAGCCATCTATGCTCCAATAATAGTAAGTAACAAATTTATTGGTCAAATTATTTGTGCCAGTCAAGCTAGAAATGTAATGGAAGAAATTGATTTGTCAGCACTTTGCATCCTATCAAACTTAATATCTTTTTATTGGATTAAATTAAACGGAAATGTTGAGATTGAAGAGATACACGCAAAACTTTATAAAAAATAATTGCATTACAACAATACAATTAAAAATTGGTAACATTATTAAATAGTTTTTTTTTTTTTTATTTTTTTATACATTAGTAGATAAATTTAATTGGAGATAATTATGACAAAAAAATTATAGATTTAAGTTTAACTGTCGAAGACAATATGCCTGCTCATAAACTTTTTCAAAGTCCTGTGTATTTACCAGCTTTAACACACGAGACAACTTTAAGTTTTGGCTTGGGTACGAAAGACGATCCAATGACATTTCAGACTAATTATATAGGAATGTTAGATCATGTTGGGACACACGTGGATGCATTCAGACATGTCAATCCTAAAGGAAAACCAATTGATCAAATGCCACTAGATTTATTCATGGGAAAAGCAGTTTGTTTCGATCTACAACATATTAAAGATCTTGAAGATATTTCAGTCAAAGATATGGAAGAGGCTGAAACTAAATCAGGTGTAAAAGTTGATGGGCATATTGTTCTTCTTTGTACAGGATTTCATAAAAGAAATTACAGTGATAGAAAGCAAATTGTTTGGGGTAACCCACAATTAACGGCTGAAGCTACACAATGGTTATTTGACAAAGGTTCAAAAATGCATGGTGTTGAAGGCCCATCCACGGACAAACCTACGGAAAACACTTTTGCTCAACACCGTTTATGTAGAGATTTGGGTATTAGTCATTTTGAATGGTTGGTAAATTTAGAGTCTTTGATTGGAAAAGGTGAATTTGAATTTATCGGTCTACCTATTAAGTTTAAAGAAGGTTCTGGATCACCAGTTAGAGCTGTTGCCGTTCTAAACGATTAAAAGTTTAAATTTATGGCAAACTCTTTAGATTTTAAAAGTGTATTAGATCTTTCAACTTTAATAAAATCTAAAGAATTATCGCCAGTTGAATTGTTAAATCACTCTATCTCAAGAATTGATGCACTTGAAAAAAAACTGAACACTTTTGCATCTTTAGATATTGATAGTGCAAAACAAATGGCAAAAGCTTCTGAAGAAAGGGCTTTAAAAGGTAGCTTATTATCTGAGCTTGATGGCATACCAACCTCAATAAAAGATCTAATTGCTCAAAAAGGTCATCCACAGAGATTTGGGTCAAAAACTACGCCTAAAACCAATCTTGAAATTGACGCACCTTCCGTTGAAAGATTGAGAAATGCTGGTGCCGTGTTACTGGGAAAATCTACAACTAGTGAATTTGGTTGTAAAGCCGTCGGTGATAGTCCTTTAACGGGCATTACGCGTAATCCTTGGGATCTTGAAAAAACACCCGGAGGTTCTAGTTGCGGAGCTGCAGCACAAGTGGCTTCTGGTATGTTACCATTTGCAATTGGGACTGATGGCGGTGGTTCGGTTAGAATTCCGGCGTCACTAACAGGATTATTTGGTATTAAAGCACAATTTGGAAGAGTTCCTGTTTATCCTGTATCAGCAACTCCAACACTTGCTCATGTAGGGCCGTTATGTAGAAATGTAACGGATGCAGCAATGGTTTTGAAGGTAATTTCAGGTCATGATAGAAAAGATCCATTTTCGGTTTCTCAAAATGTTCCTGATTATATAGGTGCAACAAAAGAAGATAGCAAATTAAAAATTTTAGTAAGTTCTACTCTTGGATATGCAAATCCAGATCAAGAAGTATTGAGAGTTTTTAACAATACAGTAAAGTATATAGAAAAATTAGGACACGAAGTTGAGAACAATGAAAAAATAATGGATGAAGATCCTGTAGAATTATGGAATGCAGAATTTTATGCAGGTGTTGGTACAAAATTAAAAGCTGTTATAGAGAGCAAACCAGAGTTAATAGACCCTCCAATTTTAGAAGTTTTAAAAATTGCAATTAGTCAAAAAATGGAAAATTATTACAATTCAGTTTTTAATAGATATATTCTCAGAGAAAAAATGAGATTACTATTTGAAAAATATGATTTACTTGTAACTCCAACTTTGCCTTGCACTGCTTTTGAAGCAGGGCAAGGTGTACCAAAACAATTCCCTGATAGAAATATTGTTTCTTGGGTATACTACACTTATCCTTTTAATTTAACAGGTCAACCTGCAGCTTCGATGAATGTAGGATTTGATAAAAACAATTTACCTGTTGGGATGCAAATAATTTCAAAAATTAATTGTGAAAATAAAATTTTCAGTTTTGCAAAACAATTAGAAAATAAACTGGCAATAACTGATATAAAACCAGGAAATTAATTTTTTTGTAATATCCAAGTTTCTATTGCGTCGGTAAATTCATTTGTAGCACTAAAATATTTAATTCTTTTATCTTTTTTACTAGGTACCTTACTAATCAAACCTATTTTAATTGCATCGTTTAATATTTTTTGAATAGTAGTCCTTTTTCCTAATTGTTTATCAATTTTTTCACATAAATACTCAAAACTATTTTCATTATTTTTTGCATTTACAATTTCTAGAATTAAAATCAAATGGAGTCTGGAACTAAAAAAAAACCTTATTAGTTTGTTTTTTGATAATGAAAATTTATATAAGTCAGTCAATACCTTTGAGCTAAAAGTCTTTATATCAATCTTTTTTTTATCTGGTAAAAATTCCTCAGAAATATTACTTTTAGACTTTAATTTTTGCGAAGCGTGAGATTTAAGTAAGATCGACATATAACTATGATATCAAATATTAATAACACGTACTATGCAAATATAGTATTGCAGTATTGTAAATGAACGATGAAACTTAAACTTTATGTGTGACTAGTTATTTCGAAAACTAATTTTTTTATCTTCAAATAGTTTTTGAAGTTCTTTTTTTTCAAACATTTCTTTTATAATATCGCAACCACCAATAAATTCTTCATTAACATATAACTGCGGAACTGTAGGCCAATTACTATATTCTTTTATACCATTTCGAATCTTTTCATCTTCCAAAACATTGATTCCAGTAAATTGTACCTGCAGATGCTTTAAGACATTCGAAACTGCCATTGAAAAGCCGCATTGAGGCATTTCTGGAGTACCTTTCATGAAAAGTACAACTTTATTATTCTTAATTATTTCACTTAGATGCTCATTTATATCTGTCATTTATTTTTCCTCAGTAATTAATTCCAAAGCGTGTAACTCATTACCCATTTTTCCTTTTAAAGCTTTATAAACCATTTGATGTTGTTGTATACGATTTTTGCCTTTAAATTGCGAAGATTTTATAATTGCTGAAAAATGGTTGTCATCACCTGCTAAATCTTTAATTTCAATATTTGCTTCTGGAAAGCCTTCTCTTAATAATTGTTCAATTTCTTCTTGTTTAATTGCCATATTAATTATTGTATTTTATAAACCATTCCTTATTAATTTTAGATAATTCCTTTAAATCAAATTTCAAGTCATCATCTATACTAATTTTTTTTGACGTATGGCCTATATTTTCAAAAAAGACATCTAGAATTTTAAGATGATTTTCTAAATTATCTTTGTTTTTATTACTAACCTCGATAACATATCTAGATTGATCTTCGCCAAATAAAAATTTTACTCTATCTGTTCCTTTTTTATTTGTATTTAAAGTAAAACCAATTTTTGATGAAATACTCATTTCTAATAAAGATAATATTAATCCACCCGATGAAATATCATGACAAGAGTTAATTAAGTCTTTTTCTATAAGAGATCTTACTGCTAGACCATTTTTTAACTCACTATCAATATCAATTGATGGCGGTGGCCCTTTTTTTAAATGTAAAAGGTCATAACACAAAATACTTTGTTCCAAATGACCTAATGTTTTCCCTATGATATAAATATTATTACCTTCATTTTTAAATTTTAAATTTTTTATTTTAGAAACATCTTTGACCAGACCAACCCCACCAATTGTCGGCGTTGGGTTAATTCCGATGCCATTAGTTTCGTTATAAAGTGATACGTTTCCAGATATCACTGGATAATTTAGTTTTTTACAAGCTTCTGCTATACCTTTAATCACACCAACAAACTGGCCCATGATTTCAGGCTTTTCAGGATTTCCAAAATTTAAGCAATTTGTAATAGCAATTGGTTCTGCTCCCACAGAGCAAAGATTTCTATAAGTTTCACATACTGCCTGCATCCCACCTGTATATGGATGAGCCCTACAATATCTTGGTGAACAATCTATCGATGCTGCGATTGCTTTTTTACTATTACCATGAATTCTTACTACCGCTGCATCACTACCAGGAAATTGAGCAGTATCACACATTACCATATGATCATATTGTTGCCATATCCAACTTTTGTCTGCTTGATTTGGGTGGGATAATAAGTTTTTAATAGTTTGTTCTAAATTTAAATCAATTAATTTTTTTTCTATATCAATATGCTTTGGTTTATTTATTTCTATCCAATCTCTCCTATATTTTGGTGCTTCATCGGCTAATGCCGAAATTGGTATCTCACAAACTGTTTTATTTTGAAATTTCAAAGTCAGTTTTTTTGAGTCAGTTAAAAAACCTATTATAGAAAAATCTAAATCCCATTTTTTGAAAATTTTTTCAGCTTCTTTTTCTTTTCCATTTTTTAATACAATCAACATCCTTTCCTGACTTTCTGAAAGCATCATTTCATAAGGTGTCATACTTGTTTCACGACAGGGAACTTTATTTAAATTTAATTCAATACCAACATTTCCCTTTGAAGCCATTTCTACAGATGACGACGTTAATCCTGCGGCCCCCATATCTTGAATAGAAACTATGGTACCAGTTTTCATTAATTCTAAACAAGCTTCTAATAATAGTTTTTCTGCAAATGGATCACCTACTTGAACGGTTGGTTTTTTAGACTCTGCATTAGAATCAAATTCTTGGGAGGCCATTGAAGCTCCATGAATGCCATCCCTCCCAGTTTTTGACCCGACGTAAATAACAGGGTTTCCAAGTCCGCTTGCAATAGAGTAAAACACCTTATCTTTTTTTGCCAATCCAATACTCATTGCATTAACTAATATATTACCGTCATAACAACTATCAAATTCAACTTCACCACCAACTGTAGGTACACCTATGCAATTTCCATAGCCAGCAATTCCTGCAACTACACCGTTAAGCAGATATTTTGTTTTCGGATGATCAGGAGAACCAAAACGAATTGCATTTAAATTTGCTATAGGCCTAGCCCCCATTGTAAATATATCCCTTAATATTCCACCAACTCCTGTGGCTGCTCCTTGATATGGTTCGATATATGAAGGATGATTATGGCTCTCAATTTTAAAGATCGCGACATCTCCATCATCAATATCAATTACTCCTGCGTTTTCCCCAGGGCCTTGAATAACTCTATTATTTTTTGTTGGTAATACCCCCAGCCATGCTCGTGAGGATTTATAAGAACAATGCTCATTCCACATTGCTGAGAAAATACCAAGTTCAGTAATATTTGGTTTTCGTCCTATGAGCTCTAAAATTTTTTCATATTCATCTTTGGTTAAGCCATGTTGTATTGCTGAATCTAAATTAACATTACTCATTAATTGATCAAAGATTGAAAAATACCCGAACCATCCGTTCCACCCAAAATACTTTCTACACATCTTTCTGGGTGTGGCATCATTCCTATTATATTTTTTTTTTTGTTTACAATTCCCGCAATATTCAAACATGAACCATTTGGATTACTTTCATTATTTACTATTGAGTTTTCATCGCAATATTTAAGTACGATTTGGTCATTTTGTTCTAATTCATCCAAAGTTTTTTCACCTGCAAAATAATTTCCTTCATTATGTGCAATTGGAATTTTGATTTTCTGGTTTTTTTTGTATTTTGAGGTAAATGGCGTTGAGTTATTTTCAACTAATAAATTTACATACTTACAAATAAATTTTAACTTTTTATTTCTGAGCAATACACCTGGCAATAATCCAGTCTCAGTTAAAATTTGAAATCCATTACAAGTTCCTATTATAAAACCACCTTTATTTGCATGCTTAATTACCTCGCACATTATATTAGATTTTGATGCCATACATCCACATCTTAGGTAATCCCCGTAAGAAAAACCTCCAGGTAAAACAACCAAATCAGACTTTGGCATTTCCTTATCTTGATGCCAAATCATTTTCGTTTTTAATTGAAATTTTTCTAATGCAACCTTTATGTCCCTATCACAATTTGAACCTGGAAAAACAATGACATTAGCTTTCATTGAATTTTATTAAATTTAAAGTTTTCAATTGTTTCATTTGCCAAAAGCTTTTCACACGATGACTTTACAAGTGTTTTTGCCTTTTCTTCATTATGTTCATCAACTTCTATTGTAAAGTATTTACCTTGACGAACATTTTTGATTGATGATAACCCAATATTGCCTAAAGCATTTTCAACAGCCTTACCTTGAGGATCCAACACTCCATTCTTCAGTGTAACAAAAACTTCGAATTTCAATTTATTTTTTTTTCAGTTTAATAGTTTTAGAAATTCCTGATTTGATTTCCATTATGTTACTACCTTCTGGCATGATTCCTAATCTTTTTGCAACTTCTGTATATGCTTCAACTAGTCCACCCAATCCTTGTCTAAAACGATCTTTGTCTAATTTTTTGTCATCTTTGTAGTCCCACAATCTACACGTGTCTGGACTAATTTCATCGGCAAGAATAATTTTATTATCATCTCCACTCCATACTCTTCCAAACTCCAACTTGAAATCAACAAGCTTAATCCCAACTCCTCTAAATAATCCGTTGAGAAAATCATTAATTCTAAAACCAATTTCTGTAGCTTGTACAATTTCCAAATTGGTTGCCCAACCATTTATATCGATATGCTCCTCAGTAATTAGAGGATCGTCTAAATCATCATTTTTATAATAGTACTCAATTATTGGCCTTTTAAGCAAAGTGCCTTCTGATATACCGAGCCTTGTAGATAGTGAACCTGCCGAAATGTTTCTTATTACAAATTCAATAGGGAGTATCTCACAATTTTTGATTAATTGTTCTCTCATATTTAAGCGTTTTATCAAGTGTGTTTCAACTCCAATCTCATTTAATTGACCCAAAAGAAATTCTGAAATTCTATTATTTAAAACACCCTTACCTTCAATAACCGCTTTTTTTTTATTATTAAAAGCAGTGGCATCGTCTTTAAAATATTGGACTAATGTATTTCTTTCAGGACCTTCGTACAGAATTTTAGCTTTACCTTCATAAATTTTTTTTCTTCTCATTATTTTAAAGCTCTTTCTAATATATGATTAATATATCTTTTATGATAATTTACATTAAATAGCTGTTTAAGTTCCTTAGAACTTAAATGCTCTTTTATCAATCGATCTTTCTTTAAGTTTTCATAGAAATCTTCACTATTATCCCAAGTTTTCATAGCGTTTTTTTGCACAACTCTGTACGCATCCTCTCTTTTAACACCTTTTTGAGTTAATTTTAACATCACACCTTGTGAAAAAATTAATCCTTTAAATTTATTCAAATTACTTTCCATATTTTTTGGATGGACAATTAAATTGCTCATCACATTATCTAATCTTATTAAAAGAAAATCTAAAGTAATTGTAGCATCTGGGCCAATGTTTCTTTCAACACTTGAGTGGGAAATGTCTCTTTCGTGCCATAAGACTATATTCTCCATACTTGGGATTGAGTAACTCCTTACTAATCTTGCTAGACCAGTAATATTTTCAGATAAAATAGGATTTCTTTTATGAGGCATTGCAGACGAACCTTTTTGACCAGAAGAGAAGTACTCTTCAGCTTCTAAAACTTCAGTTCTTTGAAGATGCCTTACTTCTGTTGCGAGCCGCTCAGCTGAGCTAGCTATTAATGCTAAAATATTAAAAAAATATGCATGTCTATCTCTAGGAATAATTTGTGTTGATATTGTTTCAGATTTTAATCCTAACTTTTTTGCAACAAATTTTTCAATATTTGGACCTATGTGAGCGAAAGTTCCTACAGCTCCTGAAATTGAACAAGTCGATATTTCATCAATTGCTTGCTCTAATCTTTTTTTGTTTCTTTTGAATTCAGCGTAATAGGTTGCAAGTTTTAAACCAAAAGTAGTTGGCTCAGCATGTATTCCATGACTTCTACCTATTGTGATTGTACTTTTATATTTGTTTGATTTTTTTTTTTAAAGTTTTTAAAAGTTTATCAATATCTTTAATTAATATTTTTCCAGATTGTTTGAGTTGTAAATTAAAACATGTGTCTAAAACATCAGAAGAGGTCATACCTTGATGAAGATATTTAGCCTCTGAGCCTACAAATTCTGCAATAGAGGTGAGAAAAGCAATTACATCATGCTTAGTTTTTTTTTCAATATCATCAATTCTTTTAATATTAATCTTAGATTTTTTTTTGACCTTCGCTGCGACCCCTTTAGGAATAATTTTATATTTTTCCATTGCTTGCGCTGCATAAATTTCGATATCCAACCAAATTTTAAATTTATTCATTGGCTCCCATATCTTAGCCATTTCTTTTCTTGAGTATCTTGGAATCATTTTATATTTTATTATGAAAGTGTAAAAATTTCATATCCATTATTAGTTATACCCACAGTGTGTTCGAATTGTGCTGACAAGGACTTGTCCTTAGTAACTGCTGTCCAACCATCATTTAAAACTTTGGTGCCATATTTTCCAGCATTGATCATTGGCTCTATCGTAAAAACCATTCCTTCTTCTAATTTAGGACCAGTACCACTTTTTCCGTAATGAAGAATATTTGGCTCTTCATGGAAGTTTCTGCCAACACCATGTCCACAAAAGTCTCTAACAACCGAGTAGCCTTTTTTTTCTACATATGTTTGAATTTCATATCCAATATCTCCAAGGTGAACTCCAGGTTTCAATATTTTAATAGATCGATCTAGTGCTTCTTTGGTTGTTTCAACTAAATTTTTGGCTTTAGCTGAAACTTTGCCTACACAATAAGTTCTGGAGGTATCTCCATGAAAACCATCAATTAAAGATGTAACATCAATATTAACAATATCGCCCTCATTTAAAGTTTTATCACCGGGTATACCGTGACAAACAACGTGGTTAACTGATGTGCAAACTGATTTAGGAAAACCTCTATAAAATAGCGGTGCAGATAAAGCGTTATGTCTGTTTAAAAAATTCACACACATTTCATTTATTTCTTGTGTTTTAATTCCTGGTTTTATTTTATCAGAAATAAAATCTAAACATTGGGAGGATATTTTTCCTGCATGTCTTAATTTTTTAAACTCATCAGGATAGTATTTATTAAACACAATCATTATATCATAATTTTAATTTTTTTGTTTATTGTTATTTCGTTATCTTTGACTTTACAAGAGTAGGCAAGAATTTTAACACCTTTTTTTTTTGCCTTTTTAATTTCATTAAAATAGTCAATGTCAATATCACTAGCAATTTTCATAATTTTTATATCTTCTCTTTGAATTAAAAATAAAAGATAAGCTTTATAACCTAGTTCAATTGCGCTCTGTAAATGAGCGAGGTGTTTTTTTCCACGTGATGTGACTGCATCTGGAAATTCTGAAATATTTTTTTTTCTGCTTAGAGTAACATTTTTAACTTCTAAAAAAGCTTTTCTACTTTTATTCTCTAACAAAAAATCAAATCTTGTTCCTTTAGAAAAAACTGCCTCTCGCTTTATTGATAAAAATTCTTTTAATTCTGTAATTTTACTATTATTTAAAGCCTCTTCAACTATACGGTTTGCTCTATGAGTATTAACACCAACATTACTTTTTTTGTCATTAATAATTTCTAAAGTAAATTTAAGTTTTCGATTTGGATTGCTACTTTTTGATATCCATGCATCATTATTTTCATTTAATAATCCAAGCATAGAACCAGAATTAGGGCAATGAACAGTAATTTTTTTTTTATTTAAAATAACGTCTGAAAAAAATCTTTTGTATCTTTTTAAGAATTTAACATGTATTAACCGAGGGTCTATTTTCATATGAAATTTAACATAGAATTTACAGCAGGAATTATAATTATTGGCAATGAAATTCTATCAGGAAGAACTGTTGATAAAAATACCTCATTTATCGCTACTTGGTTGGGCGATAAAGGCATTAGTGTTGAGGAAGTAAGAGTTATACCTGATAAAGAGGAGATTATTATTAAAACAGTTAACGATTTAAGAAAAAAATTTGCTTATATTTTTACTACTGGGGGAATAGGCCCAACTCATGATGACATAACAGCAGAGTCCATTTCTAAAGTTTTTAATCAAAAATATCAATATCACTCTGAAGCGTATAAAATTTTAGAGGAATTTTATAAAGATCAAGATTTTAATAGTGGAAGAAAAAAAATGGCGAAAATGCCAGAAAATGCCACTCTTATACCAAACCCTAAAACTTTTGCTGCAGGTTTTTATGTAGAGAATGTATTTGTTTTGCCTGGCGTTCCAAGTATTTTACAAGCTATGTTACCATTGTTAGATAAAAATATAATAACAGGGAAAAAAATTTTATCGATATCTATTGATACTAAATTAAGAGAGAGTTCATTAGCAAACGATTTATCAATAATACAAGATCGTTTTAACTCTGTTGATATTGGTAGCTATCCCTATTTTAAACATCAACCTGGAACTATATTAGTTTTAAGATCTGTAAATAAAATTGAAATTGAAAAGTGTGAGAAAGAAATAAGAGAGGTTTTAATAAAATTATCACAATAATGAAAAAATTTTTGCAAAATTTTTCTTTGGTATTTTTTGCCTTTTTTTTATCTCTTTATTTAATTGAGATCTTTTTAACTTTTTATCAAAGTGATAATTAGAAAAACCTTGTATCGATATATAAAACTAGAGTAAAAAATGCAAAATTGTTAAATCATAAAATAGATTATAGATCACCAGAAGAATTTTATAATTTTGTCTTAAAAGAAAAAAATATTATTTTAAAAAAAGGGTACATTTATCGAAAAGAAGTTTTCCAATCGAAAATTATTAAAGACTATAAAAAAAACTCAAAACCAATACCATTTCGTGGTCCTTATAATAGTTTAAGCTTCGCTTATAATGAATATTTAAGATATGAAATAATTGAAAATGATAGGTATGGTTTTAAAAATCCTGATAGCATATACTTAAAGAATATTGATTTAGCGTTATTTGGCGACTCATTTGCAGAAGGATATGGTTTAGCTAATCAGTTTGATATATCTGGTGTATTAAGAACAAAAAATATTAACGCAGCAAATTTTGGTATCCCTGGCGCAGGACCAATATTATCATACGCAACAATAAAGGAATATATAGAAGTTCTAAAACCTAAAACAGTTGTTTTTTTATATTGTGAGGAAAACGATTTAACAGACTTAAATTTTGAAAAAAAAGATAAATATTTATCAAAATATTTAGATGTTAATTATAAACAGGGCTTATCCTCTAGAAAAAAGGAAAATCTTGTTTTCTACAATAAATTTGTAAATGAAATGGGTAATAACTGGAGTCAAACTAGCAATTTTATCGTGTCTAAAAATAAAGAGTATTTTAAGGATATTGTCGAATTAACTAATCTAAAAAATATATTAAGAGAAATAAATTATATTTTTTTTCAAAGAAAAAGTGATGTTGAAAACATAGTCAAGTTAGTAGATAAAATGAGAAATGTTTCAATAAAACATGGATCTAATTTTTTATTTATTTATTTACCTACGTGGGAAAGATATTATACAAAAAATACTAAATTTTCTAAATATATTGGATCAAAAAAAAATATTCTAATGTCACTAAAAAAAAAAATATAAACTATATTGATATTGATAAAGTATTTATAAAATCGGTCAATAACATTGACAATTATTTTCCTCTTAACTTTTATGGACACTTTAGTAAAGAAGGGTATTCAATCGTTGCAGAAAGTATCGCAAATTATATTAATAAATAATTGACAATTATAGCAAAAATACTTCACTATTAATAAACAAGATTTGTAAACAGAGCATTTAAATAAATACCGCCTAGTGAAATTAGTATGTACTAAGGAATTTAAATCTCTTTACTTTATTAAAATGCAAAATTAATTAAATTATTTTCTAATGATTTAATGCAATCCATATCCTGAAAAAGTAAATTTTTGTTTTTAGATATTTCTTCTTTTGAATCTTCAATCATGTTATTACTTTTTGAGAATTCTAATATCTTACCAATGAATTCTTTTTCACTATGAGTGATCAAATTTTTTTGATTAATTCTTCTTAAAAACCCGAATGTATGATTTTGTTTTAAACTTTTTCCTTCCATTGTAATTATCGGCTTGTCAAAAGCAAGGGCTTCCAAATGTGTATTACCACCTGACCAGGATAAACAGTCAAAAATATAAGATGAGAAATTAATATAATTATAGAAAGTATTGTTATCACACCTTGGTAAAAATTTTATTCTTTCTTGAAAATTCTTATTGGTTAAAAATTGACAAATTCTACTTTTAAAAATCTGGCTATGATTTTTTATTCCTGATTCTATAAAATATAGGATTATTTTAGAATTTTTATTCAAAATTTCTGCATAGACTTTGTCTTCGTAAGGTTGAAATTTATGCAAACTTTGCAAATTTAGAATATTTATAAAATTATCGTCAAAGTAATTTTTTATTTTGTTATCAATCTTGATATTGGGCTTTTCATAATTAATTGAAATATTTTTTAATTTAATTAATTTTTCTGTATATTTTTTTTCGCTAAAACTATTTTCCATAAGCTCACTAGTTAGAAAAAAATCTATATGTTTTGATCCTGATGTCACAGGGTGGCCCCAAGTTACAGCTTGCTTAGATGATAATCGGAAGTTATATAATAATGATGCTTCTCTAGATATGTGGTTATCTAAATAAATAATATAATCTAATTTTTTACTTCTTATATAACTAATATTTTCTTCAAGATTTTTATTAGTTCTAATCGTTTCTATGGCATTATTAGTGATTTCATCATAGGTTTTATCTATTTCAGAATTAAGATCTATAATATAAATATCAAATCTATCTTTATCTAATTTTATAATCCAATTTTTATACAGTTTTGTAATGGTGTGTTTTCTAAAAATTGATGAAGCAAAGCCAATTTTAATTTTTTTATTTTTTGATATTGGGGGTGAAAACAGTTTTGGTATATTGTAATTATCTGTAATTTTATTAAATATTTTATAGTATCTTTCTAATAGGTTTTTTGGATTATCTAGGTAAAAGGTAGTACTGAAAATAGTCGGAGGAATAAAATTTGTCAATTTATTTAAATCATAAGTAATAAATTTTTTATTTTCATCTATTTTATCTTGATAGTTTTCAATTATATCTTCAATTTTTTTTATATTTCCAATTAAACTTTTATTATCCTGGAATTTTATATCAAATAAAGCTGTGTCAAAAAAAAACTTTAAATCTATTGGTATTTTATTTTCATATTTTTTAATTATCTTTTCTGCTAATTCTGATTTGTGATTTGTTATTAATAATTCCAAATATTGTGTGAGTGTAATATAGAAAAAGGGATCCTCTTTAATTTGCTCAAGAGATTGATTGTAATGAGTAATTGCATCATCGATTTTACCTATTCTTGAGTAAGCAAGTCCTAAATTGTGATTTGCCCTAATATTGTTATTATCAATTTTTTTTATTCTTAAAAAATATTTAATAGCCAGATAATTTTTTTGAAGATTTAAATAGCAAAGACCTAGGTTTCCATATAATTGAATACTTTTATATTTTTTTTTCAACAATTCATGAATTTTTGGTATCAATTCTTTATACCTGTGATGATTAATCAAAAATAATATTTCCTGTAATTTTTTTTCTAAAGACATTTACGTCAAGATATAGACAAAATTAACTTTATAAAGTTGCAATTAACCATAAAATAAATAAGTAATACTAAAAAGTGCCCTCGTGGTGGAATTGGTAGACACAAAGGACTTAAAATCCTTGCCGCTTGCGGAGTGCCGGTTCGAGTCCGGCCGAGGGCACCACAATTAAAAAATGGTGAAACAAATTACTGCATTACAGTTTCAAGCGCTTTCATCAAAAGTGGGTGATTACTTAATAGACGTTAGGACACCACAGGAATGGAAAATTTATGGAAAGCCAGATGGAGAGGCTTTCGGATTATCTACCTACTTTGTTTCTTATCAATTACATAATCTAGGTAATGTAGTAATAAATCCTGATTTCAATTTTGAGATGGAAAAATTAAAATTGGATAAAAATAAAAATATTTTTTTTATATGTAGTAGCGGTATTAGATCGCAAATTGTGGCAGAAATTTATGAGGATAAAGGTTTTAAAACTTATAATATTTCCAATGGTTTCAATAAATCAAATAAATTTTATGAGTCATGTTGGGTGTCAGATAAATTGCCAATAAAATAATTTAATTAGGTATTCTTTTATTATGGATTTTGAATATTTTTTAAAAAGTAAATTAAAGTTATTTATATTTTTATTTTTTGGATTTTTGCTTTCTTTTTCGTTACCACCTTACAATTATTTTGTTTTGGGATTTATAATATTTCCGTCAATTTTATATTTGTTGAAAACCAATGAATTAGATAAACCTAAAGATTTTTTTATATATGGATTATTATTTGCCTATGGATACTTTATCTCATCTTTATATTGGATTAGTTATTCACTAGACTTCGATCCAGAAGTTTTTATATTGAAACCATTAGCTATTTTTTTTTTACCACTTATTTTATCCTTATTTTATGGACTCTGTTTTTATATTTTAAGGCGTTTTTTTAAATTTAATTATTTTTTTGTTTTAAATTTTTCTATTTTAGTATCTTTGACTGAATATTTAAGATCGTATTTTACAGGGTTTTCATGGAATTTATTTGTCTATTCTTTAAGTACAGATTTGCACAGTTTGCAAATTTTAAATATTATTGGAACCTTTAGTTTAAATTTTTTAGTCATCTTCATATTTTCTTTTCCTTATTTATTTGTTAAAAAAAATAATATTAAAATCTTAAAGCGACTCTTTGTGCTATTGGTGATTATTAGTATGAATTATTTATACGGTTTCAATAGACTACAATCTGATTTGAAAACTGTAGACCAGGAAATAGTAGTTGTTCAACCCAATGAGGATTTGATCAAAATAAGCACAGATCCAAAAAATTACATTAAAAATATTTTAAAGATTAGTTTGCCATTAAATAGAAATAAAAATGCAATATTTTTATGGCCAGAAGGATCTTATTCATATGTAAATGGTGGAAATTTAAAAAATATTTTTAAAAATCAATTTAAAAATAACCAAAAAATTATTTTAGGAGCAAACACTAAAGATATACAAGGAAATATTTATAATAGTTTTGTTGTTTTGAACTCAAAAGGTGATGTAATGAACTTATATAATAAGATACACCTTGTTCCATTTGGTGAATTCATACCGATGGAGAATATGATTACATTTTTAAATTTTAAAAAAGTAACTTTTGGATATCAGTCCTTTTCAAGAGGAAAAAGTAGAAAGGTATTAGAAATAAATAAAAATTTTATTTTACCGCTTATATGTTATGAAGTGATTAATACAGGCTTATTAAATATTAATAAAAAAAAATTTGATATAATTTTTAATATTTCGGAAGACGCTTGGTTTGACAGATCAATTGGAACATATCAACATTATGTTCATTCAATTTTTAGATCTATAGAAGAGGGAAAGCATATATTTAGATCTACTAACCAGGGTATATCAGCCAGCATAAATCCCCTTGGCGTTACCTTAAAATCATCACTACCTGATGAAAAAACTGTTTTTAGTGACAGCTATCAAGTATTAAATAACAATACACCTTTTAGTGTGTTAGGAAATCTTATGTTTTTACTTTTTATCTTTGTAAGTTTTTTGATACAGTTGTTTTTGAAAAGATATTTTAAATTATCATGAAGATAAATGCTTTAGTTTTAGGCTCTGGTATTGCAAGCATGGCATATACATCTGTTCTTGATTTTAATAAAATTAAAACTTTAGTTGTTGGTTCGCCTTATGATCACAAGAACATTAAAAACTATAAAAAATATAAAAAAAATAAATTTTTTAATATTAACTTTTCAAATAATATTAATTTTTATTTTAATAGTGAGATCAATTTAATAGAAAGCAAATCAATAGATTTAATTATAATTGGAACAAATACAAAAGGCATAAATTGGGTAATTGAAATTCTGAATAAATTAAGGAATGATTGTCCCGTGCTATTAATAACAAAAGGAATTGCTCAAATTAATAATAAAATTATTCCAATAAGTGAATATATTTCTGCTAAATGTTACAATAATAAAATTGTTATGGCTTCTGGACCATGTTTAGCCAAAGAATTAATTAACAAATCTCATACAAGAACACTTTTTGCATCAAAAAATATTTCCTATGCTAAGTACGTCAAAAAAATTATAGATAATGAATACTATCACTCTGAAGTTACCAAAGACATAAGAGGAGCAGAAATATGTTCAGCAGTTAAAAATATTTATGCGACGATTATTGGATCGTCTTTAGGACAAGTTGGAAAATTATCTAGGAAAAAAGATCTCAATTATTTTAATACGTCATCTGGTTTATTTGAGCAATCACTAAAAGAAATGAAGCATATTACAAAAAAGTTTGGTGGCAATATTGATACTGCCTATGGATTGGCTGGTACAGGAGATTTATATGTTAGTGTTCTCGGAGGTAGAAATGCTAAATTGGGATATTTTTTAGGAAAAGGTCTTCTGTATAAATCAATTGTAAAGAAACAAATGAAAAATGTAACTGTTGAGGGCGCAGAACTTATAAAACTGTATGGAACGAAAATCTTAGCATTAGTTGGTCAAAAAAAACTACCTCTTTTAAAATGTCTTATAAAAGCTATTAATGGAAATAATAGGCTGAAAATTGACTGGAAACAGTTCACTTTTTAACTATTAAGGTCAAAAATACACATTTAACCAGCCTTGATTCTGTATATAAACATGATCAATGTTATTTGAATTTTTAAGAGATTACGCCACTATTTTAATATTCTTATTTATATCTGTTGGCTTAGGATTTGCTTTTATATTTGTAAATTTTCTTTTTTCACCAAATAATCCTGATCCAGAAAAATTATCGGCATATGAATGTGGCTTTGATGCATTTGATGACTCTAGAATGAAATTTGATGTCCGCTTTTATCTTGTTGCAATATTATTTATAATATTTGATTTAGAAGTTGCCTTTCTATTTCCTTGGGCAGTATCATTGGGGAATATAGGATTATTAGGTTTTTGGTCAATGATGTTTTTTTTATTCATACTCACAGTTGGGTTTGTTTATGAATGGAAAAAAGGAGCGTTGGATTGGGAATAAACAAAAATATGAACACGGTTTCAAAAATAAATAAAATTCCCGAGGACTTTAGGGAGGTTGCAGAGGAATTTTCTCAAAAGGGTTTTGTTACAATTGCAAGTGATACTTTAATAAATTGGGCAAGAACTGGCTCACTGCATTGGATGACATTTGGTCTTGCATGTTGTGCAGTAGAAATGATGCAGGCTTCAATGCCAAGATATGACTTAGAAAGATTCGGTGCAGCACCCAGAGCCTCACCAAGACAATCTGATGTTATGATTGTTGCCGGTACTCTTACCAATAAAATGGCGCCAGCTTTAAGAAAAGTTTATGATCAAATGCCAGAGCCACGTTATGTGATATCAATGGGTAGCTGTGCAAATGGCGGTGGTTACTATCATTATTCTTATTCAGTTGTCAGAGGATGTGATAGAATTGTGCCAGTAGATATTTATGTGCCTGGTTGCCCACCAAGTGCAGAGGCGCTTTTGTATGCAATTTTACAATTACAAAAGAAAATTAGAAGAGAAGGCACTTTAGCCAGATAAATAATGAAAAATTTAAGTGATATTAAGTTTATTATCGAAAAAAGTTCTAATCTTTTTTTATCAGATATAGAAATTCGAAATGGTAATTTATTTTGTTATTCCAAACCTGAAAATATAATAGAAAATATAATTCAATTAAAAAAACACCCTGAGTTAAAATTTAGACAATTAGTTGATATTTTAGCTGTTGACTATCCAGGAAAAGCTAAACGTTTTGAAGTTATTTACTTGCTTTTAAGTCACGAAAATAATCTGAGGTTAACGGTTAAGCTACAAATTGAAGATAAAAAAAAAATTAAGACCTTAACCAATATATTCCCATCAGCTAATTGGTTGGAACGAGAAGTGTTTGATATGCATGGAATATCATTTGATAAACATCCAGATCTTCGTAGAATATTAACAGATTATAATTTTGAGGGTTTTCCATTAAGAAAAGATTTTCCATTAACAGGTTATAAAGAGGTTAGATACGATCTCGAGAAAAAAAAGGTTGTTTATGGTCCAGTAAATCTACAACAGGCCTACAGAGATTTTGATTTTAAGAGTCCGTGGCAAAGTCCACAATATATTAAAAAAGAACAACAAAAGATTAAAAAATAATGTCAAAAGAATTCAAAACCGTTAATTTAAATTTTGGACCCCAACATCCTGCTGCACACGGAGTGTTAAGATTAATTTTGGAATTAGATGGAGAGGTTGTTGAGAGAGCTGATCCTCACATAGGATTATTGCATCGTGGCACTGAGAAACTTATCGAACACAAAACATATACTCAAGCGGTACCTTATTTTGATAGATTAGATTATGTTGCGCCCATGAACCAGGAGCATGCATTTGCATTAGCCGTAGAAAAACTTTTAAATATTGATGTTCCAATTAGAGCAAAATATATTCGAGTAGCGTTTTGTGAAATTGGGAGAATTTTAAGTCATATTTTAAATATAACTACTCAAGCATTAGACGTAGGAGCTTTAACACCTTCCCTCTGGGGTTTTGAAGAGAGAGAAAAATTAATGGTTTTCTATGAAAGAGTTTCTGGCTCTAGATTGCACGCTAATTATTTTAGACCAGGTGGGGTACACATTGATCTGCCAACTGGATTAGATAAAGATATTTTAGCTTTTTGTAAGTCATTCCCAAAAGTTATTGATGATCTAGAGTCTCTGTTAACTGATAATAGAATCTTTAAACAACGAAATGTTGATATAGGCATTGTCTCTGTTCAAGAAGCACTAGATCATGGATTTTCTGGTGTGATGATTAGAGGTTCAGGTGTTCCATGGGACTTACGAAAATCCCAGCCCTATGATGGTTATGAAAAATTTAAATTTAAAATTCCAACAGGAAAAAACGGTGACTGTTATGATAGATATCTTTGCAGAATAGAAGAAATGAGAGAAAGTATAAAGATTATTGAGCAAGCCTTGTCAAATCTACCTGACGGTCCAGTTATGACACTTGACACAAAAGTTGGACCACCAAAAAGATCAGATATGAAAAATTCTATGGAGGCATTAATAAATCACTTTAAATTATACACCGAAGGTTACAGTGTACCTACTGGTGAAACTTACGTTGCAGTTGAAGCCCCTAAGGGTGAGTTTGGTGTTTATCTTGTTGCAGATGGCACAAATAAACCATATCGATGCAAAATTAAAGCACCAGGTTTTATTCATCTTCAAGCAATGGATTATTTAATTAAAGGCCATATGCTTGCTGACGTGCCAGCATTATTGGGTTCAATGGATATAGTTTTTGGAGAAGTTGATCGATGAGTAAAAAAAAATACAGCAAAAGATCAACCATCAAATTTTGTTTTTTCAGAAGAAAATAAAAAGAAAATTGAAGAAATTTTACAAAAATATCCCGTGTCAAAAAAAAAAAGTGCTGTGATGCCTCTTCTATATCTCGCACAAAAACAGAACAATAATTGGATTCCTTTAGCTGCAATTAAATTAATTGCAGACACGCTTAATACAACATATATAAAAGTATATGAGATTGCTACATTTTACAGTATGTATAATTTAGCACCAGTCGGAAAATATTTTGTTCAAGTATGTACAACAACTCCTTGTATGATTAGAGGTTCGGGAAAAATTGTAGATACGTGTAAAAAAATAATATCAAAAAAACAAGGAGAGCTTAATCAAGATTTAAACAGTTCTTGGATTGAAGTTGAATGTTTAGGAGCATGTGTCAATGCTCCAATGGTACAGATAAATAATGATTACTTCGAAGATTTAACTGATAAAAAAGCTGAAGAAATTTTCAAAGGTTTCAAAGAAGGGCGCTTACCAAGATTTGGTTCGCAATCAGGAAGAAAAGGGTCGGAGCCAACTTCAAATAGGACTACGTTATTAAAAAATGCTTAAAGATAAAGATAGAATATTCAAAAATTTATATGGAGATCAAACTTTTAGTTTATCCAACGCTTTGAATAGAGGTGATTGGAAAAATACTAATGAAATTATTTCCAAAGGCAAAGATTGGATAATTAATGAAATAAAAAAATCTGAATTAAGGGGAAGAGGTGGAGCAGGATTTCCCACTGGTATGAAATGGTCTTTTGCACCAAAAGATCCAGATCCTCAAAGACCACATTATTTAGTAATTAATGCAGACGAGTCTGAGCCCGGTACTTGTAAAGATAGAGATATTTTAAGATATGAACCACAAAAATTAATTGAAGGTTCTTTGATATCAGCATTCGCGGTTGGTGCAAAAACTTGTTATGTCTACATAAGAGGCGAATATGTGAACGAAGGAAAAATATTGCAAGAAGCAATTAACGAGGCTTATAAAAAAAATTTAATAGGTAAAAATGCATCAGGGACTGGATGGGATTTTGACATGTATGTCCATTTTGGTGCAGGAGCATATATTTGCGGAGAGGAAACGGCTTTATTAGAGAGCTTAGAAGGAAATAAAGGGCAACCTAGATTAAAACCACCCTTTCCTGCGCTAGTTGGCCTTTATGGATGCCCAACAATAGTTAATAACGTAGAAACAATTGCAGTTGTTCCATCGATTTTAAAAAGAGGAGCAGAGTGGTTTGCATCATTTGGTCGTCCAAAAAATAGAGGAACCAAAATTTTTTGTATTTCTGGAAATGTAGTAAATCCATGTAATGTAGAGGAAGAAATGAGTATTCCACTAAGAGAATTAATTGAAACACATGCAGGCGGAGTTGTTGGTGGTTGGGATAATTTACAGGCTGTGATACCTGGTGGATCATCAATGCCCCTATTGCCAAAAAAAGTTTGTGACAATATATTAATGGACTTTGATTCTTTAATTGATGCAAAAAGTGGCATGGGAACCGCGGGTATTGTCGTCATAGATAAGTCGCAAGATATCGTTTCTTGCATATCAAGAATATCAAGATTTTATAAACATGAAAGTTGTGGTCAGTGCACACCATGTCGAGAAGGATCAGGTTGGCTTTGGAGAATGATGGAGAGAATAAATAAAGGAGAGTCAGAAATTCATGAGATAGATATGTTGTTAGATGTAACAAAGCAAATTGAAGGTCATACCATCTGTGCTTTTGGAGAAGCCGCTGCTTGGCCGGTACAAGGCTTATTGAGACACTTTAAACAAGAGATGGAAGAGAAGTGCTCCAATTTAGCAAATAGGAAAATAGCTTAATGATTAAAGTGACTGTAGATAATACAGAAGTTGAAGTGGAGCCAGGTTCAACTGTTCTTCAAGCATGTGAAGCAGCTGGAAAAGAGATACCCAGGTTTTGTTATCATGAACGATTATCAATAGCCGGAAATTGCAGAATGTGTTTAGTAGAAATTGAAAAATCTGCAAAACCAGTTGCCTCATGTGCTATGCCAGTAGTTAATGGACAAATTATCAAGACTAATACAGAAATGGTTAAAAAAGCTCGAGAGGGTGTCATGGAATTTCTATTAATTAACCACCCTTTAGATTGCCCAATATGTGACCAAGGAGGAGAATGTGATTTACAAGATCAAGCCTTTAATTATGGAGGTGGACGATCTAGATATGGGCTTAATAAAAGATCAGTGAAACAAAAATATATGGGTCCATTAATCAAAACACATATGAACAGATGTATACATTGTACAAGGTGTGTGAGATTTTCTGAGGAGATAGCAGGTATTGCTGAGATAGGTACGATTAACCGTGGTGAAAATATGGAGATTACTACTTTCTTAGAAAAGACAGTTGAGTCAGAAATGTCGGGAAATGTAATTGATTTGTGCCCGGTCGGGGCTCTTACATCAAAGCCTTATTCTTACGAGGCACGACCTTGGGAATTAAATAAAGTTGAAACTATTGATGTAATGGACGCAGTTGGATCTAATATAAGGATGGACTCTAAAGGCTGGGAAGTTAAGAGAGTTTTACCAAGGATCAATGATGAGATTAACGAGGAGTGGATTTCTGATAAAACAAGATACGCATGTGATGGTTTACTAAACAACAGAATTGACACTCCGTATGTAAAAAAAAACGGAAAACATCATGCAGCTTCTTGGAAAGAAGCAATACAATTTATTAATCAAAATTCTAAAAATAAAAAAGAATACGGTGGTTTGATAGGCCAATTAGTTGATTTAGAAACAAGTTATGCCTTCAAAGAATTATTTGATAAGATTTATAATTCTCAATTAGTTGATTTTAGACAAAAAGACATTTTATTTGACACTACAGATGATTTTAATTTTAAATTCAACACATCTATTAATAAAATTGATGATTGTGATTTTATCTTATTAATTGGCGCAAATCCAAGATTAGAAGCTACGATTGTAAATTATAGAATAAGAAAAGCAGTAAACCGTGGATGCAAAGTATTTTCGATTGGAGATCCTGGTAATCAGAATTATAATTATAAAATAATCGGTAAAAACGTTTCAATTTTAGATGATTTGATAACTGAAAAGATTTCAGAATTTAAGCTTTTAAGTAATGCTAAAAATCCTGCGATAATAATTGGAGAAAGTGCTTTGAAATCAAGCATTTCTAAAAACGTAATATCATCAGTAAAAATTTTATTAAAAAAAATTAATAAATTAAATGGTTTTAACATTCTTCATCAATCTGCCTCAAATGTAGGCTCTTTAATACTCGGTTTGCAATCAAGTAATTTGAAAAAAGTTTATAATTCAGATTTACTTTTTTTACTTAATTCTGATGAAGTATTAATAGACAAAAAAGAAAATCAATTTGTAATTTACCAAGGTACCCACGGAGGTGAGAATGCTTTACTAGCAGATGTAATACTGCCATCCGCGTCTCATTCAGAAAAAAATGGCTCATTTGTAAATTTAGAGGGTAGAGTACAAAGGACTTATAAAGCTAGTTTTCCGCCTGGACAAGCAAAAGAAGATTGGGAAATTTTTTTAAGTATTGCAAAATTAAATAATGTAGATCTTGGTTACAGTAATTTTGATCAACTAAGAAAAAAAATGATAGCGGAATACCCTTTGCTTGGTGACTATGATAAAATGCCTAAATCAAATTGTAGTGATTTAAAAATCAATGATCATATAAGAAAAGATTTTGAATTAGATATTAATGAAATTGATTATTACCAAACAAATATTATCGCGCGTTCTTCCAAAACAATGCACGACTGCAAAAATATAAAAAAAAAAATTAAAAGAGTAGAATTTTAAAATATATGTTAAATGTTTATTTAAATATTATTTTTTCAGATAGTTTAAAAATACTATCTCTGGTTATACCTGTGCTTATTGCTGTGGCAATGATTGTTTGGGTAGATCGTAGAGTTTGGGGTTTAGTACAATTAAGAAGGGGTCCAAACGTAGTAGGTCCGTTTGGTTTGTTACAGACTGTCGCTGATGCATTAAAATATATATTTAAAGAGATTATCATTCCAGCTGGCTCTAATAAAATAATATTTATTTTAGCCCCAGTTGTCACAATGTCATTAGCACTTCTTTCTTGGGCAGTTATTCCTTTTGGCGAAGATATTTATTTAACTAATATCAATGTTGGAGTCCTTTATCTTTTTGCAGTTTCGTCATTAAGCGTATATGGAATTATAATGGCAGGTTGGGCTTCAAACTCTAAATATCCATTTTTAGGAGCTCTTCGATCTGCTGCTCAAATGGTGTCATACGAAGTTTCTATTGGGTTTGTAATTGTAACAGTATTATTGTGTGTTGGATCTTTAAATTTAGTCGATATTGTAATTGCACAAAAAAAAGTTTGGTTTGCTGTTCCACTTTTTCCAATGTTTATAATTTTTTTTATTTCAGCACTTGCCGAAACTAATAGACCTCCATTTGACTTACCAGAAGCAGAAGCTGAGTTAGTATCAGGTTATCAAACCGAATATTCTGGGATGATGTATGCACTTTTTTGGTTAGGTGAGTATGCGAATATCTTATTAATGTGCGCAATGGGTTCAGTATTATTTTTAGGGGGCTGGTTGTCACCAATTGATTTATATCCATTTAACTTAATACCCACTCCGCTATGGTTAATATTTAAAATATTTATATTATTTATAGCTTTTGCTTTGATTAAAGCTATAGTTCCTCGTTATAGATATGATCAGTTAATGCGGCTTGGTTGGAAAGTGTTTTTACCAATTTCTCTTGCTTGGGTGGTAATTGTTTCTGGTTTTTTAGTTTATTTTAAAAAGGTTCCGATAAATTGATATGAAATTTAACAGGCTAATAAAAACTATTTTTTTAAGTGAATTTATTAAAGGTTTATATTTAGCAATAAAGTTTGTTTTTAAACCAAAGGTTACAATTAATTATCCCTTTGAAAAAGGTCCGATTAGTCCAAGATTTAGAGGTGAGCATGCTTTAAGAAGATATCCTAACGGGGAAGAAAGATGTATTGCATGTAAACTTTGCGAAGCAGCTTGTCCTGCCCAAGCAATAACAATTGAAGCTGAACCACAAGATGATGGATCAAGAAAAGCAACTAGATATGACATTGATATGGTAAAATGTATTTATTGCGGATTATGTCAAGAAGCATGTCCAGTTGATGCAATAGTGCAAGGGCCTAATTTTGAATTTACTACAGAAACCAGAGAAGAATTGTATTTTACGAAGGACAAGCTTTTAGAGAATGGTGATCGCTGGGAAACAGAAATAGCAAATAATATTAAGCTAGATAAACAATACAGGTAATTATGCTAGCACATGCTTTAGTTTTTTATTTGTTTTCTTTTATAACAATTGCATCGTCATTAGCGGTTATTTCAGCGCGAAATACTATTCATGCTGTTTTTTTTTTAATTTTAGATTTTGTAAGTGTTTCATGTTTATTTATAATGATGGGAGCAGAATACTTAGGAATGCTAACACTTATTGTTTATGTAGGCGCTGTTGCAGTATTATTTTTGTTTGTTGTAATGATGCTTAATGTTAATTTTAAAGAGTTGAAATCTGGTTTTTTAGGTTATGTACCTTTTGGCGCCTTTATTGGTATAGTTTTATTGATAGAAATAGGAATTATGCTTGGAACTTGGAGGTATAAAGATAAATTTATAAAAACTTCAGAAATAGAAATTGATAACGACTTTAGTAATACTGAAGCAATAGGAAATGTTTTGTATACAGATTATTTACATTATTTCCAAATATCAGGCTTAATCTTATTGGTAGCAATGATTGGTGCAATTTTATTAACCTTTAGAAGAAAAGATAATCTTAAAAGACAAGATATTACAAAGCAAGTTTCAAGAGAAAGAGCTGATGGTGTTTTATTATCAGAAATTGAAAGTTTTAAAGGAGTTAAATTAAATGATTGATATCTCTTTGGGTCACTATTTATTTTTAGCAGCAATTATATTTACTATTGGTATCGTTGGAATATTTTTAAATAGAAAGAATGTGATAGTACTTTTAATGTCTATTGAACTTATTTTAATTTCAGTAAACATTAATTTAGTTGCATTTTCAGTTTATTTACAAGACATAGTTGGTCAAGTATTTACAATGTTTGTACTAACTGTTGCAGCAGGAGAAGCTGCTATTGGTTTAGCGATTTTAGTGGTCTTTTTTCGTAATAAAGGAAGTATTCATGTAGAGGACATTAATACTTTAAAAGGTTAGCATGGCCTACTTAATTATAATGTTTCCTTTATTGGGTTTTTTAATTACGAGCTTTATTGGAAAAAAAATTGGAGACGCTGCATCACAGTTTGTTACTTGTTTATTAGTTTTTGCATCATCTTTGATATCATTTTTTTACTTTTTCCAATTCATTAAAGGTTCTGAAGTTTTGAATTTTGTAATTTTCGAGTGGATTTCAAGTGGAAACCTTAATTTAAATTGGTCTATATATATCGACTCATTGACTTCAGTGATGTTAGTTGTGGTTACCTCAGTTTCTTTTTTAGTTCATGTTTACTCGATTGGTTACATGCAACATGATCCTCATAAACCGCGTTTTATGGGCTATTTATCATTATTTACTTTTGCAATGTTGATGCTTATTACGTCCGATAATTTTCTTCAACTTTTTTTTGGCTGGGAAGGCGTTGGTCTTGCTTCTTATTTATTAATTGGCTTCTGGTTTAAAAAACCATCCGCTAACGCCGCAGCTATTAAGGCTTTTATTGTAAATCGTGTTGGTGATTTTGGTTTAGCTATTGGTGTATTTTTAATTTTTAAATTTACTGGGTCACTTAATTTTTCTGAAGTTTTTCAACAGATTCCTAGTCTAGATCAAAAAAAAATAAATTTTTTAGGAGTTGAAGGTGGTCTAATAACATATATCTGTATATTTTTATTTATTGGCGCTATGGGTAAATCAGCACAACTTTTTTTACACACGTGGTTACCAGATGCAATGGAAGGACCAACCCCAGTGTCAGCTTTAATCCACGCCGCAACAATGGTTACAGCAGGCGTATTTCTTGTTGTAAGATGCTCTCCTCTTTTTGAGTATTCGGATATTTCTAAGAGCTTAATTATATTGATAGGAGCTTCAACAGCTTTTTTTGCAGCCACAGTGGCACTCGTTCAAAATGATATAAAAAAAATTATTGCTTACTCAACGTGTAGTCAATTGGGATATATGTTTTTTGCTGCGGGTGTGGGGGCTTACCATATTGCAATATTTCATTTATTTACTCATGCTTTTTTTAAAGCATTGTTGTTTTTATGCGCCGGTTCAGTAATTCATAGTTTAAATGAAGAACAAGACATAAGAAAAATGGGAGGTATCTACAAAAAGATACCTTTTACTTATATTTTTATGATTATAGGTACTCTCGCGATAACGGGCTTTCCTTTTTTTTCAGGTTTCTATTCAAAAGATGCAATTTTAGAAGCAACTTATTTTTCTCCAAATAATATGGGCGGTTATGCAACTGTGCTTGGTGTTTTTACAGCTTTACTTACTTCAATATATTCTTGGAGACTTATTTACAAAACATTTCATGGAACTTATCGAGGTGAAATTAATAAATATAAAAAAATACACGAGTCTCCAGTGATAATTTTATTACCCCTTTTTTTCTTAACATTAGGTGCAATTTTTTCTGGTTTTATTTTTAAAGATATTTTTATAGGAAATGAGCATCAAGATTTTTGGCAATCTTCAATTTTTTTTAAGGATCAATTTATTCTTAAGCATCCACCACTTTGGTTTTTATTATTTACTCCAGTTTGTGGTTTACTAATTATAATTGGATCATATTTTATATATATTAAAAATACGCATATTTTAGAAAATTTAAAAAAAATTAACCAACCTCTCTATAATTTTTTACTAAACAAATGGTACTTTGACGAGATTTACAATTTTATTTTTATAAGACCTACAAAAGCAATAGGTTCTTTTTTTTGGAACAAGGGTGATATTAAATTAATTGATGGTTTCGGCCCCAATGGTTTTGCAAAAATAATCAAAAGTATTTCTGAACGAGCTGTATTATTTCAATCTGGCTATTTGTACCATTACGCTTTTGTGATTTTGATTGGATTAACAATTTTACTTACTTATCTATTATTATGAGCGATATACCAATTTTAACATTAATGATTTTTATTCCTCTTATAGGTGTTTTGTTTTTACTTTTCATTAAGGGAGATACGGATTTTGTTAATAAAACTTCCAGCCGTGTAGCCATGTTAACAAGCATAATAACCTTCTTTGCGTCAATTTTAATTTTAAAAAATTTTAATTATTTAGATGCAGGCTTTCAATTTGTTGAACAACACGATTGGATAGTAGATTTTGTCAATTATAAAGTTGGCATCGATGGTATTTCTTTATCTTTTATTTTACTAACAACGTTCATCACACCAATTTGTATTTTAGCAACAATAAATAGTGTTAGAGATAGATTAAGGGAGTTTCTAATTACATTACTTTTGATGGAAACAATGATGATCGGTGTTTTCTGTTCACTAGATTTATTTATTTTTTATTTATTTTTTGAAGCAGGATTAATCCCAATGTTTTTGATAATTGGAATTTGGGGTGGAGAAAAGAGAGTTTATTCTGCATTTAAGTTTTTTCTGTACACGTTGTTTGGATCAATATTTATGTTAGTAGCAATTATTTATATTTATATTGATGCTGGCACTTTAGATGTTGAGAAGTTGTTAAATATTGAAATTAATAAGGACTATCAAAAATATTTATGGCTTGGATTCTTTGCATCTTTTGCAGTTAAAACACCTATGTGGCCTGTACACACTTGGTTGCCAGATGCCCATGTAGAAGCGCCAACCTCAGGTTCTGTTATTTTGGCCGCTATACTTCTAAAAATGGCAGGATATGGATTTATCAGATTCTCTCTTGGATTATTTCCAGATGCCTCAATTTATTTTGCTCCATTTGTTTTTATATTAAGCGTTATAGCAATAATCTATACCTCATTAGTAGCACTTGTGCAAAATGATATGAAAAAGTTGATTGCATATTCTTCTGTCGCTCACATGGGTTTTGTAACAATTGGTATATTTGTTTTTAATAAACAGGGTATTGAGGGAAGTATTTTCCAAATGATTAGTCATGGAATAATTTCTTCTGCTTTGTTTTTATGTGTGGGCGTAATTTACGACCGAATGCGCACTAGAGAAATTTCTCATTATGGTGGAGTAGTAAATAGTATGCCAAAATACGCTACTTTGTTTATGATATTTACTCTAGGTAGTCTTGGTTTGCCCGGAACCAGTGGTTTTATTGGTGAAATTTTAGTATTAATTGGAGCGTTTAAATTTAATTATTGGGTAGCTTTTTTTGCGACTATAGGAGTGGTTCTTTCTGCTTGTTATAGTTTATGGTTATATAAGAGGGTAATTTTCGGAGAAATTAAAAATGATCAAATTAAAAATTTAACGGACTTAAATAAAAGGGAATATATAATTTTAACACCTTTAGTAATTATGACGTTGGTGTTGGGATTTTATCCAGGATTACTTTTAGATTTAATTTCTTCTAGTGCAGGGAAAGTTTCAGAAAATATGATCAATTATATGAACATATCAACTTATATTAAATAATATGAATGATTTTCAAAACATATATCCTGAATTATTCTTAATATTAATATTATTACTTTTTTTGATTGTAGGCGTTTTTTTGAAAAATTCATTTATAATCATAAAGAAAGCAACTATTTTTGCATTATTATTTTGTATTCCAATAATTTATTTAAATTTTGATAATCAACTTTTAGTTTTTAACAATAATTATAGCATTAATATGTTTTCTAATTTTATAAAAATTATAATTTTAATATCTTCTGCATTTTCTTTAATTTTTGTAGGTCAATACTTTAAACGAATTAAGATTGATAAGTTCGAATATATGATTTTAATTTTAAGTTCTACAATTGGGATGTTTATAATGGTAAGTGCAAATAATTTAATTGGTTTATATTTGGGTATCGAATTGCAATCTCTATCTTTATACGTACTTTCCTCAATTGATAGAAGTTCTCTTAAATCCTCAGAGTCTGGCGTTAAGTATTTTGTTCTTGGAGCTCTTTCATCCGGTCTATTTTTATACGGCTGTTCATTAGTTTATGGTTTTACAGGCTCTACTAATTATTTAATTATAAGCGAAAATTTCAGTACAAATAGTTTAGGATCGATTTTTGGTTTAGTTTTTATTCTAGTTGGATTGGCATTTAAAGTATCGGCAGTTCCTTTTCATATGTGGACACCAGATGTTTACGAGGGTTCACCAACATCTGTTACAGCCTTCTTTTCTTTAGCACCAAAAGTTGCTGGTATAGGAGCTTTTATTCAAATTTTATTTATAGCATTCAAACCGGCTTTTGAAGAGTGGATGACGATACTTATTTTTATTTCAATTGCATCTATGATATTGGGATCTGTAGCTGCAATAGGACAAATAAATATCAAGAGACTTATGGCTTATAGCGGTATAAGCCATATTGGTTATGCATTAGCTGGGCTAGCTCCAGGAACTATAGTCGGAATTTCCGCAACTTTAACCTATATGTCTATTTATGTTGTAATGAATATAGCCGCATTCACTTGCATTCTTTTTTTAAGTAGAGATAGAGTTTATTATGAAGATATTAGAGATCTTAGGGGATTATCAAAAAACCATCCATTAATTGCCGCTTGTTTTTGTGTAGTTTTATTTTCACTTGCGGGTATACCACCCTTAGCAGGTTTTTTTGCAAAATTTTATATTTTCAAAGCTGTCATTGAGTCAGAGATGTATCTTTTAGCAATAGTTGGCTTAATTAGTTCTGTAATATCAGCTTTTTATTATCTCAGGATTATTAAAATAATGTATTTTGATAAAAAAATTGATAAATTTGATGATATGTCAGGACTGGGGGTTAAATTATCCTTGTTTACATCAACTTTGATTATTTTATTTTATTTTATTAGTCCATCTTTTTTAGTAAACTTATCTGATATGGCCTCAAAGGTTTTTAGTTAAGCTTTGAATTTAATTGACGTTTCTTATTTGGATCGAGTTAACAGTACAAACGATTTTTCTATCGATTTAATAAAGAAAAATATATCAATTTACGGCGTTGTAATTTCTGACATGCAAATCAATGGACGTGGCAAACACGGTAATAAGTGGATATCAAAAAAAGGGAATATATTTTGCAGTATATATAAAAGAGTAAAAAGATACAGATGTATTCTAGACGCACAGTATAAAAGCTTAAAAATTGTTAAGGAATATTTGGAAAAAATAGGCATTCAAAGAAACATAATCAGAATTAAACATCCAAATGATATTTTGATAAATAACAAAAAAGTTTGTGGTATTTTAACAGAAAGTATTGAAATAAAAAAAAAATTATATTTAGTTGTGGGTATAGGCTTGAATTTAACGTGTAGTCCTCGAATTGAATATTACAAAACTACATTTTTAAAAAAATATTTAACAAAAAATACTGATAAATTTAGCTTTGTTAATTATGTAAAACAAAATATAAATTATTTTTAAATGATAATGTTATTAGATATTGGAAATACCTTAACAAAAATAGCGACTTATAATATTAAAACAAATAAAATAACAAATTATGCTTCTTTTTTGACATGTAAAAAGAAAACAATTGTGAATATTATAAAATATAAAAAACAAAAATTAATTAAACATGCATTGGTGTCTTCAGTTGTTCCAAATGTTTATAATGTTATCAAGAATATTTTGAAGAAAAATAAAATTAAAGTTTATGAGTTTCAAGAAAAAAAAATAAAAAAATCAATGAAAATTAATGTAAATAAAAAATTTCAGGTAGGTTCAGATAGAGTCTTAAATGCGATTGGAGGCATTAGCTATTATAAAAAAAATTGTATAATTTTAGACTTTGGAACTACAACAACTTTTGATATTGCAGACAATAATAATGTATATCAAGGTGGCGTCATTGCTCCAGGAATTAATCTTTCATTAAGATCTTTAAATAAGTTTACCGCAAAATTACCATTAATCAAAATATCACCTCAATCTAATGTAGTTGGCAAAGATACTAAATCGGCGATTAATTCTGGTATTTATATAGGTTATTCTTGTTTAATAAATGGAATTTTAGAAAAAATTATAAAGCAAACTAAAAAAAAATATTTAGTAATTTTGACTGGAGGATATTCCAGGATATTTAAAAAAAAAATAAAATTTAAATCTGTAATAAATAAAAATATAACTTTTTATGGCTTGGCGATGACAGTAAAACAAAATAAGAAAGTTTTCGACCATGTCTAATCATGAAATCCTTTTTTGCCCTTTGGGTGGCTCCGGTGAGATTGGAGCTAATATGAATTTGTATGGTTTTGGTGAAAAAAAAAATCATAAATGGATAATTGTTGATTGCGGTATTACTTTTGCTGAAGATAGTGTTCCTGGTATCGATGTAATGATACCTGACCCAGACTTCATATTTCAAAATAGAAATAGTTTTATTGGAATCATAATAACCCATGGTCATGAAGATCATATAGGAGCACTAATACATATTTGGCCAAAAGTGAAAACAAACATCTATACAACCCCATTCACAGGTGCTCTGATTAAAGAAAAATTTAAAGAAAAAAAAATAAAAATTGATGAGTATCTAAAAATTATTCCTTTAAATGGAAGTATTAAATTAGAATCCATTGAAATAAACCTCATATCACTTACTCATTCTATTTTAGAGCCTAATGGATTGTTAATTCAATATAATAAACAAAATATTTTCCATACTGGTGATTGGAAATGTGACCTAGCTCCAATGATGGGTGGTAATATTAATCAAAAAAAATTAAAAAAAATTGGTGATATGGGTATTTTAGCTATGGTTTGCGATTCAACAAATATTTTCACAGAAGGAAGATCTGGTTCAGAAAAAGATGTGCATCAAAGTATGTTAAGAATTTTTGAAAATCAAAAAAAAAGAATAATAGTTACCACATTTGCTTCTAATGCAGCTAGAATGCAAACTGTATTTCAATGTGCAGCAAAGGTTGGGAGACACGTATGTTTAGTCGGACGCTCAATGTATAAAATTTTTAATACTGCAAAATCATGCGGGTATTTTTCAGATATTAAATCTCCAATGGATGCGCGTGATGGTAAAAAAATTCCCAGAGATAAAATAGTTTATTTATGTACAGGTAGTCAAGGTGAGCCAAGAGGAGCAATGAATAGAATATGCAATCAGAATCATCCTGATGTAGACTTAAGTTTTGATGATACAGTAATTTTTTCATCAAGAATCATTCCTGGTAATGAGAAAAAACTTTATGCAATGCATAATTTATTGGTTAGAAGAGGAGTAAATGTTATTTCTGAGGAAAATGCATTTATCCACGTATCAGGGCACCCAGGTCGAGAAGAAATGAATGAGATGTATGATTGGATAAGACCTCAAATTTCTGTTCCAGTACATGGAGAACATAGACACTTAAAAGAACATAATAATTTTGCAAAAGAAAAAAAAATTGAACAACCCATGCTTATAGAGAATGGGGATGTATTAAGAATTTTTCCCGGTAAAGCGGAGATTGTAAATAAAGTTAATTCGGGAAAATTATTAGTCGATGGCAACAGATTAATTGATGAGGAGTCTTCTAATTTAAAAGACAGAAGAAATATTTCTTTTAATGGCCTAATGGACATTTGTCTTATTGTTTCAAAAAAGGGTATAATTGAGAGGTCACCTTTAATTAATCTTAGAGGTTTACCTTTAAATGAACAAGAATTTAATGAAATAAAATACGAATTAGAAGATAGAATATTCGATATTTGCAAGAGTTATTCTTTAAATAATAAAAAACAAGAAAGTAATTTAATTGATAGTTTAAAGATTTCTTTAAAAAAGATAATTCAAATGAGATTAGCCAAAAAACCCTTTACAAGTATAAACTTAATCAGATTATAATGTCACTTACTGGATCTATAGTAGTTTTTGTAGTTTTGTGGTGGTTGATATTATTTATGATTTTACCAAGAAATATAACATCACAGAAAGATAATGGATATGTAATAGAGGGAACAGACCCAGGCGCTCCAGAAAATCCTGAAATTAAAAAAAAACTTTTGTTAACTACGGCTATTACTTTAATAATATTTGTAATAATTTATTTTTTAAACTATTTTAATATTTTAAATATCAGAGCATTATTATCTCAATGAGACTTTCAAACTATTTTCTGCCAGTACTTAAAGAAAATCCGTCAGAGGCAAAAATTAAGTCACATCAACTAATGTTAAGGTCTGGTATGGTCCGGCAATCCGCCTCTGGTATTTATTCTTGGTTACCTCTTGGTCTAAAAGTTTTAAAAAATATTGAAAATATTGTTAGAGATGAGCAAAATAAAGCTGGTGCAATTGAATTATTGATGCCCACGATTCAATCTGCGGATGCTTGGAAGGAAAGTGGCCGTTACGATGATTATGGTAAAGAAATGTTAAGGATTAAAGATCGTCAAGATAGAGATTTATTATATGGACCAACAAACGAGGAGTTAATAACTCAAATTTTTAGAGATAATATAAAGTCATATAAAAATTTACCCTTACTGCTATATCATATCCAATGGAAATTTAGAGACGAAATTAGACCAAGGTTTGGTGTTATGAGGTGCAGAGAATTTTTGATGAAAGACACTTATTCTTTTGACGTGAACAAACAAGATGCCGAAAACTCCTATAAGAAGATGTTTTTGTCTTATCTTAAAACTTTTGATAGATTGGATTTAAAGGCAATTCCTATGCGGGCAGATGCAGGGCCAATAGGGGGAGACCTATCACATGAATTTATAATTCTAGCAGATACAGGGGAAAGTGAAGTATTTTTAGACAAAAATTTATTAGATATTAATATTAAAAAAATTGATTATGATCAAAACAATATTAAAAATATTATGAATAAATACGAAAATTTTTATTCAGCAACTGATGAAAAACATAATATAGATCAATTTAATAAGTTAGTAGATAAAAAAAACCAATTACATACTAGGGGTATTGAAGTTGGGCACATTTTTTATTTTGGAGATAAGTATTCAAAATCTTTAAAAGCTGCAATTAATACAAAAGAAGGTAAGAATACCTATCCTCAAATGGGTTCATACGGAATTGGAGTATCAAGGTTACCTGCGGCAATTATTGAAGCAAAATATAATAATCAGTATATGAAATGGCCTAAATCCATAACACCCTTCAAAGTCACCATAATAAATCTTGGTAAAAAAGGTGATGAGGTAGATAAAAAATCAGATGATATATATCATATCTTAAAAAATAATAATTTTGATCCTTTACTTGATGATTTATCTGATAGCCCATCAAGTAAATTTAAAAATCATGATTTAATTGGGATACCATTTCAAATAATAATTGGATCAAAAATGAAAAAAGAAGAATATGAATTTAAAGAGCTTGGTAAAAACAAAATAATCTTATCAAAAAATGAAATAATTAATAGATTAAAAGAAATTTACGAGAGTGATCAACCAAGCTGAAATTTTAATTATATCTAGGTATTTAAGACCCAAAGATAGGGACGGATTTTTTAAGGTTATTTCTAACTTCTCATTTGTTGGTATTATGCTCGGTGTTGCGACTTTAATTATTGTGATGTCGGTAATGAATGGTTTTCGAATAGACCTATTAGATAAGTTGTTAAGTTATCAACCACATATATCATATCAGTCAAAAGGTAACTATATTCAAGAAAAAAAGAAGATTTTAAATTTATCCGAAACGAATAAGATAAAAATTACTGATATTAACTTAGTAAAAAATTCTGAGGCATTAATATTAACAGAAAAAAATAATTTTGGAGTGCTGATAAAAAGCTTTCGTAAAGATGAATTGAATAATAACTATCTTTTAAAAAATTCAATAATAAAAGGTAATATAAACGATTTAGATATCGGTATTGGTTTAGAGTTAGCCAGTAAACTATCCTTGGGCGTTGGAGATATTATAACGCTTTTATCAAGCAATACGGAAACAACACCATTTGGTCTAGTACCTAGACAATTTAGTTTTAAAGTAGGTTACATATTTAGTACAGGAATGTATGAATTTGATAGTAATTTTTTAATAACAAATTTTGATCAAGCTAAATCATTATCAAAGAAGAATAACGAAATTGAAATAAAAATTTATAATCCTGACAAAGCAATTTTATTTTCAAATATTTTAAAAAAAAACAATTCAGAAAATCTTATTTATTCTTGGGTCGATAATAATAAAACTTTTTTTAATGCTCTCAAGGTAGAGAGAAATGTAATGTTTATTATTCTTGCTTTGATTATTATTGTCGCCGCTTTTAATATTATTTCTGTACTTACGATTTTAATAAAAAATAAATCAAAAGAAATAGCCATATTGAGATCTTTGGGCTTTCAAAAAAGCTCAATATTAAAAATATTTATACTTACTGGAGCTACAATTGGATTTCTCGGCACATTGTTTGGTATATGTTTAGGAGTTATTTTATCTTATAATTTAGAAAATATTAGAATGTTCCTAAATCAATATTTTAAAATAAATATCTTTCCAGTAGAAATATATTTTATTAATGAACTGCCGGCACATGTGAATTATAATTCGGTTCTATTAATTGGGTTGTTTTCATTTTTCGTGGTAATAGTGGCCTCTTTTTTTCCTGCATTAAGTGCTTCTAAATTAGATCCTGTAATAAATTTAAAGAATGACTAAAAGCTTTATTGAAATAAAAGATTTAAGTAAAAAATTTGTTGATAAAAATGATGATATCATAATATTAAACAATGTAAGTTTAAAATTACCAGGTAATAATCTTTTGGCTTTAACTGGTCCATCAGGTTCAGGCAAATCAACATTAATACATTTGTTAGCTCTTTTAGATTCACCGGATAATGGCAGTTATAGTTTGATATCATCTGAAAATTTATTTTCTTTCAGTGAAAAAAAAAAATCTAATTATAGAAAGAAAAATATATCAATAGTTTTTCAAAATTATAATTTAATTTCAGATTTGACAGCAGTTGAAAATGTGATGTTACCAAATCTTTATCTTAACATTAAAAAAAATGATACATTTAATTTAGCAAAATCTTTATTAACAAAGGTAGGTTTAGAAAACAGATTAAACCATAAACCTGCTGAATTATCCGGTGGTGAAAAGCAGCGTGTTGCCATTGCAAGAAGTTTGATAAATAATCCAAAATTAATTTTAGCGGACGAACCAACCGGAAGTTTAGATACTAAAAATGCTGAAAATATTATAGAGTTATTAAGAAATTTTAAAAATCAAGACTCACTGATAATCTTTGCAACTCACAATAAGTCTCTTGTTAGTAAGTCTGATTTAGAATTAACAATTTCTAATGGAAATGTTAATTTTAAATAATGCCCTCTGAAATTATAAATTTAAAAATTCACTCACAATTCTCAATATGCGAGGGTGCAATTAAAATTAATCAACTATCTGATTTTTGTAAAAAAAAGGGTGTTTCGGTCGTTGGTATTTGTGATACTGAAAATTTATCTGGAGCTTTAGAATTTTCAAATGAACTAAGTAAAAAGGGTATTCAACCAATAATTGGAACTAGTATTTATTTGAAAGAAGTTATTGATAATAAAATATTTTATGGAACAATATGTTTGTTTGCAAAAAATCATGATGGATATAAAAACTTACTCAAATTATCTTCAAAGTCATATCTAAATCTTGTAAACGAAGATATCAAACCAAATATATCTATTAATTTATTAAAGAAATATTCAGATGGTATAATTGTACTTGTTGGTGGCAGCAAAGGTTTTTTTTCTAATCTTTTTATTCAGAATAAAGATGAATATTGTAAAAATGAAATTAAAGATTTAAAAAGTGTGTTTAATAATAATATTTATATTGAAATTCAAAGACACAACGAGCTTCATGAATTACAACTTGAAAAGAAACTTATTAAAGTTGCGTCAGAACTTGAAATACCTTTGATAGCCACAAGTGAAGTCTTTTATTTAAATAAAAACGAATATGAGGCACATGACGCATATATATGTGTTGGAGAAAAAAGTTATGTTTATGAAAAAAATAGATTACAATATTCAGATCAGCACTATTTTAAGTCTTCAGATCAATTATCTGAACTCTTCAAAGATTTGCCTGATGCATTAGAAAATAATAAAAATTTTAAATATAGATTTAGCTATTATCCAAAAAAAAGTAGACCCCTTCTACCCTCATTTATTAATGAAGATAATGACGTAAACAAAGTATTAAAAGATAAAGCTCAAGAAGGACTTGCAGAGAGATTAGAGAAGTTTGTATATTCTAGATTAGAAAAACACGATGAAAAGGTAAATATAAAAAAAATATATCATAGTAGACTTGAATATGAAGTTTCTGTAATTTCAAATATGAAATTTTCAGGTTATTTTTTAATTGTATCTGATTACATAAATTGGGCTAAGTCAAATAACATACCAGTTGGACCAGGAAGAGGTTCTGGCGCAGGTTCTTTAGTAGCGTGGTGTCTATCAATTACAGATTTAGATCCAATTAGATTTGGATTAATTTTTGAGCGTTTTTTGAACCCAGATAGAATTTCGATGCCAGATTTTGATATAGACTTTTGTCAGGAGGGGAGAGATGAAGTTATAAAATATGTTAAAAACAAGTATCCAAATAAAGTTGCACAAATTATAACATTTGGAAAACTACAGGCCAGAATGGCACTCAGGGATATCGGGAGAGTACTAGGTTTGCCTTATGGCAGAGTTGATCAACTTTGTAAGATGATACCTTTTGATCCATCGAGGCCTTTATCATTAGCTGAATCGATCGCTATTGAGCCAAGACTGCAAAAAGAGGAAAAAAACGATCCAGTTATAAAGAAGCTAATAAGTTACTCATTACAACTTGAAGGACTTTATAGAAATGTTGCAACACACGCAGCAGGAGTGGTTATAGGTGACAGAGATTTAGATGAGTTGGTGCCACTATATAAAGATTTATCATCTACTTTGCCAATTCCAGTTACACAATTTGATATGAAGTCTTCTGAAGAAACTGGTTTGGTTAAATTTGATTTTCTTGGTTTAAAAACGCTGACTGTAATAAAAAAAACTATAGAATTTATTCATAAAGATGACTCAAATTTTGATATAAGTGAAATTGATTTATCAGATAAGAGTACTTTTGAATTATTAAGTTCAGGAGAAACAATGGGTATCTTTCAACTTGAAAGCTCAGGTATGAGAGAGGTCTTAAAACAGTTAAAACCAAATAAATTTGAAGATATAATAGCACTAGTAGCGCTTTATAGACCTGGACCAATGCAAAATATTCCAACTTATATAGCCAGAAAACACGAAAAAGAACAACCAGATTATTTACATGAAAAATTAAAAAATATTTTAAAGGAAACTTACGGGGTAATTATTTATCAAGAGCAAGTAATGCAAATTGCACAAGCGCTATCTAATTTTAGTGCAAGTAAAGCTGATATTCTGAGAAAAGCCATGGGTAAAAAAAAATCTGCAGAAATGGAAAGACAAAAAAAAGATTTTATTGAAGGGGCTGTAAGCAATGGAATAACAAAGGATCAGGCTAATTATATTTTTCAACTTGTAGAAAAATTTGCACAATACGGTTTTAATAAAAGCCACGCCGCTGCATACGCATTAATTGCCTTTCAAACAGCCTATTTAAAAACTCACTACCCAATTTATTTTTTTTGCGCCTCAATGAATACAGAACTTTCAAATACTGACAAATTAAATTTGTTTTATGAGGAGTTAAAAAGATTGAAAATAGATATTAGAGCTCCCAATATCAACTATTCTTTTGCTGAATTTCTACCAAGAAAAAAAACTATATATTATGCTTTGTCAGCTATTAAAGCTGTAGGTTTTGAAGCAATATCTAACATAGTAAAGGAAAGGGAAAAAAATGGTTCGTTTAATTCACTAACTAATTTCTTAAGCAGAACTGAAAGCAAAAACCTAAACAAGTTACAATTAGAAAGCTTAATCAAATCAGGTGCATTAGATACCTTAGATAAAAATAGAAAAAAACTTTTTGATAATGTTCCGAATTATTTAAAGCAATCAAAATCATCTGATCAATTAAATGGTGATAAACAAAACTTACTGTTTTCTCAAGATCTTGATCATAATGATTATAAAAGTGATGTTGGAATTATAGATTGGGATCAAAATGATAAAATCAAGAAGGAATTTGAGTCTATTGGTTTTTTTGTAGGTGAACACCCCCTAAAATCAAATTTAGAAATATTACAACAGTATAATGTAATTTCATATACAGCTCTTAAAGAAGATAAAAATAATATCAATGGAATGATTGCAGGAACATTAATTTCTATTCAAGAAAAGAAAACCGCAAAAGGTAATCCATATGCTATAATTAAGTTTGTGGATTTGGGCTCGATGTTTGAGCTATTCATATTTTCGGAAAAGTTAATTGAAAATAGAAATACTCTGCTAATTGGCAATTCTTTTCTTATCAAGGTCAAAAAAGAAAAAACAAAAGAAGGTATTGAGCGTGTAAATTTAGATAATATTTTTTTAATTAATGATCTGAAAAATAGAAATATAGAAAAAGTAACCTTTGAAATTAAAAATTTACGTTCATTGTTATTGATAAAAGAAACATTAAATCAAAAAGGGTCATCTGAGGTAAGTATAATTTTCGAAGATGAGTTTTTAAATCGTTATTCTTTTAATTTAAATTCAAAACTCAAAGTTTCTCAAAAAGACATAGAATTCTTAAAAAATAACAGCGTAAAATCTAGTTTTTAGCTAAATTTTATATTGAAATTTAATTTTTCAATTATATAAGCCTAAAAAAAACACACAAAGAATCTGGCTAAATGCCCCCGGTCTGCTTAAGCAGTAGTTTCTTTGGAGGATTAACCGGAAAGGAAAGTATGAATTTACCAGAAGTAACAGTTAAAGACCTGTTAGAAGCAGGCGTTCATTTAGGTCATAAGACTTTTAGATGGAATCCGAAAATGAAAAAATATATTTTTGGAGAAAAGAACTCCATTCATATCATTGATTTGTCAAAAACCTTGGAGTTGTTAAAAAATGCTTTAGTAGAGCTGCATAAGTCAGTTTCATCAGGCGGTAAAGTCCTGTTCGTTTCTACTAAAAAACAAGCATCAGAATTAATAGCAGATGTTGCCAAAGAAACAGATAATTATTATGTGAATTTCAGATGGCTAGGCGGTATGCTTACAAATTGGAATACAATTAGTAAATCAATTAAAAGATTAAAAAATCTAAAAAAAAACCTCTTAGAAGAAGACTCAGGTTTCACAAAAAAAGAATTGATTAAAATGAATTTAGAAAAAGAAAAATTAGAAAGATCATTAGGTGGCATATCTGAAATGAAAAAACTACCAAATATAATTTTTGTAATTGATACAAACATCGAGTCTCTAGCTATTCTAGAAGCAAAGAAATTAAATATTCCAATTATTGGTATATTAGATAGCAACTCTGACCCTGATAATATTAACTTTCCAATACCAGGCAATGATGACGCGAGAAGGTCAATAAATCTTTATTGCGATTTAATCAAAAAAACAATTATCGACGCTAAAAAAAACATAAAGATTTTGGTAAAAGATGATAGGCCTGAAAAAATAAAAGAAAATCAATCAGAAAAAAATAAAATTACAATTAATAAAAATGATATAAATAGTAAAACTTTTAAGGGAAAAAAATAAAAATGTCAGTTCTTGAAAAAGTAAAAGAGTTACGAGAAGTAACAGGAGCAGGTATGCAAGATTGTAAAAATGCCCTTAAGGAGAATGATAATAATATTGAAAAGTCTATAGAGTACTTAAGGAAAAAGGGTATTTTAAAAGCAGCAAAAAAAAGTTCAAGGGATGCCGCTGAAGGTCTTATTATTTCAGGAGAGGATGAAAACAATTTAACCTTAATCGAAGTTAACACAGAAACAGATTTTGTAGCAAAAAATGAAGAATTTTTAAATTTCTGTTCCAAATTATCGAAATGTTGTACTAAAGCAAATAATTTAGATGAGTTAAATAATCTTTTAATGAGCGGGATTCCAGTTAAAGATAATATTGTAAGCTTAGTTTCAAAAATCGGAGAAAATATTAAATTAAGAAGATTTAAAAAAATAGTTAAAGATAATTATAGATTGGCATCTTATATACACAACAAAGCAAATAACGTTTCAGGAAAAATAATATCAGCAGTAAAATATAAATCTACAAACGAAAAAAGTGTAAAATTTGCAACAGATGTATGCATGCACATAGCAGCAATGACTCCAATGGCTCTTAGCGAAAAAAATTTGGATCCTGATTTCGTGAATAAAGAGAAAAAAATTATAGCAGAGCAAATTGATAAAAGTGGCAAAAAACCAGAGATTTTAGAAAAAATCATAAAGGGAAAATTAAGCAAGATAATATCAGAAAATACATTATTAAATCAAAATTGGGTAATTGATCAAGAATTATCAGTCTCCAAAGCAATTGAGAAACACAATAAAGATAAGTCTGACAGTTTTGAAATAATAGATTTTTTAAGATTTAAAGTTGGCGAAGGTATAGAGGTTAAAAAAATTGACTTTAGTGAAGAGGTTAAATCTTTAACAAAATAAGACAATGAAAATAGATAATAGTTTAAATTCATTCCAGTTAAAAATGGAAGAGTCTTTATCTTCTCTTATAAAAGATTTGTCTACAATTCGAACAGGACGGGCACACACATCAATGCTAGATTTAATTAAAGTTGAAGTGTATGGTCAATTCATGCCTATTAACCAAATAGGAACAATTAGTGTCTCCGACCCTCAAACTTTAACAATACAACTTTGGGATAATAACAATGTCAAATTTTGTGAGAAGGCATTAAGAGAAAGTGATTTAAATTTAAATCCTTTAATCGATGGACAAATTTTAAGGATACCCGTTCCAAAATTAAGTGAGGAAAGAAGAAAAGAACTCTCGAAGATTGTCAATCAACAGTCTGAAAAAAATAAAATCTCAATTAGAAATATAAGAAGAAGTGGAATGGATTTTCTAAAATCTCAAGAAAAAAATAAGATTATTAGCGAAGATGAAAATAAAAAACTTTCTAATGATCTTCAAAAAATTACAGACGAATACATAAAAAAAATTGATAATAAAATTAAAGAAAAAGACCAAGAAATTCTAAAAGTATGAATTTGCCAAATCATATTGCTATTATCATGGATGGTAATGGCAGATGGGGTAAAAAAAAATATAACAATAGATTGCTGGGTCATGAAAAGGGAATTAAAAATATAAAAAAAATCATAGAATATTGTCTTTCTAAAGAAATATCCAATCTAACTATTTACGCACTTTCAAAAGATAATTTAGTTAAGAGAAATAAATATGAAATAAATAATATATTTGGTTTGTTAAAAAAATATTTAGAAACAAACATTGAGTACTTTAAAAAAAATAAAGTAAAAATTAACTTCATAGGCGAATTGAATTTACTTCCAAGCAGTCTTAGAAAAATTTTACTTTTAAGTGAAAAAAAATTAAGATTTTTAAAAAAAAAGCTAACATTAAATGTCGCTATTAATTATAGCTCAAAAATTGAAATTTTAAATGCGATGAAAAAAATTCTCAAGTATAAGAAAAAAATAAATATCAAAAATTTAGAAAGTTATTTATTTACTAAAGTCAGCGGACACCCTGAAATTATTATTAGAACTGGAGGCTTTAAAAGATTAAGTGATTTTTTATTGTGGCAGGCAGCATACTCTGAATTATTTTTTGTTACAAAGTTTTGGCCGGACTTTAAAGTTAAAGATTTAGAAAATATTCTTATTAAATTTAATAAAATAAAAAGAAATTTTGGTAAATAATGAATAATTTAATTAAGAGAATTTTATCAATTTTTTTTTTAATTCCAGTATTTATATTTCCTTTATATGAAGGTGGTGTGTTTTTTAATTTTTTAATTTTTTTTATATTTGCAATTAGTTTTTATGAAATTCTAAAACTTCAGTTATTAAATTCTAAACTTATAATAACTTCAATTTTATTTATTTTTTTATATTCTTTTTATAATATTAGAAATCAAGACTACGGTTTGGAAATAATTTTCCTTTTAACATTTATTACATGGTGCTCTGATACTGGTGGTTATATTTCTGGCAAATTATTCGGGGGAAGAAAAATTAATTTTATTAGTCCGAATAAAACTATCTCTGGTTTTTTCGGGAGTATTATTTTAGTACAATTAAATTTATTTTATATTCAATATTTTGAAATAAATTTGTTTCCTAAATTATATTATAATATTTTATTTTTATTTTTCTGTACCTTGATTGTTGTATTGGGAGATTTATTATTTTCATATTTTAAGCGATTGAATAAAATTAAAGACTATTCAAATTTTATGCCTGGACATGGAGGTATACTTGATAGACTTGATGGTTATATCTTATTAATTATAGTATTTAACATAATTTATTATATTAAATGAAAACATTAGCAATAATCGGGTCTACAGGATCTATAGGTAAGTCAGCATTAAAAGTTTATAATAATAATAAAAAAAATTTTAAATTAGTTTCTTTAGCAGCCAATACAAATTTAATTAAACTAAAAAAACAATATTTAAAATTTAAACCCAAAAATATTTTCTTAATTAAAAACAATGGAACACAAAAAATTGAAAATAAAAATTATTTTACAACAAAAGATATATTCTTAAAAAAAAATAAAAAAATTGATTATGTAATTTCTGGTGTTTCTGGATATGATGCAATAAAAATTAATTTTGAATTAACAAAAGTTTCAAAAAAACTTTTAATTGCAAATAAAGAAACTATTGTTTGTGGAGGAAAAGTTTTTTTAGATTTTGCCAAAAAAAATAAATGTGAAATTCTACCTATTGACTCCGAACATCATTGTATAGATCTATTTTTTAAATCATTTAAATTAAAAAAAGATATAAAGAAAATTTATTTGACTGCATCTGGCGGACCTTTTTTAAATAAAAAAATCAAATATGATGAAAAACTAAATAAAGTAATAGATCATCCAAATTGGAAGATGGGTAAAAAAATTAGCGTGGACTCGTCAACTTTTGCTAATAAAGTTTTAGAATTATTTGAAGCAAAAAATTTATTTAATTTGCCTTATAGCAAACTTGGTATTAAAATTGAAAGTAAATCAAATACACACGCCATTGTCTGTTTGAAAAACAATATAATTATACCGATCATCCATTATCCAAGTATGAGGATACCAATTGCTAATTGTTTAGACTTAAATGATAATCTAAAAATAAATTTAAACAGATTTAGCTCGGTATATTATGATGTAAATATTAGAAAATTCCCTTTGGTCAAATTGGGTTTTTATATATTAAAGTATTGTTCGATGGCAGGTTTCATTATTTTTACTGTTTTAAATGAAAGACTTGTAGAAAAATACCTTAAAAAAGAGATTAAATACGGTGAAATTGTAGACAAACTTGTAAAATTATTTAAACACAACGTATTATTAAGAAAATCAAAAAAAAAAATTAAAAATATTAAAGATATATTTGATACCATTAAATATGCAAAAGATGTTAAATTATGAAAATACTGTTTAAATTAATTATCTTATTTAGTTTTTTACTTCCTGATGCCTCTTCTAATGAAGAAATAAAATATAATATAGAAGGAAACAAAAGAATTTCTAATGAAACTATCTTAAATATTATTGATTTTAGAAAAAATAAAAAATACAATGTAGATGATCTTAACGAGTTTCAAAAAAAATTATTTAATACAAATTACTTTTCTAATGTTTCAATAAAAATAATAAAAAATAAAATTAATATAATTGTTAAGGAAAACCCAATAATTGATTTCTTTTATATAAATGGTGTCATAAACAACAAACGTGAGGATTTTCTGTATGAAAATCTTTCACTTGGACAAAATAAAATTTTTTCAGATGCTTTACTTAAAAAAGATATTGAAAAGATTAAAGAAATTTATCAGGACGGTGGATATTTTGATGTCACAGTTAAAACTGAAATTTCAAAAATATCTGGCAATGCATTAAACGTTGTTATCAATATTGATAGAAAAGAAAAATATCAAATTAAAAGAATATATTTTATTGGTAATAAAAAATTTAAATCTTCCGTATTAACGGATGTTATCTCTTCTTCCGAAGATGGATGGTGGAAATTTTTAGGAACATCGTCTTTAGTTAATAAGAATCAAATTAACTTTGATAAAAAGTTACTAAAGAGTTTTTATTTAAATAATGGCTATTATGATGTTCAAATTACTTCCTCTGATGTTAATTTTATAGGCAATAATAAAGCAGACTTAACCTTTTCGATTAATTCTGGTAATAAGTATTATTTTTCAAAATACGAAATATTAGATGAAGAAAATAATTTAAATAAAAAAAATAAAGAAGATATAAATAAATTAATTAAAAAAAAAATTAAGGGTAAATTTTCAAAAAAAAAATTAGACGATGTTAATAATATTTTAAATGAATATTTAAGAAATAAAAAAATCGAATTTGTCACTTTTTTTAATAAAATAAAAAAGTCTAATGAAGATAAATTAGATGTTGAGTTCAGATTTGTAAAAAAGCCAAGAAAATTTGTTAATATAATTAATATAAGTGGCAACACTATTACTGAGGAAAGTGTTATAAGAAGAAATTTATTATTATCTGAAGGAGATAGTTATTTAGATTACAAAATTGTCAAATCAATAGATAAAGTAAAAAGCTTGAGGATATTCAAGGACGTTAAATTTAAAACAGTAGACTCTGATACTGAAAAAGTCGACTTGAATATTTCTGTAGAAGAGCAACCAACAGGTTCTATTTCCGCTGGTATTGGCGTAGGTTCAGCGGGCAGTACTATCAGTTCTTCAATTGTAGAAAAAAATTTATTTGGAAAAGGTATTGTTGTTGACAGTAATGTAAGTTTTGGAACTGAAAAAATTTCTGGTAATGTTGGGTTTTCGATTCCAGACTTCATGAATACTGACAATATATTCAATTATAATATTTTTGCCACGAGCACTGATTATACAAATTCTGGATATGAAAGTAAAAAATTAGGAAATGTCTTTTCAACTAAGTTTAATGTTTATGAAGATGTAAGTCTAAAAACTGGATTTGCTGTTGACTTAGATTCAATCGAGACTAATCCGTCTGCCTCAACTTTGTATCAATCGAGAGAAGGTGATTACTTAACTTATAAAGGTTTTTATAGTATCACAAATGATAAAAGAAATAGTGGTTTTCAACCTACCAAAGGATACAGGTTAGGTTTTGGTCAAGGATTGGCTTTACCCGGAAGTGATATAACTTATTTAGAAAATAGCATTAGCGGTGCTGTTTATCATTCTATTTCAAATGATTATGTTATTAGTCTAAAAAGTGGTTTGAATTCAATAAATTCTTTAGATGATAATGATGTAAAGCTTAGTGATAGAAAATTTTTGAGACAATCAAATCTAAGAGGTTTTGAAAACTACGGTGTTGGTCCGAAGGACGGAACAGATCACATTGGCGGAAATTATTCAGCATACGCAAGCTTATCAACCACAATACCAAATCCAATACCCGATAGTTGGAATGCTAAAAGTATCCTTTTTTTTGATACTGGAAATGTTTGGGGTGTTGATTTCGATGATTCAATTGATAGTAATAAATTGAGAAGTTCTGCAGGTATATCTCTTGAGTGGGTATCACCTTTAGGACCACTTTCTGTCACATTATCTGAAAATATAAGTAAGGCAGACGGTGATTTAGAGGAAAATTTTAGTTTTCAAATTGGTAGCAATTTTTAAATTTCATCATGAAATCTTTATTTTCTAACAAAGGCCCATTCGATATTAATTTTATAATAAAAAAAACAATTTTTTCAAAAAAAAAAAAATTTAGTAAAAAAAAAATATCAAATGTTTCAAATTTAAATGAATCTAAAAAAAACGATATAACATTTTTTGAAAATTTAAAATATGTCGAAAAATTGAAAAATACAAAAGCATCATTTTGTTTAATAAAAGAAAAATTTCAATCTCAACTAAATAAAAATTGTATACCGATAATTTCTGAAGAACCACTATTAGATTTTATTATAATCTCAAAGTTATTTTACCCAGACTCAGATAATGACAATTATAAGTTTAAAAATAACATAAAATATAAGAATCTTTTAAAAAAAAATGTATTAGTTGATACGAGTGTAAAAATAGGTACAAATTTTAGTGTGGGGTGCAACACAACACTAAAAAAAAATGTTATAATTGGTAATAATGTAACTATAGGATCAAATTGCACAATTTCTAATGCTATGATTGGTAACAACGTGACCATTAATGATGGCTCAGTAATAGGTAAAATTGGATATGGATTTAAAATTATAAATAATAAACTAACCTTTATACCACACATTGGATGTGTAAACTTATTAGCAAATGTTTATATAGGATCAAACTGCACAATCGATAGAGGTTCTTTTTCTGATACGATTATAGGCCGCTATACTATTATAGATAATCTTGTGCACATAGCTCATAATGTAAAAATTGGTTCTTTTTGCTTTATTGCGGGTCAGGTTGGCATTGCTGGCAGCTCAATTATAGGTGATAACTGTATGATTGGTGGACAAACTGGTATATCTGGTCACTTAAAAATAGGTAATAATGTTAATATTGGAGGTCATTCGGGGGTGCTTAATGATTTAAAAGATGGATCAAAAGTAATTGGTTTCCCTTCAATGCCCGTAAGAGACTTCTTAAAAAAAAGAAATAATGATAAATAAAAAACTTCCCTCAATAAATAAAGAGCAGATACAAGAGTTATTGCCACATAGAGAGCCTATGCTGTTAATAGACAATTTATACAATATTATACCGATGAAGTCGGCTTTAGGTCATCTTAAAATTAAAACTGATAAATTTTTTCTTCAAGGTCATTTTCCAGGTCAGCCTGTAATGCCAGGTGTTATGATTGTTGAGGCATTTGGCCAAGCAGCAGCTGCTCTAGCTGCGTATAGTATCGATAAAAAAGAAGTTGAAAATAAATTAGTGTATTTAATGTCAGTACAGAATGCCAGATTTAGAAAGCCAGTTTTGCCGCCTAATGACTTATATTTAAAGTGTAGCGTTGATAAGATCAAGGGTAAAATCTGGAGATATAAAGGGGAAGCATTTAGCAATGATCAAAGAATGGCAGATGCTGAATGGATGGCTACAATAGTAAATAGAAATGATTAGTTCAAAAGCTTCAATACATAAAAATGCTAAAGTTGGAAAAAATGTTATCATTGGTGATTTTTGTGTAATTGGAGCGGATGTGGAGATTGGTGATGAATGTCATTTAGTAAATTCAGTAAATATTCAGGGATCTACAAAAATAGGAAAAAAAAATACTTTTTTTCCATACTGTAGCATAGGTACACTACCACAAGACTTAAAATTTAAGGGAGAAAAAAGCTATTTAGAAATTGGAGACAATAATTCATTCCGCGAGTATTCAAATATAAGCATAGGTACAGAGCATGGTGGATTAATAACAAAAATAAAAAATAACAATTTATTTATGGTTGGATCGCATATTGGTCATGATTGTAAATTAGGAAATAATTTGGTAATAGCAAATAATGCTGCAATAGCCGGCCACTGTATATTTGACGACAATGTCATCATAGGTGGCAATTCAGCTGTGCTCCAATTTACAAAAATAGGAAAGGGAGCAATGGTAGGAGGAATGACAGGAGTTGATAGGGATGTTTTACCTTACACAGTTGTCAAAGGTAATAGATCATATTTTGAAAATATCAATTTAATTGGACTTAAACGAAAAGGTTTTACGAATGGAGAAATAGAGGATTATAAAAAAATAATTAAACTTTTATTTGAAGCAAATAATATGAGAGAATACACTCTGAAATTAGAAAAAAATTCTGAGTTACAAAAAAATTTAGTCGAATTTTTAAATAATAAAAATCCAAACAGGGATATTTGTAGACCATTAAAATGATAGCTATTTTTGCTGGAAGCGGAAGTTTGCCAAAAGAGATCTTCTCTTCATTAAATAAACAAAAAAAAAAATACATTATATTTAATCTTTCAAATAAAAAGATAAAAAATTCTATTACTACTCAATTAGGTCAATTTGGAAAAATATTAAATATATTAAAACAAAATAAAGTTAACAAAGTCATTTTTGCTGGATACGTAAAAAGGCCTAATATTAGTAATTTAAAATTTGATTTAAAGGCAGTCACCTATTTACCAAAATTAATAAAAGTATTTAGAAAAGGTGATGGTAATATTCTCAATTTTGCAACGCAGATTCTAAAAAAAAATAAAATTAAAGTGATTGATAGCCACCAATATTGTAAACATTTGCTTGTAAATAAAACTATTTCTAAATCTAAACCTAGCAGCAATGATATAAAAGACTATTATAAAGGAAGAAAAATTTTAGACGCATTAAGTAAATTTGATAATGCTCAAGGAGTTGTATTAGATGAAGGATATGTAATGGCAATAGAGTCGGCTGAAGGTACAGATGAAATGCTCAAAAGAGTTGCTAAATTACGCTCGCGTAAAAATAAAAAATCAGGCGTCTTAATTAAGCTTCCAAAGAAAAAACATAGCCTAAGTTATGATCTACCAACTATTGGCTATAGAACTATTCAATTATGCATTAAATCAAAGTTAAATGGTATTTTTCTAAAAAAAAATCAAAATATTTTTCTAGATCAAAAATCAGCAATTAACTTGGCAAATAATAACAATTTTTTTATTTCAGCAATTTGATGAAAAAAAAAATTTTTGTTATAACAGGAGAGATATCAGGTGACATTCTTGCTTCTGAGATAATAAGTCATTTAAATTTTAAAAGTTTTAATATTGAAGGTATCACTGGTTATAATTTAAAAAAAATGGGCATTAAGGGACCATTTGAAAATAGTGATATTACTTTTTTTGGTATCACCGATGTTTTAAAAAATTTTTTTTATATAAAAAATAAAATTGATCAAACAGTTAAATACATAGAAAATTTTAAACCCGATATTGTTTTTTCAATAGACTCACCTGATTTTGTTTTTAGAGTGATAGATAAAATAAAAAAAAGAAAAAAAATTAAAACAAAATTTTTTCATTTTGTTGCACCATCAATTTGGGCGTGGAGAGAGGGTAGAGGTAATAAAATTAAAAAATTACTTGATAAAATTTATCTACTTTTTGAATTTGAACAAAAATATTTTAATAAATATAACATTAGCAATCAGTTTGTTGGTCATCCTTTTTTTAATAATTTTACACATACAAATTCAAATTACAGTATTCAAGAAAATCTATTATCTTTTTGCCCTGGCAGTAGGAAAAAAGAGATAACAAGTTTTATGCCAATATTTCTAGAAATAATAAATCATTACACTGATAAATTTAATTATCATTTTGCATTAACAAAGGGTACTGAAGAAATTGTTATGAAGTATTTAAGTAAATTAAAAAATATTAAATATTTTGTACACACTGATGATGATTTAAAAAACGAATATTTAAAAAAATCTTTAATTGCAATATCAAAGTCTGGAACAATAAGCTTAGATTTATGCAAGAATCAGGTACCTTTTTTTACAATTTACAAACTAAGCTGGATAAATTATTTAATTATAAAACCTTTTGTGAAAGTGAAATACGTTAATATAATAAATATTATTTCAGATAAAGAAATTATACCTGAATTTATTCAATATAATTGTACTTCAAAAAAAATAATATCCAAGCTAGAGGATTTTTTAACAAATAAACAAAAATTTAAAGAACTTGTGCATAATTACAATTCAATAATAGATAAATTCTCTAATAAAGATTCTTCAAAACAAATAGCCAATGATATAATAAAAAATTTATCTTAATTATCTTTTGCTTAGTTCTTTAAATTCTCTCGGGTTAGGTCCCGTATATAGTTGTCTCGGTCTTCCTATTTTCATTTTATTGCCTATCATCATTTCTTTCCAGTGAGCTAACCACCCAACTGTTCTTGCCAATCCAAATATTACAGTAAACATTGCCGTAGGAAAGCCCATTGCACTAAGTGTTATTCCAGAATAAAAATCGATATTTGGGTATAGTTTCTTTTCAATGAAATATTCATCATTGAGTGCAATTTTTTCAAGTTCTTTCGCAACCTGTAATAACTTGTTATCTGTATTTCCTATTTCATTTAATACATCATGACATGTTCTCTGCATTACTTTAGCTCGTGGATCATAGTTCTTATATACCCTGTGACCAAAACCCATCAATTTAAATGGGTCAGTTTTATCCTTGGCTTTTTTTATATACTGAGGAATATTTTTAACATCTCCAATTTCTTTCAGCATATTTAATGCGGCTTCATTTGCTCCACCATGCGATGGACCCCATAAAGATGTAAATCCTGTTGAAATAGAGGCAAATGGATTAGCTCCTGACGACGCTGCGAGTCTCACAGTAGATGTAGATGCGTTCTGTTCATGATCAGCATGTAAGATAAAAATTTTATCTAAAGCTTTAGCAAAAACTTTATTAATTTTGTATTTTTCTGCAGGAACCGCAAAACACATTTGCATAAAATTTTCAGAATAATCCAAAGTGTTATCCGGATATACAAAAGGCTGTCCTAAACTATATTTAAAAGCCATTGCAGCCAAGGTTGGAATTTTTGCCACCATCCTTCTTGCTGAAATACGTCTTTGCTCTGGATCTTTAATGTTAATTGAATCTGGATAAAAAGCAGACAATGCTGCAACACAAGCTACCATTATAGCCATTGGGTGGGCTCCCCTTCGAAATCCATTAAAAAAAACTCTAATTTGTTCATGAACCATCGTATGATTTTTTATTGCATTTGAAAATTCATCCCATTCTATTTTAGTTGGCAGTTCACCGTACCAAAGTAAATATGCTATCTCTAAAAAATTACTTTTTTCCGCAAGGGTATCCATCGGATAACCTCTGTAATAACATTGACCTTTATCTCCATCTATATATGTTATAGAAGATTCGCAACTTCCAGTTGATGTAAAACCTGGATCAAGAGTAAAATGATCTGTTTTAAAGTATAGTTTTGAAACATCAATAACAGAAGGTCCCACCGACCCTTTCTTGATAGGAAAATCAAATTCTTTATTACCAATTTTTATTTTAGCATTATCACTCATTACGAAAGTTTATTATCAGTTTTATTTATTAATGTCTAATTTATATGTGACGTTTTAGTCTTAGTATAGTTTCATTTAAGCCAAGTATTTTAATTATATCTTTTATACTTGGTGCTTTTAGTGATCCTGTTAGAATCATTCTTAGCGGTTGGCCAAGATCTTTAAATTTAATATTATTTTTTTTTAAAACTAATTCTGAAACTTCTGTAATTTTGGTATCACAATAATCATTAATCTTTGATAGTTCATTTAGAAAGTCAATTAAATAAACTTTATTTTTGGTATTAATTAAATTACTTTTAAGTATTAAACTTTCATCATATTTAAAGATAAAACTAGAATTATCATAAATATCACTGAGTGTTTTAGCTTTATTTTTTAGAATATTTATATTTTTAGAAATTTTTTCTATTGTATCTATTTTAAGACTTTGTTTAAATTCATTTACATAAAGTAAAAAATTTTCAATAAGTTCTTTTTCATTTAGACTTTTTATATAATATTCATTTAAGGATTTAATTCTTTCAAAATCTAATTTAGATGGGGATTTGCCAATATTTTTTAAGTTAAAAAACTTTATACTTTCTTCATTATTGAATATTTCTTTATCTTTGTAAGACCAACCCAGTCTCAAAAGATAATTTCTTAAGGCAATTGGTAGAATTCCAATTTTTTTATAATCATCTGTAGTTGACGCATTTTCTCGTTTTGAAAGCTTTTTACCACTCTCTGAATGAATTAACGGAATATGAAAATATTTTGGAACTTTCCAATCCATAAATCGGAATAGTATAATTTGTTTTACTGCATTAATTTTATGATCATCTCCCCTTATAACATGACTAACTTTAATAAGTTTATCATCTACAGAGGCTGATAAATTATAAGTTGGAGAACCATCAGACCTGAGTAATATAAAATCTTCTATAGTATTTGTTTCTATTTCTACATCGCCCTGCACACCATCATACAAAGTTATTTTTTTATTTTTTTCAACTTTTAATCTAATAACAAATGGTAAATTTTTTTCATCTTTTATATTTCTACACTTGCCACTATAAATATAATTAATTCCCTTTTTTTTTGTTTCATTTCTTTCCAATTCTAGTTCTTCTGGAGTGCAATAACATTTGTATGCTTTTTTTCTTTTCAAAAGTTCTTTAGCTATATTTATATGTTCGTCAATATTTTTAGATTGGTAAATTTCTTGGCCGTCGAAATTTATTCCCAACCATCTCAAACTTGATATTATTTGATTTTCAAATTTTTTTTCAGATCTTTTTTTATCAGTATCTTCAATTCTCAATAAAAATTTACCATTTTGATTTTTGGAATATAGAAAATTAAATAATGCTGTTCTAGCTCCCCCAATATGCAATTTTCCAGTTGGTGATGGAGCAAATCTAGTTATTACCATAATAATACTAGAGTAATATATTATAAATTTAAAAGTTTCTATACAGCGACACCAATATACCTTGAATTTTTACTCTTTCAGGATTGAATATCCTTGTTTCATACGCTGGATTTGCACTTTCAAGTGCTATAGAATTTGTTTTTTTTCTTAATCTTTTTAATGTTGCTTCATGATCGTCAATTAGTGCAACCACTATTTTCCCATTATCAGCTGTATTAGTTTTTTTAATTATTACTATATCACCGTTATTAATACCTGCATTTACCATACTGTCACCCTCAACTTTTAATCCATAAAAATCATCATTGTTATTACCTAAATTAGGAGGGTAGGGAATATTTTCTGTAGCATCTTCTATTGCTTCAATTGGTAACCCTGCTGCAATTTTTCCTATAATTGGAATAAATTTTTCTGATTTTTTCTTTTTATATTCTTTATCCAAACCACCAGAAATTATACTGGGAGTGAAGTTGTTGTATAGATCTTTGACACCAGCATTTTCAGGCAATTTGACTACTTCTAGTGCCCGTGCTTTATGCGCTAATCTTTTGACAAAACCGCGTTCCTCTAGAGCTGATATAAGCCTATGGATACCTGATTTTGATTTTAAATTGAGAGACTCTCTCATCTCATCATACGAAGGTGAGACACCATCATTTTTCAACTTTTCGTTGATATAAATCAGCAAATTTTTTTGTTTTTTTGTAAGCATAGAACAAAACCTAAACTTTTTTTGTTCTATAAAAGTTCTTTTATAATTGCAATTATAAAATAATCAATTAAATCAATAACTTATTAAATAAATTTTTGAAAACACTCTTTAATTGAATCAGATTTGATTAATGATTCTCCAATTAAGTAATTATTAATACCAGTTTCATTTTTAATTTTAATCAAATCATTTTTATCTTTAAAACCACTCTCAGATATCAGTGTCTTGTTTTTTAATGAACTTTCAAATTCTTTAAATATTCTAATAGTGTTATCTAATGATACTTCAAAATTTTGTAAATTTCTGTTGTTTATTCCTATAATAGCTCCACTAAAATTTAAAGCAATTTCCATTTCTTTCTCGTTGTGAACTTCCAGAATATAATCCATTCCCAATTCTAATGATACATTAATTAAACTTTTGATCATTTCATTGCTAGTTGCACTAATAATTATTAGAATACAATCTGCACCATTTTTATTGGCTTCATAAACTTGATAAGTGTCAATAAAAAAATCCTTATTTAATATTGGGATGTTATATTTTTTTTTAATATCACCAATATATTTTTTGTTTCCTAAAAAATATTTTTTCTCTGTAAGAACAGATAGGCAGGCGGCATTATTTTCTACATATTTACCAGCAATATCTAAATGGTTAAAATTTTCAACTAGGATTCCTTTAGAGGGACTTGCTTTTTTAATCTCAGCGATAATAGCTGGAATATTATTATTTTTAAACTTTTTAAGATTTTGTGAAAATAAATTTTTTTTAAATGATATACATTTTTTAATTTCATTTAATGGATATAGAATTTTATCTGTTTCTACTTCTTTTTTTTTATCAATAATTATCTTTTCTAAAATGTTCATGTTTTTATAGTACAATAGTAATTGTATACTTTACCTGATGTGATATGTTTTTTTGAAAATAAATATGCTTCATTAATTTGAGAAAATTTTTCTAAAACAATTAAACCTGCAGCAACATTTAATGATATTATTTCAAGTAATGCGCCCTCATTTCCTTTAAAAACTTCTAAAATTTTTTTTGAATTATATTTGGCGTCACCTCCAACAATGTCGTTAAAATTATATTTTGTCTCAATAAAATGTGATGGATTTATTTCAAAAGACTTTATATTTTTATTTTTGAGTTCATATACTTTAGTTTTATTAAAAATCGAAATTTCGTCTAAACCATCATAGCTATGAAAAACCCATGCTTTATCTAATTTTAAATTTTTTAAAACTTTTATATATTTTTCTAGAATATCCATAGAAAAAACTCCAATGCACTGCCTATTTACTTTGGCTGGATTACAAAGCGGACCGAGAAGATTAAATATGGTTCTTTTTTTTAATTCCTTTCTTACTGTTGCCACATTTTTCATCGCTGAATGATATTTTGGAGCAAACATAAAAGCAAAATTATTCTTGTAGATTAATTTTTCAACTTCTTTAGGATTTAAATCGATATTTATATTAAGCATTTCTAAAACATCTGCAGAGCCCGATTTAGACGAAATACTTCTATTGCCGTGTTTTGCAACCTTGTGGCCCATACTTGCCAAGACTAAAGCAGAAGCAGTTGAAATATTAATTGTGCTTTTCTCATCACCTCCAGTACCGCAGGTGTCAATTATATCTCCCTCAATATTTACTTTCAAAGATTTTTCTTTGAGGACTATAGCCCCACCGGTAATCTCTTCAACGGACTCACCTTTATCTGATAAATTAACTAATACTTCCTTTATAGTCTGGTCAGACATTTTACCATTCATAATTTCTTGAAAAAGAAATTTGCTTTCCTCAATATTTAATGATTTTTTATCTGATGTTTTACTAATGATATTTTCTATTTTCATAAATTAATAAAATTGTTTATAATTTTTTGACCTTGTTTTGTTTCATAGCTTTCCGGGTGAAATTGAATACCATATAATTGGTATTTTTTATGTTGTATTGCCATGATTATATTATCTTCCGTTTGTGCAGTTATTTCAAATGATTTGTGAAGGGTTTTATTTTCAATTATTAAACTATGATATCTCGTAGCTCGAATTATTTTTGGTATATTTTTAAAAATACTACTTTTTTTAATTATATTAATCTTGCTAATTTTTCCATGCATTATTTTTTTTGCTTTAACTATCTTGCTTCCAAAGGCTTGAGCTATAGCTTGATGACCAAGACAAATACCAAGTATTGCTTTTTTACTATGATAACAATCAATTAATTTTAAACAATTTCCTGAATTATCAGGATTTCCTGGGCCAGGTGAAATTACAATTTTATTAAATTTTTCAAGATCTTTCATTCTAAATTTATCATTTCTAAACACCTCAACTTTACATTTTGTATTTTTTAAATAATGGTAAATATTAAATGTAAAACTATCGTAGTTATCAATTAAAGCAATTTTCATTTTGTGGCCTCGAGCAGTGCTTGAGCTTTATTCCTAGTTTCTTGATACTCTTTTTCTGGTACACTATCAGCAACTATTCCAGCCCCTGCTTGAACATAAATTTTTTTATTTTTCACCAATGCTGTTCTCAACGCAATGCATGTATCCATATCGCCATTTCCTGAAAAATAACCAACTCCTCCTGCGTACAGTTTTCTTTTTCTATTTTCAAGTTCATCGATTATTTCCATCGCTCTAATTTTTGGTGCACCTGAAACCGTTCCTGCTGGAAAGCCACTTAGTAAACCAGTCAATAGAGAAATATTTTTTTTAAATTTGCCATAAACATTTGATACGATATGCATTACATGAGAATATTTTTCGATTTTAAATTTTTCATTAACTTTTACCGAACCATCAACAGATGACCTACCGACATCATTTCTTCCAAGGTCCAAGAGCATAAGGTGTTCTGATAATTCTTTTGGATCGTTTAAGAGTTCATTTGCTAAATTTGCATCTTCTTTTTTGTTTCTACCTCTTTTTCTTGTTCCCGCAATTGGTCTTATAGTAATTATATCTTTCCTTACTCTAACTAAAATTTCAGGACTACTTCCAATAATTTGGAATTGGTCAAAATTAAAATAATATAAAAAAGGTGAGGGATTTGATTTTCTAATTTTTTTATAAATTTCAAGAGGTGGACTATTTAATTTTTTTTCAAATCTTTGGCTTAGTACAACCTGAAAAATATCACCAATAGATATGTATTTTTTTGCTTTCTTTACTAATTCTAAAAATTTTTTTCTACTAACATTAGATTTTATTTTTTCATCTCCAGAATAAATATTTTCCTTATTTATTTTAGTGGTATTTTTTTTTGTATCTATAATAACTTGTTTTCTTAAATTATTAAGTTCTCCTAAATAATTTGTTGTTTTTTTAAAATTTAATTTAATGAAATATAGTTTATTTTTTTGATTGTCATGAATGTATATAAAATTTGGTCTAATCAGTTTTACATCCGGAATTTGAAGGTCATCTAGATTATTATCAGGAATCTTTTCAAAATATCTTATGATATCGTATCCAAAGTATCCAGATAGTAACGTTGACATACTTGGAAGGTGTGCAGGAGTTTTGTAATTAAATTCTTTTATAAAATTTTCTAAAAATATTTGAGGTAAAATTTTTTTTTTAATTTTTTTTTTATTTAAAAATATATCTTTATTTTTTATCTCTAAAATTAAATCTGGTTTAAAACCAAATATAGTATACCTTCCTCTGGTTTTTGCTTTTTCAACGGATTCAAATATAAACGAATCAGTTTTATTTAAAACATTATCAATAAGTAATTCAATTTTTTTTAAAGATACTTTTTTTTCAACAATATAACAGAGTGAAATTTTATTTGTTTTTTTAATTTTTTCATAATCCACTTTGGTTTGATCTATCATTAGATACTTTTTTTAACTTGATTTAAAACTTTATTGTTCAAAATGACTGGATACTTTTTTATTAAGTATTTGTCTAAATCTCTCAATAGTAAAGCTCTAAAATCTTGCTTAACCTGATCACTCAGTGCTTTATCTAAGTTTTTTATTTTATTTTTGTTTTTTGATATTTTGTGAATTTTTACCAAATATACTTGATTATCTTGATGTAAATTTATAATAAGTTTTTTTTTTTGCATAAATATTTTTTCCATATTCCTTTGATTGAATATTTTTTTATCGTCTAAAACATTATTAAAAAAAATCTCTTCAATCTTAATATTATTATTTTTTGCAATATTAAAAAAAACACTACTATCTTGAGATTTCACTATATTATCTGCAAATATTTTATTTTTTTCTAAATTAATAATTACACTAATTTCCTTTTTAATTTTATCGTTTAAATTTACCTCATCTTTTTTTATAATATCTTGAATATTTAAAAGATATTTTACATTATTAATTTCGAAAATTTCAGTTTTAAAATCTTTGTTTAATGAAAACAATGGTTTTGCAAAGCCAAAATTAACAGATTTTAATCTATTTTTATTTAATCCAAGTTTATTAATTTTTTCAATTTTTTTAGCTTTGAGTTTATATTTCTCTATAATTTTATCAAAACTTGAATTATTTATTATGTCATTCTCGATATTATCAATTGTTAAATAATAGTTATCATTTTCCTTTTTATACCCAAAACTTTGATAACTTAAACTCGCGTATCTACCATCTCTCATTTCACCTAGCGAAAATTTATTTTTGTTATTTATATAATATTCATTTATTTCTTTTTCTTTTAATTTATTTAAAATATTTAATTTATAATATTTTATTTGAACTTGTTTTAAAAAATCATCTTCTAATTTTAGTTTATGAAAATTAGTATCGTTAACACCATTTACAAACATCTCAATTGTAATCTTTTTTATTAGTTCTTTCTTATAAAAATTTTCTACATTTTTTGGATTTAAATTATTTATTAACAAATATTTTTCATATTCTATTCTAGAGAAAACTCCGTTTTTATCTTTAAAATTTTCATCATTTTTTATAAAAAATGCCAAAGACTTATCATTAATTTTTATTTTTAAATCTTCCGCAAATTTTTCATAAATTTTCTCTGATATTAAGGCATTTAAAATAATAGAGTGATCTCTTTCAACAAGTTGTTTGTTATTTTTTTTTCTGACATATAATCTTGCATAATTTAAATAATCTTTAACGTATATTTTTTTATCACCAACCTTGGCTACGGTATTCGTATTACCCGTAGAGAACAAGTCTCCCATACCCCATGTGGCAAAAACAATGATAATTATTCCCGTTATAATTGTTATAAATATTTTTTTTGTTAAGCTTTTCATTTTTTTTTGATAGAAAAGAGTTATTTACCTTAATAAAAAAAAAATGCATTCAAAAAAATACTTTATTGCAAATTGGAAAATGAATGGTCTTAAAAAAGACCTAAATCAAATCCTTAAAGTAGAAAATTTTTTAAAAAAAAAGGTTAATCCAGCAAGTTTAAATTGTATCTTTTGCCTTCCATATACAATTTTAGGACTGGCAGTAGCTATATTAAAGTTAAGTAAAATCAAAGTTGGCTCACAAGACCTTTCGAGTGAACCTTTTGATTTTGGAGCTTTTACAGGTCAAATAAGTTCGAAGATGCTGAAGGATTTAAATTGCAAGTATACAATTATTGGGCATTCTGAAAAAAGATCTTTTGGTGATAGTGATCAAGAAATTAACATTAAAATTAATATGGCTGTTAAAAATAATTTAAAAGTTATTTTATGTGTTGGTGAAAATTTAAATGAATATAAAAACAAAAATTCATTTACGAAAGTTAAAAGACAATTATATTATGCATTAAATAAAAATAGAAAACATTTAAACAATATAATAATTGCATACGAACCAATATGGTCAATTGGTACTGGCGTTATACCAAATAACAATTACTTAAACAGTTTTTTTTATAAAATAAAAAAATATTTAAATAATGAATTTAAGTTTAATGCATTATTGCTGTATGGAGGTTCAGTTTCATCAAAAAATATAAAAGATTTAAAAAAACTTAACTTATGTGACGGTTTTTTGATTGGCGGAGCCTCTTTGAAATCAAAAAATTTCATTGATATTATTAAAAATTATTATAACTAATCGTCGTGGAAAATTTAATCTTAACAATTCATGTTATACTGGCAATATTATTAATTGGATCAGTATTGCTGCAAAAATCTGAAGGTGGTGCTTTAGGAATTGGCTCTGGAAGCGATTCTTTGATGTCATCTAGAGGAGCGGGAAGTTTTTTAACGAAATTCACATCAATAATTGCATTTTTATTCATTGTAACAAGTATAACTCTCACAGCACTTCATAGAGATAATATTAAATCAAACTCTGTATTAGATAAAATAGAAAAAAAAGAAGACAATCTACCAAAAATTCCAGAATCTAAGCAATAAGTGTTTTACTATTTGGTTTATTAACATATAAAGAAGTTCCATGGCGCGTTATATTTTCGTAACTGGCGGTGTGGTTTCGTCACTGGGTAAAGGATTATCATCCGCATCATTAGCTTACTTACTTAAAAGCAGAGGTTACAAAGTCAAAATCAGAAAACTAGATCCTTATCTAAACGTTGATCCCGGCACAATGAATCCCTTTCAGCATGGAGAAGTTTTTGTAACAGACGATGGCGCTGAAACTGATTTAGATCTAGGACATTACGAGAGATTTACTGATATTAATTCTACTGCATTAGACAATATCACTGCCGGAAAAATTTATTCAATAATACTAAATAAGGAGAGGGCAGGTAAGTATTTTGGAAATACAGTCCAAGTTATTCCTCATGTAACTAATGAAATTAAAAATTTTATAAAAAATAAAACTTTAGGTTTTGACTTTATTATTTGTGAAATCGGTGGCACAGTTGGCGATATTGAAAGTTTACCGTTTCTTGAGGCTATAAGACAATTTTCAAATGATATAGGGAAAAAAAATAGTCTATTTATGCATTTAACTTTAGTACCTTACATAAAGTCATCAGATGAAATTAAAACAAAACCAACGCAGCATTCAGTAAAAGAACTAAGAAGCTTAGGTATACAACCCGATATTATAATTTGCAGGTCTGAAGTTTCCTTGCCAAAGGACCAAAGAAAAAAAATATCTCTTTTTTGCAATGTTGATATTGATAATGTGATTGAAACTGTAGATGTTAAAACAATTTATGAAGCTCCAATAAGTTTTTTCAGAGAAAAGTTAGATAAACAAGTTTTAAATTATTTTAAAATAAAAAATAAAAAATTAGCTAATTTAAAACCCTGGTTCAAGACTAAAAATATTGTTTTAAAATCTAAAAATGAATTAAACATATCTGTAGTAGGCAAATACGTAGACCTGAAAGACGCTTACAAATCAATTGACGAAGCACTTGTTCACGGTGGTATTGCAAATAATGTAAGAGTTAATTTAAATAAAATTGACTCAGAAAAAATTAAGTCTTCACAAATTAAAGACAAACTTTATAATAGTAATGGTATTCTCATACCTGGTGGGTTTGGCAAAAGGGGAACAGAAGGTAAAATACAATCGATTAAATTTGCAAGAGAAAATAAAATCCCTTTTTTTGGTATATGTTTCGGTATGCAGTTAGCATTAATAGAATTTGCTAGAAATGTTTTGAAAATTAAAAATGCTGGATCTAGCGAATTTAATAAAAAATGCACTCCTGTAATTGGTTTAATAGAAGAGTGGTATAAAAAAGGTGTTTTGAAAAAAGGAGATTTAAAAGTACTTGGCGGTACAATGAGATTAGGAAAATATGAATGTAATTTATTAGAAAATTCATTAATAAGAAAAATATATAAAACAAGCAAAATCTCAGAACGCCATAGACACAGATATGAGGTAAACATAAATTTTAGAGAAAAATTTGAAAAAAAAGGCCTGATATTTTCAGGTATATCAAATAATAATAAATTAGCTGAAATAATAGAGCTAAAAACACACCCTTGGTTCTTCGGAGTGCAATTTCATCCAGAATTTAAGTCTAGACCATTAAAGCCCCATCCATTATTTGCATCTTTTATAAAAGCCGCTAAGAATAAAAAGTTCAATGACTAAAGAAGTTAATATTAATAATTTTAAAATTTCAAATAGTTTACCAATAATATTAATTGCTGGCCCATGCCAGTTAGAAAATAGGGAACATGCAATATACATTGCAAAAAGTATTAAAAAAATATGTGATAAATTAAAAGTTAATTTTATTTTCAAATCATCTTTTGATAAAGCCAATAGAACAAGTCATTTATCTCAAAGAGGATTAGGTTTGGAAAAATCAATTAAAATTTTTGAAGAAATTAGAAAACAAATGAAAATTCCAATTTTAACAGACGTGCATACAGCAGAACAGTGTGCAAAAATAAAAAATTCAGTTGATATTATTCAAATACCAGCTTTTTTGTGCAGGCAAACAGATCTTCTACAATCTGCTGCCAAAACTAATTTGGTAATTAATATCAAGAAGGGACAATTTCTTGCTCCATGGGATGTTTCAAATATCATACGCAAGGTAAAGGACATTAATAAAAATATTTTACTTACAGAGAGAGGAGTTTCATTTGGATATAATACACTTATCTCTGATATGCGTTCAATTTCGATTATGAAAAAAGAAAATTTTCCAGTAATTTTTGATGCGACACACTCTGTTCAACAACCAGGAGGTAAAGGTGATCAAAGTGGTGGCCAGAGAGAATTTATTTATGATCTTTCAAAAGCCGCTGTATCAATTGGTATAGCTGGTTTATTTATTGAGGTCCATGATAATCCTGATAAAGCTCCATCAGATGGACCCAACATGCTCAAGCTTTCTGATTTAGAAAAATTTTTAATTAAAATAATAAAATTAGATAATTTAATTAAAAACGAAAAATTATAATGTCCAAAATATCATTTATAAAATCTAGGCAGGTATTTGACAGTAGAGGTTTTCCAACCATTGAAACAGATGTTGTTTTATCAGATGGCTCTATAGGCTCAGCAATTATACCTTCTGGAGCATCAACAGGAAGTTACGAAGCCTATGAATTAAGGGACCAAAACGAAAAGTATCTAAATAAAAGTGTTTTTAAAGCTATTGAAAATGTTAACATCAAAATTAATGACTCTCTTAAAGGTATTGACTGTTTTGATCAAACAAAAATAGATAACATCTTAATTGAACTGGACGGCACTAAAAATAAGTCTAGTATTGGTGCCAATGCTATATTGTCAGTTTCAATAGCAAATTGCAAAGCTGCAGCAAAAAGTCAAAAAAAAGAAATTTATGAGTATTTATCCAAAACTGATATTTATAAATTACCTTATCCATTAATGAATATTATTAATGGCGGTGCTCATGCAAACAATTCCTTAAATATCCAAGAATTTATGATACGCCCTGACGGAGCAAATAACTTTGAAGAATGCATACAATTTGCGTTTTTAACAATACAAAATTTAAAAAAAATTTTAGATCAGAGGAAGTTAAATACTAGCGTAGGTGACGAGGGTGGTTTTGCTCCTAATTTAAATTCAGACGAAGAAGCAATAGAATTAATTCTTGAGTCAATCAGTAAATCTGGTTTTACACCTGGCAACGACATTAATATATGTTTAGATATTGCAGCAAATGAACTTTATGAAGACAAAAAATATTCTATTATTAATAATAAAAATATTAATTCAGAAGAACTCATTGATTATTATAAAAAATTAATAACAAAATATCCAATTAAATCATTAGAAGACCCAATATTTGAGGATGATTGGAAATCATGGACAAATTTAACAAAAGCAATAGGTGATAAAGTACAGGTTGTTGGAGATGACCTTTTCGTAACTAATTTTCAAAGACTTGAAAAAGGAATTAATGAATTATCTGCTAATTCAATATTAATAAAACTAAATCAAATCGGGACAATTACTGAAACACTGAAAGCTATACAGCTCGCTCAAAAAAAAGGTTTAAATACAATTATTTCTCATAGGTCTGGTGACACTGAGGATACATTTATTGCCGATCTTGCTATTGCGACAAAGTCAAATCAAATTAAAACAGGTTCATTAGCCAGATCTGAGAGAGTTGCAAAATATAATAGGTTGTTGAGAATTGAAGAAAAACTAAAAAAACCAGGTATGTTACAACTTTAATGAAAAAATTTTATTTATTCCTCGGTAAATATAGATTTTTGGTATTAAATACCTTTATTATTCTTTATTTTATTATTAATTTTTTTGACGGAAATCGCGGATATATATCTTTTCAGAAAAAAAAAATTGAATATGACAAATTGTCTACTGTTGAAATGATTTTAAAAATACAAAATAGCAAATTATTAAATGAAAATAAATCTTTAACAAATGATATTAATCTTGATTTATTAGATGAAATTTATAGAGAAAAATTTGTCATAGGAAAAAAAAATGAAAAACTTCTAATAATAAAATGAAACCACGTCATCCGGAAAAAATAAATAAACCATCAAATCCAATTCAAAGAAAACCAGATTGGATAAGAGTTAGATTAACAAATTCACTAATCTATAGTGAAACTAAAAAAATTGTAAAAAATAATAATTTACATACAGTTTGCGAGGAAGCTGGGTGTCCAAATATTTCTGAATGTTGGAGCAAAAAACATGCAACATTTATGATAATGGGCGATATATGTACAAGAGCTTGTGCATTTTGTAATGTTAAGACAGGTTTGCCAAATTCTTTAGATCCAAATGAACCTAAAAGAGTTGCAAATGCAACAAAAGATTTAAATTTAAATCATGTTGTCATAACATCTGTTGATAGAGATGATTTAATGGATGGGGGGGCTCAGCACTTTGTTGAAACTATTAGCGAAATAAAAAAAATTAATCCTAAAACTACTATTGAAATTTTAACGCCAGATTTTTTAAGAAAGGGTGATGTATATAAAAAAATTGTGGACGCAGAACCAGATGTTTTTAATCATAACATAGAAACTGTACCTTCTAATTATACTAAAGTAAGACCTGGTTCACGTTATTTTCAGTCCATTAATTTGTTAAAAGAAGTTAAAAATTATAATAATCAAGTTTTTACCAAATCTGGTTTAATGCTTGGTCTTGGTGAAAGAGAGGAAGAGCTTTATCAGGTGATGGACGATTTAAGATGTGCGAGTGTAGATTTTTTAACATTGGGCCAATATTTACAGCCAACTGAAAAGCATTTTCCTATTAAAAAATTTTTGCCACCCAAAGACTTTGAAAAATTTAAAAAAGTAGCCTATTCAAAAGGATTTTTACAAGTTTCATCAAGCCCAATGACAAGATCTAGTTATCATGCTGGAGATGATTTTATCAAACTTAAAGAAAAAAGAAGAAAAAATTTAATTTAAATTGTCTAAAAAAAATATTATTAAAAAATTTGATTATTCTTTAGAACTCATAGAAAACTTAATATTAGATATTGATAGTTATAAAGATTTTTTGCCATGGTGTACAAATTCAAAAGTAACCTCAAAAAAAAAAAATAATGATATTATCGAAATAATAGCAGATTTAGAAATTGGGTATTCATTAGTAAAAGATATTTATACAAGTCATGTTAAATACAATAGAAAAGAAAAGAAAATAGTTGTAAACGCTATTAGTGGACCATTAAAAACGTTAGAAAATATTTGGGTTTTAAAGGAAATTAATGATAAAACATGCGAAGTTGAATTTTCAATCAATCTTGAATTAAAAAATATAATTTTAGATAAAATGTTGAATAAGATGTTTGATATCGGTTTTAAAAAAATATTAAATTCTTTTGAAGAACGGGCAAAATATTTAGAAAATTTAAATTAGATTATTTATAATATTTACAACTTCATTTACCGTTAGTTTTTGAATTTTTTTTCTTGAAAACTTTTTATTGAAATTAAACATAAAAATTTTCAATATTTTTTTATATTTTATTCCGATAAAAACTAAACCAACGGGTTTCAATGATGACCCTCCGCCTGGTCCGGCAATACCAGTGGTAGATATACATATTTTAGACTTTGAAATTTTATATAAATTCTCAACCATCTCCTTGCAAACTTGAGTACTAACTGCACCATATTTGACTATATTTTTTTTTTTAACATTAAGAATCTTTTCTTTAGATTGATTTGAGTACGAAATAATACCTAGATTAAATATTTTTGAACTTCCTGGTATTGAAATAATTTCATTAGAGACTAAACCACCCGTACATGACTCAGCTACAGATATTGAAATTTTTTTTTTAATAAGTTTTTTTACGATTTTATCTTTTCTCATATATAGGTTTTTATAAAGTAAATTATTAAAAGAGTATACAATCCAGCAATGATATCATCTCCAATAATTCCGATAGGACCATCGATCTTTTTATCAAAGATATTAGCCGGAAATATTTTAAATATATCAAAAATTCTAAAAACAAGAAATGATATGATTATAAGCGTAATGTTGCCGTCGCACATTAATAAAGGTATAGATTGACCGATGAATTCATCGATAACTATTTCTTTAGGATCTTTATTATTAAATATTTTTAATATTTTTTTTAAAAAAAAAAATGAGTACGTCACTACAATTAAAAATATAGAAAAGAAAATTATTTGTGAAAAAAAATAAATAACAAGATAATAAAAAAATACAGTGAATAAACTGGCAATAGTTCCAGAAGCTGGCAATTTGCCTATATTCATTAAAGTAAAAATTGTATAATTTAACTTATCTAACATTTTCGAGAGTTGAAATAACTTCACAAGCTAAAGCTTTACTCTGACCTATGATACCAATTTTATCAGTAGTCTTAGCTTTTATATTTACATATTTTTTATCGATTTTACACAATTTTGAAATATTTAACCTTATACGATCTTTATAGTTTTTTAGGTTAGGAGATTGCAAAATAATGTTTAAATCAATTGAAGAAACTTTTAAATTAATATTTTTAAGCTTTCTTATTACCTCTTGGAGTAACTTAGTAGATCTAATATCCTTAAATTTTTTTGTATTAGGAAAGAGAGTTCCTATATCACCCAATTTTGCAGCACCTAAAAAACTATCTATTAATGCGTGCAATAGACTATCTCCGTCACTATGTCCAACGCTGCCAAATGATGAGGGTATTTTTATCCCACCAATATATAAATTATATCCTTTAGCCATCTTATGTATGTCGTAGCCTAAACCATAGTATTTTTTTTTATCATTTAAGTCTTTAACAAAAGTGATTTTCTTATTTTCAATTTCTCCTTTAATAAATTTTATTTTTTGGTTATTTTTATAAAAAAGAATTGAGTCATCAGTGATATTTTTGTCTTTATTCTTATTATGATATTTGTAAATTTGGCTTAGATTAAATGCCTGTGGAGTTTGTATTAATTCAATTTTTTTTCTGTCAATGTATTTTTTGTTATAAATAGCTGTATCGGTACATGATAAGACAGGAACAACACATGAGTTTTTTTTTAATTCTTTAATTAATTTTAGTATAAGTTTTAGAGAAAAATCAGGACGGGCAGCGTCATGTATTAACACATGTGTATATTTTTGGTGTAGTTTGCTAATTCCATTTTTTACAGAGTCACTACGATACTTGCCGCCATTAAAAAATTTAATTTTGTTTGTTTTTTTTATATATGAACTGTATTTTTTTTGATATTTATTGTTTAAAGCTATATAAATTTCTTTAATTTCTTTAATTTGTTCAAATTTTTTTATACTATGATTTAAAATAATGTCTTTTTTATAAAAATGGAACTGTTTAGGCGTATTACTTTTAAATCGATAACTTTTACCTGCCGCGAGTATTATTGTTGCTAATTTCATGAAATTTTTATCTAATTTTTTTTCTAATACATACTTAATATCAATTTTATTTATTATTTCAATTGGACTTGGCTTTGTTTCTTTACAAACCTTTATTGGGGTTGGTTTTTTTAAGTTAAATCAAATGAATGTTGAAATTTTATTAATACTTAATCTGATATTGTTATTTGCTCTAATTTTATCTATTTTTTTAAAGATTTACAAAAATTATTTAGAAAAAAAATCTTTAGAATTTGGCAGTGAAACTAGTAAAAATTTAGTTCTATCCTTTTTGATAATTTCGTCTTTGCCATCTTTATTGATTGTTGTATTTTCAATATTAATTTTCAATTATGGAATACAGCGCTGGTTTGATGATAAAATATTATCACTAGTAAATAACTCTAGAAATATCGCGGTTAATTATTTAAATGATTATCAAAAATCAATAGTCAAAGATTTAAAATTAATAGCAAATGATCTTAATAGAAATAAAAAAATATTATTATCTGATAATAATAAATTTCAAAATTATCTCCTATTTCAGTCAAATTTTAGAGATGTAAAAAATATTTTTTTAATAAATAATAATGGGCAATTAATTAAATTTGCTATAAATAAGAAAAAGTATAGTCCTCCTACAAAAAATATGTTGTTACAAGCAAGTAACGGCAAGCCATTGATTATTTCTAATGCAATTGAAAAAAAAACATATGCTTTGATAAAATTAAATAACTATAAAAACTTATACTTATATTCTTTTCAGAATGTTGATAAAAAAATAAATTCCTTTTTGATGGAAACTGGAGATGCATCAACCTATTATTATAGAGTAAAAAGTAATACTTTAAAAATTCAAATTTCATTTTTTATTATATATATCATTTTCACATTGATATTAGTTTTAATGTCAGCAAAATTTGGAATTAATCTTGCAGCTAAAACTACTAAGCCATTAAGCGATTTATTTAAAGCAGCTAAAAGTGTAAGCAAAGGTGATTATGATATTAAGCTTAAGGAGAATCAAAATGAAGATTTTAAAAATTTAAATCATATTTTTAATGATATGGTTTCTCAAATAAAAAAACAAAAACAAAAAAATATTTTATCTGGTCGCTATGAAGCGTGGCAAGTTATAGCAAGAAAATTAGCCCATGAAATTAGAAATCCATTAACACCTATACAATTATCTTTAGATAGAATTAAGGAAAAAATTTCAAGCGATGAAAGTTCAAATAAGCATCTTTCAATAATTAATAATCAAATATTTGAAATTTCTAAGCTCGTTAATAATTTTTCAGATTTTGCAAGAATGCCAAAACCAGTTTTTGAAAGAAACGATATTTTCAAAATTGTTAAAAGTTCTATTGATACTTACAGGTTAAATTATGAAGAGATAAACTTTACTTTAAATAACCATTTAATTGATAATGAAATTTACTGCGATAAGGGTCAAATTAATAGAGTTCTTTTAAATATTTATAAAAACGCCATAGAATCAATTGAAGAAAAGCTTGTCAATTCTAACACTAAAGGTGAAATAATAACAAAGCTTTTAGAGGATAGTAAAAATTACTTCATAAATATTTACGATAATGGAGTTGGATTCAAAGATTCTAAAAATTTCAAACATAATGATCCATATTTTACTACCAAAAAAGATGGCAGTGGTCTTGGTCTATCTATTGTATCAAAAATAGTTCACGAACATAATGGTCAAATTTTTTATGAAAATAGAAAAAAAAATAGTGGTGCGTACGTAAGCATTACTTTGTTAAAAAAAATGAAATAAATATGAAAAAAATTTTAATAGTTGATGACGAAAAAGATATTCGTTTTATTTTAGAGGAAATATTAACAGAGAGGAAATATTCTGTAATTTCCGTTGGAACAATTAAGGAAGCTGAGGAGTATATACATAAAAATTCATTTGATCTAGCGTTGTTGGATGTTTTACTAGATGAAAAGTCTAGAGATGGCCTTTATCTTTTAAATTTAATTAAAAATAAAAATAGAGATTTACCAGTTATTATGATGTCTGGTCATGCAAATATTCAAATAGCAGTCAACTCTGTTAAAGATGGTGCATTTGAATTTTTAGAAAAACCTTTCAACCAAGAAAGATTACTGAACTTCATAAAAAGGGGAATAGAATACTCTGATTTAATAAATGCCAAAAAAGATTTACAAGAGAATATTTTTGAATCTTTTGATTTTATCGGAGAAAGTAAAGAAATTTTAAAGATTAAAGAAATAATTCAGAAAATATCAATTTCAGATGGTCGTATTTTAATCGAAGGGCCAAGTGGAAGTGGAAAAGAACTTTTGGCTAGAGAAATTCACCGTATTTCAAATAGAAATAAAAACAATTTTGTTATTTTAGACTCATCAAGAATAAATATAAATAATTTTGATGAAAATATTTTTGGAATATTAAAGAATGGCGAAGTAGTAAAGGGTTATTTAGAAAAAGCTGATAAAGGAACATTATTTATTGATAATGTAAATGACCTACCACTTGATGTTCAAAATAAAATCTTAAGAGTGATTACAGATCAGAGATTTAAAAGATTAAACGATACTATAGATATTACTGTTAATTTTAGATTGATTGTTTCAACATCCATAAATTTACAAAAAGAAGTTTCTCAAGGTAATTTTAGAGAAGATTTATTTCACAGATTAAACGTTATAAACTTAAATCTACCTGCATTAATAGACAGATTATCTGATATACCACTTTTAATAGAGTATTTTTTTACTATATTTATTGGAAATAGTTATAATTATAAAAAATATATTAAAAATTTAGATTTTTTTTATAGTTACAACTGGCCAGGAAATGTTAGAGAGTTAAGAAATTTAGTAGAAAGAGTGGCCATTTTAGGTCAAGATAATATGGAAATAATTAATAATATCATATATAATACTTTTAATCCAAAGTTAAACATTGAAAATAATAAATCTTTATCGACCGATTTGACCTTAAAAGAAGCAAGAGATAATTTTGAGAAAGAGTATTTGATGAAACAATTAAAAAAAAATGACGGTAATGTTTCTAAAACAGCAAAGTCTGTCGGGATGGATCGAACAGCACTTCATAGAAAATTATCCTCTCTAAGTATCAAACACTAAATGAATATTATAATTTGTGGAGCAGGGCAGGTAGGTTACTCTATTGCAAACCAATTATCTCAACAGGGACACTCTATTACCGTTATAGATAAAACTAGTTCTGATATTCAAAAAATTAATGATAATTTAGATGCAAAAGGTATTGTTGGCATAGCAACATATCCTAGTGTCTTAGAGTTAGCAGATGCAAAAAATACTGATATGATAATTGCTGTAACAAGAAATGATGAGACAAATATGATTGTTTGTCAAATAGCTCATTCTTTATTTAATGTTTCAAGAAAAATTGCAAGAATAAGATCTAAAGAATTTTTAAATCCGTTATATAGCAATTTATTTAGCAAATCACACTTACCAATTGATATTATAATATCCCCAGAATACGAAGTTTCAAAGTCATTACTAAGAAAAATAGAGGCACCAGGGGCTCTTGAAAGCTTTCCGTTTGCAGACGATACAGTGAGATTAGTGGAAATCAACATGGATAAAAAATGTCAATTAATTAATACTCCGCTTGAAAAATTGACAAAGTCTTTTTCAGATTTAAATGCTAATGTTCTTGGCGTTCAAAGAGATGATAAGTTTTTAATTTTAAAAAAGAAAGATGTGTTACTTGAAAATGATAAAGCTTTTATTTTAACTGACTCTAATCAAGTAGAAAGAACAATGAAAGTATTCGGAAAAGATGAAAAAATTTCTGATAAATTTTTAATCATTGGAGCAGGAAATATTGGATTAGATTTAGCAAAATCACTAGAAAATCATCCAAATAATCCTAGAATAAAAATGATCGAAAAAAATGATGAAAGAGCTCAATATGTTGCAAATGAACTAAATGAAACAATGGTTATTAAAGGTGACGGTCTAGATGAAAATATACTAAAAGAGGTTAATTTGGAGGAAATAGATACGGTTTTATGCATCACAGACGACGATGAAGTAAACTTAATGAGTGCTCTTTTATGCAAGAAAAGAGGAATTAAAAGAGTAATAGCTATAGCTAATAGTCATAATTATAGTTTGCTTCAATCATCTCTTAAGATTGATGATATTGTAGATCCAAGAATGACAACAGTATCAACAATTTTAAAACATGTACACAAAGGAAAAATAGACAGTGTATTCACGCTTGATGATGGAGAATTTGAGATTATCCAAGCTAAAATTTTGGAAAACTCAGAATTAGTAAATAAAACTATAGAAAATTCCTCGATACCTGACGGTATTAGAATTGGACTTATAGTTAGAGATAAAAAAGTTTTTGTACCAAAGAAAAATTTTGAATTTAAGCTAAACGATATTGTAATTCTTTTATCATCTAGGGAGCAACTTAAAAAAGTTGAACAATTATTTAGAATAAGCGAATATTATTAAGTTAAGAATATGAACTTAAGTGGTATTTTTTATTATTTAGGTAAAATTAACCTATTAATAATTTTTTTTAGTTTTATAAATTTATTGTATTGTTTTTATTTTGATTTTAAAATTAATGTTGAGATTTATTTTTATACATTTTTAATCTCTACTTTTTACTATTTAATTACGTTTAAAATTAAATTTAAAATAAAAAAATTTAGGGCTAATAACCTTATTTTATTTGCCATAATGGGCTGGATTATTTTACCACTTCTAATGTCATTGCCGTTTTGGCTTGGAGGTTACTCTAATTTTTTAAATTCATATTTTGAATCTGTATCAGGATTTACATCTTTCGGAGCAACTATTTTTACAAATAAAATAAACACTTTAGATTCTCCAATTTTATTATGGCGAAGTTCGACGCAAGTCGTAGGATCAATATTTTTTATAATTACTATTATTTTAGTTTTTGGTAATCGGGCAATAAATATTTATCCCTTAAAATTTATAACAAGAAAAAAAGATAGTGTTTATTTTTCTATTAACTTTAAAAACGTTTTTAATAATACAGTTTATGCTTATGTTATAGTTTTTTTAATATCAATTTTTTTTTTAAATTTAACAGATTTAAGAATGTTAGATAAATTTAATTTGTCCTTAACGATCATTTCTACTGGAGGATTTCAATCTTCAAATTTAATGCTTAGTAATTTTGACAAAATTATTCTATCAATTTTACTTATATTTTCATCATTAAATATTTTTTTAATTTTAGGAATTATGAAAATTAATAATACATATAATTATTATGAAGATAAATATTTCCTTTTTTCATTTGTTTTATTTTTTTTATTTTTGTTTATTTTTTCAAATAATTCAAGTTTTGCTGATATATTAATTCAGTTATCATCTGCAATTTCTAATTCAGGCATTAATTTTACTAATAATTATTCTGAAAATACAACATTCATTTTAATAACTGCATCCTTTTTCGGAGGTTGTCTCATTTCATCAACCTCAGGATTTAAGATTTCACGGATATTAATAATATTTAACAAAATTTATTATGAACTTTTAAAACTTTTAACCCCATCTGCTGTCATTAATTCGACAATATTTAAATCTGATGAAAAAATAGAATTTAAAGATTTTTACTCAAGTAGTTTATTACTCTTATTGTATATTATTATTTTCATTATTTTTTCCTTTGTACTTACATTAGAAAATATAAGTTTTGAAAATAGTTTTTTAACATCTGTTTTGTTAACCTTTAATACTTTGCCCTCAACAATGTATATAAATGATAATGTTAGCTTTGCATCTTTTTCTGAAATATCAAAAATACTAACAATTTTAATGCTTATATTATCAAAAGTTACACCTATAAGCTTATTAGCTTTAATTAAATATCGGTTTATAAAATAACAATTTGTTTACACTTTTTAGAAAATTTTATAATACAGTTTAATGCGCCCTTAGCTCAGCTGGATAGAGCATCGGTTTTCTAAACCGAGGGTCGGAGGTTCGAGTCCTCCAGGGCGCGCCATAAAACCTAGCTTTTTTTTCAAGCCTTCAATTTCTGTGGTGAAAACTGTGGTGAAATCGACCTGATTTGCTCCTGAGCTACAATTTATTTGCCACGCATTATATCTACTTGATTTTGTATATATGCATCTCTCGCAGCATCTATGTTTGGAGCACTTGGCAACAGAACGCCCCTTTAATTTAAATATTTATCCAAAGTTTTTTTATCTGAGACGATAATAAAATCATCAAAATGGATAGATTGATTGGGGTATTCAATTCCAATTTGTTTTCCCGAGTCTCTATAAACACCTATTCTTACATTAGTACCAGTAGATTTTTCTTTCCAGTCAGATGTTATACCTTTGTAATCAAATATTAATTTATTATCTTTGAAGATTTCTACAAAACCAGTTTCTTGTCTGGTATTATAAATACCAATTTTGTAAGTGGTCCATTTTCCTAATTTAGTAATTTTTAATGATTTATTTTGTGTAAGTTTAAAATTATTTTTTATTTTTTTTTCACCTCTAGTTTTTTCTTGAAACACTAACCAATTTGAATCATTTTTTTTATATTTTATATCAATACGATGCTTAATATTATCTTCTTTATTCCTTCTATTGAAACCAGTGCCCGCAGTATTACCTACTATTTTTAATGTTTTTCCAGTATCATCAAAACTTATTCTTACAAGAGGATGCGTTCTCATAGATACATGTCGATTTTTAAATTCAAAAAACGTTACTCTGCCATCTGATGTATGTTTAAAATCTTCAGGAAGTCTTGTTTTAAAACCAATCCATATTTCTTTATTTAAAGTTCTTCTTTGCTTTGTCTGAAATATTCCTCTTTCTGTCTCTTTTCCTGATCCTTCTTTAAGAGGATCATTATTCCATCCATGTTTCACTGTAACTTCAAGATACTTATTGCCATCAAGATCTTTTTTAATTCT
>NZJW01000014.1 GCA_002692055.1 Candidatus Pelagibacter sp. | reverse complement strand
TTCAAGAATTTTTTTTATAAGCTTAATCTGATCCAAGGTATCTATGATAGTAAAATTTGACTTTAAGCCTACAGCCTCGGCATTTCTTCTTAACATCTTATTACAGATTGAGTGAAACGTACCTAACCAAGGAAAAGCTACAGATTTAGAATTGACTAAATTCACAACTCTTTCTCTCATTTCGTGTGCCGCTTTATTTGTAAATGTTACACATAAGATTTGCTGTCCAAAACATTTTTTTTCTTGGATCAAATGCACAATTCTTGTCGTTAAAACTTTTGTTTTACCAGANCCAGCTCCAGCCAANACTTGNAAAGGNCCCTCTGTACTTGTTACAGCCAATTTTTGTTGATTATTCAGTNAATTTAAATAACTACTCATGTTGTAAATTAATTAGCATAGCAAAAATAAATGGAAAAAAAAAAATTAAAGAGGCTGTTAATATCAACTTTAATAATAATATTTTCTACAATTTTGTATATATGTGCGCCTTTTTTTATTAATTTTGATGAAGCAAAAGTAACCAATTTAGAAAATTTACTTTCAAAATCGATTAAATACCGCGTTAGTATAAAAGGAGGCATTCAGTACAAATTAAAACCATTTCCAATTATAGAAATTTCTGAGGTTCATTTAGCTAAAGAGAATGAAAATAGCATTCTAAATAAAATAATTCTCAGGATATCTATTTTAGATTTATTAAAAAAAAAATACTCTTATAAAAAAAAGATCATATTTGATGGTGGAGAGTTAATCGTGGATTTAAATAATTTAAATGATGTACTGTTTATTAATAATTTTGAAAATCAAAAAATTATATTCAAAAATTTAAGTCTCAAATTTTTTAGCAACAAGCAGTCATTTAATATAGATCAAATTAATAGCGTAATTATTTATTATGATCGTAAAATCAAAAAAATAACTGCGCATACTTTTATCGGAGAAGTTCCATTCGAAATTACTTTTAAAAATAATCAGTTAGATTTAACATCAAATAATATTGGATTTAATATAAGCTTTAAAAATCTATTTGATCAAGAAAAAGATTTAAAATTCACTTATAATGATCAAACTATTTTTCCAGGTATTAATGAAATCTTTACATCTTTTAAATTAAAAAATGATGGAGATTCTTTTATTTTTACATCAGAGAAATTTCAAACTAATTTATTTGAGGGAAATTTCATTGCTGAAAAGAGTAATAAAACAAATAATGAGATTATAATAAAAGGAACGTTTGAAAAAGCGAACTTTAAAAAAATCTACAATAAAGATTTAAAAATATTTTTCGAAAAAAATTTGAATAAATTATCTAGCTTATTAGATGCTAGAATAATTTTAATTTTTAATAAAATAAAAACTCGAAAAAAATTATTTGATAATGCAAAATTCGAAATTTTATTTCAAAAAGGAGATGTTATTTTTGAAGACATAACCCTGTCATCAGATAAAACAAAAATTAATATTAAAGGACGAAATATAAAATATCAAAAAGATAATTTATTATTTTATAATATTTTTTTTGAAACAAGAGATTTAAGAGAAATTTGTGAAATTATTTGTGAAGACAAATCTTATAATGATAAAATCACAAATAATGAAATCAAAATTTTCTCAAAAGGTATTTTAAATATAAATAAAGCTAAAGTCGTTGTTCAGGAAAATAACTTTATTAAGCAATATAATGATAATGAAATAAAAAAACTTACTAATAGTTTAAATAATAATGTTATTTTAGGAAAATTAGAAAATTTATTAAATTTAGCTAAATATTTTAATTTGTTATAATGTTACCTAGGTCCAACCATTTTTTTTGGATTAACAAATTTTTTATACTGTTCTTCTGTTATCAAACCCGTTTTTAATGTTTCTTCTTTAAGCGTGGTACCATTTTTGTGTGCTGTTTTCGCAATCTTACTTGCGTTATCATAACCAATGATTGGTGACAAAGCAGTAACAAGCATTAAAGAATTATTAAGTAACTCATTGATCTTTTTTTTATTTGCTTTAATTCCTTTTACGCAAAAATCTACAAAACAATTTACAGAATCTGAAATTAAATCAATTGATTGAATGATATTATGAGCAATCAAAGGTTTGAAAACATTTAGTTCAAAATGTCCATGAGTTCCAGCTATTGTTATGCCAGTATGATTTCCAATAACTTTTGTACAAACCATTGTTATTGCTTCACATTGTGTTGGATTAACTTTACCAGGCATAATTGATGAACCCGGTTCATTTTCTGGTAATTCCAATTCTGAGTAGCCAGCTCTCGGACCAGATCCAAGAAACCTTATATCGTTAGCAATTTTAGTAAGTGCTACTGCAGTAGTGCTTAAACTTGCAGAAAAATTAACAATTGGGTCGTGGCTTGCAAGCGCTTCAAATTTATTTTTAGCAGTTTGAAATGGCAGTCTTGTAATTCTTTTAATTTCTAAAGCTATTTTTTTATCCCAACTTTTTCTTGAATTTATTCCAGTGCCTACCGCAGTTCCTCCTTGTGCTAAATAATAAACTTCATTTAAAGCTTTTTTAATTCTATCTATAGAATTTTTTACTTGTGCCTCGTATCCCGAAAATTCTTGGCCTAAAGTTAGAGGAGTAGCATCTTGAAGATGGGTTCTTCCAATCTTTACGATATCTTTAAATTGCTTTACTTTTTTATTTAAGCTATTTTCTAATTTTATAAGAGCAGGCAATAACCTTTTATTTGTATGAATTGCAACTGAGATATGCATTGCAGTTGGAAATGTGTCATTTGTTGATTGAGCCATATTAACATGATCATTTGGATGTACTGGCTTTTTAGATCCCAGTTTACCACCAAGTATTTCAATAGCTCTATTAGATATCACTTCGTTTACATTCATATTTGTTTGTGTACCAGACCCTGTTTGCCAAACCTTTAAGGGGAAATGATCGTCTAATTTTCCTGAAATTACTTCATCAGAAGCTTTTTGTATTGCCTTAGATATCTTAGGATCTAAGTCTTTAAACTTTTGATTTACAATAGCTGCAGATTTTTTGACTATTCCAATTGCATGTATTAATTCCAATGGAACATTTACTTTTCCAATTTTAAAATTTTTTATAGATCTTTGAGTTTGAGCACCCCAATATTTGTCATCTGCAACCTTTATTTTACCAAAACTATCGAATTCATTTCTTGATGCCATATTATTTTGATTATATTTATTATATATACACTAAATACTAAAATACAATGAGCGTTATAATTATCGGTGGAACATCTGGCATAGGCCTTGAGCTAGCAAAAAAATATTTAGGAAAGACTAATAGCTTAATTATTCTAGGCAGAAGTGAGGATAAATTTCCACAAATTAAAAATGAGCTTGCCAACGATAGCACTAATATTATTTGCAAAAGGGTTGATGTGACCAATACTGATGAATCACAAAATACACTTAGGGAAATAATAACCAATTATAGCGATTTAGATCTTGTGGTATATTCGAGTGGTTTTTATAAACCAAATAACACATTTGATGTAGATTTAGACTTATACAGAAAAACAATTGAAGTTAATTTTATGGGATTAATAAATGTAATGTCTATAATTCTTCCTTATTTAAAAAAACAACAAAAAGGCCATATCGCCATGATTAGTTCTTTAGCAGGTTTTTTTGGTTTACCCAATTCATCTGGTTACGGTCCAAGTAAAGCTGCTATGATGAATTATTCTGAATCGATCTATAACGATTGTAAAAAAAACAATATATATGTAAGTATTATTAACCCTGGTTTTGTAAAGACAAGGCTTACAGATCAAAATAAATTTGAGATGCCCTTCTTAATGTCAGCAGAAAAAGCTGCTAATATTATTTATAATGGTTTAGAAAAGAAGAAATATGACATCACATTTCCTTTTATGATGAGTTTTATTTTCAAGACTTTAAGAATATTACCTAAACCTATATTTTTATTTTTAATTAAATATATGGTTCAAACTAATAATTAAAAAATTACCAAGTAAATTAAAACTAACACAACTAAATTTGCTCCTAATAAAAATTGTGTTCCTTTATTAAAAAAAGAGTTTGTTTTTTGTTCAATCTCTATAGGATCAATTTGAGCAAGTCTAATTAATTTATTTTTTTTCATACTCTATAAGTATCGTCAAATTGTGACAGACTTTACGAGAAATCTTGTCTTTTTTAAGACTATCAACTTTCTAGTATTTTTAATGCTTGGTTTAATAGGTCTTCTGACTCTTTATGCTCACCAGAATTATGAGCTTTTTTACCCTGATCACGCAATTGTTTAATTTCAATAAATTGTTCTTTTGAAATTTGTTTCGATGCAGAAAGAGTTTGATCAATTCTTTGAATTAATACTGGACAAGATCCTGCATGACTTTTAACAGAAGCGAAACATAATAAAGTTAATGTTATTAATAATCTGAACATAAAAATAATTTAATACTCAATTTTGTCTAAATTAAGAATAATTTATTTAAGCAAGATCTCCATATTTCATATTTAAATTGTTTTAATTTTTTTTTGATAAATCTCTAATAACGGCAATTGCAACAAACCAATAAAATCTTAACTTATTAAATATACCCTTCTTAGTTTTTAGAAGATGATATTTTGACAACCCACAATCAGTTTTAATAAAATTTTTTATATTTTGACTCATTTTTTAAATCTTTCTATAATTTTTTTTAAAATAAAAGGTACTAAACCAATCAACATAAATGAAATTATAATCTCAAAACTAATTATATCATCAATACTATTAATTTTAGCTAACTGAACGCCTGCGTTTACAAAAACTACAGTCCCAATCAACATTCCTATTTGAGAAATGATATAAAATGTTGTTGCTTTCATTTCTGTAAGACCAAAAATTAGATTTACAATAAAAAATGGAAAAATTGGGCTTAACCTTAAAAAAAATAAGTAAAAAACACCGTCTTTGCTAATACCTAAGTTCACTTTTTTCAAGTATTTTTGGTATTTATTTTCTATATAGTTTCTAAGAACAAAACGGGACATTAAAAAGCATAAAGTAGAGCCAATTGAACTTGCAAAAGAGGTAAGTAATACACCCGGTATTAATCCAAATAACGCACCTGCTATAATTGTTTTTATCGCTGCAAAAGGTAAGGCGAAAGTAGTTACAACGATATAGATAATAAAGAAAACCATATAGTAAAAATAATAATTTTCATTGATTAGATTTTGTAGACTATTTTGATTTTTTTTAATATTTTCAAAAGACAGCAATTGATCTAAATCAAATAATAATACTGATAGAAACGAAATTAAAAAAATTGAAACTATAAAAATTTTTAAAAAATTTTTATTCATTAGCCACAGCTAGATCCACCTAAAACACAAAATTTTGAACAATGAGGATGGTTTAAATAAATCCTTTTCAAAGATTCTTTTAAAGTATTTCCTAAATCAAATTCTGAACTATAGGGTAGTAGAGTACATGCTATAACACTTGGATAATCATTTTCTTTTTTTTTAACAATCATTCTAGAGTTTGAGCACATTACTTCATTTTGACTTTTATTAAGAATTTTCCAACAATCTGTTGTTATCTCTGGTGTATCAGATTTTTCATCCATCTCAGAAAATGTGACCAGTTGAATCTTTGAATCTGCATTAATTTTTAATTCATTATCTTTAATAAATTTTTTAAAATTCTTTCTTGTCGTTGTTTCATCTTCGTTCCACATTAACCGTGTAGCTAAGCAATAATTAAAATCATTTTTTGATAACCATTTTAATCCTTCAATCATAGGGTCCCAGCTATTTGGCCCTCTTATCCGCTCATGCTTTTCTTTTAAATAGTGATCGATTGAAACTCTTATTGTTAAATTTAAATGATTTAAGTTCAATAGATCATTTTTATTATTTAGCATCGGCTTCATAGCATTTGTTAAAACAAGAGTTTTAAAACCATTATCTAATGAATATTCAATCATCTTAAAAATATCTTTATTCATAAATGGTTCTCCACCTGTAAAACCAATTTTCTGAGTACCCATTTCATTTTGAACGCTCTCATTAACGAAAGTTTTAAATTCTTTAAATGATAAATAAGCTAATCGATCATTTTTTGGACTTGAGTCTATATAACAACCTTTACAAGCTAAATTACACAATGTTCCAGTATTAAACCAAAGAGTATCTATTTTTATAGTCTCTATAAATGCCCTTTTTTTATTATCGGCGGTTAAAAATTTGTTTTGGAACTTGTTATTCATAATCTATAATTTAGATATCATCGTATATTAATATGGTTTTTATAAAAGTTTATCAAAGTTATTTAATGAGATTAATTGTCTTTTTTTTAATTTTTATTAGTTTAAATAAATTAACAATGGCAGAAGAAAAAAAAGCATATTTTGCAGGTGGGTGTTTTTGGTGTGTGGAAGAGGCTTTTGAAAAAACACCAGGCGTGATAAAAGCTATTTCTGGTTATACAGGTGGCGATCTAAAAAACCCAACATATGAGCAAGTTACTTTTAATGAAACAGGTCATTACGAAGCCGTCGAGGTAGTGTATGATCAAAAAGTGATATCTTATAACCAACTATTAAGTGTATTTTGGAAAAATATTGATCCATACGATGCTAAAGGTCAATTTTGCGATAAAGGCTCCAGTTATTTAACTGCAGTTTTTTATCAAAATGAAGATGAGAAAATTGCTTTCGAAGAGTCTAAAAAAAATTTAGGAAAATCAGATATTTCAAATTTTGTAACACATATAAAAAAGTTAGACATTTTTTATCCAGCTGAAGATTACCATCAAGACTATTATAAAAATAATCCTATTAGATATAAACTTTATAAAACTGGCTGTGGTAGAACCCAGCGTTTAAAAAAAATTTGGGACTAATTTTTTGAAAAATATTTAAGTATAAATGGTATAGAAAATATAATTAAAAATATTCTTAAAAAGTGATGATAAGTTACAAAAAGCGGATCTATATTATATGCTATACTAATTACGACCATTTCGTGGAGTCCTCCTGGAGCAAAACTTAAGAAAGCTGCCATAAAATCAAAANCAAAGAATATTTGAAGTAAATATGCAAATAAAGCTGCAACACCNAATAGTAAAANAGATACTANNAAACCATGAAATGAGTAATACCCAATNTCNTTAATGGGCAGAGCATTTAAACGACANCCAATTGCCGAGCCNAGNAATACNAAAGCNATATTAATAAAAATATCTGGGAAACGTGCTGTTGTAATNTCTAGNGTNTAAAANAAACCNCAAAATATCATTGCNGCNAGAATNGGCGCNGATGGTATTTTTAACTTTTCAAATCCNATTGNACCNATTTGAGATATTATAAGAAGAAAAATTAATTCTANAAAATATCTNAAAGANTAANCTGGANTNTTNCCATGNGATNCAATTTCNTGNTAACCAACTTGNGTNACAAATANAAAAGGNAAAATTAANACAATAAATAGNACNCTTGTTGCTTGAGGTATTACTACTTGTCCACTTTCTTTTTTNCTNTCAGTCATTTGATTTATTGCNCCTGCNATTACAACAAANGCNCCNGGCATNCCAGCNAGNATAGAAACAAGTTTTTTAAATTTACAAATTTTATGAAAGTATATTGCAGTTATAATTGCACCAATTATCGTACANATTATCATAGCTATTGATGAGTAAATCCATAAGTGAATTTTATAAAGNAAAGTAATATTAAAAGATCCTGCTAAAATTACNCCAATNATTAATAAAACAGGTANGAATATTTTTTTATCNAATGTTATNTNNTATNTNGTAAGNGATATANATAAATTTAATATCAAAGCNCCAAGCAACCATGGAAGTGGAAGATTGANTANNGTTCCNAAATAACCGCCNACTGCACCAATTAANATACTTTTATAGCTTTTTTTAATTGCNTNGTAATATNCTAGCATTCTACNTTTTTCTCTTTTCTAACNTGAGATATTTATCNTAATTTAATAANGCCAAAGTATCTTTAGCNTTATTTTTATATTTAGGNATNTTATTTTTTTTAATTANATCTAAAGTTTGTTTCGTAGAGTCTATATATCCATCTAATATTTGTTGTGAAAATAATGCTAATTTAAATTTGTTTATACTTACATCTTTAAGTTTAAATTTAACATTTTGGGTAATGTTTAACATTAAAGGTATTCCTTTGATACTATCGCTAATCACTTTTAATTGTTTAAGATTATTTAGCCCTGTCATAAAAACAGCATCCACACCCATTTTTTTATACTCTAAGCATCTTTTTACAGTTTCAGACATGGATCCTAATGTTAGAGCGTCTGTTCTTGCTATCACTAAAATATTTTTATTCTCTTTTGCGGCGTGTATAGCAGTAAATAATCTTTCCTTTGCCTCTTCTAAATTTAACAATAAAACCTGATCAGTTAGTGCGCATTTTTTTGGAAAAACTTGATCTTCTAAAACAAGTGCGGATGCTCCTGCAGCTTCTAAATCTTTGACAGTCCTATAAACATTTGCTGGACCACCAAAGCCAGTATCAGCGTCCACAATGATAGGAAGTTTTGTATGATTGCAAATTGTATAAGTTGCATCAACTAGTTCTTTTTGAGTTATTAAACTTGCGTCAGGATAACCCAATATTGCCGAAGACAGTGCAAATCCGCCTATAAAAGATATTTTAAAACCTTTGCTTTCAATAAGTTTCGCTGTGAGAGGATCATGACAAGTCGGTAGATAATAACATTTATTGTCCTTAAGATATTTTTTTAATTGGTCTGTTTTTTTATTCATTTGATAATAATGTTTTTAGTTGATTACTGTAACTCGACAACGTTTTAAAATACTTAGGCACAGTTTTGTTTGTAAAAAACTGTTTCCAACCTGATACACTTACTGTGGCCTTGAATATATTTTTATTATCAAATGCAGGAATTGCAACACTTGCAATGTTATCAAGTCTTTCCCCAGCAGTAAAAATATAACCCTTTTTTTCAATTTCTTTTTTTATTTCCGAGTTCTCATTTGTATAAGCTAATAAAACTTTTCCAGTTGCTGAATTTAGCTCGAAAGTTGTTCCTTCAACAACATAATGATTGAGCTCAGATCTTGAATTTACTCTGTATAAACATACTTTTTTTTTACCAGCCCTTACCCAATAACCAGCAGATTGCCCAGTGACCTCACAAATTTGATTTAAAATATCTCGTATTTCAGTGCCTATTTTAAAATTTGAATTATAAATAGATCCTAACTTCCAACTACCAGGTCCGAGGCGGTAACTTCCATTGATCTCATTCTTTATTAAAAAATTATGCTTAATTAGTGATTTGCAAATCCTTAATATTGTAGATTTATTTAGTTGTGTTGTTGCGGTTAACTCTTTTAACGAAATACTCTTGTTACCATCGCTAAATGAATTTAAAATTTGAAATGCTTTGTCTAAGACTTTGATCGAACTCATAATGTTTTACAATGTGAAACAACATTTTATATTATAAAATTTATTGACAATCCATATTTTTTTTTGCAAAACTATACAATAAATCTTAGAAGGGGAAATTAAAATGGGTAGAGCTTACACGCCTAATATTAAGTCGGATAAAGGAAAAAATTTAACCAAGTATGTTGCTGAATTTGTAAAAAAAAATAAATATAATAAAATTCCCAATAACGTTGTTGATTTAGCAAAAAAACATATTTTAGACGGTTTCGGTTTAGCTTTATCTGGTTCGGCTGCGAGAACAGGAGATTACCTTTTCAAACACATCAAGCAAAACTCTGCCAAAGGACGAGCAACTGTAATTGGTTCAAAGATGAAAGTTACATCAAGATTTGCCGCTTTAGCAAATGGAGTAGGGATTCACTCTGATGATTACGATGATACGCAGCTGGCTGTACAAAAAGATAGAGTTTATGGATTATTAACTCATCCAACAGCTCCTTGTTTACCAAGTGCATTTGCAGAGGGAGAGTTAAAAAAAATTAATGGTAAAGATTTTTTAAATGCATATTTAATTGGAGTAGATGTAGAGTGTAAAGTTTCAGAAGCAATGTCACCGAGACATTATCAACATGGTTTTCATTCAACTGCAACTTGCGGAACTTTAGCATCTGCATCTGCAGCCGCTAAAATTAGAGGCTACAATGTAGAACAAATTCAAAGATCCCTTGCAATTGCAGCATCATTAAGTGCTGGATTAAGGGAGAATTTTGGAACTATGACAAAACCGCTTCACGCAGGAAGAGCAGCAGAAAGTGGTGTAGTAGCCTGTGATCTAGTTGGGTACGGGTGGTCAGCGACAGATAAAATTTTAGAGTCACCTAGAGGTTTTTTTCAAGCACACGGTGGAGGTTATAATTTAAACTCAATCAAAGGACAGCTTGGAAGACCGTGGACATTTTCTAAGCCAGGCATTTCAATTAAACCACATCCTTGCGGATCTTTGACTCATCCTGGAATGACAAAAATGCTTGAATTAATTTTAAAACACAACATTAAGCCACAAGATGTTGTTAAAGTTGATGTAGGAACAAATCATAACATGCAAAATGCTTTAATTCATCACAGGCCAACAAATGAATTCCAAGCAAAATTTAGTATGGAATATTCAATGGCAATTTTATTGGTCCAAAGAAGAGCTTATATCCCTGAGTACCAAGATAAAAGAATTAATAAGCCTGATGTTCAAAAGATGTTAAGAAAAATTAATTTTTATAAAAACAAAGTTGCTGAGGCCGCCGGCTATGACAAAATGACAACTATCATCGATATCCATCTTAAAAATGGAAAGAAAATATCTGGACGAGGTGACTTTGGTAAAGGAAGTCCAATGATACCTATGACATATGATGAAGTTGCAGATAAATTTTTAGGTTGTTGTGAATTTGCTAAATGGTCAAGTAAAAAATCTAAAGCGCTGATTGAAACAGTTAGGCATTTAGAAAAAGTTAAAGATATTAGAAAATTAAGCAGTTTACTATCTAAATAATTTTCTATGAAAGTAGCTATACTCGATGATTACCAGGGTGTGGCTGAACAATTAGTTGATTGGTCAAAATTAAAAAATAGTTGTGAAATCAAAGTTTTTAATCAACCTTTTGAAAACGAGGACCACGCTATAGAAAATCTTAAGAGTTTTGATGCTTTCTTAATAATGAGAGAAAGAACTCCAATGACAAAAAAGCTAATGGATGGTTGCCCAAATTTAAAGTTTATCGCTACAAGTGGAATGAGAAATTTAGGCATTGATTTAGAACATGCTAAATCAAAAGGAATTATAGTTTCTGGATCACAAGGTAATAAAAATCCTACAGCAGAATTAACTTGGGCTCTAATTTTGGGTCTTGCCAGGAATATAAAACAAGAGTCTGAAAATATGTATCAAGGATATTGGCAGACAACTATTGGATTTGAACTTAAAGGAAAAACTCTAGGCATAATGGGTTTAGGAAACCTAGGCAGTATGGTTTCGAAAGTAGGAAAAGCTTTTGGGATGGAGGTTATAGCTTGGAGTGAAAATTTAAAAATGGCAGATGCAGAAAAACACGGTGTCATGGCAGTAACTAAAGAGGACTTATTTGAAAAATCGGATTTTTTGACAATACATTATCTTTTAAGCGATCGTAGTAGAAATTTAGTTAAATATAATGATATTTCAAAAATGAAAAAAACCGCTTTTATAATAAATACGTCAAGAGGACCAATTATAAATGAAGATGATCTTGTAAAAGCATTACAAGATGAAATTATTGCAGGCGCTGGTCTTGATGTTTACGCAATAGAACCATTACCAGAAAATCATAAATTACGATTTTTACCAAATGTTTTGTTAACACCCCATATTGGATATGTAACATTGGACAATTATGCCAAGTGGTACAACCAAATGGCAGAAGGTTTACAAGCTTTTTTAGATGGTCAACCTATAAGAGTTTTGAACTAAAAAAAATTGTAATATATTTGTAAAATTATTTATGATAATTTTAATCAATGAGTTTTACAAGATTATCACGTTTTCTGTTAGCAATAATTTTGATATTTTTCTCTGTATTGGGAATTGCCAAACAATCTGATGATTTTGAAATTTTAAAGTCTTTACCTCAGTTATCATTTAAACCAGAATTTAAAATCGCAGTAGTTATTAATAAAAAGTCAGAAGAAGACGTTATGGCTCTTCAGGGTATAAAAGATCAACTATACGAAACTAACAAGAAAAATAAAAATTTTAAAATTGGCCTGGATATTTACCAATC
>NZJW01000013.1 GCA_002692055.1 Candidatus Pelagibacter sp. | reverse complement strand
CTGGACTTTCAGCAGATATGATGAGTAGAGAAGGATTAACATTCAAAGGTGTGGACAAAGATGGAAAAGATATAGAAGAAGAACAAACTTTTTTTAAAAAAGATTATGAACGGAAATTTAAGTCAAAAGAAACAAATTTATCTTTTTGTGATGCATTTATTAAAAGTGCAGAAAGAGACCCTTTTTCAAATGAAATTGGTAAGACCTTAGTTTTTTGTGTTTCACAAAAACATGCAGAAAGGATAACAGAAATTCTCAACGAACTTGCTGAAAAGTATTTTCCTGGTCAGTACCAATCTGATTTCGCAATTCAAGTTACTTCAGGAATTACAAAACCAGATCCTCAACAAATGACAATTGATTTTAAAAATAATAATTTAAGAGGAAATTCACCAATTAATGAATTTTATAAAACTTCAAAAGCAAGAGTTTGTGTAACAGTTGGGATGATGTCTACGGGATATGATTGTAAAGATTTATTGAATATTTGTTTGTTTAGACCCGTGTTTTCTCCTACTGAATTTATTCAGATGAAGGGAAGAGGAACTAGAATGTTTGATTTTAAGGAGTGTTGGATTGATAAAAATCAAATACCTAAAACAATAAATTCAATTAAATCATCATTTAAACTTTTTGATTATTTTAAAAACTATCAATATTTTGAAGAAGAGTTTGATTATGACCAAGTATTAAAACTACCTGTAGAGGGAGGAGAAGGCAAAGGTGGAACAAAACCAAGACCAGAAGAAGTATTTAATAAAGATATAGACCCAGTTCAAAAAACAGAAGAAATAAACATTCCTCAGGCAGGTATGAGAATTGATAGAGATTTATATAAATCTTTCAAAGAGGAATTTTTTAAAGATAAACAATCATTTAATTCTCTTAAACAAATGATTGAAAATCAGAATTTTAATGATGCAGAAGAATACTTTAAAGAAAAGTATCTTAAAAAATCATATTCACTTGAAAGATTAAGAGAAGCATTAGGACTTGATGTAAATATCTCAATCAAAGACTTACTGCTATATACATTTGGTTTTATCTCAAAAATAAAAAATAAAGATGAAATACTTGAGGTAGAGTTTGATAAATTTGATGATAAATTTAAACCTGATGAAAACTCATTTAATGCGGTCAAACAAGTGTTTGAAGCGTATGTAACTGACAAAGATTTTAGAGAAAAAATTGATAGTGGCAAATATGCAGAACTAAATGTACATCCATCTGGAGATTACTTCTTTAAATTACCAGAAGATTTAAGAATTAAGATACCAACCTATGTTAAAGAAAATATTAATTTAGAAAGATTTATTAATGCTTGACGATGTAACTAAGAAGAGAATTAATACTTTAAGACAAATATTAGTTGGAAAATTACCAGACCCAAAAGCACAAGTTGAACAAATCACAAATGGTCTAATTTATAAGTTTATGAATGATATGGATGAACAATCTGTATCAATGGGCGGTAAATCAACTTACTTTTCAGGCAAGTTTGAAAAATATTCTTGGAAGAATTTGATGGATACTAAAACAAGTGGTGTTGAAAAAATCAAACTCTATTCAGAGGCAATTGAACAAATGTATAATAATGAAAATCTTCCTGAGTTATTTAGAGAGATATTCAAAAATTCATTTCTTCCATTTAAAGATCCTTCAACATTAAATATGTTTTTAAAAGAAATTAATGAATTTCATTATTCTCATTCAGAAAAACTTGGTGATGCATTTGAATATTTGCTATCTTTCATGGGTTCCCAAGGTGATGCAGGTCAGTTTAGAACACCTAGACATATAATTGATTTTATCACAGAGATAGTTAATCCTCAAAAAAATGAAACAATACTAGACCCTGCTTGTGGTACTGCAGGTTTTTTAATTAGTTCTTACAAATGTATTTTAAATCAAAATACTAAAAAGAATTTAGGAGATGGACTGACTGCATCTGATAGAAAAAAAATTGGTGAGAACTTAAATGGTTACGATATTTCTCCTGATATGGTGAAAATGTCTTTAGTGAATATGTACTTACACAAATTTACCAATCCTAAAATTAATGAGTATGATACTCTTTCAAGTGAGGACAGATGGAACGATTATTTTGATGTGATACTTGCAAACCCTCCATTCTTTTCTCCAAAAGGCGGGATAACTCCTCATAATAGATTTGGAGTTAAGTCTACAAAAGCAGAAGTATTATTTGTTGATTATATTAATGAACATTTAAAACCTAAAGGTCGTGCCGGAATTATTGTTCCTGAAGGTATTATATTTCAAACTGGAACTGCGTATAAACAATTAAGGAAAAGACTTATTGAAACTTCTTTAATTGGTATAATTTCTCTTCCTGCTGGTGTGTTTCAACCATACTCTGGTGTAAAAACATCAATTCTAATATTAGACAAAGAAAAAAATAAAAAAAATAATGATGTATTTTTTGCCAATGTAGTCAATGATGGTTTTAGTCTGGGAGCACAAAGAAATAAAATTAAAGAAAATGATATACCTCAGATATTAGATTTTATTAAAAGTAATAAAGAAAGTAAAAATTGTTTTTTGGTTGATAAAAGTAAAATTTTATCAGATGAAAATTTTATATTTTCATCAACAAAATATTCTATTACTAAAAAAATTGATTCAAAATTTGAAGTAATAAAAATAATTGATACTTTTGAGGTAGTGACTCCAAAAATAAAAATAAATAGCAAAAACTTTTTAAAAGAAGGTAAAATTCCGATTATTGACCAGTCAAACAAACCTATTGCAGGTTACTGGAACAACATTAAAGATAAGATTGAAATATCTAAACCAGTTATAATTTTTGGAGACCATACAAAAATAATTAAATATATTGATTTTGATTTTGTTGCTGGTGCGGATGGGATTAAAATTCTTCAACCCAATTCAAATATTTTGCCTAAATATCTTTATTTCATTATTAAATCCCTAGATATTGCTGACTTGGGTTATAGTAGACATTTTAAAGAACTAAAGGGGAAAAAAATTCCACTACCACCTCTTGAAATCCAAAATCAAATAGTTGAAGAATTAAATGGTTATCAAAAAATTATCGATGGATGCAGACAGGTTATCGAAAACTATAAACCCATGATTAAAGTTGATACAAGTTGGGAATCGGTTGAGTTTGGTGATATTGGAGAAATAATTTCTGGAGGCACTCCAAATTCAAAAATTGAAGATTATTGGAATGGAGATATAAAATGGTTAACATTAGTTGATTTACCATCTAATGAAGCAATTAGTTATATTAAAAATTCGAAAAGAAAAATAACTAGGTTAGGACTTAAAAAATCAAGTGCAAAAATTATACCGATTAATTCTGTAATAGTCTCAACTAGGGCAACTATAGGAAGAGTTGGAATCAATGAAGTAGAGGTTGCAACAAACCAGGGATTTAAATCAATAGTAATTAATCAAAAAAAGTATATTCCCGAATATATTGCAATTCAAATTTATTTACTAAAAGATTATTTAAAAAGCATTGCAACAGGCGGCACATTTGGAGAAATATCTAAATCAAATTTTGAAAAAATTAAAATTCATATACCTTCAATTAAAATACAAAATGATATTGTTAAAAATTTTAAAGAAGACATAATAATTGTTGAACAAAATCAAAAACTACTTCAAAAATTTGAATATAATATTAAGGATAGAATAGATAAAATTTGGACTAATTAGTTATACTTGCAAATGAGACTATAACATCACCAAATCCTTCATCATTCCTTCATCACTCCTTCATCATTAATGATTTTCGTATAGACAAAAAAAAAGGGCAGTAAAAACTGCCCTTTTTGAATTTTTGTTTGAGATAATGGGGATTACATTCCCATTCCGCCCATGCCTGGCATTCCTCCACCCATAGGAGGCATCCCACCACCACCGCCAGAATCTTTATCATCTGGTTTATCAGCAATCATAGCTTCAGTTGTGATTAACAAACTTGCGATAGAAGCTGCATCTTGAAGCGCAGTTCTTACAACTTTTGTAGGATCAATAATTCCTTTTTGGATCATGTCACAGTATTCTTCAGACTGAGCATCATATCCATTTGAGCCTTTTTTTCCCTCTAAAAGCTTACCAACAATGACAGAGCCATCCACACCTGCGTTAGATGTAATCTGTCTAATAGGTGCTTGTAAGGCTTTTTTAATTATTTCTACACCTGCTTTCTGATCGTCACCTTTGACTTTAACAGTGTCTAAAACTGAGGCAGCGTATAAAAGTGCGCATCCACCACCAGTAACAACACCTTCTTCAACGGCTGCTCTTGTAGCATTAAGTGCATCATCAACTCTATCTTTTCGTTCTTTAACCTCAACTTCAGTTGCTCCACCAACCTTGATAACTGCAACACCGCCAGCTAATTTAGCAAGTCGCTCTTGAAGTTTCTCTTTATCATAGTCGGAAGTTGATTCATCAATTTGCTTTCTTATAGAGCCACATCTAGCTTCTATGTCTGCTTTTTTACCAGAGCCATCAACGATTGTTGTGTTATCTTTATCAACTTTAATTTTTTTACAAGATCCTAAATCTTGAATTTTTACATTTTCAAGCTTAATACCAAGATCCTCAGAAATTACGGTTCCCCCAGTTAAAATTGCAATATCTTCTAACATTGATTTTCTTCTATCGCCAAATCCAGGAGCCTTGACTGCCACAACTTTTAAACCGCCTCTTAGTTTATTAACAACAAGTGTAGCTAATGCTTCACCCTCAACTTCTTCAGCTATTATTAATAAAGGTCTACCTGCTTGGACAACTGACTCAAGAAGTGGAACCAATGTTTGTAAATTAGATAGTTTCTTTTCACACAATAGTATCAATGGATTTTCTAACTCAGCAGTCATTTTATCCGAATTTGTAATAAAGTAAGGTGATAAAAAACCTCGATCAAACTGCATCCCTTCAACAACATCTAATTCAGTTTGTAGTCCTTTAGCTTCTTCAACCGTGATAACTCCCTCATTCCCAACTTTTTGCATAGCTTGAGAAATCATATCACCAATTTCCTTTTCTCCGTTCGATGAAATTGTTCCAACTTGCGCAATCTCCTCACTTGTCTTTACTTTTTTGGAATTATTTTTGATTTCTTCAATTACTTTTTCTATTGCAGTGTCAATACCTCTTTTTAAATCCATCGGATTCATTCCAGCGGATACATATTTACAACCTTCTTTAGCAATTGCTTGGGCTAGGACAGTAGCAGTTGTTGTTCCGTCACCAGCTTCATCATTTGTTTTACTAGCAACTTCTTTAACCATCTGTGCACCCATGTTCTCAAATTTGTCTTCTAATTCTACTTCTTTAGCTACTGTAACTCCGTCTTTAGTAATTCTTGGTGCACCAAAAGATTTATCAATAACCACATTTCTTCCTTTTGGACCTAAAGTTACCTTTACAGCATTTGCAAGCAAATCAACCCCTTTAAGCATTGCATTTCTTGCTTCAGTTTCAAATTTTACTATTTTTCCTGCCATTTTAATTTCCTCCTAAATTATTTCTTTGCAATTACTCCCATGATGTCACTTTCTTTCATGATTGAATAATCTTTACCATCAACCTTTACTTCAGTGCCCGACCATTTACCAAATAATACATGATCTCCTACCTTAACATCCATTGGTGTAATTTTTCCATCTTCTGATTTTGACCCAGGACCCACCGCTATAACTTTACCCTCTTGGGGTTTTTCTTTAGCTGTGTCAGGGATAATTATTCCTCCAGCGGTTTTTTCCTCACTATCAAGTGATTCAACCAATACTCTATCGTGCAACGGCCTAAATTTCATAATTTTCTCCTTTAACGTTATGATGGTGATATGACAATTAAACTAATATTTTCAAGGGGTTTAATAACTTAAAAAAACCACTGTTTATATAGTTTTTTTGACCATTCTGCAGTATACCCTCAAATATGTCTGTTCCTAGCTCGATAAAGAAAGCATTAAAGGGCAATAGTTATCAAGATTTTCCAAACGATTTGGAATCTCTATGGATGCCCTTCTCTGCAAATAAACACTTTAAAAAAAATCCCCGTATAATTTCGAAAGCAAAGGGGATGTATTACTATACCCCTTCAGGTGATCAGATTCTAGATGGAGTTGCTGGACTTTGGTGTTGCAACGCTGGACATGGTCGAGAACCAATTGTTGAAGCTATAAAAAAGCAAGCAGAGGAACTTGATTTTGCACCAGCATTTAACATGGGTCATCCTAAATCTTTTGAATTAAGTTCTAAATTGTCGCAAATTGCACCCAAAGGGTTCAATCATGTTTTTTTTGGAAATTCGGGATCCGAGGCGGTCGAAAGCGCCTTAAAAATTGCCTTATCCTATTGGAGAGAAAAAGGGGAAGAAAGTAAAAGAATATTGATTGGTCGCAACAGGGGATATCATGGAACAAATTTTGGCGGGATCTCAGTCGGAGGAATTGAAAAAAATAGAGCGCAATTTAGTAAATTTCTACCAGATGTTTATCATCTTTCTGATACTCATAACTTAAAGAAAAATGCGTATTCGAAAGGACAACCTGAATGGGGTGAAGAATTAGCAGATGAATTAGATACCATTATAGAAAAACATGGTTCAGAAAATATTGCAGCTGTTATTGTTGAGCCTGTAGCGGGTTCCACAGGTGTATTAATTCCACCAAAAAATTATTTAAACAAAATAAAAACAAAATGTGTAGAAAATAAAATTTTGTTAATTTTTGATGAAGTCATTACAGGATTTGGTCGTTTAGGAAAATCATTTGCAAGCGAATATTTTGATATTACACCTGATTTAATCTGTCTCGCCAAAGGTATAAACAGCGGAACTGTACCAATGGGGGCAGTTTTAGTTCAAGATGAAATTTATAATGCTTTTATGAACAAAGATGAAAAAATGATAGATTTATTTCATGGATATACTTACTCAGCACACCCCCTTGCATGCGCTGCATCTTTGGCAGCTCTGAAACTATATGAAGAAGAAGGATTATTTCAAAGAGCTAGTGAATTATCAAAATATTGGGAGGATGCAATACATTCCCTCAGAGGAGAAAGAAATATAATTGATATTAGAAATCTTGGATTGATAGGAGCGGTTGAATTAGAACCTATGGACAGCAAGCCAACAAGAAGAGCTTATAATGTTTTGTGTGAAGCTTTTGTAAATCAAAAAATTTTATTGAGAGTTACGGGAGATATAATTGCCCTATCTCCACCTTTAATAATAGAAAAAAATCAAATTGACCAATTAATTGAAAACTTGAAAACTACTCTCCAACAGACCGAGTAAATAATGCAAAATTATTTACCTGAAGAGCTAAAAAAATTTAAGAGTATTTCAAGCATGTATAATGTTTACTTTATTGATCTATGGGGTGTTATACATAATGGAATAAATTTATTTGAAAACGCAATCGTTGTTCTGGATGAATTAAAGAAGCAAAAAAAAAAGGTTGTTTTAATTTCTAATGCTCCCAGACCAAGTGACACAGTCAAGCAATTTTTAATAAAATTGAATTTTGATTTTAGATTGATTGATCTTTTAGTAACTTCTGGAGATGTTACAAAAAACTATATTTATAAAAATCAAAAAAAAATTTTTTATCATTTAGGACCAGTCAAAGACAATGATCTTTTTGAAGGTATTAATAATATTTCTTCTGATATTAATCAAACCCAAGAAATCATATGTACTGGACTAGTAGATGAGATAGGAAATAATATTTCAGATTATCAAAATCTTTTTAAAAGCTGGATTTTAAAAGAAAAAACTTTTGTATGCGCAAATCCTGATGAAGTAGTTTCAAGAGGAAATAAAATTGAATTTTGCGCTGGATCTTTGGCTAAATATTATAAAAAACTTGGTGGCACAGTTTTGTACTTTGGTAAGCCATATAATGAGATTTATAAATTTGCAAAATTAAATATTGAAAAAAAAATTGGTCACATTATTGAAAAAAAAAGGATTTTAGCTGTTGGAGATAATTTAAAGACAGATATTCACGGAGCTCAAAATTTTAATATTGATTCTTTACTAATATTAAATGGAATTTATAAAGATTTTTTTAGAGATAATAATTTGAATTTTGACAAGTTACTAAAATCAAATGAAATGGAAAGCTTAAGAATAAATAAATTTCAACAAGAATTAAATTGGTAAAATGAAAATTTTTAGAAACAAGTATAATTTAAAAGTGACAAATAATTCCATACTTGTGATTGGTAATTTTGATGGGCTTCACAAAGGTCATGTTTCAATACTAAATGAGGCGGCAAGATTTGCAAAAAAAAATAAGCGTAAAATAGGTCTTTTAACTTTTGATCCAAATCCTAAAGAATTTTTTTCTAAGGTAAAAAATTTTAAAATTATAAGCTTAAGGGAAAAACAAAAAATCTTAACTATAATGAAAATAGATTATTTAATAATTCTCAAATTTAATAAAAGTTTACGTAATATGACTGCACAGAATTTTATAGAAAAAATATTAAAAGCAAAAATTAGCCCGTTAAAAATTATTGTTGGAAAAGAATTTAAATTTGGAAAAAATAGGGTTGGAAATCCAAATTTATTGAAAAAATACTTTTCTACTAAAATTGCAATACAAAAAAGAATTAGTGGAAAAAAAATATCATCAAGTGAAATTAGGAAATTAATTTCCTTAGGTAAAATCTCCCAAGTAAAAAAATTACTTGGAAGATATTGGTCTGTTAATGGAAAAGTCGTAAGTGGAGACAAAATTGGAAGAAAACTAGGGTACAGAACCGCAAATGTTTTTTTAAATGATTGTATTCTTCCTCTTAAAGGCGTTTATGTTACACGATTATATCTTAATAAAATAATTTATAATGGTATTAGTAATTATGGATTAGCCCCAACTTTTGGAAGAAAAAAAATAGATGTGTTAGAAACGCATTTATTTGCGCCAATAAGAAATCTTTATAAAAAAAACGTAACAATTGAGTTTTTAAAGTTTTTGAGGAAAGAAAAAAAATTTAAATCAAAAAAAAATCTTTTAGATCAGATTAAAAAAGATATTACAGTTGCAAAGAAAGTATTAAAAAATGCCAAATAATAAAGTTAATTTGCCAAAAACAAGTTTTCCAATGAGGGGAAATCTACCCCAACGTGAACCTGAATTAATTAACTTTTGGTCAGGTATAAAGTTATATAATAAAATTAGATCTAAAAGAAAAGGTAGAGACAAATTCATTCTTCATGATGGCCCACCTTATGCAAATGGAAATATTCATATTGGAACTGCACTAAATAAAATTTTAAAAGACATAGTTGTTAAATTTAAGTCAATAAATGGAAGAGATTGCCCCTATGTACCAGGTTGGGATTGTCATGGACTTCCTATTGAATGGAAGATTGAAGAAGAAAATAAAAAAAAAGGTAAGGATAAAAAAAATATTTCGGTATTAGATTTTAGAAATCAATGTAGGGAATTCGCTAAAAAATGGATTTTAGTCCAAAGGGAACAGTTTGAGCGGCTGGGTGTTTTGGGTGATTGGGAAAATTATTACGCCACAATGTCTAATGATGCAGAGGCTCAAATTGCCCTTGAAATATTAAAGTTTTTAAAAAACGGCGGTTTGTACAAAGGTTACAAACCTGTTCTTTGGTCAGTCGTAGAATCTACGGCACTAGCTGATGCAGAAGTCGAATATCAAGACCATGTATCTAATCAAATTTATGTAAGTTTTGATTTAAAAAATGAGTTTAGGGGTTTTAATAATTTACGAATATTAATTTGGACAACTACACCCTGGACAATTCCATGTAATAGAGCGTTAGCATATAACCCTAATTTAGATTATGGGATTTATCAAAATGAAGAAAAGGAGAAATTTATTATTGCAAAAGATTTGATAGATAACTTTACAAATGTGACACAAATACAATTTGAACTTATTGATTCTTTTAGAGGAAAAGAACTTGAAAAATTGGTTGCAATTCACCCATTTAAAGAATTAGGATATGATTATAATGTTCCTTTATTAGAGGCTGATTTCGTGACAACAGAACAGGGGACCGGGATAGTACACGTTGCGCCAAGCCATGGTCCTGATGACTTTGCGCTTGGTCTTAAAAATAATATTGAGGCAGAAAATACAATTGATGATAATGGATATTACACGAATGTAATCAAACATTTTGTAGGCACGCACATATTTAAGGCCGATAAAATTATAATAGATGAGTTAAAAAAATTTAAAAAATTAATATTTGATAAAGAATACAAACATAGCTACCCACATTCATGGAGATCTAAGGCTCCGTTAGTTCATAGAGCAACACCACAATGGTTTATATCTATGAATAAAAATGACTTAAAAAAAAATGCTTTAGATAACATAGATAAAACAAATTTTTTTCCACCTATAGGAAAAAATAGAATTCAAGGCATGATAGAAACACGTCCTGATTGGTGTATATCAAGACAAAGGTTTTGGGGTGTCCCTCTGCCGATATTTATTGATAGTGAAACTCATGAACCAATAATAGATGATGAGGTAAATTTAAAAATTTACGAAATATTTAAAAGAGAGGGGAGTGACGCTTGGTACAAAAGAAGTAAATCAGACTTTTTAGGTGAAAAGTATGATTCTAAAAAATATAAAAAAGTAGAGGATATTGTAGAGGTATGGTTTGATTCAGGCTCTTCCCACACCTATGTCCTTGAAAATAGAGATGATCTAAATTGGCCAGCTGATATGTATCTTGAGGGATCGGATCAACATCGAGGCTGGGTTCATTCATCTTTACTTCATTCATCTGGAACAAGAGGAAAGGCACCTTATAAAAGTATTCTTACACACGGGTTTGTTGTTGACGGTAAAGGTCAAAAGATGTCCAAATCAATTGGAAATGTAATAGCTCCAGATGAAATTATAAAAAAAAATGGTGCTGACATTTTACGACTCTGGGTCGTAGCGTCTGATTATTCTGAAGATTTACGTATTGATCAATCTATAATTACACAACATTCTGAATCATATAGAAAAATAAGAAATACTCTTAGGTTTTTGCTTGGAAATATATTAGATGAATTTTCTTTTAATGAATTCGAAAATTATGACTTTAAGAAATTAGATTTAATTGATACTTTTATAATTAATAAAATTTCAGAATTAGATAAAAATTTTATTGAATATGAAAAAAATAATGAATTTCACAAAATATATGTTGAGATATTAAATTTTTGCACTGTTGATTTGTCGTCACTATATTTTGATATCAGAAAAGACTGTTTATATTGTGACGATCAGGATAGTCAGAAAAGGAAAAATTGTATTTATACTTTAAAATATTCACTCTATTTCTTAATGAAATGGTTACATCCCATTTTAGTATTCACTACTGAAGAGGTCTTTCAAATATTAAAATCTAATGAAAAAAATACTGAGAAATTTGAGGAAAGTGTTTTTTTAGTTGATTTCAAAAAATTAAATAATCAAAATGATATTAATTTTGATAAAGTGACCTGGGAATTGTTACAAAAAGTAAAAACCGAGGTAAATCAAATTTTTGAAGATATGAGAAATAATAAAATTATTAAATCAGGATTGGAAACAACAATAAATATTAAATTTAGTGAAAAATACAAAGGCATTTTTGAAAAAATTAATTTAGCGGATTTTTTAGTTTGTTCAAAAATTCAGCTTATAAGTAACGAAACTTCTAATTTAAAAATGCAAACACTTCAAACAGTGAAAGGTATTGAGGTACACATTGGTAAAGCAACTGGAAAAAAATGCGATCATTGTTGGAAAGTCTCAAATATTGCTTGTGGAAGGAAAAATTGTGCAATTAAGTAAAAAAATTTCCCTAAGTTTTATTATTATATTTATTTGTTTCATTCTGGATCGAGTCTCTAAAGTTTATATAATTGATCTTTTCACCCAATCGAATGTAAGTAATGACATATATGTTAATCCATATTTAAATTTTATACTTTTATGGAACAAAGGAATTGCCTTTGGTTTACTGCAAAGTGAGCAATATTCTTATCATTTAATATCATCAATCATTTTAATAGTAATTTTATTTTTGTTTTATTTAATTTTTAAAACACAAAAAAATTGGGAAATGCTATACCTTTCTATAATTGCAGGTGGTGCACTTGGTAATTTTACAGATAGAATTTATTATATGGCAGTACCGGATTTTGTAGACTTGCATTATAAAGATTTTCACTGGTTTACCTTTAACATTGCAGATATTTGTATTACATTTGGTATTATACTTTTCCTAATTTTTGACATGTTTAAGTTTAAGAATAAGAATAATAATGAATAAAATTATATATATTTTATTATTAGCTTTTTTAACCTATGGATGTGAAAGTCTTAAAAAAGGTCTTGGTATTGAAAAGGATTTACCAGATGAATTTTTAATTAAAAAAGTCGATCCAATAGAGAAACCGCCAAACCTTGAGTTAATGCTACCCGGTAGCAAGGTAAAAAAATCAACAACAGAAATGAATAGTACAAAACAAATAATAGATAGAAATCTTAAAAAAAAATCTAATATTGCTAACACAGACCAAAAAGGGACAAATAAAATTGAGGAAGATATTTTAAGGAACATTAAAAAATAATGATTAATTTTGATAATAGTTTTTTTTTTCGTAAAAATGAATTTAATTTTAAAAATAATAAAAATTTTAAAAAAAATTTAATTAACGCCCAGTCAAAATCCGAAGAAATTTTAAAAGAATTTTCGACAGGGAGCAATCAAATTTTGCAATCATTTACTAAACAGTATCAAAAAAAAATTAGAGATTTAAAACAGGATTTAAATTTTAAAAATAAAAAAAAAGTTGTAATTGGGATCGGAGGCTCATCATCTGGTGCAAAGGCATTATCTTTTTTTTTAAAGGACGATATTATTTATTTTGATAATCTTGATTTTGAATATTTTAAAAATTTTTTTTTGAAAAATAATATAAAAGACTATATTTTTTTTATTATCTCAAAATCTGGAGATACTTTTGAAACATTAGCATTACTTAATTTGTTAATTGTCGAGAGTAGAAAATTTGAAAATTATAATATCTTTAAATCCATGGTCGTTATTACTGAGAATCAAGAAAGCATTCTCAAATCATTTGTAAATAAAAATAATATAAAAATTGTAGAACATAATCCTGATATAGGAGGTAGATTTTCAATTTTGTCTGAAACCGGAATGTTGCCGTTTACGGATCTAAATTTAAATGTTGAAGATGGATCTGAAAAATTCATTAGTTTATTAAATCAAGATAGTGACCTCAGTCCGACAAAAAATGCAGCAATTATCTTAACTTGTTTAGAAGAAATGAAATTGAGTATTTACTGCAACTTAATTTATAATTATAGACTAAAACATTTTTCTTACTGGTTTCACCAGCTACATGGCGAGAGTCTGGGTAAAACTAATAAAGCTTTGACACCCACTACTTCAATTTGTCCCAAAGATCATCATAGTATGATGCAACTTTATTTAGGTGGACCAAAAAATAAATTCTTTAATATTTTTTCACCACAAGATGATATTTTGTATGACAACTTTTCTGAAGAAGGATTTTATAATATAGAGCACTATACTCCAAACGGACTATTAAAAAAACAGTATCAGTCCGCTGTTGATGTATTTACTGAGAAAGGAATACCGCATAGAAGAATTGAGATTACAGATCATCAAAACCCCCTGAATGTTATCGAATTATTTTCATATTTTTTATTAGAAACAATTTTATTGGGTAAAATGATGAATATTAATCCTTATGGACAGCCAGAAGTACAATTATTGAAAAATAAAATATTTAAGAATTAGTTTTTAAAAAGAGTATTTTTGACATGCCATAAACTTTTTCTAAATCAAATTTAAATTGTTTGATAAATAAATTTTTCGTTTTTTCGACATGAAATATAATAATAAGATTTTTATAATTTGATAATGTATCTAAAAATTCTAGAATTTTATTAAAACTTTCAATTTTATAAGGAGGGTCTAGAAATATTAAATTTGGATGAAAAGTTTCAATGAGATTTTTTTTATCTAACTTAAAAAAATCTTTTTTAATAATATCGAATTTATTTTTATCAAAATTATTTGATAAATTTCTATAAAGTGTATTTTGTATTTTTGGATTGTCTTCTATAAATTTTACATGTTTGCTACCTCTTGAAATACATTCTAACCCAAAAGAACCTGACCCAGAAAAAAAGTCAATGATCTTGGTGTTTTCAAAATTTATATGAAATTTCCTAGAATGCAGAAGTATATTAAAAATATTTTCTTTTACATTGTCTTTTAGAGGCCTTGTGATATTTGGATCAGGTAAAAGAATTTTTTTACCTTTTTTGAGACCTGATATAATTCTCATATTTTTCGATTTCCATTTTTGTTGCGGTTTCTAATTTTCCTGGCAGTAATTTATTAAGCCTAAAAGGTCCATAAGCAATTCTCTTTAACTTATTTACTTGTAAATTAATATTTTTAAATATTTTACGTATTTCGTTTTTCTTCCCTTCTGTTAGAACAACTTCAAGGTTTGTGTTTTTTTTTATCTTAGAAGTAACTTTAAATTTAAAAGGTTTGTATGATTTGCCATTTATTCTAACTCCTTTAGATAAATTTTTAAGTCTATGTAAATTAAAATCTCCATAAACTCTAATTTCATACTTACGCTGAAATTTATTTTCTGGTAGTTCAAGACCACGACTAAAAAAACTGGAATTAGTTAACAATATTAAACCTTCAGAATTAAAATCTAATCTTCCTGAAAATATAAAGTTTTTATACTTATCGCTAATTATTTCATAAATTATTTTTCTATTATCTTGTTTTTTTTTTGAGCAAATAATATTTTTTGGTTTGTAGAACTTGAATATTTTCTTTTCTTTTAAAAAAATTACTTTTTTATTATTTATAATGATTTCATCATTAATATCCGCAAATGTTACAGGCGTAGTAACAAGTTCCTTATTGAGAAAGATTTGTTTATTTTTGATCAGCTTCTCTATTTCTCTTCTAGATCCTTGATTGTAATTTGCTAAAAGTTTGGCTATTCTCATTTTTTTATGGGTCATTTTTATTTTAAAAATAATACATTAGATTTTCCTGATTTATTTGATATTTTGTATCAAGAGTCAATAAAGGCTTATGAATTAGGAGAAACTCCTGTTGCCGCGTTACTTTATGATCCAAAAAAAAAATTAGTGGTTTCCAAGGCGCACAACTTGAATAGGAAAAAATTTGATCCATGTGCACATGCTGAAATTCTTGCTATTCAAAAAGCTTGCAAGAAATTAAAAGTTTCAAGATTAGATAGTTATGATTTATTTTCTACTTTAGAACCATGCTTAATGTGTAGTTCAATAATATTACAAAGTAAAATACGGAGGGTATATTTTTCCTGTGAGGAAAAAAAAATGGGAGCTTTAATTAATAATCACAAGTTGGCACTTAGTAAAAATAATCGAAAAAAAATTAGCGTTTATTATGGATTTAGTGAAAGTAGATTTTCAAAATTGATTCAAAGTTTTTTTAAAGAAAAGAGATGATTACTTAATCACTCTCCATCCAATATCTTTTCTATAGTACTTATTCGTCCATTTAACTTGATCTAACATTTCAATTGCTCTATCTCTGGATGCCTTCATAGATTGAAGGGATACTGTAGAATTTAATACCCTACCTCCAGTACTTAAAATTTTATTATTAATTTTCTTCGTTCCCGCGTGAAATATTTGTTCATTTCTATGATCATTTTTTGGTAAATTACTCAATTCTTTATGAATTTCAAAATTCTCAGGATATCCTTTACTTGCTGCTACAATTGTTATGCTCGGGTAAGGTAACCATTTTATTGGTTTGTTATCTAGTTTTTCGTCAACAGTAGAAAGAATAATATCAAAGAGATCATCCTCTAATCGCATCATTAAAGCCTGACATTCAGGGTCTCCAAATCTAATATTATATTCTATAAGTTTTGGTTCATTATTTTTGATCATTAATCCTGCATACAAGATTCCTTTATACTTACATCCAATTTCATTCATGCCTTTGATAGTTGGAATAATAATTTTATTAATAATTTTTTCCTCTATTTCATCATTTATTAATTGTGATGGAGAGTAAGCCCCCATTCCTCCTGTGTTCAATCCTGTATCACCCTCTCCTATTCTTTTATGATCTTGGGCAGTACCAATTTGTTTAAAATTTGTGCCATCGGTTACCACAAAATAACTTGCTTCTTCACCTTCTAAAAATTCTTCTATAATTACTTTTTTTGATGAATTAAATTTACCATTTAAAATATTTTTAATATCATTGAGGGCATCATCTTTGCTTCCGCAAATAGTAACACCTTTACCTGCGGCTAAGCCATCAGATTTTACAACTATAGGTACATTAAATTTTTCGAGCACTTTATTGGCACTTTCAATATCGGTCACTTCTTCATATTGAGCACAAGGAATATCAAATTTTCTACACAAATTTTTCATAAATATTTTTGAACCTTCTAACTGAGACGCTTTTTTACTAGGACCAAATACTTTAACGTTTTTTTTTTGTAGAAAATCGGTGATACCATATACCAATGGTGTTTCTGGTCCAACAATTATTAATTTGATATTATTTTTTATAATGGATAAATATAATTTATTAAAATTCATAATATCGACCTCTAAATTTTTACAAATTTCGTCAGTTCCAGCATTTCCAGGTATGCAAAATATATTTTTTACTTTTGGCGATTGAAGAAGTTTAAAACATAAGGAATGTTCTCTCCCACCACTTCCAATTACTCCAATGTTCATATAAAGTGTATTATAAGATAATGAATAATATTCCAGAATTTTCTGTTACAGAAATATCTAATTTGACTAAAAATATATTAGAAGAAAACTTTAATTTAATTAGAGTCAAAGGAGAAATTTCAAGTTTAAAAAATTTTAAAGGTCATTTGTATTTTTCGATTAAAGATGACACGCATATATTAAATGCAGTATGCTGGGCTTCTAAAGTTCCATCGTTAGAGGTTCAACCCGAAGATGGTATAGAAATTGTAGCAGAAGGCAAAATTAGTTCATATTCTAAAGGAAGTATTTCGTCTTATCAACTTCAAATTAATCAAATTGAAATAAAAGGCGAGGGTGCATTATTAAAACTTTTTGAGCAAAGAAAAAAAAAGCTTGAAAGAGAGGGTCTTTTTCTAGATCAGTACAAAAAAAAGTTACCGCTGTTGCCAAAAAATATTGGTGTAATTACTTCACCATCAGGTGCTGTGATAATGGATATTATAGATAGAATCCAAGCGAGATTTCCAACAAATATCAAGCTTTATCCCACGTCAGTTCAGGGAGTGAATGCCTGTAAAGAGATTATTGAAGGGTTAAATTATTTTGAAAAAAAAAAAAATGTTAATGTTGTCATAATTGCCAGAGGAGGAGGTGGAATAGAGGATTTTATACCTTTTAACGAAGAAAAACTTATAAGACGCGTATTTGAACATAAAATACCTATCATATCTGCAATAGGTCATGAAACAGATTTTACCTTATTAGACTTTGTCGCTGATTTAAGGGCCGCTACTCCAACAGCAGCAGCCGAGCTAATTGTACCAGAGCTTAAAAATTTAAAGGAAAAATTAAACTATTTATCTAAAAATTTATTACAAAAAACCAAATATTTTATTAATAATAATATAAAGGAACTTAAAAATATTAATTCAGTTTTAGCAATAAAAAATTTTAAAAAAATAAGCTTACATTATAGTAATATTATTAAAAATTTAACACGAACTATTAACTTTGCAATGATATCATTTTTAAAACTTAGAGATGCAGACTTAGAGATAATTAATTCAAGCTTAAAAAATCTAAATATTGAAAACACACTTAAAAGGGGTTTTGTTATGCTTAAAGATGTAAATGGAAAATTTATCAAAACATCGAAAAAATTAGAAAAAAATAGTTTAGTAAATATTCAATTTTATAATGAACTTATTAAAGCAAATATCAAAATAAAAAAATGAAAGAAGCAAAACTAAAATATAAACAAGGAATTTTTGAGGTATTAAAGGAAGGGGACTATGTTGTTTGCGCCATATCTAAAAAGAAAATTTTATTAAAAGATCTCAAATATTGGAATGTGACATTACAAGAAGCTTATTTTTCACCTATAGAAATTAATAAAAAATATTATCATGAATATAATAATTAAATATTTTTTTATTATATTAATATTTACGAAACCATCCTTTTCATTGGATCTTAAGGGAGACTTTCAGCAAGGAGGTTTAATAATTGGAAAAACTAATCCTATATTCGAAGTCTTCGTTCAAGGTGAAAAAGTAAAAATTAATAAAGAAGGCTTTTTTATTTTTGGAATTCCAAGGGATCAAATAAAAGATATTGTTATAAAGATTCAAAATAAATCAGATATTAATCAAATTGTTAAAAAAGTTAAAAAACGAAAATTTAAAATTCAAAGAATAAATGGATTGCCTAAAAGAAAAGTTTCACCAAATGAAGAGGACATGAAAAGGATAAGAGAGGAAGGTAAATTAATTGTAAAAGCTAAGAATGTTAATTCTGACCTTTCCTATTTTTTTAAAGGTTTTATAAGACCGGCAAATGGTATTACAACTGGTGTTTTTGGTAGTCAAAGAATCTTAAATGGTAAGCCAAGAAGGCCACATTTTGGTATAGATATTGCGGCCGCAAAAGGAACAAAAGTTATTAATTCAAATACTGGAAAAGTTATTTTAGCAGAGAAAAATTTATTTTTTACGGGAGGAACTATAATAGTTGAACATGGGCATGGCTTAATATCCATATATTCACATTTGGAGAAAATTCTTGTTAAAAAGGGTGATATTATAAATAAAGGCAAATGGATTGCCACAGTCGGATCAACTGGCCGCTCTACTGGACCACACTTAGACTTTAGGCTTTACTGTAGAAATATTCCTGTAGATCCGGATTTGGTAATTAAGTAAGCATTAAAGTCTCCAGCGATCATGTGTCCATATCCACTGATAAGGATTTTTTAAAATCATTTTTTCTAATTCAATATTAATCTTTCTAGTTATAGTCATCTGATCATCATTTTCATCAATTTGTAGAGGATCATTTACATTAATATTAAAGTTTATTTCATTTTGTCTTTTGATATCTACTGGTACAAGCAAATATCCATGTTTAAGCGCTAATTGTGCTGGGATATTAAGAGTCAGAGCCTTTCTATTAAATAAATCTACTTGAATACCTTCGCTTACCTTCTGATCTACCATAAGAGCTATGTTTTGTTTCTCATTAATTTTTCGAACAAGTTGTCTCGTTCCATCTCTACCTTTACCAGGAATAGATTTGGGTATTTGATTTTTACAAATATATTTAACCCTCAACATCTCCATTATTGGATTAAGAAATATATTATTTAGAGGTCTATATAAGGCGCATAGTCCAAATCCACTTTTTTCTATTTCCATTGCTAATAATTCAAAATTAGCAAAGTGTCCTGAGAAAAATAAAATTGGTTTTCCTTTAGATTTTATTTCATTCAATTTTTTTAAGTTAATTTTTATATTATTGAACTTATTTTCTTTAAACTTTTTAAGGTGCATATATTCAGCAAAAACTCTTCCGTAATTACACCACATTTCATTTATGATTTTTTTTTCTTCATTTTTACTTAAATTCTCGAAAACTATATTGATATTCTCTCTAATTTTTTTTTTGCTTCTAACGATATGTCCAATTTTTTTGAAAATAAAACATCCTAAATTAGAAGATTTTTTTAAACCTATAATTTTAAAAATTATAAAAAATATTATTACAATAATAAATTCAAAAAAATATTTAAATAATTTCATTAAGAAATACCTCGTAGTTTTTGATTACTAAATTTAATTTAGTACGATAAATTTTATTTTTGAATTTTTCGTTTATTCCAAAATAGTTTTTTTCAGTAGTGATAAGTTCAAGATTTTTCTTCCTACTAATATCAATTAAATTCTGAAGATCAATATTTGAGAAGTTGTGATGATCATCGAATTCTTCATTATGAAATATTTCTATATTATTTTTATTTAACAAATCAAAGAAGCTTTGGTTATCGGCTATACCGCTAAATGCTAAAAACTGTTTACCTAAAAAAATATCAAGATTTTTTATTTCATAATATGAGTAAAAAATTTTTATCAATGGATTGTACTTTACTAAAATATTTTCAATATATTCATTTTTCTCACCATTAATTACTGCAATTTTATAATTTTTAATTGATGACAATGGTTCCCTCAAAGGCCCAGAAGGAAGAATTCTTTCATTTCCAAAAGCTTTATTAGACTTTATACATAAAATTGAAGTATCTTTTTTAAAAGAATAATCTTGCTTACCGTCGTCTAAAATAACGTATTTGAAACCATTCGATATAGCACTCAATAAGCCTTCTGTTCTTTTTTTTGGTACAATTACTTTTGCATCATTTTTTAAGAAGTTAATTTCGTCAATTTGACTTAAGTTATATTTTTTTAATATGCAACTATTGCTATTTTTGTTTAAACTATGATATATTTTTCTTACTAAAGGAGTTTTGCCTGTACCACCTACATATAGGTTTCCAACACAAATAATTTTAATTTTGTAATTTTTTGCGAGGATAATCATAAATTTATTTAATGAAACTAAAAAAAAATATATCAAAGATAGAGGTAATAAAATTAAAGAAAGAAAGTGATATTTTTTGTTCCAAAAATTAGGCGAAGAGTATTTTTTCATCTAATGAATATAATTATTAAGAAACTTTATTGTTTTATCAAAAATCTCATCGCTAAAGCTTTTAAATACTATTTTAGGTTGATTATCTGTTGTTATAAACCTTTGATTAAAGAATTCTATTAGTTTACTTACCAATTCATCATTGTTTTGAACAATTGTAACCAGCTTTTTATCAATTAAATCTTGATATATTTCAGTAAAATTATCAATAAATTTACCAGATAAAATTTTACAATTATATCTTAAGGGTTCAATTGGATTTTGCCCCCCGCGGTCAATTAATGATCCACCCATAAAAACAATATTTATTTGATTAAAAATATCGTCAGCTAGTCCATATTTATCTAAAATAACTACACCATCTAAATCTCCAACAACATAATTTTTCGATATTTCTTGATATGAAATATTATGTTTATTAACAATTTTTATCATTTCATCGACTTTGTTTAAATGTCTAGGAATAATAAACGTAGTTATTTTCTTTTTAATTTTTTTTAGTTCTATGTGTGCTTTTATTATTTTATCAAATTCTTTTAAATGTACGCTCATAGCTGCCCATTTATTATTATTATTACTATTTATCTTAATAAGATTTGGATCCTTTTTTTTTGAATTAATAAATTTAATATTTCCAATTTGTTTAATATTTTTAACCTCAAAATATTCTAAATATTTTGATGAGACTTCACCTTGAGCTAAAATCACATCAAATTTATTTAAAATTTTTTTAAACACTTTTTTTATTAATTTCCATCTTCTGAATGATTTTTTTGATATTCTGCAATTTAATAATATTAATTTACAATTTCTAGATGCTTGCATGATCATATTCGGCCATATTTCAGATTCAACAAATATTGCCAATCTTGGTTTCCATAATTTTAAAAACTTTGAAATAATTATTGGACTGTCAATTGGTGCATACTGATGGTATGTATTTTTATCTTCTAAATTATTTTTAAAATACTCATAAGAACTTAGTGTTACACTTGTTATTAGTATTTCCAAATTTTTATTTTGATAAAATTTTATTATTGGATGTATTGATTTAATCTCACCCAGACTAGCTACATGAAACCAAATTACACCTGGAGATACACACTTAGTGTATCCAATTTTTTCAATGTATCTTTCCTTATCTTCCTTACCTATCATCACTCTAAACTTTAGAAAAATTAGTAAAAAAGGGTGTAATAAATAAAATAATAAATTATAAAAAAAAAACATTAATTAAGTGTTTGTTGATCACAAAGTTTTTTATAAATTTTATTGATATTAATTAATTGTTCATGAGTACCTTTTTCAATAACAATACCTTTATCAATAACATAAATTAAATCAGAATTTTTAATTGTTGATAATCTATGTGCGATTGTCACGGTAGTTTTGTTTTCAGATAAGTTATTCATTGCTTCTTGAACAATTTTTTCAGATTCTGTATCCAAAGCTGAAGTCGCCTCATCTAACAAAATAATAGATGAATTTTTTAGGATAGCTCTAGCAATTGATATTCTTTGCTTTTGTCCTCCTGAAAGTTTAACACCATTCTCTCCTACAATAGTATCGTATCCTTCTTTCATTTCTGTGATAAAATTATGACAATTGGCTTTTATACATGCATTTTCAATTTCTTTGTCTGTTGCTTTAAAATTTCCGAATATTAAATTATTTTTAATTGTGTCATCAAACAATACTATATCTTGAGATACCAATGCTATTTCTTTCCTTAATGTTTCAAGTGTTACTTCTGAAATTTTTTGATCATCAATAGAAATATAACCTTCTTTAGGATCATAAAATCTTGGTATCAAATTTAAGATTGTAGATTTACCCCCTCCACTTGATCCAACTAATGCAACTTTAGCCTTACCCTGTATTTTCAGATTTATATTATGAAGTATGTCGGGTCCATTTCTGTAGTTCATAGAAACGTTGTGAAATTCTATATTTCCATCTTTAATATCTAGTAATTTGGCGTGTTTTGAATTTTTAATTAAGACTTGTTCATCTAAAATTTTGTAAATTCTTGTAGCTGCAGTAAAACCCTCATTTAATGCAATATTAATTCCAGCTAACTGCCTCACAGGTTGGTAAGCAAGCATTAAAGCCGTTAGAAATGAAAAAAAAGCTCCAATTTCTAAATTTCCATTCATACTTCTAAAACCACCAGCGAAGACAACAGAGGCTACAGCAAAACCAGTTAATGTTTCCATCATTGGAGCACTTCCAAGCCTTGTTTTTTCAACTTTTGTGCTTTTATCTATCCAATTTTTTATGATTTTTCCAAGTTTAGACATTTCATCTTTTTCTCTTTGAAATATTTTTATTAGTGTTACAGATTTTAAAATTTCTGACAAATATTTTGTAAATGATTCATTTGCCTCTAATGCACCATATACCGCTTTACCCATTCTTTTACCTAATTTTCTTGCTATCAAGGCTGCAAGAGGAATTAAAATTAATGCCAATATACTTAAATAAATGTCTTTGCTAATCATTAAAGCAATTAAAAAAAATAGAGAAATTATTTCTTTTGTAGAGTTTAATGCAACAGTCTGAGTTACATTTTGCAACTTATGTGTGTCTTCAGTAAAATTTGATATAAATTTTCCAGAATGGTTATCATGAATATATGACAAATCAGAATGAAGAATTTTTTCTGCCAATGATTTTTGTATACTTTCTTTAACTTTAAATGAAATATTAATCGATTGTATCCTTGTGAAGTAAAGAGATAATGATTTTATTAAAAAAGTTATTACAATTGCTACAGGTATTAAATACAACATTAATTTATCCTGCTCTATAAAAATTTTTTTGATTGCAGGATCAAGTAGCCATGCCACCGCTGCAGTAGACGCACCATGCAAAATCATGAAAGCCACCACTATAATAAGATCTGGGATATATTTTTTTATTTGTGTTCTGTATATTCTTTTTATTAGATCAGATTTATTCACTTACTTACCTGCTACTGTCATTGATTTTACTAATAATGAAGGGGAATTTGTTGATGTCTTAAATTGTAAATCATTTAAGGGTAAAATATTTTTAAACATATCCAGTAGATTACTTGCAATAGTAACCTCATTAACTGCATACGCCAGCTCACCATTATCGATCATAATTCCAGATGCACCAACGCTATAATTTCCGTTGGTTATATCTCCTGCTCGGCCCATTAGTTCTGTTACAAAAAAGGCTTTTTTTTGATCGCGTATCACCTTTTTTAAATCATTTTTTCCATTTTCTATGTAAAGATTAGTTGTTCCGCCACTTCTTCCATTTGTTTTCGTTTTTAAAATTTTTGAATAATAGGTGTCTAGGATTAATTCATTAAATTTACCATTTTTTACTAAACTTATCTTTTGATTTTTAACACCTTCAGAATCAAAGCATTGAGACCCCATTCCCTGTTTAATCAGCGGATCATCAAGGATATTAACTTCTTTGCAAAATATTTCTTTACCCAGGTAGTTTTTAAGGAATGTTGTTCCGCGCGCAAATGCTGAACCAGTTATCGCGGAAGAAAACAATGATAAAATTGTTTTTGAAACATTTTTATCAAATATAATGGGTATTTTGCCAGATTTAATTTTCCTAGCACCTAACCTTTTACATGCCTTGTCGGCTGCGTACTTACCAATATTTCTAGGATTACCTAATTTATTAGAGTAACGACTAACATTAAATTCATAATCCCTCTCCATTTGATTATTATCTTCTGCTAATGCTTCACAAAATACTGAATAAGATGAAGTATTATATCCTTCACAAAAACCAATACTATTTGCAAATATAAAATTTGATTTGACCTCTGTAAAAGAGGATCCATTTGAATTTTTTATTTTTGGATTAGAAAACATTTCGTCTTCCATATCAGCCAAAAAATCTTCTTTAAAATTATGTGATAATAACTTTGGGTCATAAAGATCAAGATTTTTAAAGTTTATTTCTAAGCTATCTTTATCAGGCAAACCAACAAATTCATCCTCAGGTGAAATTCTGGTGTGTTGCATGCATCTTTCAATAAGCGATGTAAGATTGTATTCGTCAAAATTAGATGTTGAAACATTAGATTTTTTTTTATCAATATAAGTTATCAAACCCAAAGATAAAATTTCTGAACGGTCAGATTGCTCTTTTTTTTTATTTCTATAATTTATAGTATCAGAAATAATGTTACTAACACTAATTTCTACATCTGAAGCACCTAATTTTTTCGCTATTTTGATGCACTTATCTGCAATGTCCGAGAGATACTCTTTTGATTTAAGCATAATTAAAAATAAATATTTGAATTAAAAAAATAGACAACCCATAATAATTATTTAGTTTAAAAAGTGACAAATTCTTATCATTTTTATTTATTAATATAGTTTGAATTTGGTATACAAGTAAAGATAATGGCAAAAGATATAGAATTATATAAATATCAACTTCTTTGGTTAACAAAATATTTGCTATTAATATTAAGCTAAAACTTAATAAATAAACAACTGTTAAAAATTCCTTGATGTTATTTCTAAATTTTATTGAAGTGGATTTAACACCAACCTTTAAATCATCAAAAATATCTTGCAGTCCATAAATTGTATCATAACCTAAAGTCCAAAATATTGCAGATATGTAAATTAAAATAATTTCTAAATTAATTTGATTATTAAATACTAGATAACTTAAAATCACACCCCAATTAAACACAACTCCTAAAAAAAGTTGAGGCCAATAAGTAATTCTTTTCATGAATGGATATAATGTAATTAATAATCCAGATGATAGACCAAATATTATTGCATTTAAATTAAATTGCAAAAGTATTAATAAAGATAGCGAGCATAAAAATACAATGAGTATCCATCCTTGTAATACAGAAATTTTTCCAGATGCTATTTGTCTAAATTTTGTTCTTAGAACTTTATGATCTATTTTTTTATCAATAATATCGTTATAAACACATCCTGCACTACGCATTAAAACCGAACCTAAAAAAAATAAAATTAAATATTTTAACCAATCATAATCTATTGGTCTTCGATTAGAAACCACAGCAAATCCCCAAGCGCAAGGCCAAAACAAAAGCATAAAACCAATAGGCTTATCCAACCTCATCAAGAGAAAATATTTTTTCATTAAGCTACAAATATTCAGCTAATTCTGAAAGATTTTTTATTATAAAATCTGGTTGATAATCAAGTTTGTCAAAAGTTTTACCAAAGCGATCTACCCATACAGATTGATATCCAAAAACACCTCCGCCGACTACATCCCAAGTATTAGAGCTCATAAAACAAACCTCACTAGGTTTGCAATTATATTTTTTTGTCACTAATTCATAAACTTTTGGGTGTGGCTTATATATTCCTGCCTCTTCAATGGAGATTAAATCATCAAACAATTTTTTCACACCTGCATGAGAAGTCAACTCATTAAGCAAAGATGGGGATCCATTTGATAAAATGCATGTTTTAATTTTTTTCTCTTTTAATTTATGTAGACAATCTACAAGTTCAGGATACGGATTTAGTTTTTTGTATAATTCTAAAAGTTTAGATCTAAATTTTTTATCAATCTTATGGTTTTCAATTGCAAAGTCTAAAGAATCTTCAGTGACTTTCCAAAAATCTACATGTTTTTTAATTAAGGATCTTAACCAAGTGTATTCTAGTTGAACTGTTCTCCATGTAGTAGAAAACTCTAGCCAATCATCACCAATATCTTTAGCCAAGTTTTGGGCTGCAGAATTTATATCAAAACATGTTCCGTAAGCATCAAAAGCACAAACTTTAATATTTTTAATTTTCATAATGAGATATAAAATAAAATTAATGTCTAAAATTAGATTATTTTGCGACGAATCTCTAGAAGAAAAAAAAGAAATTCATATTGATGGTGATAATTTTCATTATCTTTCAAATGTTATGAGATGCAATATTGGCACTACTATTTTCTTATTCAACGAAAAGGATGGTGAATTTGAAAGTAAAATACTAAAAAAAATGAAAAAGAACATAATATTAATTATTTATAAAAGAATACAGTATCAAAAATTGAAAAATACTTTTCATTTAGCTTTTTGTGCTCCAAAATCAAATAAATTGGATACATTGATCCAGAAATGTACTGAAATAGGTGTGAATAGTTTTATCCCAGTAATCTCTGATCATACAGAAAACAGAAAGTTAAATATTAATAGATTAAAAAAAATAATCAAAGAAGCAGTAGAACAATCTAATCAAATACATATTCCAGATATTTACAAACCGATTAGCTTTAAAAATTTCGTAAATAACATTGAGGAAAAAGATTGCATGGTTTTTTTTGCAGATATTCAATCTAATATTAGTTTTCCAAAACTAAAAATTGATAACACAAATTCAAATATAATATTCATTGGACCAGAAGGAGATTTTTCAGTCAATGAATTGAATATTTTAAGAAAAAAAAATAAGTTTGTTAGTTTCACGCTCGGTAAAAGAATATTAAGGAGTGAAACAGCTGCAATTTCATCGCTCGTATTATTTAATAGTACTCAGGATTAAATATTCGTTCCGCCGACTGTAATTTTATCTACAAGAATAGATGGCTGTCCAACACCAACAGGTACCCATTGCCCACCTTTTCCACATGTACCAATGCCAGGATCTAATTTCATATCATTTCCAACCATTGATACTTTAGTCAAAATATCTGGTCCATTACCAATTAAAGTTACACCTTTTAGTGGCGCACCTATCTTTCCGTTATTAATTTCATATGCTTCAGTACATGAAAAAACAAATTTTCCATTTGTGATATCAACCTGACCTCCTCCAAATGATACAGCATATATTCCTTTATCAACTTTTTTAATCATCTCACTTTGTGTGTCATTACCATTGATCATGAAGGTATTTGTCATTCTTGGCATTGGCGTATATTCAAAACTTTCTCTTCGTCCGTTTCCAGTGGGCTTTACATTCATTAACTTCGCATTCATACGATCTTGCATAAAGTTCTTTAGTATTCCATTTTCAATTAAAACATTTCTAGATGTTGGCGTTCCTTCATCATCTATAGTTAATGACCCTCTTCGACTTGCGATAGTTCCGTCATCCACCACAGTAATATTCTCATTGGCCACCTTTTGTCCAACTAAATTATGAAATGCAGAAGTTTTTTTTCGATTAAAATCACCTTCTAATCCATGACCAACAGCCTCGTGTAAGATAATACCAGGCCACCCAGGTCCTAAAACAACTTTCATTTCTCCTGCAGGTGCCGGTTTACTATCCAGATTAACTTCAGCTTGTCTAATTGCTTCGTCACAAATACCTTTCCAATTATCATTATCTAGAAAATATTTATAATCCTGTCTTCCACCGGTACCGTAAGAACCTGTTTCTTTTTTACCTTTTTTTTCCATCATTACACCAACATTAAATCTTACCAAGGGTCGTTGATCTTTGTAAATTTGACTACCTGATTTTATAATTTCTACAGTTTGATGTTCACCAAAAAAAGATGCTGTAACTTGTTTGATGCTCGAATTTTTTTGTCTAATATAATTGTCAATTTTTTTTAATAGCTCAACTTTTTCTTCAAACGATTTACTTACAATGGGATCTTTATCTTCATATAATTTAACATTAGTTCTCTTTGGTGTATCTTGTTTATTATTTTTTACATTCGGTTTTATATTTGATCTTAAATTTTGAGCAGCATCTTCTAAAGATTTTTTTGATATTATATTTGAATGGCAAAATGCCGTCTTATCTTCATTTACAGACCTAAAACCGAAACCAAGACTCGTATCAAAACTTGAATTTTTTATTTTTCCATCATCAAGTAAAATAGACTCACTATTTGTACTTTCTAAAAAAAGCTCTCCATCGTCACTTTTGTTTAACGTTTCTGAAACAAGTCGCTCAGCTTGCTGATGAGAAATATCAGAGTTATAAAAAAAATCGTTCATTTATTAGTTTTTGTCAAAGTGTCGCAAAGAGTAATTTAGACCTTTTTGTTATATATATCATATTTATTTTATGAAAAAAATATTATTTTTGTTTATTTGCACATTTGCACTGCCAGCGCAAGCTTCACAGCCAAAAGACTGGCAATTTGGATTTCAACCACCTGTAACACCGCTTATGAAGGACGTAACATGGATGCACGATTATATTTTATTGCCTGTAATTATTGGAATAAGTGTATTTGTTTTATTTTTAATGCTTTATACGATGGTAAAATTTAGAGAGTCTAAAAACCCAACACCTTCAAAGACAACTCATAATGTTATGGTAGAGGTTTTATGGACTGTAATTCCGTGTATAATTTTAGTGGTAATTGCAGTTCCATCATTTAAACTTTTGTACAAAGAAGAAACTATTCCTAAAGCAGATGTCACTTTAAAAGCTATCGGACACCAATGGTACTGGGGTTACGAGTATCCAGATGAAAAGATTGCTTTTGAATCCGTAATGATTGAGGATAGAGATTTAAAACCAGGCCAACCAAGGTTACTTGCAACAGATACTAAAATAGTTGTCCCAGTAAATAAAATTGTTAAAGTATTAATTACATCTGGAGACGTTAATCACGCTTGGGCTGTTCCAGCATTTGGTGTAAAACGAGATGCAATTAAAGGACGAATAAACGAGACTTGGTTCAAAGCTGAAAAAGAGGGTATTTATTATGGGCAATGTTCTGAGCTTTGTGGAATAAAACATGCTTTTATGCCAATTGAAGTTCACGTAGTATCTGAAGATAAGTATGAAGCATGGTTAATTAAAGCCAAGAAAGAATTTGCAATGGAAGAAAATAATTCTTCTAGAGAAGCGTTTAAAATTTTAAAAAAGGAAAAAATGTAATGTCAACTTATACCGCATCAGCAGATCACACTCACGATCATAATCCAACAGGCTGGAGAAGGTGGTTACTCTCAACAAACCATAAAGATATCGGAACTCTTTATTTATGGTTTGCTCTAATTGCAGGAGTAATTGGCTTTGCATTTTCAGTTATTATTAGATCAGAACTTATGTATCCTGGCGATGGAATACTTGGTGGAAATCATCATCTATACAACGTATTGGTTACTGGACACGGACTTCTAATGATTTTCTTTATGGTAATGCCAGCAATGATAGGTGGTTTTGGAAATTGGTTTGTGCCAATACAAATCGGTGCACCTGATATGGCTTTCCCTAGAATGAATAATATTTCATTTTGGTTGCTACCTACGGCATTAATCTTATTAATTGCCTCTATTTTTGTTGAAGGCCCAGCTGGACAAACTGGAGTTGGGGGAGGATGGACAATATATCCTCCACTATCAACAAGCGCTCAACCAGGTCCAGCAATGGATCTTGCAATTTTGAGTCTGCACGTGGCTGGAGCATCATCAATCTTAGGTGCAATAAATTTCATAACGACAATTTTCAATATGAGAGCACCTGGTATGACACTTCATAAGATGCCTCTTTTCGTATGGTCAATGCTGGTTACAGCATTCCTACTATTGTTAGCTGTTCCAGTTTTAGCTGGTGGAATTACAATGCTATTGACAGATAGAAACTTTGGCACAGCTTTCTTTAATCCAGAGGGAGGTGGTGATCCAATTTTATTTCAACATTTATTTTGGTTTTTTGGTCATCCAGAAGTTTACATTTTAATTTTACCTGGCTTTGGAATGATAAGTCATATCGTTTCTACTTTTTCGAAAAAGCCAGTTTTTGGATATTTGGGAATGGCATACGCAATGGTTTCAATAGGTGTAGTCGGATTTATAGTCTGGGCTCATCATATGTACACGGTTGGAATGGGAGCTGATACGAGAGCTTATTTTACATTTGCGACTATGGTTATTGCAGTTCCAACTGGTATAAAAATATTTTCATGGATAGCAACTATGTGGGGTGGTTCTATCAGATTTGATACACCAATGCTTTGGGCTTTGGGCTTTATCTTTTTGTTCACGGTTGGTGGTGTGACCGGCGTTGTACTTGCTAATGCCGGTGTAGATACTGCTTTACATGATACATATTACGTTGTTGCTCATTTTCATTATGTGCTTTCATTAGGGGCAGTATTCTCAATTTTTGCCGGTTTTTATTATTGGTTTGGCAAAATGTCAGGTTATGAAATTTCCCCGTTTCTTGGGAAATTGCATTTTTGGTTAACTTTTATTTCTGTTAATTTAGTTTTCTTTCCACAACATTTTCTTGGTTTAGCGGGTATGCCGAGAAGATATGCTGATTATCCAGATGCTTACGCTGGATGGAACTATATATCTTCGATTGGATCTATGCTATCCGTTGTTAGTTTAGCTGTTTTTTTTACTGCAGTTATTCATGCATTTGTTAGACAGAAAGCAGCTAATGCAAATTATTGGGGAGATGGTGCTACAACATTAGAATGGACACTTTCATCACCACCACCATTCCACCAGTTTAACGAATTACCAAAAATTAAATAAATAAAAGTGTCTGCAAGAACAACTGAATTAAATCAACATCAGAGCAATACATCACAAGTATTTATGTCTCTGTATGAATTGATGAAACCAAGGGTAATGTCCCTTGTAATTTTCACTGCATTGGTAGGCTTAGTGATCGCTCCTGAAAAGGTTGATTTTGTAAATTCAATATTATCACTTTTATTTGTAGCAATTGGCGCTGGTGCAGCTGGAGCATTGAACATGTGGTATGAGTCGGATACTGACAAATTAATGAGCAGGACTTGTTTAAGGCCTTTACCATTAGGTAAGCTTAAGCAAACCCATGCTTTATGGTTTGGTTTATTTACATCTTTAATTTCGATTTATGGTCTCTATTGTTTTTCGAATGTTTTATCTGCATTTATTTTGTCATTAACTATTGGATTTTATTTTTTTGTTTATACAGTCTGGTTAAAAAAGAAAACTCCGCAAAATATAGTAATTGGTGGCGCGGCAGGTGCATTTCCACCAGTGATAGGATGGACAATTGCAATGAATAATATTTCTGTTGAACCAATAATTTTATTTTTAATTATCTTTTTATGGACACCATCTCATTTTTGGGCGTTAAGCTTATATAAAAATCAAGATTACAAAAATGCGGGTATACCCATGTTACCTGTTGTTGCTGGAGAGGATTATACCAAAAAGAATATTCTTGTTTATTCAATTATACTCTTCCCCTTTACTATTTTGCCCTTTTTTTTTAGGATTTGCAGGATTGATTAATTTAATAACCTCAATAGGATTTGGGTTATACTACATTTTTTTATCTTTTAAACTTTTTGAGGAAAAAAATAAAGTAATATACGATCAAATAGCATCTAAACTTTTTGTATTTTCAATTTTTTATTTATTTTTTATTTTTTCTACGATTTTAATTGATAATTATTTAGGAAATTAAATGGATAAAAAAACAAAAAAGAAAAATTATATTATGCTTCTAATACTGTGTTTAATAATGGCATTTTTCTTTTTCATTACAATTTATCAAATTGGTACCTCATTAAAGTAAAGTGACTAAGAAATTTAAAATTAACCCGAAGTATTTGTTTGTATTGGTTATATCAATGACAGCTCTGTCATTCGCGTCTGTTCCGTTATACGATTTATTTTGCAAAGTGACTGGTTTTGGAGGAACAACTCAAAAATCTGAAAAATCTCCAGGTATAATTTTAAGTAAATTAGTAAAAGTGAGATTTGATTCTAATGTGAGTTCAAATTTGACTTTTAATTTTAAATCTATGAAGAATTTTAGTGAAGTTAGAATTGGCGAAGTAAACAATATAAAATTTAGAGTAATCAATAAAGGTAGTACATCTGAAAATGTAATTTCAACTTTTAATACAAGTCCTCCTTCCGCGGGAATACATTTTAAAAAAATAGCATGTTTTTGTTTTGAAAAACAAACAATTAATCCTGGAGAAGTAAGAGATTTTAACGTTGCATATTATATAGATCCTAAAATTATCAAGGATCCAGCGACGAAAGGGATCAATGAGATAACTTTATCTTACACCTTGTTTAGAGTAAATAAATTATATAAGGATAACAAATTGTAAATATGTCTACAGAAAAAAAACATGATTATCATTTAGTCGAACCTAGTCCTTGGCCGATATTCTGCTCATTTGCTACTTTGATTTTAGCCGTTGGAGCAGTTTACTATTTTAAAACAAAAAGTTTATGGTTATTATTAATTGGGTTTGCGGTTGTTCTTTATGGTATGTTTATGTGGTTTAGAGATGTCGTAAATGAAGCTGAGCACAATGGTGACCATACTCCAGTTGTTCAAATTGGCATGAGATACGGAATGGTTCTTTTCATAATTTCTGAGGTTATGTTTTTTATTGCGTGGTTCTGGGCATATTTTGACGCAAGTTTGTATCCAGACGCAGTAATCGGATCTACTTGGCCACCCAAGGGAATCGAAACTTTAGATCCATGGCACATACCATTAATCAATACTTTAATACTACTATTATCTGGGACTACAGTCACCTGGGCACATCACGCTTTACTTGAAAATGATAGAAAAAGCTTAATACAAGGTTTATTTTTGACAGTTATTCTAGGTGCAATTTTTACCATGTTTCAAGCTTATGAATATATGCACGCAACTTTTAAAATGTCTTCAGGAATTTACGGTGCTACATTTTACATGGCCACTGGCTTCCATGGATTTCATGTATTAGTTGGAACATTATTTTTGTTAGTATGTTTGTTTAGAGCTAAAGCAGGTCATTATAAGCCTGAACATCACTTTGGTTTTGAAGCGGCAGCTTGGTATTGGCATTTTGTTGATGTGGTGTGGTTATTTTTATTCGCGGCAATTTATATTTGGGGCAGTTAAAATTTTCTGAAATTTAAACTTTTCAATATTTTCACACTTTTTATAATACTAGTTTTGTTTTTATTAGGAACTTGGCAGCTACATAGATTGCAGTTGAAAAAAGAACTAATTAATGAAGTATCCCAATCTTATAATAAAATATCAGAAAGTTTCAACATCAACTCAAAATTATATAATAAGGTTAGAGTTCAAGGAAAAATCGTTAATCAACCAATATTTGTTTATAATCTAGGAAAAAAAGGTCAGTATGGATATGATCTTTATATTCCAATTGATACTAATGAAGTAATCTTACTTGTAAAATATGGTTGGACTGAAAAAAAATTTAATTTAGATAGGAAAGATATAAATATTAATGTGTCATTCAATGCTATTTTATTTAATCCGAAAAGAAAAAATTTTTTTACGCCAGATAACTCAAAAGACCTTATTTTTTTCTTAGATATGAAGGATTTACAAAAAAATTTTAAGAAAAATTTATTTCCTTTCATTGCAGAAAATAGATCTCCAATTTTAGGAAAATATAACTTAGAAAAACCGCAAAAAATTCAATTACCTAATAATCATTTGCAATACGCACTGACCTGGTACAGCTTATGTTTTGTTATTATTACAGCTTTTTTAATATATAAAAGAAAATTATGAAATACTTTAGTTCAAGAAATAATAATCTACAACTTTCTTTTAAAGAAATTTTTTTTAAGGGATTGTCGCAAGATGGAGGTTTGTTTCTCCCACATTTCATACCTCGGATTTCTGAAAGTAAATTAAAAAAATTTGAAAATTATAATTTTCAAGAAATGAGTTTCGAGATTTTTAAACTTTTTATAGGTGAAACATTTAGTAATGTTGAGTTAAAAAAAATAATCAAGAATGCATACTCTAAATTTAGAAATCTAAAAATAGTTGACGTAAAAAAGATTGATCATATTTCTTATGTTCAGTTGTATCATGGACCCACTTTAGCTTTCAAAGATATCGCTATGCAAGTTTTAGGAGGTATGTACGACTCGTTACTAAAAGATAGCAATAATAAAATTAATTTAGTCACTGCAACGTCAGGAGATACAGGAGCAGCAGCGATTGATGCAGTTCAAGGAAAAAAAAATATAAATATTTTTGTTTTGCATCCTCACAACAAGATTTCCAGTGTACAGCGACAGCTTATGACAACATATAAAGCGAATAATGTATTTAATATTGCAATTGAAGGTAGTTTTGACGATTGTCAAAAATTAGTAAAAGAAATGTTTATTGATAAAAATTTTGCAGATAAAATTAATATGTCGGGTGTTAACTCAATTAATTGGGCAAGAATTGTTGCACAAATTGTCTATTATTTTTTTATTTTTTATAAGTTTAACGATAACCAAAAACCAATAGTCGTATCCGTTCCAACGGGTAATTTTGGAGACATTTACGCAGGATATATTGCTAAAAAAATGGGCCTAAATATTAAGGAACTTATAATATCAACTAATCAAAATAATATTTTGCAAAGATGTATAGATACAGGAGAATACAAACCTCTGAGGGTAATTCAATCTATATCGCCAAGTATGGATATTCAAGTAGCTAGTAATTTTGAAAGAATACTTTTTTACTTATGCAACGAAAATTCTGAAGAATTGAAATTACTAATGAATGATTTAAAAACTAAGGGATATTTTAAATTATCAACAAAACAATTTAAAAATCTTAAATATCATTTTTCAGCGAGCACCTGCAATGAGAATGAGACTATTAAAATTATGAATGATTTATATACTCAATCTAATTACTTAATAGATCCTCATACTGCAACCGCTGTAAAACCTCTTTTAAAAGATAAATACAAAAATGAAAAATGTTTTTGTTTTGAAACAGCGCATTCTTCCAAATTTCCATCTTCAGTTTTAAAAGCAATAAATTTACTACCTAAATTTCCAGATAATTTTAAGAATATTACAAATAATGAGGAGAAATTTATTATTTTAGATAATAAAATTAATTTAATAAAAGAATATATTATTAGAAAAATTCAAACTTAGATTTCTGATTTAGCCAGTTCATCTGCCATATTGTTATACATGTCATTGGCGTGTCCTTTAACCCAATTCCAACTAATTTTTTTTTTTTGATTTAATTCATCTAATTCTTGCCAAAGGTCAATGTTTTTAACCTTTTGTTTATTTGTGGTTTTCCATCCATTTTTTTTCCAATTTATAATCCACTGCTGAATTCCGTCTTTTGTATATTTGGAATCGGTAAAAAGTTCTATATTAAAATCTTTTACATATTTTAGTGCTGAGATGACTGCTGTAAGTTCCATTCTATTGTTTGTGGTATTTTCTGATGCACCAGATAATTTTTTAATTTTTTGTCCATCTATTATAATAGCTGCCCATCCTCCACGACCTGGATTACCAGAACAAGCCCCATCAGTATAAATTTTAATCATAAATTTTATTGTTTAAATTATTATAAAAATATTCCATTCTTAATAAATACTCTTTTGGATTTTTTTTCTTAATTTTTGCATTTTGCGGTGTATTTCCTAGGTCATATAATCTTGTTACAAAAAAACGTATAGCAGCACCGAGACATAATATATTTAAATAATTAAATTCTGATATCTTAATTTTTTTAACTGATCTATACCCATCAATTAATTTCTTAGTTTTTATTTTATTTACAGTTTTTTTATCAAAACACAGTGCGTTGATACATACCGCTAATTCATATAGAAAATTCTCATTACATGAAAAATAAAAATCGATAAAACCTGCAAATTTATTATTTTTAAAAAAAATATTATCAGGAAAAAGATCAGCATGTATAATGCCATTAGTTAAATTTCCAGGTTTATATTTTTTATATACTTTTAAATATTTTTTTAATTTTAAAGCATATTTTGGATAAATATCTTTAGTTTGATTATATATTTTAGTCCATGTTGTAGAATCTAAAGTATTCCTTCTTTTTATTTTTAATTTAGAAGAAATTTTATGAAATTTTCCAATTTCTTTACCAACATTAAAACACTCATTATTGTTAAGTTTTTTTTTGGATTTTCCCTCTAAAAACGAAACAATTATCGCAGGTTTTCTTTTAATTTTAAATATTGAATTATTATGAATATTTTGAATTGGTTTAGGACACTTTAAACCTTTTGCATGCATAATATCCATGAGCTTGACAAAATAAGGAACATCTCTATTCTTAACTCTCTTTTCAAAAATAGTTAAAATAAATTTATTTTTAGAAGTTTTAATGAAATAATTTGTGTTCTCTATACCTTCTTTAATACCATAAAATTTTATCAAATCACCTATGTTATATTTTTCGATAATTTTTTTAATCTCGAGTTTTGTTAAATTTGTAAATACTGCCATTTTTTTTTTAATTTCTTGCTATAATACTTACTTATATAAACTGATGAATAAAAAAGTTAAACTACCTATTAAAATTAATCTAGATAAAGATAAAATATATTTTTGGTGCACCTGTGGACTTTCAGTAAAGCAACCAATGTGTGATGGCTCACATAAAAATAAAATTGATAAAAAATCCCAAAGCTTTAAGGTAGATAACACAAAAGACTATTATCTTTGCTCATGTAAAATAACTCAAAACCCACCCTTTTGTGATGGATCACATAAAAATTAAAAATTAGTTAGTATTTTCTAATTTTTTAATTGAATTTTTTAATTTTGATAAATTGATCTCTTCTTGCTCTTTTCTATCTAAATTTTCAGTAATTACTCGCTCAATAGTTTTAATTGCAACTTGTATGGCTTCTTTTTTAACTTGATTAATCGCATCATTTTTAGCTCGTTCGATTTTATTATGTGCAGCGGTCTCTTTGTTGTTTAAAGAACGCTCCATTTTTTCTAATGATTTAACAATTTCATCATTACTAATTTTTTTTGCTTTTTTTAAAATTTCAGACCCTTCCTTTTCTGATTTTGCCAATTTTTCCTGAGCATCAATTAATAGTTGCTCACTGTTTGTTTTAAGGTTTTGAGCCTCATCAATTTTGCCTTTCAATTCTGAAATTTTACTATCAATTTGATCTAAGACTAATTTCGGAACTTTTTTATAAAATAGTAAAATCACAAAAAGAAGAAAAGATATAGCCACCCAAAAAGTTGCATCAAACATTTAATTTATATTTCCTATACTTTTTTTACAAATTTCTTCAATATTTTTTGATATTATTTTATGGTCTATCATTTTTTTAATTGAAAGTTCTTTTAACAGTTCTTCAGTTATGCTTTTAGCAATAATTTTTATTTGCCCAATCGAGTTATGATGAAAGTTTTTAATCTCCTCTTCGGCTTTCATAGTGATATTTGATATTTTGTCATTTAATAGATTTTGTTTTTTATTAAATTCAATATTAATTTTTCTTCTATCATTAATTATAATTTCTTGGGCTTGATTGTTTGAATTTTTAATAAGATTATCATATTGTTTATTTAAATTTTCAGTCTGTTCAGTTAGTTTCTTTGCCTCATCAATTAAATCACTAATATAATCATTTCTTTGTTCTATACTCTCAGACAATCTTGGAAAAATTATTTTAGAAATTATAATATATAAAAAACTAAATGTTATAATTAGCCAAAAAATTTGAGGTACCCAGCTTTTTGGATCAAGCTGGGGCATACCAACAGTTTCAGAAGCAGATGCTACTGAAGATACGTAAATAAAAAATATTGTGGCTCTTAGCATTTAACTTTATTTAAAATGCAAATAAAATAATTAACGCCACAACCAATCCAAATAAACCTGTTGCTTCCGCTAATGCAAAACCAAGCAGTAAATTTGGAAATTGTTTTTGAGCTGCAGATGGATTTCTAATCGCTGCAGATAGGTAATTTCCAAAAATTGTACCTATACCAACACCTGCGCCTGCTAATGCAATTGCTGCAAGTCCTGCTCCAATTAATTTTGCCGCTGCTACTTCCATTTTCTCCTCCTTTGTTAATGATGTAAATTTAATGCATCATTCAAGTAGATGCATGTTAAAATTGCAAAAACATATGCCTGAAGAAAAGCAACAAGTATCTCCAAACCGGTTAATGCAACAGAAAAACCCAAGGGCAACCAACCTCCCACAAAACCAAGACTAATAACAAAACCGCCAAAAACCTTTAACATAGTATGTCCAGCCATCATGTTTGCAAAAAGTCTCACAGATAAACTGACTGGCCTACTTAAGTAAGATATTACTTCAATAACCACTATAATGGGTAGTAAAATAATAGGAACACCAGACGGTACAAATAGTTTTAAATAACCAAAACCATGCTTAACAAATCCGATTATGGTTACGCCAATAAAAATAAACGTAGCAAGTGCAAATGTAACTATAATATGGCTTGTTACCGTAAAAGAGTAGGGCAGCATACCAATCATGTTACAAAACAAAACAAAAAGAAATAAAGTTAAAATAAACGGAAAAAAAGGTCTTGCCTTTGATCCGGCTGTTTCAGCTATCATTTTAGCCACAAACTGATATGCCAGCTCAGATAAAAGCTGTAATCTTGAAGGAACTAAAGATTTTTTTTGTGTTGTGATTATCAAGAATATAGAAATTAAACTTACTGTAATTAGCATAAATAAACTAGAGTTTGTAAACGATACGTCAAAGTTACCAATTTCTATTTTAGGTCCAATGGTTTTGACCTCAAATTGTTTCATAGGATTTGCCATAGAATTAATCCTTATTAATCATTTTAGAGGATCTCACAACATTAAATATGCCTGCTACTGACCCTACAATAAAAAAAAAAATTATAAAAATTGGCGTAGTTTCGAGCCATTTGTCGATATAAAAACCCATAAAGCTTGCGACAAAAACGGCAGCAACAAATTCCGTTCCCATTTTCATTGCTTGCCCGAGTGGACTCACATTTTTAGTTTGCATTTTTTTAATCTCAATATCTAGTTTCATTTTCTCTATTTTCTCTTTAATTTCTTTAGGATCCATTATTTTTTATGCAACTAGTTCTTCTGCTTTATCTAGATTAACCGAAACAAGTTGACTTACACCTCTATCTGCCATTGTAACCCCATACAGTCTATTCATCTTTGACATAGTTAACGCATGATGTGTAATTATTAAAAATTTTGTATTTGTTATCTTTGTAAGTTCGTAAAGTAGAGAATTAAATCTTGTAACATTAGCATCATCCAAAGGTGCATCCACTTCATCTAGCACACATATAGGAGCCGGATTAATTAAAAAAACTGCAAAAATTAGTGCTAAAGATGTTAGCGCCTGTTCACCCCCAGATAATAAAGTGATTGATTGAAGTTTTTTTCCGGGTGGGCTTACAAGGAGTTCTAACCCTGCTTCTAATGGGTCGTCAGATTCTATTAGTTCTAATCTGGCATTCCCTCCCGCAAATAGTTTTGTGTAAACATCATTAAATTTCCTGTTAACTTTTTCATAAGCATCTAAAAGTCTTTCTCGTCCTTTTTGATTTAAATCATTAATACTCGATTTTAATTTTTGAAGACCTTGAACTAAATCTTTTCTATCATCCATCATTTTATCAATTTTTTCTTGAAGCTCTTTAGTCTCATTATCTGCTCTTAAATTGACGGCACCTAATGAATCTCTTCTTTTTTTCAAAAGTTCTAAATGATTGTAAGCTTCATCTATTTTGAAATTTGTAAGATTTTCGATCTTTGAAAAATTGGGTATACTCTTTAAATTTAGATTAAATTCCATTAAACTTCTTTTTTCAAAATCTTTTATTTTTGAGCGTAAGCTTTCAATTATAGTTTGTGACCTTACCTTTGACTCAGTTTTTTCTAAAGTATTTTCGTTGATTTTTTTTAGAGATATATTTAATTCATCTATTTGATTTTGTTTTGAAATTATATTTGCTTTTATACTTTCAATATCTTTCTCAATATTTTTTATACTTTGTTGATAAGAACCTCTCTTTTCAGCTATTTGTCTTGGCTCATCATTAGTTGTTTCAAGATTATTTTCTAATAGCTTCAGCTTATCTTTTAATTCTGTAAGTTTGTTTGACGAATTATCTTTTAAATCTCTCCAATTCTTAATTTCTTTTTCAATATTATTTAGCCTTTCTTTTCTTTTTATAGCCTCTCCTTTAACTAAATCGTATTTTCCAAATCTAGACGCATATTTTTCTTCTCTATCTTCTATTTCTGAAAGATTATTTTCAAATTCCCGGTGAATACTATTTTCGTCAATATTTTCTTTGTTTTTAATAATATTTATTAATCTATCGAAAAACTTTTTTAAATTTTCTTTTGCTTTATTGAGATTATTTAATGAAGATTTGTAATCATCAGTAGCTTTTTTTTCAATGTCATAATAATTTTTCTCGACGATTAAAATTTCCTCTTTTTCTTGTGTTAACCTTTCTCCATTATTTGTAGAATTAGCAATAATTTCTTTTTCTCTGTTTATATCACTGTAGTTTAACTTTATATCTTTTTTTAATTTTTCTATTTCTAAATTAATTCTTTCTTCCTCTTTATTAATTTGATCAAATTCTATATTTAGTTTTTGTAGATTATTAACTAATTCGTTAGATTTTATTGATATAGGTTTGATTTCAGAGTTGAGTTTTTCAATTTCATTTTCGTTAAAGTTTTTCTCTATATTTATTGCACTTATTTCATCTTCAAACTCGTTTAATTTTTCGTTATTTTCTGTTATTTCATCTTCAACGTTTAAAGCATTTAAATAAATTATTGCAGCTTCAAATTTTCTAATTTCATCAGATATTTCTTTATATTTTGTCGCTTCTTGAGCTTGTTTTAATAGGTTTTTAAGTTGGTTCTCGATTTGACGCATTAAATCATCAGCTTTTTTTAAATTATTTTCTGCAGCATTTAATCTTAGTTCTGCTTCATGTCGCCTAGCGTGAAGACCAGCTATTCCCGCTGCCTCTTCCAGAATTGCTCTACGATCAGTGGGTTTTGCTGTTATTAGTTCTCCAACTCTTCCCTGACTGACCATTGATGGTGAATGAGGTCCAGTTGATAAATCTGCAAATAAAATTTGAACATCTTTGGCCCTTACTTCTTTTCCATTAATATAAAATTTTGATCCTTTATCTTTTTCTAACTTTCTTTTTATTTCTATTTCAGGAGTATTTTTATATTGAGCAATGTTGTTATTATTTTCTAGTTTAATTGAAACTTCGCAAAAATTTTTTGATGGCAAATCAGAGGTTCCATTAAATATAACATCTTCCATTCCTGAACCTCTGAGGCTTTTGGCTGAGGACTCGCCCATGCACCATCTTAAAGCTTCAACAACATTCGATTTTCCACATCCATTGGGTCCAACAATTCCTGTTAGACCGCTTTCAATATAAATATTCGTCTTTTCTGCAAAAGATTTAAACCCTGATACTTCTAATTCTTTAAATTTCATTTTTTAAAGTAATTTTTGAATATATTTGTCAATATTTTTTAATTTACCTTTGTATTTTTTTTCATTTATAATTAGAGTTGGCGTAGAATTTATGTCATATTTATTTTGAGCATTTATTCTACTTTTAAGTACAATTGTTTCAAAATCTTTATTTTTGATACATTTTTTAAATTTTTCATTATCTAAATTTAATGGTTTAGTTATCTCACTTAAATTATACTCTAAATCTTTTAAACTTTTAGCGGCACCCCATTTAGATTGAGTTTTATAAATTTCATCAAGAAATAATTTTTGATCTTTTATCGAAAAACACTTTTGCACTTGAGCAGCTATTAGTGCACCTTGATCTAATGGATAATCATGTAACTCAATGTAGACTTGCTCAGAAGAAACATATTTTTTGATAATATTTGGTAAAATTTTCAAATGAAATTCTGCGCAATAAGGGCATGTAAGAGATGAGTAAACTTTAATATTTATTTTAGTACTTTGTGATTTTAAACCGTAGGTCACGATATTATTTTCTGCTTTAAGTGGGCAAGAAATAAAAATGAATATTATTAAAATTGTAATTTTATTCATACTTTTCCTTATGTGAAAAATTCATTAGTTTTTTTCTTAATTCTTCATCTTTTACTGATTCTATTAAATTTCTAGTTTTCTCTTTTAAGTTTAAACTTTTTTTAACTAATTGTGTACTGTTAATATCTTTAAAATTTATTAATATTTTTGTCGCAAACTCATAACCTAAGAAAGAATTTATCTTTTCTATTATACGGTCTCTTTCATAATCAATTTCGATTAAAAATTTCCGATCAACTTTTAAAAAAATACAGTTTTTGTTACTGTATTTTTGAATTTTGATTAATTCACACTTTTTAGCTGTTTTTTTTCCTAGAATTATTAACCAGGACTTTTTTAAGGTATCTAAATTTGTTGAAACGTTATTTTTTATTAATTTCTTTATATTATCTGGTAATAATGCTCCTATAGGTTTTAATGAACTAAAGTTTCTATTTTTTTTCATTTATTATGTATTTATCAATATCAAAAAAAATTTTAGCTTGGTACAAAAAATATCAAAGAGATTTACCATGGAGAAAGTTTAAATCCCAAAAAGACAGGCATTATAAAGTTTTATTGAGTGAATATATGCTTCAACAAACACAAGTCAAAACAGCAATCCCTTATTTTAACAACTTCTACAAGAATATTAACACTATCCAGAAATTATCCAAAACCCATCAATCGAAGGTAAACAAGCTATGGGAAGGCCTAGGATATTACAGAAGGGCTAAATTTTTATTAGAAACTTCTAGAATTATTTCAAAAAAATATAATTCAAAATTACCAATGAATTATGACGATCTTATAAAATTACCTGGTATTGGGGATTATACCGCTAAAGCTTTACTATCTATCGGACATGATAAAAGTGAAATTGGTATAGATGGCAATGTTTCTAGAGTTGTGTCTAGATTATTTTTAGTTAAAGACAAAAAAAAAATACAATATTATGTCAACAAACTTAAAGTTAAGAAAAACCCAAGTTCATTAATGCAGGGAATAATGGAATTAGGAGCATTGATTTGCAAACCTAAAAATCCCTTGTGCATTGATTGTTATCTAAAAGATGATTGTAAGTTTAAATATAATACATTTAAGAATTTCAAGTCTTCTAAAAATACTAGCCAAAAAATAAGAAAACTAATTGCATGCATATATATTAAAAATACAAAAATTTTGTTGACCAGAAAAAATGATTTTGGACCTCTCAACGGTTTTCTCAATGTGCCAATTATTGAAAAAGATCATGACAATACTCAAACGAAATTAAAAAATTTTTTTGGAAAAGATGTCAAATATTCTTTTTTTTGTAAAATTAATACCTCAATTTCAAATTTTAAAGCTGAAATAAGCTGTATTAAAATTAAAAATTGTAAAAAAATTCATAATCATTTAAATTTTTATACATTTAAACAATTGCAAAATAATTTTAAATCTAGTTTTTTAATTAAAATCTTAAAGAAAACAAAGTTTATAATATGAAAAGAGTGGGAATAGTAGGCGCTGGTATTTCAGGGTTGGTTTTAGCATCATTTTTAAAAAAAAGTAAAAAATATGAAATTTCTATTTTTGAAAAAAATATAGTTAAGTCAAGAAATATCAATGGTATTCAAATTTCTCCTAATGCGATTAAAATTCTTAAAGAATTAAATTTTGATTCATTTAATAAAGATAAATTTTGCAAAATACAATCACTCTCATTTTATGACTGTATTTCAAATATAAAAATAGCAACAATGAATTTAGATTATTTAAAAAAAGATTATTATGTTACCCTCAATAGAGATAGTTTGGTGCAATTTTTAATTAACGAATTTGATTTAAAAAATAATATAACTGAAAAAGAAGCAATCAAAATATATAACAGAACGATTTCATTTAAAGATCAAACTAAGCAAAACTTTGATATTTTAGTTATTGCTGACGGGATTTTCTCAAAATTAAGGTATAAAAAAATACATCCAATATATTCTGGGTATTCTGCATTTCGAGGGACATTTTCAGATAGTAAGAATTCTAATATGATTGATTTGTATATGGGCAATAACTTTCATTTGGTTAAATATCCTATAGATCAAAATTGTAATTATTCATTTACTCTAGTAAAAAAAGCGCAACTCAATGATCAAATTTCAGATTACAATTCTGAGATTAAAGATTTTAATACAAATTATAAAAGTTTCCTTTCAAATTTGGATAATAACTTTTCTAATAATTTAAAAGTAAAAATATGGCCTATTTATAAACTTAATAAAATTTATTATGGACATGAGAAAACGTTTTTTATTGGTGACAGTTCACATGGTTTTATACCATCAAGAGCGCAAGGAGCAGCTCAGGCTATAGAAGACGCGTATATCTTATTTAATTTGATTCAGAAGAATAAAATTTTAGCAGATAGTCTCTATCAAATAAGAAATACTCGAATTAAAAAAATAATTTCAAAGTCAGAAAACAATATAATAATATTTCACCAATCTTTTTTCATATTTAGATGGATAAGAAACTTATTTATAAGACTAATATGTGTATCTAAATTTTTAACAAAATTAATAAATAGTTTTATATTTAATTATGACTTTAAAAAAGGATTATAGTGAACTTCTTATTTTTTTTCTTAGATAATCAATCGGCTCTAACTTTCCTTCAATTTTGAAATGCCAGTATGACCAACCGTTGCAGCTTGGCATACCTTGAATCTCTGCCCCCACTTTATGAATAGACCCTTGAATTTTATTACAATAAATTGAACCATCCGCCATTACTCTTGCCTTATATTTTTTCTTTAAGTCAAATAAATTTAGTCCTGGTTCCACTAAACCAGTTTCTACCAAATAACCAAATGGTATTCTTTTCTCTTTTTTTTTATTAATCATAGGAATATTGAGACTCTCATCGATTTCATTTATTACATTAATTCGTTGTTCAGAAACTTTGAAGTATTTTTTATCTTTTTCAATACCTATAAAATTTCTACCTAACTTTTTTGATACCGCACCAGTAGTTCCTGTGCCCATAAATGGATCAAGAATAGTGTCATTTTTATTGCTTGAACATATAATAATACGATACAATAAAGCCTCTGGCTTCTGAGTAGTGTGAATTTTTTTATTATTTGAGGTTATTCTTTCTGAGCCATTGCAAATAGCTATGTTCCAATCAGATCTAAGTTGTTTATCGTCGTTAAATGTTTTCATAGAATGATAATTAAAAGTATATTTTGATTTATCTGATTTTGCAGCCCAAATAAGAGTTTCATGTGCATTTGTGAGTCTAGTACCTTTAAAGTTTGGCATTGGATTTTTTTTATTCCAAATCACATCATTTAAAATCCAGAAATTTTTATCTTGGATAATCTTTCCCAATCTAAATATATTGTGATAACTACCAATTATCCAAATTGAACCACTTTTTTTTAAAATTCTCTTACACTCGTTAATCCATTCATTTGAAAAATCATCATAATGTTTAAAAGAACTAAATTTGTCCCAATAGTCATTTACTGCTGATACTTTAGATGTGTCTGGACGTATAAGTGCTTTTTTTAGTTGCAGATTATATGGAGGATCAGCAAATATTAAATCTATACTTTCAGTTTCAATATTTTTTAAAGTCTTTAAGCAGTCAGAGTTGTATAGTTTTGTAAAAGTCATATTTCAACCAGAGGTAGAATAGACTAAATTTAAAGCTTATTGTCAACATACTAATATTTCCTAGTGCATTTTTTTATAGATTCAATATTTGGTGTATTGGAGCAAAAGATTTCCTATGATGTACAGTAATACCAAAATTTTTTATGGCCTCGATATGTTTTTTTGTTCCATATCCTGAATTTGCATCCCATGCATAATTTGAGTATTTTTTGGATAATCTTAACATTAAATTATCTCTGTAAACTTTAGCAACTATAGATGCCGCTGCAATAGATGGATACATTAAATCGCCTTTAATTTTTGGTATTATATTTTTATTTTTTTTGTCAAATGACCATGGACCATCAACAATAATTCTATAATTTGATGGAAGTTCAAATTTACCGATAGCACGTCTCATTGAGAGGAATGTTGCTTGTAATATATTATACTTATCGATCTCTTTAACATTTGCAATACCAAGATGATATTTACAGGTATTAGTGATTACTTTGTACATTTTATTTCTTTTTATTTTAGATAATTTTTTCGAGTCATCCAATTGTTTCACATCAAAATTTTCAGTTAATTTTACAGCAGCTGAAACAACTGGTCCAGCCAAAGGTCCTCTGCCAACCTCATCTATACCAATTATAAATTTTGATATTTTGTATTCATCAATTAAATTTAACATAAACTGTTTTCAATTATTTTTTTTCGTAATTTTTTAAGATCTTGCCATGAGTCCTTTTTTTGTTGCGGTTGTCTAATTAAGAAAGAGGGGTGAAAACTCGACATGCAGTTGTACGATTTATTTTCAATAACCAATTTTAACCATTTACCTCTGACCTTTGTTATAGAATATTTTTCATAAAAAGTTTGTAATGTAGACGTACCAAATAATAAAATTAACTTAGGATTTATAATTTTTATATGCTCATCTATTAATGGCCTAAATCTTTTTATATCATTTTCTTCTAATTTTTTATTATCGGGTAATCTAAAGTTAACTATATTCGTTATGTATACTTTTTTTCTGTTTAAACTAATTGCTTCAAGCATTTTATCCAATAATAAACCAGCTTCTCCAGAAAAAGGTTTTCCGTGAATTTCATCTGATACACCTGGAATATCGCCTATAATCATGATTTTAGAAGAATTGTTACCATCTGCAAAAACCAACTGATTATCTTCTTTATTATAAAATTCTTTTAATCTTAACGTTTTTTTTCTTAAATTTTCAAGTGTGTCTAAATTTTTTTTATTTTTTTCTTTTAAAATAACCCTATTATAAACCCCAGATGATTGATAAAATTCAAAGATGTTTTTAATATTTTGCATTTAATAATGAGTTTAAAAAAAAAATTTTATATTGGAATTATTTTTATTTTATTATCCACTACTAATTTACACGCGATAATAAAAAAAAATAATAAACAAATTTATTCAGCAAACTATATAAAAAATTATTTATATGGGTCTATTTTATATAACCAAAATAAACACAACTCAGTAGCGAATAATTTAGAAAAAAATTTAAAATTGCAAGGAAAGCACATTAACTACGATATTAAGCATATCACTTCTCTAATTATCAATGGAAATTTTGATAAAGCAGTAAGAAATGTATTAAAAATTGAAGAGCAATACTCACAAATATTTATATTTGATTTTGTAAAATCTGTTCATCTCTTAAAAAATGGACAGCATCAAAAAGCTTTAGTGCAACTAAAAAGAATCAAAAGTAGTGATATGCTATTTAATGAGCTCATAAACACCTTGATTTTTTGGATAGAGATTGAAAAAAATAAAAAATTTCAAAAAGAACTAATAAAAAATTTTCGTTCAGATAACTCAGGTATTACTTTAATTAATCAATTTTTGGCTTCTAAATATACCTCTAAAACAGATTTATATGTTTCACTTAATGAAAAAATTTTATTTTCGGATAATTTTGTTAGATACAAGATTTTATCTGCATGGAATTATTCTAGAGAAGGACAGACAAATCAGTCATTAAAAATTTTAAAATTAGCATTAGACCAAAATAATCATAATATTTTATTAAAACAGACTTATAAAAATTTTAAAAATAAAAATTATAATATTTCAAATTTTTTTGACCCTAAAATATTTAATCATAATTTAGCAGAAATTTTTTATCTTTTCTCAAACCTTTATCAACAAAGAGAAGACCTTTTGTTTTCTGATTTTTTATTATCAATTTCGTTAGAATTAAATGAAAATTTTTTATCAAATAATTTAATTAAATTCGAGAATAAACTAGTTAATAATAATGATCATAGATTTAATTATTTACTTTTGAATAACTTAAAAAATATCGGAGACGAATATAGGTGGTATATTAATTATAATTTATTTAGACATTCAAGAAATCAAATTATTTCTGATTTAGAAAAATCATTAAAACCGGACGATTTATTTATTAATGAAAAATATATGGATATGGCAAATTATTACCGATTAAAAAAAGATTATAAATCTGCGTTAAATTATTATGATAAAGTAGAAAAACTAAATATTAATAATGACTGGTCACTTTATTATTTCAAAGGTATTTGTTATGAAAGACTAAAGCAATGGAAAAACTCCGAAATAAATTTAAAAAAATCAATTTCCCTCTCGTCAAAAAAATATACAGTTATTAATTATTTAGCCTATAGTTGGCTTGAGCGAAGAGAAAATATTGATCAAGCTACAAAAATGCTTGAAAAGGCAGTTTCATTAAGCAAATGGGAAAAAGGTTATATTATTGATTCTTTAGGTTGGGCATACTTTCTCAAAAATGATTATGATAAAGCAGAAAAGCTGTTGAAAATAGCTTACGAAAAAACGGCATATGAAAGTGAAGTATACGATCATTATGGAGACGTGTTATGGAAACAAAAGAAATTCTTACAAGCGAGATATGTATGGAAAAATGCACTTAACCTTGAAAATATTGGATTGGAAAGGAAAAAAAAAATCAAAGAAAAAATTATTAATGGTTTATTAAGTGAGTAAAATTAAATCTTATGCTAAAATTAATTTATTTTTAAAAGTTATTGGAAAAAATAAAAAATATCATCAACTCTACAGTTTAATAACTCAAATAAATTTATTTGATGAAATTTCGATTAAAGAAAATAAAAATAATAAAGACAATGTTTATTTTTCAGGTGCATTTAAAATAAAAAATAAAAAAAATACTATAACTAATTTACTATACTTGACTAAAAATAAATTTCCAATTTTAAAAAATAAATATTTTGACATTTTTGTTAGAAAGAATATTCCAGTTGGATCAGGATTAGGAGGTGCGTCTTCGAATGCAACAACTGTATTTAATTATCTAAAAAAAAAATTTAAGATAAAGATTTCAGATAAAAAAAGCAAAGAATTATTAGCAAAAATTGGTAAAGATTGTCCGTTATTTTTAAATCGAAAGGTTAAATTAATTCAATCAACTGGAGAAAATTTTATTGAGTATCAAAGTAAGTTAAATTTACAAATGTTATTAATTTACCCAAATTATAAAATATCGACTAAAGATGTTTTTTTTCGATTTAAAAAACCTTTAAAAAAACTTAATAAAAAAAAATTAATCTTAAATAACAAAGAGAAATTACTAAAAATATGCAAATTTTATGGCAATGACCTTTTAAAATCTGCCCACAAAACTACATCTAGACTTAAGTCTTTTACTAATTTAATTGAAAAAATTGATAATTGTAATTTTTATTCTATGACTGGAAGTGGTTCAGTTTTTTTCTTAATTTTTAACAAAAAAAAATCACTTTTAAATGCTCAAAAAATGATTAAAAAGCGAAATAGTTTTTGGACCACATTAGTAAAAACAATTTAGATGAGGCAAATTTGGGGCATAGCCAAGTGGTAAGGCAGCGGTTTTTGGTACCGCCATTCCTAGGTTCGAATCCTAGTGCCCCAGCCAGCATAAAATGATTTCAAATCTTGAAAAGTTAAATGAAAACTTAGGTGCAAAAAAAATTTTTCATATATTAAATAAAGATGAGGAAGATGCAGTCTGTTTATTTGTTGGCGGTTGTGTTAGGGACTTACTCATAAATAAAGAAGTTTCTGATATAGATTTTGCAACTTCTTTAAATCCTGAAAAAGTAAAAAAAAAATTAAATGCATCAAATATTAGTTATAATGATAATTTTAAAAATTATGGATCAATAAAAATAGAGATTAATAATCAATTTTATGAGGTGAACACACTGCGTAAAGATTTCGATGAAGATGGGAGACACTCCAGTGTAATATTTACCCAAGATTGGAGGCAAGACGCCTTAAGGAGAGATTTTACAATTAATTCTATATATTGCGATCTTAATGGACGTGTTTATGATCCTTTTAAGGGCATTGAGGATTTAAAAAATGGAATTATAAAATTTATTGGAGATCCTATAAAAAGAATTCAGCAGGATCATTTAAGAGCGCTAAGATATTTTAGATTTTTTATTCAGTTTTCAAAAGTTAATTATGATGAATATATAATAAGTTGTATAAATAAAAATCAGGATAAAATTGGAAATTTATCTAAGTTTAAACTTATTGATGAGTTTAAAAAGATACTTTTGACTGGGAAAGCATACAAGCTTTTTCAAAACAGTTTTGTGAAAGATTTTTACCTATCAATTTACAAAGGTATTAAATATCTAACTAGATTAGAATTTTACAGAAACAAAAAAGTTTTGAGTAATGATATTGACTGGGTTATTTTACTCTCTCTTTTATTGATTGATCAAACCAAAAATTTTGAGAGATTTGTAAAAGATTTTCAATTATCAAATGATGTTAAAAATAGATTAAGCAATTTACAAATGCAATTTACTTTTAAAACAACAGATAAAATTGAAAAAATAGATACTTTAAAAAAAGTAGTATTGAAATACGGTGTTCCATCTGTAACTGACTTTATTCATTTTCAATATTTGATAAATGATAAGTATGATTATTTATTATATGAAAAAAATTTAAACATTATAAAAAAAACTACTTCACCAAAATTTGAGTTTGATATTGATATTTTAAAAAAACGAGGTTTTAAAGAGGATAAAAATATAGGATATGCGTTAAATTTTATCAAACAAAGATGGTTAGCTAACAACTATCAAATAAGTGATAAAGACGTTGATGATGCTGTACAACTATTTAAATAGTTAGACATACATAACTTCTATAATTTCGAAACTTTTTCCTCCTGATGGAGTTTTGATTTCAACAAATTCTCCTTTATCTCTTCCTATAAATCCTTTTCCCATTGGGGATTGGAAGTAAATTAATCCAATTTTAACGTCAGCTTCATCTTTTCCAACAATTTTGTATTTACTTGTTTTATTTGTTTCCAAGTCTTTAACAACTATAGTTGCACCAAATATTACTTTATCCTTTTTTTCTAATTTTCTGATATCTATTACATTTGCGATAGCAATGGTTGTTTCAATCTCTTGAATTCTTTTTTCATTTAGACCTTGCTCTTCCTTAGCAGCATGGTACTCCGCATTTTCTTTTAAATCACCATGCGATCTTGCTTCTGCAATAGCCTGGACAATTTTTGGACGAATATTATTTTTTCTATTATTAAGTTCTATTTTAATTTTGTTTAATCCATTAATTGTAATAGGTTGTTTATCCATAACACACAGTATCATTTTGTTTTGGCTCAAAAAAGATATAATTAATCATTTATATAGATTTGTCTTAATGCTTCCGAGGCAGCTATTGCTACAGATGAAGCTAAATTCAAAGATCTAGCCTTTTTACTAATTGGTATATTTAATTTATTAAAAATTTTGTTGTGAACTTTTTCATGAACTCCTTTGCTTTCACTGCCGAATAAAAGTGTTACATTTCTTTTGAATTTATATTTAAAATATTGATTTTTAGATTTTGTAGTAAATAAAACAATATCTCCAAGTTCTTTAACTTCGAGAAATTCTTCGAAATTTTCATAATATACAATTTCGCAATTTTCTAGATAATCTAGATATACCCTTTCTAATTTTCGGTTATTTAGTACAAAACCAGTAGGTTTTATAATTTCCAATTTAAGGCTAAAGCATGAACAAGTTCTTATAATCGCTGCGGTATTTTGAGGAATATCTGGTTGATATAATGCTATATTAAACATTTTTTACCCTATGTGCGTCATTGTTGTATTAGAAAAAGACCTAGTTTTAATAATATATATTATTATATCTTAAAATAAAAAAATGAGTGACAATATAAATAACAAAGATAAATCAACTAGAAGAGAGTTTATTCACATTGCCACAACCGCTGTTGGCGCTGTAGGTGCAGGTTGCGTAGTTCTTCCATTGATAACTCAGATGAACCCAGACGCTTCAGTTAAAGCACTAGCAAAGGTTGAAGTGGATATTGGCAAAATTCAGAAGGGTAAAGAAGTTACGGTAATGTGGAGGGGTAAACCAATCTTTATTAGAAGAAGGACAAATGAAGAAGTTGCAAAAGCTAGGCAAGTAAATTTGAAAGATTTAAAGGATCCACAGAAAGATCAAGATAGAGTTAAAAAAGGTAAAGAAGAATGGTTAGTTATGGTAGGTGTTTGTACACATCTAGGATGCGTTCCATTAAAACAACAAGGAGAATACGGAGGATGGTTTTGTCCTTGTCATGGCTCTCACTATGATATTTCAGGCAGAATTAGGAAAGGACCTGCACCAATTAACATGGAAGTTCCAAACTATGAATTTGTATCAGATTCAAAACTAGTAATAGGATAAAAAATTATGAGTGAAACAAATTATAAACCTACATCAGCTTTTGGAAAATGGTTTGATGAAAGGCTACCTCTTCTAACATTATTTAACGGCCATTTAATGCAGTATCCAACACCAAAAAATCTAAATTACTGGTGGACATTTGGCGGTATTTTAACTTTCTGTTTAGTGACTCAAATTATCACAGGTATTGTTTTAGCAATGCATTATACTGCCCATGCCAATTTGGCTTTTTCAAGCGTTGAACATATTATGAGAGATGTAAACTATGGCTGGTTAATAAGATATATTCACGCGAATGGAGCATCTATGTTTTTTCTAGCTGTATACATTCATATCTTTAGAGCGTTATTCTATGGTTCATACAAATCACCGCGAGAGGTGATCTGGATTTTAGGTATTTTGATATATATCTTGATGATGGCAGCAGCATTTATGGGTTATGTACTGCCTTGGGGACAAATGAGTTTTTGGGGAGCCACAGTTATTACAAATTTATTTAGTGCTATTCCTCTTATTGGAGAAAGTGTTACTCAGTGGCTCTGGGGTGGCTACTCTGTTGACAACCCTACATTAACTAGATTTTTTAGTTTACATTATTTAATACCATTTTTAATTTTAGGTTTAGTGGTTCTGCATATTTGGGCTCTGCATGTTCCCGGAAATAATAATCCAGTTGGAATAGATCTCAAAAAAGACGGGACAGATACAGTACCGTTTCATCCTTACATTGTAATTAAAGATTTATTTGCTCTTGTGATATTTATGATAGTCTTTGCTGGATTTGTTTTTTACGCGCCTAACGTTTTAGGTCATTCTGATAATTATATTCAAGCAGACCCATTAGTAACCCCCGCTCATATTGTCCCGGAATGGTATCTCCTTCCTTTCTATGCTATATTAAGATCAGTACCAGACAAACTTGGTGGAGTTGTATTAATGTTTGGTGCAATCTTTATTTTACTTGCATTACCATGGCTCGATACATCGAAAGTCAGGTCTGCAGTTTTTAGACCAATTTATAAACAATTTTTTTGGTTACTGGTTCTAGATGTTCTTGTATTGGGTTATATGGGGGCAATGCCTGCCGAAGGTATTTATTTGTTAATTAGCAGAATAGCTACAGTATATTATTTTGCACACTTCATTCTAGTAATGCCTATGCTTGGTTATGTAGAAAAAACTAATCCAGTCCCATTAAGTATTGCAGATCCAATAATTTCATCAGGTTCTGGAAACTTTGCAGCAGCAAAAAAAGATAATTTGATAAATAATAAATGAGGCAAACCTTACTCATTGTTTTGCTTACAATATTTTTTTGTACCAAAGTCCATGCAGCAGGGGACGCAGCAAAGCCCATCAAGGTTGATTGGTCATTTAACGGATTTTTCGGTAAATTTGATCGCGCACAACTTCAAAGGGGATTTCAGGTTTATAAGGAAGTTTGTGCTTCATGTCATTCAATGAAGTATCTGAGTTACAGAAATTTAGGAGAAAAAGGTGGACCTGAATTTTCCGAAAAAGAGGTAAAGGCAATTGCCGCAAGCTATCAAATCAAAGATGGTCCTAATGAACAAGGTGAAATGTTTGAAAGAGCAGGTTTACCTAGAGACAAATTTAAAAGTCCATACCCTAACAAAAAAGCTGCACGTGCAGTAAATGGAGGTGCTTATCCTCCAGATATGTCTGTTTTAGTTAAAGCAAGAGCAGGAGGTTCAAATTACATATATTCAATTTTAATGGGGTATGATGAAAACCCGCCTCGTGAAATAAAAATTGAGGACGGGGTATATTACAATAAATTCATGGCCGGTAAAAAAATCAGAATGTCAAAGCCACTAAATGAGGGTAGTGTAGAGTATACCGATGGTACTAAAGCAACCGTTTCACAAATGTCAAAGGATGTTACAGCTTTTCTGACCTGGACAGCGGAACCACATCTAGAAAAGAGAAAAAGAATTGGTTTTAAAACAATAATATATTTACTAATATTTAGTTTATTAGTTTTTTTATCAATGAAAAAAATTTGGTCACGTGTTGAAACGAAAATGTAAAATGTCACCATCTTTTACAATGTAATCTTTTCCTTCAATTCTAAGTTTGCCATTGTCTCTAGAACCATTCTCTCCATTAAATTTAATATAATCTTCATAAGAAACGACCTCAGCTTTAATAAAACCTTTTTGAAAATCCGTATGAATCACACCAGCAGCATTAGGTGCTTTACTATTTTCTTTTACAGTCCACGCCCTTGACTCTTGTGGACCGGCAGTAAAATAAGTACAGAGTTCTAATGATTTATAGCTGGATTTAATTAGTCGATCTAGACCAGTCTCTTTAAGTCCAATTTCATTCATAAATTCCTTTGCATCCTTTTCACCTAAATCATTAATTTGTTGTTCTATTTCTGCAGAAATAAGCACTACTTCATCTTTTTTGTATTTATTAATTATTTCTTTTGTATAACTATTTCCTTCAGCAACGCTATTTTCGTCAGTATTACAGGCTATAATTTTTGGTTTTAAACTTAAAAGATTAGACATTTTAATAATTTTTTCATCAAAATCATTTCTTAAATTATGAATTGAATCACCCTTTTTCAAACTTTCATAAGCTATGATTAAAAGATTTTCTAAATCATCATTATCAATCTTTAACTTTTTTTTCTTATCTAATCTTTTCTCTAAAGAATCAATATCTGCCAACATTAGTTCAGTTTCTATTATTTCAAGGTCTCTAATTGGATTGACAGTTTTGTTAACATTTTGAATATCGTTTGAATCGAAACATCTTAACAAATGTACTATTGCGTCGACTTCTCTTATATGTGAAAGAAACTTATTACCCAATCCTTCACCTTTTGATGCACCCTCGACTAGTCCCGCTATATCAACAAATGTGATTAGTGTGTTTACAATTTTTTCGGATTTTGCAATTTTTGCAATTTTATCTAATCTTATATCTGGTACAGCAACTACACCTATATTTGGTTCTATGGTGCAAAAAGGGAAGTTGGCGGCCTCAGCGTTTTTAGATTTTGTTAAAGCATTAAAAGTAGTTGACTTACCAACATTTGGCAAACCGACAATCCCACATTTAAAACTCATAATATATTATTCACTTTACTATTAAATTCATCAAATTTTTTATTTATTAAAAGTTCCATATTTTTTTTAATTAAAAGAAATGACTTATTTACAATCTTTAACTCATTATCCTTAAAATCAGTTAAGACATATTTTTCAACCAACTCTCTATTTCCCGGATGACCAATACCAATCCTTATTCTGTTATAGTCATTTCCAATATTTTCAGAAATTGACTCTAAACCGTTATGCCCACCATTCGAACCACCATTTTTCACTTTGATTTTTCCAGTTTCTAAATCAAGATCATCATGGCAAACAAAAATATTGTTATTATCAATTTTAAAAAATTTTTTTATTTCAGCGATTCCAACACCAGATAAGTTCATAAATGTTAATGGTTTCAAAAAGAAAAATTTTTTGTCACAGATATTTTTCTCAGCAAATAAACTTTTAAACTTTTTTTTGTAAACAATATTTGAGTCAAAAAAATCTAAAATAATGTATCCAGTATTATGCCTATTTTTTTGGTATTTTTGGTCTGGATTACCTAGACCCGCGAGCAAGAACATTATTTCTTGTCGGCACTCTCTTTCTTCTCTTTATCATTTGAAGCCTTATCAGCACCATCAGNTTTNGTATCATCAGTTTTTGCTTCATCNCCNCNNTCNGNAGTAGANGCAGCNTCAGTTTCAGCAGTTGNNTCAGGTTCTTTAACTACTGTNGGAGCAGCAACNGTTGCAATTGTAAAATCTCTNTCTTTAATAGTTGGANNAACNCCCTCNGGAAGCTTGATTGCTGAAATACGTATAGTCTCACCAATTTCTTTTTNAGCNAAATCAACAACTAGTTCNGANGGTATTTTGTCTGCNGGGCAGTCAAGTTCAATTTTNCGTCTAACNATATTTAATACNCCACCCATTTTNAGCCCAGGNCAAGTTTCTTCATTNAGAAACTTNACTGGTATCCAAACAATNACTTTTGTATTTGCAGATAATTTTTGAAAATCTACATGAATTGGCTGATTNGANAAATTGTCAAATTCAACGTCNCTTGGNAAAACNTCAAANTCTTTNCCTTCAANAGTTATTTTCACNACTTTACTTTTAAAGTTTGTTGTTTTTANAAAGTGATCTAANGTTGTTTTNTTTATGCTTAAACNNATATTTTTTTCTANATCACCGTACAGNATTCCAGGAACAAANCCATCNGATCTGAGCTTATTCAATTCAGATTTTNTTTTAGTATCTCTNACTTTNGCTTCAATGATNTTGTTTTGNTCNCNCATAANCTGCAGTTTTGTACATTAAAGATTTAAAAAGACAAGTATGATAATTTTAATAAATTGAGACTTATTTAAAGAGTTTTGATACTGATTTTGATATAGAAATACGCTTAATTGCCTCGGCAAATAAAGTTCCAACACTTATAGTTTGAAATTTTGATGATTTTTTTATTTTTTTAACATTCATAATAGAGTTAGAAATAATAAATTTTTTTATTTTTGAGGTATTTATTTTCTTTACAGCTTCTCCGGTTAAAACACCGTGAACTACATAAGCATAAACGTCTTTCGCACCTTTGCTTTTTAAAGCAGCTGCAGCATTAACTATTGTTCCCCCGCTATCTACCAAGTCATCAATGATCACACATATTTTATTTTTAACATTTCCTATAACGTTCATCACTTCAGATTTTCCCGGACCAGATCTTCTCTTATCTATTATTGCTAAATCTGCAGACAGCCTCTTTCCAATTGCCCTTGTACGTTCTACGCTACCTGCATCAGGTGCTACACAAACTAAATTTTTAGATTTAATATTTTTTTTTATATGTTGAACAAATGTTGGCCCAGCAAATAAATTGTCAACAGGAATATCAAAGAAACCTTGGATTTGATTTGCATGGAGATCCATTGTTAATACCCGACTTGCACCTGATCCCATAAGAAGATTGGCAAAAAGTTTTGCACTTATTGGGGATCTAGGAGAAACTTTTCTATCTTGTCTTGCATAAGCAAAATAAGGAAGAACTGCTGTAATACTTTTTGCAGATGCTCTTCTTAGTGCATCAATACAAATTAAAAGCTCCATGATACTATCATTTACGGGTGTACATGTACTTTGAATTATAAATACATCTTGACCTCTTATATTTTCGTTTATTTCTACATATACCTCACCATCCGCAAATCTAATAATTTTAGTATCAACAAGTTTTTTATTTAATTTTTTAGCAATTTCCTCTGATAATTCTCTATTATTTGTACAGGATATTATTTTCATTTTTATGATCTTTTTTTACTATTATAGAAATATTTCTTCCATAATCATATTCATTTTTATGCACAGATCTACGGAAACTGTAAAATAGATTTGGATTAGAGTATGTATCAATTTTATGAATTTCAACATTCTTTTTTTGCAATCCTGCCTCTATAAATTTTTCTTGTGCAAATTGCTTTAAATTAAATAAAATTTTGTTTTTTTTTATTTTAAAAAGCTTTTTATATTTTTTATTTTTCTTACAAATTATTTTCATAAAATCTCGTTTTACCTCGTAATTCGTATAATTTATGCAAGGACCAACAGAACAAATAATATTATCATTTTTTATGTTATGCTTTTTAAACATGCTTACTCCTTTTTTGATAATGTCTTTATGAATTCCTCTCCAGCCACCATGAAGAGCGCAAATATAACTTCCGCATTTAGAAGATAATAGTATCGGAGCACAATCGGCAGTAAGAATTCCAATTAAATTATTAGTTAAGGATGTAAAAATTCCGTCGGCAGAACCTATTCTCAGATTATTATTATTTTTTTTTAAATGAAAAATTTTATTACTATGTATTTGTTTTAGTAAATTAAGGTTTTTAACCTTAAATTTTTTTTTAATAATATCTAAATTTTGCAAAATATTTTTACGGCTATCTTTTGATCCAAGTCCACAATTTAATGATTTATATATTCCCTTTGATACACCGCCTTTATTTGAAAAAAACCTATGAGATATATTCTTAATTTTTAAAAGTTTTTTTGACTCAATTTTCATTAGTAACTAATAATACTTTAAATAAATTCCCCATTTGTTTTTTGTCTATTAATCTATTAACTGACATATCTAATTTAATTTTATCTTGTTTGTTTTTTAAGTTTTTTTTAGCCTGTTTTAATCTTGCTTGAATTCCATATTTTATTAAAAAGTCTGATTGCGACATATTTAAGGTTCTAGTAAGACTATTTTTTTCAAATATTCGGTTTATAAACTTAAAATTAACAAGGTGAGTAATATCCACATTTCCAGGATTATGAAAAATACCCACTTTTCGATGTTTTTCTAGAGCTTGCAAAGTATTTTTAAAATTTTCATCATAGTAACCATAATCAATGGTCATGAAACAATTATTCTTGTGATTTTTTANCAATCTAGAAATTTTACTTATAAATTTAAATATTTCTGGAGCATACTCAATAAATTTTGTATTTTGATTACAAAAATTCAAAACATCTTTTGGAGTTCTTTTTAGTAATAAAAATCTTGAACTAGGTTCATTTTTATTTTTATTATAAAATATATATCTTTCGTACCATCTATTTTGTATCTTTTTTAAATGCTTTACTGGAAAGGCATCTAATAATTCATTTGAAAGTATAAAACAGTTGTTTTTATTAAAGTTTTTTAAGTTATTTATCCATTCGACATTAAATTTTTTAAGATTGTTTTNNATGTAATTTTTTTAAATTTTTACTTTTTTCTAAAATAAAATATTTAAATTTTATATTTTTAAATTTAAGTAGAGTTTTTACAATATCTTTTGCCATAATCCCTTCACCCGCTCCAACTTCAAGTAAATTACACTTTTTTATTCCTCTGTTTAAAAAATAATTTAAAATGTAAATTGATATTATTTCTCCAAAAATACTTGAAACATAAGGAGATGTAATAAAATCTCCCCTGGGTCCAAAAATTTTATTTTTTTCATAGTAACTGTATTTATGTTTATAGAGACATAAATTTATATATTTATCTAATGGTAATTTTTTTTTAATATTGTTTAGTATATTTGACATGAATAAAAATTATTAATCCAATAATGAGCATTGCCAAACTTAGTATAGTTCCCATACTAAGAAAACCAAAAATATACCCAATGTGTTCATCTGGTAATCTAAATTGTTCAGCGACAATCCTAAATAAACTATATAAAATTAGAAAAAAAGAAGAAATGTATCCTTTAATTTTTTTGTATTTAAAAATTAAATTTAAAAGTAAAAAAAGTAATAAACCCTCTAATAATGCTTCATAAATTTGAGATGGATGCCTTGGCACATTATCAATTTTTATAAACACAACTGACCAGGGTAAATTTGTTGGAACGCCTATTAACTCTGAATTAATAAAATTTGCAATTCTTCCTAAGAATAGCCCAATCGGTGTTATAATTGCAAGTAAGTCTGTGAATTCAAATAGTTGTATATTTTTATTTTTAATAAAATAGAATGTGATAAAAATTATACCAATCAATCCTCCATGAAAAGACATGCCACCTTGCCAAATGTATAGAATTTTAAATGGGTTGTTTATATAATAATATAGATCATAAAAAATAATATAGCCCAGTCTTCCACCAACTATTATACCAAGAACAGCATATGGTAAAAAGTCATCTAAAATTTCCTTTTTAAAATTAAAAAAATAATTTTTTTGGACAATATATTTGCCATATTGGAATGCAAATATTAAACCAAATATATATGCTAAAGAGTACCATCTAATTTCAAAATCATAAATATTAAACGCTACTGGATTTAAGTTATTAAAAAACATTAGGACGGAAATGTAAGGTTTACCCGTAAGCCAGAACCTTTTGGGTTATCTAAAAGATCGATTTGACCCCCGTGAGAGTTAACAATATCTTGAACAATTGATAATCCTAGACCTACGCTTCCAGAGCTAGCTGTACGACTTTTGTCTAATCTATAAAATGGTCTTAAAACTCTTTCTTTTTCTTTTTCAGGTATACCTGGGCCATCATCGTCAATTATAATTACTATTTTATCTTGAGGATCAGATACTTTTATTTTCACAGAATTTCCATATTTCAGTCCATTTTCGATGATATTTAAAATGGATCTCTTTATAAGATGCTGTCTTCCAATTAAAAAAAAGTTCTTTTTACATTCAAGTTTTATTTTAGATCCACTAAATTTATGCATTATTTCATTTAGCATTACTGACAAATTGAATTTATTTGAAGATAATTCAGATTGTGAAGTCGAATAATCTAGATAATCTGAAACCATTTTTTGCATTTCATTAATATCATCTTTAATTTTATCTAATTTCCCATCTTTATTTAAAATTTCGATTTGCAATTTGAGTCTAGTTAAAGGTGTTTTTAGGTCATGACTGATACCAGATAACATCGATGTTCTTTGACTAATGTGTCTTAAAATTCTTTTTTTCATTTTTTCAAATTCATTAATAGCTTTTCGAATTTCCATAGCTCCTGAAGGTTTTGTTTCTACAACATATTGACCTTTGCCAAATTTTTCAGCAGCTGATGCCAAATTAGTAATTGGACGAATTTGATTTCTTAAAAAAATAATTGATATAGATATTAACAAAATTGCTGGGACCAATATCCATAATAGGAATATTCTTCCAGATGCATTTCTTATTCTTGATTTTGGTACCAATAAATCTATGATTTTATCATCATATTCAACTAGGATCTTAACAAAATCTTTATGAATTTTAGTATTAAATTGAAATTTATAATTTAAATTTTTTTCTAGTTCTTCTTTTAATAACCTGTCATAGAATGCAAATTTTGAATATTCTTGCTTATTGCTAATATTACCATCTTTAATTTTTATGTTATATGGTTTATACTCCTTAAAAAGTCTTAATATTTTTTTTTTTTCTTCGTCACCTTTTTCATTTTGATAAAGATTAATAAATGTTGAAATCTCATCTGATAAAGAATTNACTAATCCCTTATTTGTTTTAAGCCATAAGCTATCAAAAAATACAATTGTGAGAATTATCTGAAGAAATATTACTGGAGTAATAATAATTAACAAATATCTAAAAAATAAGGTTTTAGGTAAAAACTTTTTAATCATTTAGTCTGCCCATAATACATAACCATTTCCACGAACAGTTTGTAAATAAATTGGATTCTTTGGATCAGGTTCAATTTTTTGCCTCAACCTAGTTATAACAACATCTACAGCCCTCTCTTTGTTGAGTTTAATAATTTTAGAGATGTCTTCTCTTTGAAAAACTTTTCCTAACGACATAATCATTGTTTCCAAAAGCACTTTTTCGGATTGATTAATTTTTTCAATATTTTTTTTAAAAGTTATAGTTAACTTTTTTAAATTAACTTTCCTTTCTCCAAATTTAATCAAATGCATACTTTGCTTTAAATTTTTTACTCTTTTCAAGATATTTTTTATTCTTAGTACTAATTCTTTAGGTTCAAAAGGTTTAGGAACATAATCGTCAGCTCCAGTTTCCAAACCATGAATTCTGCTTGCAGCCTCGCCCATTGCTGTCAAAAATACGATAGGTGTATTTTTATTTTTTCTTATTTCTTTAGTGAAATCTAAACCAGATTGACCTGGCATCATTATATCAACTATTAATAGATCAAATTCTAAAATTTTGATTTTATTTTTTGCATCCTCTGCATCTTTGGCAGTAGTTACAAAAAAATTTTCACTTTCAAGGTATTCTTTAAGAGGTTCACGTATACCTTTCTCATCATCAATAATAAGAATATGTTTTTTTTCTTCTTTCATTGGATAATTCTTTTTAACACATTTTTAAAATAAAGAACTTCGTCAGGCGATGATTTCTTGAACGCACTTAAAATTCTTGCTTTTTGAGAATTAAATAAATTATTACTAAATTCAGTTCCTTTAGTTGTTAAGTAAATTTCTTTTTCCCTACCGTCTTTAATCCCCTTTTTTTGCGATATGAGACCTTTTTTTACCAAGTCTTGGATTACTCTGTTCAAACTTTGCTTTGTGATTTTTAGGCTATTTAAAATCTCACTAACTCTCAAACCAGAGTTATTATCTACTAAAATTATTAATCTATGATGAGCTTTTCCCAAAGAATTTCTTTTCAGAGTCTGTTCACTGTCAGAAAATGATGATGTGTAGGACTTTAATAGTAATTCTATAACATTTTTTAAATTTTTTTCTTTTAAGTACAGGAAATCTTTAAGCATAACATTTTAGTCAGTTTTATTGACTTATATTACATTCAAATATAATTTCTATTTAATTTTCAATATGGAATCTGTCCCGTACGATAAAAGAAATGGTAAGATTTGGTTTAACGGTCAAATTATAGACTGGAAAGACGCAAAGTTGCACGTCCTAACCCATGGTTTGCATTATGGTAGTTGTGTTTTTGAAGGTGAAAGAGTTTATAATGGTGAAATTTTTAAATTAAGCGAGCATACAGAGAGATTGATCTATTCAGCTAAAAGAATGGGATTTAAAATTCCATATACAGACGCTGAAATCAACAAAGCATGTAATGAAATTGTAAAAATTCAAAATGTTAAAAATGGATATGTACGACCAGTAGCATGGAGAGGAAGTGAAATGATGGCAATTTCAGCCCAAAAGAATAAAGTACATTTTGCAATTGCCACTTGGGAATGGGGCTCTTATTTTGATCCAAAAATTAAAGATAGCGGTATTAAATTGAATATATCAAAGTGGAGAAGACCTGCACCAAATACAATACCCTGGGATACAAAAGCAGCTGGATTGTATATGATTTGCACTCTTTCAAAGCATGAGGCAGAAGAAGAAGGCTTTAATGACTCTTTGATGCTGGATCATGAAGATTATGTTGCAGAGGCCACTGGCGCAAACATATTTTTTACTGATGAAAAACGTAAAGAAATACACACGCCTGTACCTGATTGTTTTTTAGATGGAATTACAAGACGAACAATAATTGAAATAGCTAAAGAAAAAGGTTTTAAAATTAATGAAAGAAAAATTAAACTTGAGGAATTGAAAAATTTTGATGCTTGTTTTTTAACCGGAACAGCGGCGGAAGTTACTCCTGTATCGCAGATTGGGAAGTACAAGTTTAAAGTTACAAATTCTATTGGTGAATTTTTTGATAAATATTTAGAGATAGTTAATAAAAAAGTTGTAGCTTAATCTATAGCATAGCATGATCAATTCCTTTTTTAATATAGTCATAACCAGTATAAATTGTTAAAACAGCTGATAACCATAATAAAATTATTCCTATTTCTAACCCATAACCTCCAAGTAATTTATCACCTGATATACCAGCGAGTAAAATCGAAATAGAAAACATTTGCATAAAAGTTTTTATTTTTGCAAGATTTGAAACTGGNATTTTTAGATTAAATTTTGCAAGGTACTCTCTTAATCCTGATACTAAAATTTCGCGGCAAAGAATTATAATTGCTGCAATGATATTTGTATTTGAAATTGTATCATTTTGAACTAATAAAACTAATGCTGTCACAACAATGATTTTATCTGCAATAGGGTCTAACATTTCACCAAGCCTCGATTGCTGTTTTAATAATCGCGCCAAAAAACCATCCACAAAATCTGTAAAACTAGCAAGCACAAATATCCCACAGGCTAACCAATTCCCTAAAGGTCCGGGCAAAAAGAAAACAAATACTAAAATTGGTACGAGTATTATTCGACCGATTGTAAGAATATTGGGTATTTTAATCATTAGAGAATGTTTTTTTTCTTGTGAAAAAAATTATAAACTTTTAAAGCAGAGCTGTCATTAATTCCGTCAACAGATTTAATGTCATCAAGACCCGCGCTTTCAATTGCTTTTGCAGATCCAAAATGACTTAATAGCGCTTTTTTCCTTTTAGCACCAATGCCATCAATTTCTTCAAGAGGAGATTTAAACATTTTCTTATTTTTTTTCTTTCTGTGAGTAGTAATTGCAAATCTATGCGCTTCATCACGGATTCTTTGCATTAAAAANAGTACTGGATCGTTTTTTTCTAATTGAATGACACCATCGTCTGTTATAAATTTCTCATTTCCTTTATTACGTTCTTTACCTTTTGATATAGCAATAATTTTAAGATCATGAAAACCTAAATCATTTAATTTATTTCTAACAATAGAGTATTGACCTTTTCCTCCATCAATTAATAATAAATCAGGAGCATTATCATCTGATAAACTATGAACTTTCGAAAATCTCCTTTCTATTACTTCAGACATCATTCCATAGTCATCATTTGACTTAATTTTTGTATTTTTAATATTAAATTTTCTATACCTATTTTTAATAAAACCGTCTTTTCCAAAAGCTATTAAAGCCCCAATATTACTATCGCCTTGATTATGGCTATTGTCATAAACTTCTATCAATGATGGTGTAAAATTAAGATTAAATTTTTCTCCTAAGGATAATAATAAATTATTATTTTTTTCTTGAGATATAATTTTTAATTGAAGCTGTTCTTCTGCATTTTTAACTGCATTTTTTACCATAGAATTTTTTGGTAATATTCTCAATGAAATTTTTTTGTTATATTTTTTTTCTAATGCGCTTTTTATTAAATTTTCGTTTTCAGGGCAAAGGTTTAAAACAATTTCTGATGGAGGCTCTTTATTCTCGTAAAATTGCATTAAAAAAGACTTTAAAATATGATCATTATTATCTTCATAATCATGTTTAGGGTAGAAATATTGATTACCCCAATTTTGTTTTGACCGATAAAAAAATATAACAACACATGTCAAATTTTCTTTTCTAAAAGATACAATTAGGTCTGCATCTTTTAAATTATTTTTTTTGAATATTTTGAGATGACTGAATGTAGGTTAAAGATTTAATTCTATCTCTNAGAATTGCAGCTTTTTCATAGTTTAATTTTTCGCTTTCTTTTTCCATCTGATGAGACATTTTTCTTTGTATTTCCCGAGATTTACCATTTAAAAAATTATTACACTCCTTAACGGTTTCATCATAATCTTTTTTTGATATTTCATTTGTACATGGTCCAGAACATCTTTTAATCTGATACAAAATGCAGGGTCTAGACCTTCCTTTAAAAGTATTGTCATCACACACTCTTAATTGGAAAACTTTTTGAAGCATTTTAATTGTCCAATTCGCTGATGCAATTGATGCGAAAGGACCAAAATAGATATCTTCATCATTATGCTTTCCTCGAAATTTAGTAATTTGTGGAAAATTGTGACTTGATCGGATTTGAATATATGGAAAAGATTTATCATCTTTGAGAAGGACATTATATCTTGGTTTATTTTTTTTAATTAAATTTGCTTCTAACAATAGAGCTTCAGACTCATTTAACGTACTGATAGTATCAATTCTTATAGTGGAAGCTATCATTCTTTCAGTTCTTATAGGTTGAGTAGAGTTAGATGCATAATTTGATAATCTATTTGGCAAATTTTTAGCTTTTCCAACATATATGATTTTATTTTTTTCATCGAAAACCTGATAAACACCTGGACTATTTGAACAAAATTTAGATTTGCTTTTAAATATTTCCTTACCCTTTTCCAAAGAATTCATATTAGAATGACCGCTGTTTAGTAATTTCGTATCCCACACTATCACATTCTGAAACAGCATCAGGCTTCTCAATTTTAATATTAACTTTAATTATTCTTTTATCGTCAAAAATTTTATTTACTATTCTTCCAGCTAGAGTTTCAAGAAAATTAATTTTTTCGGCAAGTATTTCTTTGATGATCTTTATTATCTGGTCATAATCTACAATATCTTCTAATTTACTATCTTTGTGTATATTTTCTATTTTATAAATTTTGAGATTAAAAATCAATCTTTGACTATTTTTTTTTTCTTTTGGGTAAAATCCAAACTTCGTGTTAAGCGTTAAATTTTTAACGTGGATTATTTCTTCTGAGGTTTTGGTTTTATCTTTAATTTTAATAACTTTATTATTCATTTATATTAATTAAATCCTTAGTTTGCCAATTTAAACTTTGACCGCTGTCTATAGCAAAAGATTGTCCTGTTATTGATCTATTTTCAATAAAAAATTTACATGCATTGAAAATTTCTCTTTTATTAACTTGTTTTTTTAGCAGAGTATTTAAGTATTGTTTTTTAAAGTGTGCTTTTGTTTGTCTAAAATTCTTAATCACTGGACCTGGAGCAATTGCATTCACTCTTATTTTTGGAGCTAGGCGCATAGCGGCTATTTTTGTTAAGTTGAATAAAATGAGCTTACTAATAGTATAGGAAAAAAAGTGAGGAGTTAATTTAAATACTCTTTGGTCTAAAATATTAGTAATTGTTAAGTTATCAATTAAACTAAATTTTTGATTTGCGAAATTCGCTATCAAAATCGCNGGAGCTTTAGCATTAATGTTTAAATGTTTATCCCAACTTTTTTCATTGAATTTTAATAAATCGTCATTTTCAAATAATGAGGCACAATTGATTAAATGGTGAATTTTTCCAACCTTTTTTTTTGCCATTAAAAATAGTTTTTTTACTGATTTAGAATTTTTCAAATTTGCCTGTATTAAAATTACTTTACTGTATTTGGATATTTCTTTTTTTGTTTTTTCAGCATCTTTTTTTGAACGATTGTAGTGAAGAATAATAGTCGCCCCATTTTTAGCAAAATTAATTGCAATTTCTTTCCCAATTCTTTTTCCGGCTCCAGTAATTAAAATATTCATTTTTTTTTAAACCTTCTACCAGCTTTTGAACCAGCTCTACCTTGGGTAGATCTACCGGTCTTTTTCGCGCTGTAATTTTTAGTAAACGAATTGACTGTTAAGCCCATATCTGATTGTTCTAATTTTCTAATCTCATCTCTTATTTGTGCAGCTTTTTCAAACTCTAGGTTATCAGCAGCGTTTTGCATATCTTTTTTTAGGGCTTTCATGTGCTTTTTTAAATTGTGTCCAGGTTTAGTAAATTTATCTGTATTTAAATAATCTTTTTCATAAACACTTTCCAAAATATCACTAATTTCTTTTTTTACTGATGCTGCATTAATATTATTTTTTGTATTATAATCTTGTTGTTTTCTTCTTCTTCTGTCGGTTTCCTCGATAGCTTTTGTGATACTTTTTGTTTTTTTATCTGCATATAAGATTACTCTACCNTCAACATTCCTAGCCGCTCTTCCTATTGTTTGAACCAATGAAGTTTCAGACCTTAAAAATCCTTCTTTATCTGCATCTAAAATTGCAACAAGAGAACACTCCGGTATGTCCAAACCTTCTCTTAAAAGGTTAATACCTACAAGAACATCAAAGTGACCTAATCTCAGGTCTCTAATAATTTCAATTCTTTCTAAAGTGTCTATATCTGAGTGCATATATCGAACTTTAATACCGTTCTCGTCAAAATATTCAGTAAGATCCTCGGACATTTTTTTTGTAAGAGTTGTCACTAGAACTCTTTGCTCTTTTTTTATAATTTTTTTACATTCGTCTAATAAATCATCAACTTGATTTTTTGCCGGTCTTATTTCTACATCTGGATCAATTAAACCAGTAGGTCTTATAATTTGTTCTGCAAATACTCCTTGAGTTTGTTCCATTTCCCAAGACCCAGGAGTTGCTGAAACAAATATTGTTTGTGGTCTCATCATATCCCATTCCTCAAATTTTAAGGGTCTATTGTCCATGCAAGATGGTAATCTAAATCCATAATCTGATAGAGTTTTTTTTCTAGTAAAATCTCCCTTGTACATACCGTTTAGTTGTGGAACTGTAACGTGGCTTTCATCAACAAATACTAAAGCATTGTCTGGTAAATATTCAAACAAAGTTGGAGGTGGTTCACCTTTATTTCTACCAGATAAAAATCTAGAATAGTTTTCGATACCAGAACATGATCCTGTAGCCTCAATCATTTCTAAATCAAACCTGGTTCTTTCTTCAATTCTTTGTGCCTCAAGTAATTTACTTTCATTTCTAAAATGATCTATTGTAATCTTCAATTCTTCTCTTATTTGTTTTATCGCTTGATTTACCGTAGGACGAGGAGTGATATAGTGGCTATTAGCATAAACTTTAATAATATTTAAATCTTCTGTTTTATCACCTGTTAAGGGATCAAACTCTTTTATTGAAATTAACTTACCTTCATCAAGATTAAGTTTCCATGCTCTGTCTTCTAAATGAGATGGAAAAATTTCAATGTTTTCACCTCTTACCCTAAAGGTCCCTCTTTGAAAATTTTGATCATTTCTTTTATATTGCAGTTCAATTAAACCTTTAATGATATTTTCTCTTTCATAGCTTTCGTTTTTGATAAACGTAAAAGTCATTTTACCGTAAGACTCAGCAGAACCTAATCCATAAATACAAGAGACACTTGAGACAATTATAACATCATCTTTTTCTAAAAGGGATCTAGTTGCAGAGTGTCTCATTCTATCAATTTGCTCATTAATAGAGGACTCTTTTTCAATATATGTATCTGATCTTGGTACGTATGCTTCAGGAGTATAGTAATCATAATAAGATACGAAATATTCAACAGAATTTTCAGAAAAAAAACTTTTCATCTCGCCATAAAGTTGAGCAGCCAAAGTTTTATTTGGGGCTAAAATTATAGCTGGACGATTTAGAGACTCAATAATTTTTGCCATTGTAAAGGTTTTTCCAGATCCTGTTACACCGAGCAAAACTTGGTTTTTCTGTTTATCATTCAAACCTACACACAATTCCTTTATTGCTGAGGGTTGATCACCTGATGGTTTAAAATTGCTTGTAATCTTAAAACTTTTACCACCTTCAAGTTTGTTCAAGGATAACTTATTTGTATCCTTGCTTTCTTTTTCATTAATTGTATTTAATACAGACATATTTTATGACTATCTTATCAAGTTCTTTATCAAGAATAAAACCTTCTCCTACATTAGCTGTTACTCAAAAAGCAAGGGAGTTAAGGGATAAAGGTGTTGATATAATCTCTTTGGGAGCTGGAGAGCCTGATTTTGATACTCCAGAAAATGTTAAAAACGCCGCAATTGAGGCAATAAATAAAGGCGAGACTAAATATACGGCTGTTGACGGTACCCCAAAACTTAAAGAAGCAATTATCAAAAAATTTAAAAGAGAAAATGGATTAGATTTTATAAAAGATCAAATTAATGTTGGGGCAGGGGGTAAGCAAGTTATTTATAATGCGATACTTGCAACAATAAACCCGGGTGATGAGGTTTTGATACCAGCGCCTTATTGGGTGTCTTATCCAGACATTGTTTTATTGGCAGGGGGAGTGCCAAAAGTAGTTGTTTGTAATGACAAGGATGAATTTAAAATTACACCTGAAAAAATTAAAGATAATTTAACAAACAAGACCAAGTGGGTAATTTTGAACTCGCCATCTAATCCTACAGGGTCTTGTTACGATAAGGATGAAATAGATTCTATAGCAAATGTGTTAAAAGATTACCCCAAGGTTATGATAATGAGTGATGATATTTATGAACACGTTGTTTATGACAATTTTAAATTTTATACAATTGCTCAAAACAAAAATGTGACTGACAGAACTTTAACAGTTAATGGTGTAAGCAAATCATATTCTATGACTGGATGGAGAATTGGTTATGCTGGAGGGCCAGCAGAACTAATTAAAGCTATGGCGAAAATACAGTCCCAGTCTACCACTAATCCATCGTCAATAAGTCAAGCTGCTGCAGTAGAAGCATTAAGCGGTGATCAAAGTTTTATTAAAGTACGATCAGATGCATTTAAAGAAAGAAGAAATTTTATTGTAACGGAACTTAACAAAATCAAGGGGATTGAATGTTTAAATCCTCAGGGTGCGTTTTATGTATTTCCAAGCTGTAAAAATTGTTTAGGAAAAGTGCATAGTCATTTTGGAAACATTAAAACAGATACTGACTTTGTAACTATGTTACTAGAGTCAACTGGGGTTGCAGTTGTACAGGGATCTGCATTTGGATTAGAAGGTTTTTTTAGAATTTCTTATGCAACTTCAATGAAGAACCTTGAAAAAGCAGTTAAAAGAATTTCAGAATTTTGTAGTAAACTTAGTTAGTGACTTAACAATTTTTCCACTTCCAAAGCAGCCATGCAACCCATACCAGCAGCAGTAATAGCTTGTCTAAAAACTTTATCTTTTACGTCTCCAGCAGCAAATACACCATCAACATTTGTCGCCGTTGAATCTGGATTTGTAATTATATAACCTTCATTATCCATTTTAATTTGATTTTTGAATATGTCGGTTGCTGGTATATGCCCAATCGCAACAAAAAAACCATTAACATTTAATTCTTTGATCTTATTATTTTTAATATTTTTTAAGCTAACAGATTCTAAGTTTTTTGGATTATCTGTACCATTTATTTTCTCAACTATTGTATCCCAAATAATTTCAATTTTATTATTTTTTAAAATTTTTTCTTGAAGCATTTTCTCTGCTCGTAATTTATCTCGTCTATGAATCAAATATACTTTTGATGCAATTCCAGACAGATAAATAGATTCCTCCACTGCAGCATTACCACCGCCAACAACTGCTACCTCTTGATTTTTAAAAAAAAATCCATCACAAGTCGCGCATGAACTAACTCCAAATCCTTTAAACTTTTCTTCATTTTCAACACCCAGCCATCTTGCTTGTGCGCCAGTTGATATTATAACAGTGTCTGAAACAAAAATATTTCCATTTTCTCCTTCACATACAAAAGGACGTTTTGAAAAATCCACTCTATTTATAATATCTGTAATAAAACGGGTTCCAACATTTTCAGCTTGTTTTTTCATTTCTTCCATTAACCAAGGCCCCTGTATTGCTTTTGCAAACCCCGGATAATTTTCAACGTCGGTTGTAGTTGTTAGTTGCCCACCTTGCTCCATTCCAGTGACCATCACTGGTTTCAACATTGCCCTAGATGCATAAACAGCCGCACTATAACCTGCAGGGCCTGAACCTATAATTAAAACCTTGGTTTTATGCTCTTTATTTTGACTCATTTAATTAGTTTATAAAAACAATTTAATAAAATAATATTATTTATAATGAAAGCTTTACACTCTTGGTTACTCACAGAAGGAGCTCAT
>NZJW01000012.1 GCA_002692055.1 Candidatus Pelagibacter sp. | reverse complement strand
TTATTAAAAAAAATACCATTGAGCTAATGCTGATCCAAATATTGAAATCAGAAACCCCATAGAAAGCATATCTTAAACCATTAATTAAATATACTACCGGATTAAAATAAGTAACGGTTTGCCAGAACTCTGGCAACATATCTAAAGAATATAAACTCCCCCCCAAGAAAACCATGGGTGTAATCACTAATGTTGGAACAATTGACATTTGTTCAAAGTTAGAACTCATCAAGCCAACTAAAAAACCGAATAAAGCAAAGGTAAAAGCCACCAGAACTAATAAAAAAATCATTAACAATGGATGCATCACTTGAACTTCCACAAAAAAAGTAGCTGTAATAAAAATTACTACACCTACTAATAAGGTTTTAGTCGCACCTGCCCCAACGAATGCAAGGACAATTTCAAATGTAGATATTGGAGCTGCTAAAATTTCATAAATAGTTCCGTTAAATTTTGGAAAAAAAATACCAAATGAAGTGTTACTAATTGATTGGGTAAGCAACGTAAGCATTAATAAACCTGGAACAATAAAAGATCCATAGCTGATACCATCAATCTTCTCTACATAACCACCTATTACTGAACCAAAAACGATAAAGTATAAAGAGGTTGAAAGTACTGGTGAAAACAAAGATTGCATCAAAGTTCTTTTAAAACGATCCATTTCATGTAGATAGATGGCTCTAAATGCATAATAATTAAACTTCATTATTCTCCTTTACTAAACCAATAAATATCTTTTCTAAAGTGGTTTGTTCAGTTTTTAAATCCTGAAGCTTTAAGCCCGCATCTTTTAAATCTTTAAGCAAGTTAGTTATCCCAGTACTTTTTGAATTGACATCATAAGTGTATTCTACCGTTTTGTTATCTTTACCTATTTCTAGATTATATTTACCTAAATTATCAGGAATTTCGTTAATTTCACTTTGAAGATTTACACTTAACCTTTTCTGACCCATCTTTTTTAATAATTCTTTTGTTTTATCAATAACAATTATTTCCCCCTGATTAATAACCGCTACTCTATCTGCTATTGCTTCTGCTTCTTCAATATAATGAGTGGTTAGAATAATCGTTACTCCAGTTTTTCTTAAATCTTCAACCACTTTCCACATACCTTTTCTTAATTCAACATCAACTCCTGCTGTTGGTTCGTCTAAAAATAATATTGAAGGCTCATGAGATAAAGCTTTTGCAATTAAAACTCTTCTCTTCATTCCACCAGATAGTTGCTCTAATCTTAGGTCTTTTCTATCCCATAAACTTAAATCTTTTAAAATTTTTTCTATATGTTTTGGGTTAGGTTTTTTTCCATTTAACCCTCTAGAATAAGAGACGTTGTTAAAAACAGTTTCAAATAATTCTAATGTTAACTCTTGAGGGACTAGTCCAATTCTTGATCGTGTCTCTCGATAATCTTCAATAATATCAAAATTTTCAACAGTTACCTTTCCTGAGGAAGGTGTAACAATACCGCAAATAATACTGATTAAAGTTGTCTTACCTGCACCATTTGGTCCTAGCAGAGCTATAATCTCTCCTTTTTTTATTTCTAAGTTAATTTTTTTTAAAGCTTTAAATCCGTTATCATAAGCTTTTGAAAGGTTGTTAATGGATATTTGATTAGTAGACATGTAATTTGTGGATATATAAAGACATTTTACTTAGTTACAATAACATTTAATTTCGCACTATTTGATAGATAAAAAATCTAGGTTGCCCAGTATCTTTTTTTCTATTTCCAAAACTTTCTTAGTATTTTTTTTCTCTGCACACCTTAGACGCACTCTGGACGCACCACTTGACCTAAGAGTCTGAAGTGGGGTATAGTAAAAATTTAGTGTATAGATAGAGTTATTAAAGTCAACGGGTCATGACACTAAGTTCACGATACATGAAAGAGAGGTTTGATCCTTTTTGGTACTGCCAGTTAAAAAAGTTTAAACAAAAAAAATGAAAAATTTTAGATCTTTATACTGCCTTATTGCTTTTACTATTATAACAGGATTAGTTGGTTTGCACTTAAAATCAAATAGTTTAGTGAAACCGAGCACTAAATTTACCGGTTATCAAGTATTGCAATTACAACTTCAATCTTTAAAAAATAATTCCAAGCTAGGAAATGATCGAGGCATTGAACAAGTTTATATGTTTGCTCATCCTGAAAATAAAAAAATAACAGGTCCAATTAAAAAATTTAAAAAAATGATTAAGTCAGATGCTTATTCAATTTTTTTAGATCATAATGAAAGCAAAGTTGGACTCGTTCATCAAGATCAAATTCACGAAATTTACCTTGTTAAGGTTACAAAAAATAGTAGTAGTAGAAATTTTTTGTGGACACTAATTACTTATATTGACGATAATAAAAATTCTTTTTGGTACACAGTTAATGTTGTATCTTATGAATATAAAGTTTAATGATAAGAAATAAAAATATTATAAATTCTCATTTGAGGAAAAAATCACAATCAAAATTAGCACTTTTTGTAAGTTTATTAGGGTTGTTAATAACATCTACAGGATACCTATTTAACTCCGAAATAATTATTTTGCTATTTTATATTTTTNATTTTATATTTTATTATAATCTTATAATTTACTTATTTTTAAAAAAAAATAATATTTTAAAGCGACCAAATAGTTCACGAGAGTAGTTAAATTTTTGCCAATTTAGGATATTCATTTATATTAAAACATAAATTATTTTTTATTAATACATTAGTCTTAAAAGTGATGCAAAAATACCATGTCCTGATATTTCTATAATTAAAATAATTAAAATTATTACTATCGCTTTTTTATTTTTTTTTATTTTTTCTATCATAGAATTTTTTCTATAGCGGATATTAGCTTGGTGCTATTAGGTTTTGTTAATGAGCCAAAAGTATCTTCTATTTGACCAGATTTATTTATTAATATTTTATAAAAATTCCATTTAGGCTTAAATCCAGTTGTAACATTGGCCCATTTGAAGAATGGATGTGCATTTTCACCTTTTACATTTGTGATATCAGTCATTGGAAAATTGATACCAAAATTTACTTCACAAAATTTTTTTACATCTTCTTTGTTTTGGAGTTCCTGATTAAAGTCATTAGAAGAAACGCCTATTACAACAAAATCTTTATTTTTATATTCATCCCACAAAGTCTGCAAACCTTTATACTGATTTGTAAAACCACATTTGCTTGCAACATTTACTATAAGTATAGTTTTACCTTTATATTTAGATAAGCTTATCTCTTCGCTATCTATTGAATTAAATTTAAAATCAAAAGCATTTTTCATATTTGCGTTGACCGGACTATATAATAAAATAATTAAAATTAGTAATTTAAGCGATCGCATTCTTTTTTTTGGTTGTCATTAATAATAAAGCATAACCAGCCAAAGTTGAAAACAAAGAACCTAAAAGAACACCAATTTTTACACCGTCAATAATTTCAGATTCTGGAAATGCCAAGTTTCCTACAAATAAACTCATAGTAAAACCAATGCCAGTTAGTATTCCAACACCATAAAAACTTCCCCAATTAGAATCATTAGGTTTTTCAGCAAATCCAAATTTAATTGCCGCAATTGAAAAAATAAATACTCCTACTTGCTTTCCTACAAATAGTCCAAGACAAATTCCAATTGGAACAGGTTCCAGTACTTGTGCAAATGACATTCCATCAAAGTTAACACCTGCATTTGCAAAAGCAAATATTGGCATAATTAAAAATGACACGTAAGGAGCCAATGTATGTTCAACATATTTTAACATCGACTGACCGTGATGAGAGGTGTCCTTTTTGTGCGGAATTGTTATTGCCAATAAAACTCCAGCTATTGTAGCGTGTACTCCAGATTCATGTGTAAAAAACCACATAAATAAGCCAACAATTAAGTAAAGTGAGATATACTTTATGTTCAATCTATTAAAAACAATAAGTATTGCAAAACATAAAAACATTAATGCGAGATAAGCTATGTTTAATTCAGTTGTATAAAATAATGCTATAATAATAACGGCACCCATATCATCAATAATAGCAAGGGCGACTAAAAATACTTTCAACGATAATGGTACCCGTGAACCTAATAAAGACAATATTCCTATAGAAAAAGCAATATCAGTAGCTGACGGAATTGCCCATCCTCTTAAAGTTTCTGGTGTTTGAATATTAAATCCTACGTATATAAGCGCAGGAACCAGCATTCCGCCTACTGCTCCCATAATTGGCAACGCAGCTTGTGTTGGTCTTGATAATTCACCTTCCACAAATTCTCTTTTTATTTCCAATCCAACAACTAAAAAGAAAATTGCCATCAAGGCATCATTTATCCAATGAAACAAAGATAGTTTTAACTTAAATTCACCAAATCCAAGTGCATAATAAGTTTTTAAAGCTTTAAAATAATCTTCAGAAAAGACTGAATTACTTATTATTAGCGCAATAATAGTCATCACTAGTAATGTTATACCTGCGGTGCTTTCGTGTTTTATATACCACTTAAAAAACGATGAAATTTTTGTAATCACGTGGTTTTATTATCATTTTCGTTTTAAAAATGAAATTCTTAATTGTTTAAAAGATCAATAAAATATGTATATAAGTTACCTTATCGGGGCATAGCGCAGCCTGGTAGCGCATCTGGTTTGGGACCAGAGGGTCGCAAGTTCGAATCTTGCTGCCCCGACCATTTTATTGATAATGTTAAAAAAAGCTAAAATATATATTCCTTCAAAGACTGCAACTCAGTCTGGTAGAAATAATAGCAAAAAATGGTTATTAGAATTTAATAGAGGAAATAGTAACTATGATTACCTCATGAATTGGACAAGCACTTCTGACACACAGTCTCAAGTAAAATTATTTTTTGACAACAAAGAAGCTGCAATAGATTTCGCAACAAAAAATAATATTGAGTATGAAGTTCAAGAGCCAAAAAATTCAAAAAAAATAATTAAATCTTACGCAGATAATTTTCTCTCTTAAGAATGTTAAAAAGTTTTTTTCTGAATAAAAAATGGTTTCTTTGGTCATGGGGTGGGGGCCTATTCTTAATTTTATCCCTTTTAATTCAAGTTACAATTACTGTAAAAATTAATGAGTGGTACAAAGGTTTTTACGATATTTTGCAAAAACCAACCGAAAATGATATTTCTATGTTTTGGGAAAAAATTTTAGAATTTGTTTACTTGGCAATGCCTTACGTAATATTGGCAACATTCACCGCTTATTTTACAAGATTATACGCATTCAGATGGCGTGAAGCTATGACTTTTGACTACATACCAATTTGGTCATCTGGAAGAGTAAAAGTTGAAGGCTCAGCTCAAAGATTGCAAGAGGATACGATGAGGTTTGCAAAAATAGTCGAAAGTTTAGGTTTGCAAGTTGTTAGAGCAATCATGACACTCATTGCTTTTACACCTATACTTTGGTCTTTGTCTTCAAAAGTAGAAATAGACTTTTTAAAAAATATTCCTGGTTCTCTTGTTTGGATCGCCTTAGCAACAAGCTTAGGAAGTTTAATAATAAGTTGGTTTGTAGGTATAAAATTACCTGGTTTAGAATATAATAATCAGAAAGTTGAGGCAAAATTTCGTAAAGAGCTAGTTTATGGAGAGGATGATAGAGATAAATATGCAAAACCAGATACTGTTTTTGAGTTATTTACTGGAATAAAATTTAATTATCATCGGTTATTTCTTCATTATGGCTATTTTGATATATGGGTAAATATTTATGATCAATTTATGGTTATAGTACCTTATCTTGTTATGGCGCCAGGATTATTTACGGGTGCTATTACTTTAGGATTTGTTATTCAGGTCTCAAATGCATTTTCTAGAGTTCATAGTAGTTTCTCTTTATTTACTCAAAACTGGACTACAATAACAGAATTAAGATCAATATATAAAAGATTAGATGAATTTGAAAATGCTATTGGCTATAAAAAAATGGCTTAACCCGTGTCTATAATATTTAAAATTTTATCTTTTTTGTATATTTTTAAGAGCTGTTTATATTTGATTTGCTCATTATCTCCTATAAAATTTAAGTTATTTTTTGCAAGTTCAAAAAGATGAGAATGATAAACAGGATCTGCAATCATAAAATTTTTTACTCCACTTTGTTGATATCCTATAATATCACCATATCCTCTTAATTTTAGATCTTCTTCAGAAATATAAAAACCATCATTAGATTCTTTCATTATTTTTAATCTTTTTTTACCTATTTCTGATATTGACGAGGAATAAAGTAAAATACAATTTGCTTTTTTTCCCGATCTTCCAACCCTTCCTCTAAGCTGATGCAATTGAGCTAGACCAAATCTTTCTGCATTTTCTATTACAATAGTATTTGCATTTGGATTGTCTATACCGACCTCTATGACTGTTGTAGAGATAATACATTTAATGTTTCCATCAATAAAATCCTGCATTATTTTTTCTTTATTTTCTTTTTTGAGAGATCCATGTATTAAACCTATTTTATGTTCAATTTTTTTTTTTAAAGACTCGTATCTCTTGATAGCAGCAGTTAATTTTAACTTTTCACTTTCTTCAATAAGTGGACAAACCCAATATACTTGATCTTTTTTTTTGAGTTCATTATTAACAAAATTAATAACTTCATCTATTTTTTGATTAGGCTTAATGAGTGTAGTTATATTGTTTGCAGAAAAGGGCTTTTTTTTGATTGTAGAAATACTCATATCGCCATAATTTGTAAGAACCAAAGTTCTTGGTATTGGGGTAGCAGTCATAAGAATAACATCAGTATTGTTTGTCCCCTTTAAAGATAAATTAATTCTTTGCTTAACTCCAAACTTGTGTTGCTCATCTATAACTACTAACCCTAAATTTGAAAATTCTATTTTGTTTTGAAATAAAGAATGTGTACCTATTAAGATATCTACTTTATAATTTTTTACTCTGTCTCTAATAAGTTTTTGATCTTTCAATTTAGTTTTTCCCGTTAATATTTCTATGTTAATATCTGTTTTATTTAGAATTTGCTTAAAATTTTTAAAATGTTGAGTTGCTAGAATTTCTGTTGGAACCATAATAGCAGTTTGGTAATTTGATTTACAATTTAAATAAGAAGCTATTAAAGCAATAATAGTTTTACCCGATCCAACATCACCCTGCAAAACTCTCATCATTTTTTTTTCTGAAATCATGTCATTAACTATTTNATTAAGACAACTTTTTTGATCATGTGTTAAATCAAAATGAATTAATTTAATTATATTATCTATTTTCTCTTTTGATATTTTTTTTGGTATTTTTTTAATATGTTCTATCCTTTTTTTTATTTCATTAAATATTAATAAATTACTTAAAATTTCGTCATAAGCTAAGCGTTCATAGTATAATGAGTTCTTGCTAACATCTTCTGTTTCTTCTGGGTTGTGGATTCTCTTGATACTTTCACTCCACGATAGCCAATTCATTTTTTTTAAAAATGATGTTTCGTGCCAATCATTGAATTCCTCAATTTTTTTCGCTTCATCACTGAATATTCTTTGTAGTGTTTTATCTGATATACCCGAAATAGAAGAATATTTAGACATTACTTTTTTAATATTTGCACCCTTATCTATNGTTCTAATATAATCAGGGTTTGTAATTTGATATTTTTTTTTATAAAGATTAACTTTGCCACTTATTACGACCTCTTCATTTAAAGGTAAAATTTGTTTTATATAATTTTCTCGGCTATTAAAAAAAACTAATTCAATTTTACTAAATGCATCCTCACAAGTTACTCTGCTAGGTAAGTTTCTAATTCTTGGAAAATTATATTTGATGGGTGTTGCAAAAATTGTTGATATTTTACCAATTTCTAATTGATCAAGTTTTGGGCAAAACCTTCTATCAATGGATCCTATTGGTAAATTTAATAAAAGATCAGCTTTGCTTAAAATATTTTTTTCTTCTAATTTTTTCTGTATTTTTGGACCAATTCCTTTTATCCCAATTATTGAGCTAAATATATCGTTTTTCATTGATTATACTTATTATTTTTATATTTATTTTCTCAATGAACAATACAGACTTTATAAAAAAATTAATATTTAGATCTTCACATAGAGGAACTAAAGAAATGGATCTGGTATTAGGAGGCTATTTTAAGAAAAATTATAATACCCTGTCTGATAAAGAGCTCGTAGAATTTGAAAAATTACTTGATTTTAGCGATAAAATATTAACTGATTATTTTGTAATGAACAAAACGAACGCGAATGTAAATGGCTTCGAAATTGTAAAAAAAATAAAGAATTACTTAGAAGGTCAATAATAATGGGTTGAATTATAGTTCATTTAGTTTAAATACTTCGCTCATGGACGGAAAAGCTATTGGTCAATTTATACCTTTAATTTTAATTTTTGTTATTTTTTATTTTTTACTTATAAGACCTCAACAAAAAAGAATAAAAGAGCATAAGTCAATGGTTAACGCTTTAGCGCGCGGCGATAGTGTAGTGACAGCAGGAGGTATTGTAGGCAAAGTCGCAAGAATAGTAGATGGCGACAAAGCTGAAATTCAGATTTCAGAAAACGTAACAGTGCAAGTTGTAAAAAGTACCATTTCACAAGTTTTGAGCAAAACAGAGCCAAAAAAATAATTTAGAGTGTTACATTTTTCTAAGTTAAAAATTTTTTCCATATTTTTTATAATAATTTTTGGTTTTCTATTTTTTTTACCCAACTTATTTAACTCTGAAATATCTTTTTTACCAAAAAAAAAAGTTGTTTTAGGTTTAGATTTGCAAGGTGGTTCATATCTTTTATTAGAAGTAAATTCTAAACCTTTATTTAAAGATAAACTAGAAGCTAAATCTTTTGAATTAAGAAAAAAATTAAGATTAGAAAGATTAAACTATGATAACTTTGTTACCGAGGACTCTACAGTCTCTTTTGAATTTAGCCTCGAAAATAAAGAACGTATTTTAAAAGTATTAAATGATAAAAATATTAATGAAAATATTGATGAAAAAAATAAGGAGCTTAATTATCAAATTTTAAATAACAAAATTTTATTTAACCTCAGTGAAATTTATCAAAAAAGGATTAAAAAAAATGCAATGGAGCAATCACTTGAAATTATCCGATCGAGAATTGACGAGCTTGGCACCAGAGAACCAACAATTATTGCTCAAGGAGAAGAGAGAATTTTAATTGAATTACCTGGCATTAAAAATCCTAAAAGAATTAAAGAAATAATTGGAACTACAGCAAAATTAACATTTAGATTTATGGCAGATAATGATGCTAAACAATCCAGTTATGAGAAACTTCAATCAAAAAATAATCTTGAAACTTATAATATAAAAAAAAAACTTGTTTTATCTGGTGAACATTTAATAGACGCTCAACCGGGATTTAATAATTTAGATAATTCATCAGTAGTCAATTTTAAATTAGATAGTTTTGGTGCAAAAAAATTTGCTTATGCTACAAAAAATAATATTGGAAAAAGGCTTGCAATAATTATTGATGATAAAGTTATTAGCGCTCCAGTAGTACGAGATGCCATTACGACTGGTAACGGACAAATATCTGGAAGTTTTGCCGTTGAGGAAGCGAATAATTTAGCTATTGTATTGCGCTCGGGAGCTTTACCAGCTCCAATGTCGATAATAGAAGAGCGTACAGTAGGACCAGATCTTGGTCAAGAAAGTATAGATAAAGGAATAATTTCGCTAATTATAGGTTTTGTATTAGTAATTTTATATATTTTTTATAATTATAAATTATTTGGTATTTTTGCAAATATTTCACTTTTAATTAACTTGGTATTGTTAATAAGTATTTTAACTATTATTGAGGCAACATTAACCTTGCCTGGAATTGCTGGAATTATATTGACGGTTGGTATGGCAGTTGATGCAAATGTCTTAATTTATGAAAGGATTAAAGAAGAACTAACAAATGAAGATAATACGCTAATAGCTTTTGATAATGGTTATAAAAGAGTATTAACAACTTTATTAGACGCAAATATTACAACATTGATTGCAGCATTTGTACTTTATTTTATTGGCAGTGGGCCAATAAAAGGATTTGCAGTTACATTAGCAATTGGAATAATAACGTCGTTGTTTACTACATTTATTTTGGGAAGGTTGTTTGTTTCGGTTTATATAAAATCAAAAAAAGGGCAAAGGTTAAAGATATAATGATAAGTATCTATAAATTAAATATACCATTTATAAATCACTATAAAAAATTTTATATATTATCTTTTATTTTAATTTTAATTTCTCTTTTTTCATTATTTTTGAAAGGATTAAATTTGGGTATTGATTTTAAAGGTGGGACAATAATTGAAATGCAATTAGATCAAAATTATAATTCTGAGAAAATAAGGTTTTCTTTGTTAAAACAATCACTCGGAGATGTAAAAGTAAAAGAATTTGGTAATAACAAAACTTATTTAGCTATTTTAGAGAAAAAAAGTGGTGAAAGTAACTTTATTTCTAAAATTCAGGAAAGCTTAGAAAAAGATCTAAATGTAAATATTAACTTTAGAAGAGTTGAGATGGTGGGACCGAAAATAAGTAAAGAACTTACCGAGGCTGGTGTATATGCAGTCCTTATAGCACTTATATTAATGCTTTTTTATATATGGTTAAGGTTTGAATGGCAATTTAGTTTAGGTGCAATTTTGGCTTTATCTCATGATGTTATTTTAACTCTTGGGGCTTTTAGTATTATTGGTTTTGAATTTAACCTTTCTATAATTGCAGCGGTATTAACTATAGTTGGGTATTCAATGAATGATACAGTGGTAATTTATGATAGAATAAGAGAAAATTTAAAAAAAGATGATAAGGTAAATCTTTCAGATTTAATCAATCTATCTATTAATGAAACGCTGCCTAGAACACTAAAAACTTCAATCACTACTTTGTTAGCACTAACTGCTATTTATTTATTTGGAGGTGAAATTTTAAGAGGATTTTCATTCGCTTTAATATGGGGTGTTATCGTTGGAACATATTCCTCTATTTTCGTAGCTTCTCCTCTAATATTAATCTTTAATGTAAAAAGAGACTGGAATGAAATAGTTGACAATACTCCTTAAGCGGATTTTTTTAATTTATTGTTTTTTACTTTTAATATTTTTTCTAAATATTGTGCCGTATAACTACTTTTTATTTTAGTTAAATCCTCTGGCTTACCTTGAAATAAAATCTGACCGCCATTAATTCCACCGTCAGGTCCCATATCTATTACCCAATCTGCAGTTTTAATTACATCCATATTATGTTCAATAACCAAAACAGTATTACCTTTATGAACGAAAGCTTGTAGTACTTCCAATAATTTTTTAATATCGTGAGCATGCAACCCTGTTGTAGGTTCATCTAGAATATATATAGTTCTACCAGTGGATCTTTTGGAAAGCTCTTTAGCTAACTTTATTCTTTGCGCTTCACCACCTGATAAGGTCGTAGCTTGCTGTCCAATTTTTATATAACCTAACCCAACTTTTTGTAATGTAAATAACTTATCTTTTATTACCGGAATATTTTGAAAAAATTTAACACCTTCATCAACACTCATATCAAGCACATCTGCTATACTCTTTTCTTTAAAAGTAACACTTAAGGTTTCTCTATTGTATCTTTTTCCTTTACACACATCACACTGAACAAAAACATCTGGTAAAAAATGCATTTCATATGTAATAACACCGTCTCCTTCGCATGCTTCACATCTACCCCCTTTAACATTAAAAGAAAATCTACCAGGCTTATAACCTCTACTTTTGGCCTCAGGAAGTCCTGCAAACCAGTCTCTAATAGGTGTAAATGCACCTGAATATGTTGCTGGATTAGATCTTGGCGTTCTGCCAATAGGAGATTGATCAATATCAATAATTTTATCCAAATATTCAAAACCTTTTATACCTTTAAAAGGTTGAGGCATTTTTCTGGAATAAGATTTATTTATCATTAAGTTTAATGCGCGATAGAGCGTATGTAAAACAGCGGTAGATTTACCACTACCCGAAACACCAGTAACGCAAGTAAAAGTACCCAGGGGAACATGTAGGTTTATATTTTTTAAATTATTTCCTGTACATCCGGTGATTTGTAAATATCTACCGTTCTTAGCGTATCTTCTAGAAGTTGGAATAGATATAAATTTCCTACCTGATAAATAATCGCCAGTTAAACTATTTTTATTTTTTTTAATTTCTTCTATGTTTCCTTCTGCTACAACTTTACCACCATTAATACCTGCTTCAGGCCCAATATCTATAATATGATCTGATGTTAGCATTGCTTCTTCATCATGTTCAACTACGATTACTGAATTTCCAAGATCTCTTAGTCTTTTTAAAGCCTCAAGCAATTTTGAATTATCTTTTTGATGTAATCCAATGGACGGTTCATCTAAAACATATAATACACCTTGTAATCCAGAGCCTATTTGAGATGCAAGTCTTATTCTTTGAGATTCGCCACCTGAAAGTGTTCCTGAGGCACGAGATAAATTTAAATAGTCTAATCCTACATTAACTAAAAACTTTAACCTTTCATTAATTTCTTTAAGAACGTGTTTTGCAATTTCATTTTGTTTTTCATTGAGCATTTTAGGTAACTCCAAAAACCATTGATTAGCATCTTTTATAGAAAGCCCTGTAACTTCACTAATATTTTTTTTATTAATTTTTATACATAAGGCTTCTTCTTTTAGTCTAAAACCATTACAGTTGTTACATTCTTTTTCGCTTTGATATTGGGATATTTCTTCTCGTTTCCAATCACTTTCCGTTTCTAAATATTTCCTTTCTAAGTTTGTAATCACACCCTCAAAGGTTTTTGTACTTGAATATTTTCCGTATCCATCATCATAGGTAAACTTTATTTCATCATCATTTGAACCATATAAAATTATATCTTGAAATTTTTTTGAAATTTTTTTCCATGGGTCAGTAAGTGAAAATTTATAATGTTTTGATAATGAAGATAACGTTTGAGCGTAATATAATGATGAACTTTTTGACCAAGGTTTAATACAACCATCAGCTAAAGAAATTTTCTCATTTGGAATAACTAATTTGGGATCTACAAACAAGTCAACACCTAAACCATCACATTCTGTGCATGCTCCAAACGGTGAATTAAAGGAAAATAATCTTGGCTCTATTTCTTCTATTGTAAAACCACTTTCGGGACAGGCAAATTTTGATGAAAATATTAATTTTTCGATTTTTTGATGTTCTTTGGGTAAACTTTCATTTTTGTATTCTGCATAAATCAATCCATCGGATAATTTTAATCCAGCCTCAATACTTTCGGAAACTCTTTTAATTTCATCTTTTTTGTTTACAAATTTATCAATTTGAACGTCAATATTATGTTTCAACTTCTTATTAAGAGCTGGTGTAGAATCAATTTCATGTATATCTTCATTAATTCTAATTTTTTCATATCCTTGTTTTTTTAAACCCAGTATTTCTTTTTTATATTCACCTTTGCGACCTCTAACTATAGGTGAAAATATTGTAACTCTAGAAGGTTTTGGTAAATTTAAAATTTTGTCCACAATTTCAGAAACCGTTTGTGACTTAATTTCTTTACCCGTAAANGGAGAGAAGGGTGTACCGATTCTTGCATAAAGTACTCTCATATAATCGTAAATTTCAGTTACAGTAGCAACAATTGATCTTGGATTTTTTGATGTAGTTTTTTGCTCTATTGAAATTGCTGGTGATAAACCTTCTATTAGATCAACATTAGGCTTTTTCATTTTATCTAGAAACTGCCTTGCATAAGCAGAGAGGCTTTCAACATAACGTCTTTGACCCTCTGCGTATATTGTGTCAAATGCTAATGAGGATTTTCCTGACCCAGAAAGTCCGGTAATTATCACTAATTTTTCTCTAGGTATTTCTACCGAGAGATTTTTCAAATTATGTTCTTTTGCTCCTTTAACTACTATATTTTTAAGCATACCTGTTGATGACTTTATTAATTATTAGTTACATTATCTATTTGATATATGTTAAAATAACATTAATTTATATCACAAATATATTTATGGCTGGTAGTTTAAACAAGGTTTTATTAATTGGTAGGTTGGGTAATGACCCCGAAATTAAACAAATGTCTAACGGTAAAAATGTCGCTAGATTAAGTATCGCCACTTCAGAGACATGGAAAGACAAAAATTCAGGAGAACGTAAAGAAAAAACAGAATGGCATAGAGTTGTAATATTTAATGAAGGACTTGTTGGCGTTGTGNAACAATATGTTAAAAAAGGCTCTCAAGTTTACATAGAGGGTCAAATTCAGACAACTAAGTATACTGATAATAATGGTCAGGAAAAATTTAGTACTCAAATAATTTTACAGGGTTATAATTCAACTTTAACGATGCTTGGTGGTTCTAATAGCAATAATAAAGTTGATGATAATAGCATGAATCAAGACTCTAGCGCTTTACCCACAGAAAATAATGCTACATCAAGTGAATTAGATGACGAAGTCCCATTTTAAAAATTTTTAAGATGTCTGTTAAAAACATTGGTAATAGGAACATAAGCGATGAGATGAAATCATCATACTTATCCTATGCGATGAGTGTAATTGTTTCTCGAGCGCTACCAGATGCCAGAGATGGCCTAAAACCAGTACATCGAAGGATAATATATGCAATGTATAAAGGTGGATACGATTGGTCAAAACAATTTAGAAAATCTGCAAGAGTTGTAGGAGATGTTATAGGAAAATACCATCCGCATGGTGATCAAGCAGTATATGATGCTTTAGTTCGTTTGGCTCAAGATTTCTCCATGAACANCAAGTTATTAGATGGCCAAGGTAATTTCGGTTCTTTAGACGGGGACAGGGCTGCAGCAATGAGATACACTGAAACAAAGTTAGCAAAAATATCAGAGCATTTAATTTCAGATATTGACAAAAATACAGTTAGTTTCCAAAATAATTACGATGATACAGAGACTGAACCAGTAGTTCTTCCAGCTCAATTTCCAAACTTATTAGTAAACGGAGCGGGTGGAATTGCCGTAGGAATGGCGACTAATATTCCTCCTCATAACCTAGGAGAAATTATAGATGGTACATTAGCTTTTTTAGAAAATAATAAGATTACAATTTCTGAAATCATGAAAAAAATTCCTGGACCGGATTTCCCAACCGGGGGTATCATTTTGGGAAAAAATGAAATTAAAAATGGTTATGAATATGGAAGAGGTTCGATTAAGGTTAGAGGTGAAATTGATGTCGAGAATGGAAATAGAGATAGAAAGTTAATAATAATAAAATCAGTTCCGTACCAGGTAAGTAAAACGGCATTAATTGAAAAAATTGCAATTTTGATTAGAGAGAAAAAATTAGAAGGAATTTCAGATTTAAGAGATGAGACTAATAAAGAGGGAATAAGAATAGTGATTGAAATTAAAAAGGGTATTAATCAAGATATTATTATAAACCAATTGTACAAGTTTTCACCATTAGAAAGTTCATTTGGATTTAATACCTTGGCTATAAATGAAAAAAAACCAGAGCTGCTCAACTTAAAAAAATTTATAGAAATTTTCGTAAAATTTCGTGAAAAAACTATTATTAAACGAACGCTACATGATTTAAAAAAGGCAAGAGATAGATCCCACATTTTAATAGGTCTATTCATATCAATTGAAAACATTGATGATATAATTTCTATTATTAGGAAATCCAAAACACCAAAAGATGCAAGAGTGTTACTTTTGCAAAAAAAATGGAATTTTAAAAAATCTAGATTAGATAAAAGTATATTAAATATAAATGAATTTGATCAAATTAGTATTTATCAGCTTACTGATACACAGGTAAAAGCTATACTTGATTTGAGATTACAAAAACTTACAGCTATCGGTTACGAAGAAATAAACAATGAACTCAATGAACTTTATAATTTAATCTTAGGACTTAAAGATATATTAAATGACAAAAAAAAACTGACCAATTTAATAAAAGACGAATTAACTAATATTAAATTAAAATATGCCAAACCGAGAAAAACAAAGATTTTTGATCAAGTATCTTCAGTAGAGGTTGAGGATATTATACAAAAAGAGCAGGTTGTGGTTACAGTCACAAACAAAGGTTATATTAAAAGAACGCCTTTAACTAATATTAAAACACAGAAAAGAGGCGGTAAAGGAAAGATTGGGATTGTTACAAGAGAAGAAGATTTTGTTACACAGTTATTTTCTGTTAATACTTTAACACCTGTTTTGTTTTTCTCAAATAAAGGAATAGTATATAAAATAAAAACATGGAAAATTCCTGAAGGATCAAATCAATCAAAAGGTAAATCATTACGTAATTTATTAACAATCCAGAGCGAAAGCTACATTTCTTCAATTGTCCCTCTTCCTGAAAATGAAGATGATTGGTCGAATTTAAATATTGTTTTTATAACTAAACAAGGAAAAATAAGAAAAAATAATCTAGAGGATTTTAGAAATATTCAATTAAATGGAAAAATAGCAATGAAATTGGATAAAGAAGACGAAATAGTTTCTGTAAAACTAATTATGGGTAACGAAGATATTATGATTAACTCATATTTGGGCAAAAGCTTAAGGGTTAATAGTAAAAAAATTAGATTATTTAAAGGCCGAAATTCCAAGGGTGTAAAAGGAATAAATTTAAAAAATAATGATAAAGTAATATCTTTATCAATTTTAAATAAAAATATAATTTCCTCTAATAAAGACGAGATGAAATCAAAAGAACAATTTATTTTAACCATAACTGAAAATGGTTTTGGTAAAAGATCTTCTTCTTATGAATTTAGAGAAACTGGACGAGGGGGGCAGGGTATTATTAATATATCTACATCTGATAGAAACGGGAATGTTTCTGCCTCATTTCCTATTAACTCAGAAGATGACATTATGCTGGTCACAAACAAGGGCCAGATGATAAGAGTAAAAGTAAGTGAAATTAGAGTTGCTGGAAGAAACACTCAAGGTGTGAGAATATTTAAAACTGCAAACGATGAAAAGGTTGTTACAGCAGTTAGATTGGCCGATAATAATGTCTAAAAAAATAGCTTTATACCCCGGTACTTTTGATCCAATAACCTTTGGCCATTTAGATATTGTAAAAAGAGCTACAAGTATTGTAGATACTGTATATGTCGCTATAGCGAGTAATAATGAAAAAAAATGTTTATTATCTCTTAAAGACAGATTGATAATAGTTAAAAAAACAATTCAATCTTTACCCAAATCGATAAAAAAAAAAATTAACGTTGTAAGTTTTGATGACTTAACTGTAAATTATTGTAAAAAAATAAAGGCATCAATAATCATAAGAGGCTTGAGAGTTGTTGCGGATTTTGAGTACGAGTTCCAACTTTCTGGAATGAATAGTAAATTAGATAAGAATATTCAAACTATTTTTTTAACAGCTGATATAGAAAACCAAGCCATTTCTTCCAAAATGGTTAAGGAAATAGCATCCTTAAGAGGAAATGTAGCTAAATTTGCTCCTAAAGCAGCATTAATGTATTTAAAAAAGAAATATAAATGACTATGAAGTTGAGAAAAATTATAATCATTATTTGCTTTTTTAATTTTGCAGGCCAAATAAACATGGCATCTTCTGTTGAAAAAAATGTAAAAACAACAGCAGACCTAACACAAGGAAAGGAAGTAGAAATGGAAAATCCAAAAATTACAATGAAATTAAAATATGGTGAGGTTAAGATTGAGTTGTTTAATGATGTAGCACCAAATCATGTAAAAAGAATTTTAACTTTAAGCAGGGAAGGAAAGTATGACGGTGTTGCGTTTCATAGAGTAATTGATGGTTTTATGGCACAAACCGGCGATGTTCAGCATGGAAATACAAAAAAAAGTTTTAATCCAAGTATGGCTGGGACAGGTGGATCAGACCTTCCAGATTTAAAAGCAGAATTTAATAATATCCCACATGAACGTGGGACACTGTCGATGGCAAGATCGCAAAATCCTGATAGCGCTAATAGTCAATTTTTCATTTGTTTTGCTAAACATTCGCATTTGGATCGTCAATACACTGCTTTTGGAAAAGTGACTTCCGGAATGGAATTTGTTGATCAAATTAAAAAAGGAGTCCCTGGTTCCGGCTCTGTTGATAATCCAGATATTATTGAAAAAATTATAGTTGAAAAATAAATGTCTGCAAAGTTTTCATTAATAAATGAAGACAGAGGGGCACGCTTAGGGCAAATTATTACTCCAAGAGGCGTTATAGATACCCCAGCTTTTATGCCCGTAGGTACCGCGGCAACAGTTAAAGCTCTGACTGTTGAGCAAATTAATCAAACAAATTCGCAAATTATATTATGTAATACTTATCATTTACACCTAAGACCAGGAATTGAGCGTATACAAAGAGTTGGTGGGCTCCATAATTTTATGAATTTCCAAAAACCTATTTTAACAGACTCAGGTGGCTTTCAAGTAATGTCCTTATCTAAAAATACTAAAATTACAGAGGACGGTGCAATATTTAACTCTCACGTAGATGGAAAAAAAATATTCATCTCTCCGGAAATTAGTATTGATATTCAGAAAAAATTAAATTCAGATATAATTATGGTTTTCGACGAGTGCCCTAAGTATTCTAAAGAAAAAAGAATGATTAAAGACTCAATGAATTTGTCTACCAGATGGGCAATTAGATCAAAAAAAGAATTTGGCATAAATTCTAATAAAATGCTATTTGGAATAGTGCAAGGTGGTATATTTAATGATTTAAGATTAGAGTCTTTAAATAAACTAAAAGAAATAGAATTTGATGGATATGCACTTGGAGGTTTAGCTGTTGGAGAACCGCAAGTTGAAATGTTTAATACTGTTGAAGCTATTTCTTCTTTAATGGATAAAAATAAACCCAGATATTTAATGGGCTCAGGCACACCTGGAGATTTGTTAGGCGCTATAAAGAGGGGCATAGACATGTTTGATTGTGTTTTACCAACTAGATCAGGAAGAAATGGATTAGCTTTCACATGGGAAGGTAAAATAAATCTACGTAATGCCAAGTATCAAAACGATGATACCCCATTAGATAAAAACATACATTGTCCAGCATCAAATTTGTATTCAAAAAATTATTTAAATCATTTAATTAATTGTAATGAAATTTTAGCATCAACGTTAATAACGTGGCATAATGTTGCGTTCTTTCAAGATTTAATGAAAAAGATTAGAAATGCTATTAAAAATAGTAAATTTATCGAATTCCATAATCAACATTTTAAACGCTTAAATGCTTAATAAAGCTTGTAATAAGTGTTTTTTTTTATATACGAAGTATATACTATTATCTAGTCAGTGGGCCCTTAGCTCAGTCGGTAGAGCAATTCCCTTTTAAGGAATGGGTCGCAAGTTCGAATCTTGCAGGGCTCACCAGTAACTAATGTTTTATTATTTAAACTGTTATAAATGCAAGACTTCAGTCAAAGTATCAATTCCAGAATATAAATTAAAAAAAAGAGTTTATTGTAATGCATGTTTAAGGAAAACTTTTAATACAATAAAAAATAAGAATTAAATATTTTTAATTCTAGGAAACTGATTTCTTATTTGAGGTATCCAGTTTCTTATTTGTCTTATTCTGTTCTTGGGTGACGGGTGAGTACTTAAAAATTGAGGAACATTACCACCTATTTCTTTTTGCATTCTTTTCCAAAGTTCAGCTCCTTCATATAAATTATAACCAGTTAAAGATGCAAATGCTAAACCTAAGTAATCAGCTTCTGTTTCTTGTTTTCTAGTAAATGGATTAAATATTCCTACCTGTAAAATATCAACACCAGTATTTTTCCCGACAGTGTTTCTTGTTCTGCTTAATACTCCCCCAGTAAAAATATCAACAACAGCTGTACCCAAGTTTAATGCCATTGCTGCACTAGCTCTTTCGACAGAATGTTTAGCAACAGCGTGAGCTATTTCGTGACCCATTACATTTGCAAGTCCGTCTTCATTTTTTGTTACTTTTAAAATCCCAGTATAAATTGCAATTTTTCCACCCGGCATACACCATGCATTTAAAGTCTTGTCATCATCAACAAGAATATATTCCCACTTAAAATTTTTAGTTGGATCTTTCAAATTCTTATTTGTAAAATAATAAGAAATTGCTTTTTCCATTTTTTTACCAATTCTTCTAATCATATTAAAAGTGGTAATATCTTTACTTATTTTTGCTTTCTTCTTAAATGCAGCGTATGCTTTTTCTGCGTTAGCATTAATAGTTGACTCTGGGTAAATTTTAAGTTGTTTCCTTTTTGTTATTGGTGTAGACGTGCAAGACGGGACTACCATAACACAGCATCCACAACCTAAATATTTTATAAAATCTCTTCTTTGCATTAAAATTTATTAATATATTATATCATAATAGTGAATTTAGATAATAAAATTTTAATAATCATTTTGACATTGATTCTATTATTTATAATTTATTCTGCAAGTAATGGAATATAAGTTATGGAGAAAGATAAAAAAGATAAAGATAAAGCTTCAATAATAAAAAAAATTCGTAATTATTTTTTAGCAGGTATAGTTGTTTTAATACCAATTGGTATTACAATTTATTTCTCTATATTTATTGAAAGGGCATTTTCAAATTTATTACCTAAATATCTAAATCCTAATAATCTGTTACCAATTGACGTACCTGGATTAGAGATTTTGATTACATTTTTCATAATAACATTTATAGGCATGTTATCTGTAACTTTTGTAGGGAAATATTTTCTTAGTTTGAACGAAAAACTTTTTAACAAGATACCTGTTTTAAAAACTATATTTAATGGCTTGACTCAATTAACAAATAGCTTTGCGTCAGTAGATAATGATAATAAAAAAAAAATGGTCCTTATCGAATATCCTAGAAAAGGCATCTATTCTTTGGGATTTGCAACAAGTATAAATAAAGGCGAGGTTACAACTAGAGTAGGAGAAAAAATGGTAAATATATTCGTGCCAACAACTCCAAATCCTACTAGTGGTTTCCTTTTAATGGTACCCGAAAAGGATGTAATTTATCTTGATATGTCATTTGAAGAAGCGTCCAAGTTCATTATGTCAGCTGGATCTATAAAGAGTTAAATTAGTCGCTCAAGAGGAACAGAGATGGCTATATCGCTATTAACTCTTGAGCTTAAGAGAACTATCTATTAATTTTTTTTTATTTGTCTAGTCCTAAAATGTTTACTAATAACTAAAGTATAACATTAANAAATATATATAAATTATTGATTTTAGTGTTTTTTTTTGTTTTTTTAAACCAAATAACTATATATAAAAATTAATATTTTAAAATGATGAACATGTTAATTGATTAAAAATTAATTTATTAATAATTTTTAGGGTTTTAAATCTATTTTACAACTCGTTATTTTACCCAATATTACAATAATGTATCAAATCATTATAATATTATACCTAGATACAAAGTTTTAAAATTAATAAAAGGTACAGATATGTCGAATTAAATATTTATAAATGTTTATTTAAGTATTGACAATTATAAAAGTAGGATATATTACTAATGATAATTAATTGTTATCAATAGTAATTATATGAACAAACTAACTACAGCTATAAAATCACTTCATGAGGCAACTTTAAATAATCTCAAAAACTCTAAGGCAAATAACACGTTAAGAGCTTATAAATCTGACTTTAAAGACTTCGGAGCTTTCTGTTCGAAACATGGATTAAATTCATTACCGACAGAACCAAAAATAGTTTCTTTATACCTTACCCATCTTTCTAAAAACTCAAAAGTAAGTACATTGCGCAGGAGATTAGTTTCAATAAGCATGGTTCACAAATTGAAGAATCATTATCTTGACACAAAACATCCTATCATAGTTGAAAATTTAATGGGCATAAGAAGAATTAAAGGAAGTATTCAGAAAGGCAAGAAACCTATTTTACTTAATCATCTAAAATCAATTATTAATATAATAANTGAACAGAAATTTAAGGAAATTAAAAAATTGAGAGACAAATCAATAATCTTGGTTGGTTTTGGTGGAGGTTTTAGACGCACAGAACTCATTTCCATTGATCATGAAGATTTAGAATTTGTACCTGAAGGTCTTAAAATTACAATTAGAAGATCAAAAACTGACCAATTTGGTGAGGGAATGATCAAAGGTCTACCCTACTTCACTAATGTGAATTACTGTCCTGTTACCAATCTAAAAAAATGGTTAGAGGTTTCCAAAATTAAATCTGGACCTATTTTTAGAAGATTTTCAAAAGGATCATTTTTAACAAATAAAAGATTAACAGACCAGTCTGTAGTTTTATTAATGAAAGAATACTTAAAATTAGCAGGTATCGAAAATGAAAATTTTTCTGGTCACAGTTTAAGGTCAGGTTTTGCAACTGTAGCAGCCGAGGCTGGAGCGGATGAAAGAAGTATTATGTCAATGACTGGGCATAAAACAACACAAATGGTCAGAAGATATATTAGAGACGCAAATATATTTAAAAATAATGCTTTGAATAAAATTAAAATTTAGTAAAATTTCATTTAAAATATTGCTTAATTTTATCATAAAAAAAAAGTAGATATATAATTACTTTTCTTTAGACCAAACATATTTATATTTATTTTTACGTTTAAAAGTTTTATCAATTAAAAATTGACTCACGATATCATTAGAAAAAAGTTTAAAGTATTTTTTCTTTCCATTTTTTGATATTTTTTTTATTAATTTAGCATTATCTTTTATGTCAATTATTTTATTTATTAAGTCTTTTGAATTTTTATAAATTAAAATTTCATTTTTATTAAAAAAATGACTATATTTAACCTTTTCATTTATAGCTGTTAAACAACCATTACCCATCAGTGTAGCGATCCTATTACTGGAGTAATATTTTACTGGCAGTCCTCTGCTTAAATTTAATGCAATTTTTGATTTCATAATTTCTTTATTTAAATCAAAATTCCACTTTGGTTCTTCTCTATAAAGTCCTAAAATATTAAAATTAACTTTACCACGAGACTCTGATATCAATTTATCAATAAATTTAGATCTATCGTCTCTTACATCTTTTTTTAACTTGCCAAAATTAACGCCATGACTAAGCGCAAAAAATAAATCTTTAGTTTTTGTTTCATTATAAAAGTTTCCATTTTCTATATTGGCATCTACTGGCACAGGCATAAAATAAATTTTTGATGCTGGAATTTTAGATTTAATTTCTGATGGGTGTGTTGTTACAAAATATTTATCAATTAAATCATTATTTTTTTCCAGTAATTTTATACTCTCTTTATAATCAGGTCCTCCTGGTGCAAGGGCATCCTCGTACCAAATTATAATTTTAGAATTAAAATCATTCTTTATTTGGACAAGTGTTTTCCGACTTAAAATATTGTTATGACCACAAATTATTAAATGCGGTTTATAATTTTTTACAATCATGAGAACTTTTTCATCTATTGGATTAAAAAATAAATTTTTTTTACTGAAATTTCTATAATCAAAATTGATAACATCAAAGTTATTACGTATTAACCCTTTTGATATTTTATTTGATATAGATAAATTGAATATTCGATGATTAAGCCTTTCACCAAACGTCGATACATGCAATACTCTTAAATTATTGTCNGTTTTTGATAATTTTTGAATTTTTGGTATTAGATTGTCCAAAATTTTGGACTTTGAAATGATGTCATGCAATACGTTATTAAAATTTTGTTTTTGATAATATAATAATTTTTTTTTGTTATTGATGAGAAATTGTATTTTTTTAATTAAATGTTGAAAATTATTTTTTTTTAATATTAAATTATTTTTAAATGTCTCTTGTAGACCACCAGAAATAGAAGTGATGACAGCACATCCTCGCGAAGCACTCTCCATAGCCGTACGACCAAATGGCTCTTGCCATGTTGGATTAACAATGCTTATTGATGATTTTTCAAAATATTTTAATAACTTTCCATGTTCTAACCAATTCAAAATATTTAAATTTTTATGCTTAAAAAAATGTTTTTCCCTTGGCTCATTTCCAATTGCAACAGCTTTCCATTCAGGGTTTTCGTCAAGAATTTTTATTATTGATTTACCAAATACATCGTACCCTTTTGACTTATTTAATTTTCCTGAAAAAATTATTAACTTATATTTTTTTGGGAATTTTTTTAATTTATTTATTGCATTTCCAACTACCTCAACGTTGTTCTTATGACTTATATTTAAATTTTTAAAAAATCTTTTTTTTAAATACTCGCTAACAAATATAATTTTATTACAATTATTTAATAAAAANTTTTTCCTCTCTACACTATTACTATCTCTTAAATTGTTTGGATCATTGTGAAATATTAAATTAACTTTGATCTTGCTATTTTTTATTAAAAATTTAGCGTACTCTGGCCTATTGTGAACCTCTGCAGAATAAATATTTTTATTTTCTAATTGTACTGATATTTTTTTGATATAAGTATAATTTGAAAATAATTTGTTATTATCTTTTTTAATTATATTCAGATTCTCTTTACTTAAGTATGGGCCACTAGACAAATTTGCACAAAATATATGAATATTTTTTCTAAATTTTGTTTTTTGCAAATAACTATTTACCCATATTGAAACAGCTCCTGATTCTTTTATACTAAAGTTTTCCTTTAAAGGTAAAATTATTGCGTGTGAAAGTATTTCTGCCATTTGATTATTAAATGCTTTTATAATTTATTTTAAATAATTCATTAAAATTATTGGTAGTTATTTTTGCNATTTCATCAATATTTTTTTGTTTTATTTCAGCTATTTTATCTGCAACTAAACATGTATTTTTTGGATGATTAACTTTTCCCCTCAGTGGGTGTGGTGATAAATACGGTGAATCTGTTTCTACTAATATTCTGTCCATTGGAATATTTTTGCAAATTTTAACTAGATCTAATGAATTTTTAAAAGTGATTATGCCACTAAAAGAAATAAATGCATTTAAATCAAGGCATTCCTTAGCAAATTTATCAGAGCCACTAAAGCAGTGTAAAACAAAGATTAAATTTTTACTTGAGAATTTTTTTAAAACATTGATTGTTTCTTTTTCGGCATTACGAGTATGAACTATGAGGGGTAAATTATTTTGTATACTAAATTCAATTTGTTCTTCAAAACATTCAATTTGTTTTGATAAATTATTATTAGATCTATACAAATCTATCCCAGCCTCCCCTATACCGATAATTTTTTTTTTAAAATTATATAAATCTAATATTTTTTTTAAATCATTATAACAACTTGAAATGTTGTTTGGATGAAGACCTACTGTACAATATACCTCTTTGTACTTTGACGCTATTTCTATATTTTTTTTAGATGTCTTTAAGTCAACTGAAATTGACAAAAGCATTTCTACGTTTTTAGATTTACACTCTTCAATAGTTTTTCCTAAATTATCAATATACGGTTCGTAGTATAAATGACAATGACTATCAATTAATCGCATTTATACTTTTTGAATAAAATTTCTGGATTTGACAATTTTTCATTTTTTTTAAATTCTTTATTTATTAAATCTAAACTAATATCTTCATATTCAATATTTATATTTTTTAAAAAAGAAATGCTTGATCTTGGAGTTATTGGATAAAGTAGAACAAATATATTTTTTAAACCTATAATTGTAGAATATAAAATATTTTTAATATTTTGCTCTGAATTAGCTTTTTTATTCCAGGGTTCATTATCGTTAACATACTTATTTAATGCAGAAGAGTAAGAATGGATCTTTTTTAAATAATTATGCAATTCAAAATTATTTATAATTTCTATAAAATCCTTTTTGTTAATCAGCAAATTTTCGTTTATAGTATAACCTGCTGAAGTTTCTGGAACCCTGCAATTAAAATTTTTATCTAAAATCGTAAATATTCGATTTGAAAGATTTCCAACATTATTGGCAAGATCATTAATGGTTTTTTTAAAATTATCTAAATTTATATTTCCATCCAAACCAAAAATTACATCTTTCATCAAGTAATATCTTAGCTCGTCTGAACCATATTCTTTAATTATTTCTATTGGATCTAAAATATTTCCTTTAGATTTTGACATTTTTTCTTCACCAGATAAAATCCATCCATGCCCAAAAATTTTATTAGGTAAAGGTAATTTTGCGGCCATCAGAAAAGCTGGCCAATAAACAGCGTGGAATCTTAAAATATCTTTTCCAATTATATGAACGTTTGCGGGCCAAAAATTATTTTTTTTTTCGAAGAAATTTATGGCACTAAAATAATTAGTCAATGCATCTAGCCAAACATATATAATGTGCTTACTATTATTAGGCACTGGTATACCCCATTTAAAAGTGGTTCTTGAAATTGATAGGTCCTTTAAACCTCTTGATACAAAACTTATCACTTCATTTCTACGACTTTCAGGCTGTATGAACCCAGGATTTTTATCATAAAATTCTAACAATGGCTTTTGCCACTCTGATAATTTAAAAAAGAAACTTTCTTCTTCCATCCATTCAACTGAACTATTACTTGATTTTGAAAATTTAAGACCATCTATTTCTTCTATTTCTTCTTCTGAATAATAAGCTTCGTCAGACACTGAGTACCAACCGGCATATTTTGATAAATAAATTTGTTCATTTTTATCTAATAATTTCCATAGTTTGATTACAGAAGATTTGTGCCTTTCCTCTGTTGTTCGTATAAAATCGGAATTACTTAAGTTTAATATTTTAGTTAAATCAATAAAATTTTTTGAAATCTCATTACAAAAAACCTGGGGATCCTTGTTTTTTTTTTCAGCTGCTTTTTGTATTTTCATTCCGTGCTCATCAGTACCTGTTAAAAAGAAAACATTATAACCTTCGATTTTTTTAAATCGTGCTATAACATCCGCAGCTATACTGGAATAAGCGTGACCCATATGTGGTTTTGCAGAGGGATAATAAATCGGCGTTGTTATATAAAAATTTTTACTCATTTATTTAAATTCTGATAATATATTATTAATATCATTTTTAAGAGTTAAATTAATTTTTATTTTTTTAAGAATGGAAACATGATCTTCTTTAAATTTACTAATGATTTTTTCACTTATTATTTTATAAAATAAATCCTCATCATTTTTTTTAAGATTTATAAGATCGCCGTCTAAATTAAATAAATATTTTCTAATATAATTGCCGGGTGTATCGTCGTTGACTATGTTGTGATCTGATATATTTATATTATTTTTTTTAAAGTAATTAATTATAATTTCTTTGTAAAATTTATAATTTAAAAATAATTTTTTTTTAAAAAATCTTGACTCTAATGTTTTTAAATTATTGGATAAAAAATGTGAAGTAAAAAAAAAATAAATATTATCCTTTGCTTCCTCTGTTAGTTTTAAAAGAGCATTAACAGAACTCTTATTTAAAAAATTACAATTTTTTATTACTATATACTTTGACTCTTCATTAAATGATTTTAATTTACAAAAATTTATTACCCTTTTAACCTCATCAAATTTAAATTCTTTATTGCTATCTTTTTTTTTTAAAATTAAAATATTATGATTATTAATTAAATTTTCCTCTAAATTTGTAAGACTTTTATTTTTGAGAATTAAATTAATTAAATGCACAACAAATGTATACTTACCTATACCATCCAAACCTTGGAATAAAATAGTGTTTGGTAAATTGTTATTTTTATGAAGTTTTAAGAAAAAAGATAATTCTTTATCATAACCAATAATGTTATCTAAAACTTTACAATACATTTTTTTTTGATAAGTGGGTAATTATTTCTTTATGAACTACATCTTCACTATTAGCTCCATCAATTTTAACTATTCTTTTAAATTTTATTGATAATTTCAAGAAACTTTTTCTTAAATTGTTTATTTTTATTAAACTATATTTATCAAATCTATCAAGTTTTTTTCGTTTGGATAATCTTTTTTTTGATAATTCTGACGGAATATCTAAAAAAAAGGTGATAAAAGGTTTTGCTTTGTTTGCTATTTTCTTTTGTAAAAAATTAATGAATTTTAAGCTTTGGCCTTGTTCATAGTGTTGATAAACATAAGTTGAGTCAATGTACCTATCACATAATACTATATAGTTTTTTTTTAAAAAATGAGTTATTTTAAGTGTGTGATTTGACCTTGAGGCAAATAGTAATAATAGTTCTGTTAATATATCTTCGTTATTTTTTAAATCTTTTATAATTAACTTTCTAATTTTTTCAGATAATTTAGTACCACCGGGTTCTCTTGTTTTGATGCATTTGATTTTATTTTTTTTTAAAAAACTATATAGTTTATTTATTTGTGTCGATTTACCACATCCTTCAATACCTTCAAAAGTAATTAGGACACCCCTTTTTAACCCCATATGAAATAACTAATTGAATTTATAAATCTAATTAAAAAATTTTCTTTTTCTGTTTTGATTGAAGAATATAAAATCTCACTTTTAATTAGTTTGTCATCATAATAAATATTTAATTTTGAAATAGGCACACCTTTATTTACAACAGTTTTCAATATTTCATTGTTATGTACTATTTCTAATTTTAATTTATTTTTTTGTCTTTTGGGTATCGTTAAAAATACATCATTAGATAATTCTAATTGAACTATTTTAGGTCTTAAATTCCACGTTTTGATAACAAAATTTTTGTCTGCTTTACTAATTCTTAGTAAATCAAATCTATTTTTAGCAAAGCTTAATAAACGTATTGTTTCTCTAGATCTTTCACTTTTAGAATTTAAACCGCTAATTACGCTTAAAATTCGCCTTTCATTTGTTTTGGTAGTTGCGGCCAAGGAATAACCTGAATCTACTAAATGTCCTGTTTTCAAACCATCACCACCCATATCTTTATATAGAATTGGATTACGATTGCCTTGTGTAATTGGAGCTCCACCTGTTCTATCCCATGTAAACTTTTTAATTTTATAATATTCGTATAATCTTGGAAAATTATTAATTAAATAAATTGACATCGTCGCAATATCTTTGGCAGTAGAAAAGTTATTCTCATTATAAAGTCCAGATGAATTAGAAAATTTTGTATTGTTTAGTCCAATTTTGATAGCCATTGTATTCATCATATTTACAAACTCTTCCTCCGTTCCAGCTATTCCTTGCGCTAGAGCTACGCAAGCATCATTACCTGAAACAATGATAATCCCTTTCAGAAGATTCTCTACACTAACTTTATCTCCTGGCATTATAAACATAGAAGAATATCCCTTAGACGACATTCTCCATGCTTTTTTAGAAATTTTAAACTTTTCGTCTAATTTCAATTCCCCTTTTTTAATCAATTCAAAAGCTACAATTGTAGTCATTATTTTTGTAATAGATGCTGGGGATATTCTTTCATTTTCATTTTTTTTAAGTAAAACTTTTCCCGATAACACGTCTATTAAATATGCTTGTTTAGCCGTTGTTTCAAATGCTGATACTAAGGTTGTATAAAAAATTATACCAAAAAAAAATAATACTTTTTTTATCATTGTATTTTTATATCAAAACCGATTAAACCAATTTTAACTAATTTAGTATATATTTTATCATATTCTTTCAAGTTATTAAGAGGACCAAATGTAATTAAATAATTTTTGTAATTATAATCTTTAAAAATAATATTTTTTTTATTAAATTTTTTATTTAAAGTATCATAAATTTGATCAGCATATCTTTTGTAATAAAATGGTCCAAAATTTAAATATATTCTATTATTAGTGTTTTTTTTTTTTATTTAGATCTAATATGCTAATTTTTTCTAATTTTATATTGTTTTTAATTTTTTTTTCTTCTTCATATATTTTTGTTTTTTTTGCAATAAAAATTTTATTTTTTCTTAATGATTGCAGATGAACTAAGGGTAAACTTCTATTTAATTTTAAATCTTTAGAAACTGTATATGGCAACGAAATGATCCTTGATTCTAAATTTCTTATTATCTCGTCGGTAACTATAACTTTGCTATCGCTTGTTTTTACATTTGTTACTTTAATCAAAGTTCCTTTGGGCAAAGAAGAAAATACTTTTTTTCCATCATTAATGTATGCAAAGCCTGTTTTTTCGTAAAAATTTTGGCTCAATGTACATGAGAATAATAAAAGATAGAAAATTAAAAACTTTTTCTTAAACATTTAATAAATCCGCAAATACCCCTATTGTGATTGCAAATCTCAATGATCTATTCCAATTTAGCAGTTTTTCGTAATTGTTAAAAACCATATAAACTTCAGAAACTTTTCCATCGGGTTTTACTAGTCGTGCTTTTGTATTTCGATTTACGCTAAAATTTTCTGGAAGAATAATTCCAATTTTTATCCAATCTTTAACTCTTTTTTGTTCAGATAAATTTCTTGCATCGTACGTAAAATATTCTGCATTTAATTTTGTATTTAATTTTACCTTCACACCCCAGGGATTTTCATCCCATCCTATTTTTTTTAAATAATTTGCAGCGGATGCAAATGAGTCTTCTAAAGAAGTATATAAATCAATTTTACCATCTTTATTGTAATCAAGTGCATAGTTTTTTATTGATGAGGGCATAAATTGGAAATTTCCATGAGCTCCAGCCCATGAACCCTTTAGATCTTTCAAATTTAAAATTTTTTTATCGATTAATTTCAATAAAGTAATTAATTCTCGAGAGAAATATTTTGATCTCCTTTTATCGTAACTTAATGTTGCAAGAGCTGAAATTGTATTTACCTTACCTTTATGTTTTCCAAACACTGTTTCAATACCCCATAAAGCAACAAGATAATTTTTTGGTACTTTGAATTTTTTTTCTACTTTTGTTAAAAGATCACTATTATTTCTAATTAGTTTTTTTGCATAAATTACTTTTTGATTATTAACTCTTTTATTAATATAAACATTTGTTTTCTCTATAAACTCTGGTTGATTTCTATCGTATGAAATTATTCTACTTAAAAGCTTTGTATTTTTGAATGCCTCATCAACTGTCTTTTTAGAAATACCCTTATCAATAGCGTATAGTTTATAACTAGTTAACCATTTATTAAATTCTTCATTAGAGTGTGAAATTGAAGTTAAGCATAAAAAAAATAAAAGAATCGAACCTAAAAATCTCATTACATTTACTAACATATCAAAAATATGAAGTCATTTGTTGTATTTTAGAATATGTTAACATATAACGATATTTTTGGAGAGATGGCTGAGCGGTTGAAAGCACCGGTCTTGAAAACCGGCAATGGGGCAACTCATTCGTGGGTTCGAATCCCACTCTCTCCGCCATTATAAATAATCTATTTCACCCATGTATTTTTTTAAAGCATCTGGTATAGAAATCGTTCCATCTTCATTTTGATAATTTTCTAAAATAGCAACGATTGTTCTACCTACAGCTAAACCAGAACCATTTAGAGTGGCTAACAAATCATTTTTGTTATCTAAAGATTTGTACCGAGCCTTCATCCTATTTGCCTGAAATACACCGCAAGAAGAACAACTTGATATTTCTCTATATTTCGTTTGCGACGGTAACCAAACCTCTAAATCATAAGTTTTTTCCGCACTGAAACCCATATCTCCAGTTGAAAGTAAAACAATTCTGTAAGGTAAATCCAGTTTTTGAAGTATTGACTCAGCACATCTAACCAATCTATCTAATTCTTTAAATCTATATTCAGGTTGAATAATTGACACTAGCTCAACTTTAGTAAATTGATGCTGACGTATCATACCTTTTGTATCTTTTCCTGCAGCGCCCGCCTCCGCTCTAAAACACTGTGTTGAACTTACAAATCTTAGTGGTAACTTATCATAATCAATAATAGAGTTAGAAACCATATTGGTTAAGCTAACTTCGCTCGTTGGAATTAACCATTGCTTATTATTTAGTTGAAATTGATCGTCTTTAAATTTTGGAAGTTGTCCTGTTCCATACATTGACTGCTCGTTTACGATTACTGGAACACTGAATTCAGTATAATCATTTTCATTAATGTGAGTATCTAGCATAAAATTAATTAAAGCCCTCTCTAGTTTTGCAACATTTTTTTTTAAAATAACGAACCTAGAGCCTGATATTTTTACTGCTGTTTCAAAATCAAGTTGGCCGATTTTTTCTCCAATATGATCATGTGGTAAAATTTTATCATTTAATAAACATTTGCCATATTTTTTTATTTCTTTATTAAAAGTTTCATCTTTTCCAACAGGAACATCTTCATGTGGAATATTTGGTAGAGACAATAAATGACTATTCAATAACTTTAGTTTTTTGTTAATTATTATTTCTATTTTAGATACTTGATCCTTTGTAGATGAAACTTTTTTACTGAGTTTATTAAATTTTATTTTATTATCTTTATTTTTAGCTAATTCTTTAGATATTAAGTTTCTTTCACTTAATAATTTTTCTTTTTTTTCTAAATTTTGTCTGTAATGTTTATCTAGCTCAATAATTTCATTAATAATTTTTTCTGGATTTTCAAAATTTCTTTTTTTTAAACCCTTAATAATATAATCAGTTTTTGATCTAATATCTTTAATTTTTAACATTATTTTTTCTCAACTAATTTAACAGTATAGATAGATATCTCATATAACAACAACAGAGGTAATGCCAAACCAATTTGCGTAATTGGGTCTGGAGGAGTTAATAATGCTGCCATACTAAATATAATTATGACTACATATTTTCTTCTTGTTTTCAAATAATCAGATGTAATAAAACCGACTTTTGCAAGAAGTGTCAAAAAAACAGGTAACTGAAAACTAATTCCAAATGCCAAAATCAAACGCATAACAAGTGAAAGATATTCGTTCACTTTTGCTTCTAGCTGTATTGGTAATGAACCATTTGTAGAAATTGTTTCAAAAGATAAGAAAAACTTAATTGCTAATGGCATTATTAAATAATATACTAACATTCCACCTAATAAAAAAAGGACTGGCGTGGCAGCTAAAAATGGAAATAATGCTAACTTCTCATCTTTATATAGCCCGGGTGCAATGAATTTCCAAACTTGAATTAAAATTAACGGACAAGAAATAAAGAAAGCTGAGAAAAATGCTAATTTAAGGTATGTTAAAAAAGTTTCATGCAAAGCAGTAAAAATTAATCTACGATTAGTGCCATCATCTTTGACGGCTTGCGCGTATGGATCAACTAAAAAATTATATATTGTTTCAGAAAAAAAGTAACAAAAAATAAAAGAAACAATTAAAAAAATAATTGATTTTAATATACGACTTCGGAGCTCTACCAAATGTTCACTAACGGTAGTTTTTTTTTCTGACATTTAAGAATTTTTTTTATTTTTATTATTTTTTTCATTTTCAGTATCTAGATCTACTGAATTTTCAATATCGTCTTGTATATTCGAAATATATGATTTAATTTTTTTTATCGATCCTGCAATTTTTCTTAAAACTTTAGGCATGTCTTTAGGGCCTATTATAAGTACCGCTAAAATAATAATAACCAATAACTCAGACCATCCTATCTGAGGCATCTGTTAACTCTCTGATTTTTTGTTGTTATCGTTGTCTGAAATAGATTTGTTATTTTCAGGGTCATCCGACAAACCCTTTTTAAAACTTTTTATACCTTTGGCAACATCTCCCATTAATGATGAAATTTTACCTCTTCCAAAAAGAAGAACAACAAGAGCTACTACAACTGCTATTTGCCAAAAACTTGGAGCCATTTTTTAATTATATTGAATTAAGAATTTAATTACAAGAGGTTATTTATCATCATTTAAGGTACCGGAAATCATATCGTCGATGTTTGAATATATATTCTCATTATTCTCACTTTTTTCCTTATCTCCAAACTTTGAAGTACCAAATATAGAGCCATCAACTCTACTATCAATTAATCCTGCTGCTAATAGTTCATCAGCACTAGGAAGGTCATTCAGGCTATTTATGTTAAAATGATTTAAAAATTTGTCCGTTGTAACATACAATAATGGCTTACCTGGTATTTCCTTTCTTCCATTTGGTTTCACCCAGCCAAGCTCAAATAGTATTTCTAATGTTCCAGTACTAAAAGATACTCCTCGTATTTCTTCAATTTCAGATCTGGTAACTGGTTGATGATAAGCAATTATTGCTAAGGTTTCAATGGCGGCTTTTGATAATTTTTTCTGAACTATTATTTCTTTTTTTAATTTATTAGATAAATCATCAGCAGTTCTAAAAGACCATTTACCAGCTAAATTTATTAAGTTAATTCCTCTTTCAGAGTAATCTTTTTGCAAATCATAAAGTATCTTCAAAACATCTGTTCCACGTTTAGTTTTAGATTTTATTGTAGCAACATCTAAAGGCTCAGTAGCTGAAAATAATATTGCTTCAATAAAGTTTTTATCTTTTTTTTTCATTTTTTAATTTTGAGATATATTTTATCGAAAAGTTTTTTTTGTTTAATAACTAAATCACCCTCTCTTACAAGTTCTAGTCCAGCAACGAATGAACCGGCTAAACCGGTTTTTCTTAAATCTTTTTTTACTTTAAAAGTTTGGGGAACTAGATCATTTAAGTTACACCAATCCTTTAATTTTTCAAACATGGATGTAATTTTCTTTATAGCATCCTCCATTGTATAAGTTCTTAATTTTTTAATATTAATTGATGAAAAATTTTTTCTTTTTTTAAAATCAGCGTATGATTTAATTAGTTCATATAAAGACACAGAATATTTTGGAGAATTTTTTTTTTTAATACCTTCTTTGATCCCTCTAAAAAATATGTCAACACCCATCTGTTTTTTTGTCATTAACATATCTGATAATAGCCTTATCATTTCTAATTTTCTTAATTGAAGTTTTAGTTTTTCTGCCATTTTAATTGCAGAAAAATCATCATCGTAATCCTCCGGTAATAGTAATCTTGATTTTAAATATGCTAACCATGAAGCCATCACTAAAAAATCTGCAGCAATTTCCAAATTTTTTTTTATTCTTTCAACAAAAGATATGTATTGATCTGCAAGTTGAACAATTGAAATTTTCATTAAGTCTACTCGTTGTGATTTTGCCATATCTAATAATAATTCTAATGGACCTTCGTAATTATCAATATTTAACTCAAGTTTTTTTTCATTAGAAGACATTTTGTTTTTTTCTAAATCAATTTCATCAATTAATTTTTTTGATTCTTCCATTTTTGAATAATACTTACTATTTCATTCATTTCATTATTATTCCCATTACAATGCAAAATAATATCACAACCTGCAATTAAAGGTTGTAGAGTTTTATATTTAATATTTTCTTTAAGAGCTTTCATGCAAATATCGTCCGTCATGATCAATCCTTTAAATTTAAGTTCATTTCTAATTATCGAATAAATTTTTTTTGAATATGTAGCAACTGTCGTATCAATTGAGGAATAATTTATGTGTGCTGTCATCATAAATTTAGAGTTGAGATTTTGAAAACATAAAAAATCATTATTTTTTAAAAAGTCATATTTTTCTGTAACAAGAGGAAGGTCAAAATGACTATCAACAGTTGATAAACCATGCCCTGGTACATGCTTGGATATACAATTAATACCTTTTTTCTGATACTCTTTGATGAAAAGTTTTGATAAATTGTTAACTATGAGCGGATTTTTTGAAAATGACCTATCGCCTATAATCTTGTGTGTTTTTTTATATTTTAAGTCTGAAACTGGATAAGCAACAGTATTAATGCCTATATAATTAAACAATTTAACATTAAATTTTATAAATTTGCTAACTTCATTTAAAAGAAATTTTTTATTTTTTGTATACAAATCTCCAAAGAATCTTGCTGTATACCTTTTTTGAGAAAACAAATTCGAAAATCGATTTACTCTACCTCCTTCATGATCAATCATAATAACAGGGTCAATTGATGATAAACTTTTTATATGAGTGATCAAAGTTTGAAGTTGCAATAAATTTAAAATATTTCTCTTAAAAATTATAAAACCAAATATTTTATTACTTTTAATAATTTTAATTTCGTTTTTTGTTAAACTAAAACTTTGTAATCCAAAAATAACGGGTATTATTTCGTCTTTAATAGTTTCCAAAATTCTTTCTCCTCATTATTTTTTTTAAAAAAATTTGAATTATCTAAAAATTTTTTAAAATTTTTTTGACTTTTGATTAAAGTTATACTATCAATTTTTTTATTTAAGAAAGTCATATAACCTTCTCTAGACTCTTTTTTTTTAGAGATAAAATCTTTTGAAAAATAATTTTTTAAAATCATAGAAAAAAATAAAATAAAAATTAAAGAAGAAAATACTTTAAAATACTTCATCACATTTTTTTTGGAACTTTAACATCTAAAATATTTAACCCTAACTTTAAAACTATATAGAGTTTTTGAAGTAAAAATAGTCTAGATTTTGAAATATCTTTATTAGTGTGATCAATAATTTTTAAATTATCATTTTCTTTTCCAGCATTCCAAAATGAATGAAACTCAGAAGATAATTCATAAAGATAGTAAGGAATATAGTGCACCTCTAAATTTGATAGGCATAAATTTACTATTTTCGGCCACTCTAAAATTTTCTTTAGTAAGTTCAATTCTTGTTTATTTTCTAGATATTTCAGTTCTACATTTTCTATTTCTTTGTCAATTTGAAACTCAGATTTTTTAAATAAAGAATTTAGTCTCGCGCACGCATATTGAACATAAAAAATTGGGTTATCTTTTGATTTATCGCTCACAAGATCAAAATCAAAATCCAATGGTGATTGTGAGCTTCTATAAACCATCATAAACCTTGCTGCATCTTTACCTACAGTGTCAATTAAATCTTTTGCCAAAATAAAATCACCAGCTCTTTTAGACATTCTGTATGGTTTGCCGTCCTTATATAGTTTGACAATTTGACAAATCTTTATTTCAAATTTTTTCTTATTGTTTAAAGCTATAACAGCTGAAGAAAGTCTCTTTGTATATCCAGAGTGATCAGCGCCTAAAATATTTATATAATAATCATAGTTACGATTTAATTTTTCATAATGATAAGCAATGTCGTTTGCAAAATATGTCCAGCTATTATCTGACTTTTTTAAAGCTCTGTCTGTGTCATCGCCATAATTTGTTGATTTAAATAACATTTGTTTTCGCGGCTCCCAGTCTTCAGTGTTACTTTTCGGCTTTGGCAAAATGCCCGTATATATATCTCCTTTATTTTTTAATTCGTTTATAGCCTTAGAAAGAATATCTTTTTTTACAATATTACTTTCTGAAATGAATACATCGTGTTTAATACCCATACTTTTTAAATCATTTTTAATAATACTCATTGCTATACTTATGGCATTAGATGCTAAGATAGGTTCTGCATCTTTAAAATTATCAAACTTATTTGTGTTTGATTTTTTCAACAACTCATTCGCAATATCAATGATATATTCTCCCGGATAAAGACCTTTCTCTTGCGGAAACTTTTCTTTTTTCAAAATCTCTATTATCCTGAAATAAATAGATTTTAAAAAAAGAGTTATCTGATTTCCATAATCATTAATATAGTATTCTTTGGTAACATCGTGTCCGCAAAATTTTAAAAAATTACACAATACATCTCCATATATCGCACCTCTACAATGACCAATATGAAGTGGCCCTGTTGGATTTGCTGAAACAAACTCAATATTAATATTTTTTTTTATAAAATTATTTGGTAATCCAAAATTACCTGAAATTTTAGATAAAAAATTTAAAATTATTTTTTTTTTGAAGGTAAAATTAATAAATCCAGGTTTTGCTATTTCAATTTTCTCAAAATCGTCACAGTTTTTAATTATAGAATTTTTAAATTCTTCAGCTAAAATTAAAGGTGATTTTCTTAAAGTTGAACCTAAAATCAAAGGTGCATTAAAAGATATATCCCCAAAAATTTTTTGTTTTGGTATTTCAACTGAAATTTTGCTCCTCGTTTTTATATCAACATTTGTACAATCAATTGATTGTAAAAAAAGATTTTTATAATATTCAAATATATTCATACCTATTTTACAGAATTGTAAATGTTTAAAGCAAATTTATCAGTCATACCGGATATATAATCTGCTATATTTCTGTCCACGTTGTAATTGTCATTTAAATTTGGAATTTTTTTAATATTTTTTTTAAAATAATTAAACAAATGCATAATTATTTTTTCTGAATTTGTATTCCATTTTTTTATGTTATCATGATTATACATTTTATTTTTTAAAAAAACTCTAATTTCATCTAGACCAATAGAAGCTTCATCGGAAAAATTAATGATATCAAAGCTCTTTTTATAAACATCCTCTATATTTTTTATTTTTTCCACATTGATTCTAATTTGCGAGCTCTCAATTAAATCATTAACCAAGATATTTAAAAGTTTTCTTACTATTTCATTTTTGTCAATATTTTTATTATTTTTAAAAATTTTTTTAAAATATTTAAGACTCAATAAATCTTCGATATTAAATAAACCAGCTCTTAGACCATCATCTATATCATGGCAATTATAAGCAATATCGTCAGAAAGTGAACTTATTTGAGCCTCTAAACTTCCAGAGTTTCTAAAATTAAGATTATAATCTAAAATTTCTGGTAATTGATTTTTGATAAAATTATCGTTTTTAATTGGACCGTTATGCTTCAATAATCCATCAATGCAATTTAAAGATAAATTCAATCCTTTTTGATTTTGATATGTGTTTTCGAGTAATATTAATATCCTTAAGGATTGTATATTATGATCAAAAACATCTTTATTTAAGCAATTAGAAAGAGCTGTTTCACCCGCGTGTCCAAAAGGAGTATGTCCTAAATCATGAGCTAAACTTAAGACTTCACAAAGATCTTCATTTAATTTTAAAACTCTAGCTACGGACCTAGATATCTGAGAAACTTCCAAGGAGTGTGTCAAACGAGTTCTAAAGTGATCACCTTCATGATAAATAAATACTTGGGTTTTAAATTTTAATCTTCTAAATGCATTGCTGTGAATAACCCTGTCTCTATCTCTTTGAAACTCTCCTCTATATTTGCTTGATTTATAAGGGTATTTTCTTCCCAAAAAATTATCTTCTTTAGATGCAAATGCTTCTAAATTGGAGTATCTATGTTTAATATCCATTTATATTTATAATGATGAATACACTTGAAATAACAGAAAATGCAAAAAAACAAATAGCTAAACTTCTTTTAAATGAACCAAAAGGTTCATTTTTTAGAGTTTCTGTTGAAGGTGGTGGTTGCTCTGGCTTTAAATACAATTTTTCAATAGATAATAAGTCTAATGAAAACGATATCTTAATTGGTCAAATTTTAATTGATAAAATCAGTCTTGAATTTATTAAAAATTCAAAATTGGATTATGAGCAAAATTTGATGAGTGAGTCATTCAGAATTAATAATCCAGACGCTAAAGCATCATGTGGATGTGGTATATCATTCTCTCTATGATAATTTCAAGTTGGAATATTAATTCAGTCAGAATTAGAACAAAAAATATCGAAAAATATATTAATAAAGTTGATCCTGATATTCTGATGTTTCAAGAAATAAAATGTGAGGATGACAAATTTCCTTATGATTTTTTTGAAGAAAAAAAGTACTATTGCTATGTCTTTGGACAGAAATCGTACAACGGGGTAGCTATTTTATCAAAAAAAAAACTCTTAAATATTGATAAGAGTTTTAAAGATCCAAATAAGCAATCAAGATTTATATCAGCTGATATAAAAGTAAGTAACAAATTAGTTAAATTAATTTGTATTTATTTACCAAATGGCAATCCAGTAAATACAGATAAATATCCTTATAAAATAAAATGGTTAAATAATTTTTTTGATTTTATAAAAAAAGAAATAAATAATTATGATGGAATTATTATTGGAGGTGATTTTAATATTATTCCTAATTCTAACGACGTCGAAAATCCAGAAGACTGGGAGAACGATGCCCTATATAAGTTAGAGGTTAGAAAGGAATTTAGAAAAATATTAAACCTTGGCTTTAAAGATAGTTTTAGAATTTTTAATAACGAAGACAGACAATATACATTTTGGGACTACACGAAGGGATCATGGCAACGAAATAAAGGATTAAGAATTGACCACTTTTTAATATCAGATAAAATTTTAACAAAAGTTAAAAATGTTGAAATAGATAAGTTTACACGTGGTTTAGATAAACCTTCTGATCATGCGCCAATAAGGGTTATTTTTTAATACGGCCATAAATATCATCTATACGTATAATATCTGTTTCCTTTAATACTTTGCCAATTTGAGCTTCAATAATTTTTACTGGTTTTTTAAATTTATTTTTTATTCTATGAACAGATCCCTTTGGTATAAAAATTAAATCATTTAGAGATGGTTTAACAATTTTTTTTCCTAATGTGATTTCTGGTTTTCCTTCAAAGATTAACCAATGCTCCTCTCTAAACTTATGTTTTTGTAAACTTAAGCATCCATTTTTGTAAACTATAAGCTCCTTAATTAAAAAATTCTTTCCTTTAAAAAGATTTTGATAGGTTCCCCAAGGTCTTTTAAATAGGTTTTTTTTATTATAATATTTAAATCTTATATTTTTAAAGAGCGTATTAATTGCTTTCCAGCTTCCGAGATCTGACCAGTTACTAGCTAATTTTATAGATTTAATTTTCTTTATTTTCTCAAGTATTGCGTAATCAAAAGATAATGGCTTTATTTTATTGAAAGATTGTTTTTCTAAAAAAATACAATTATTAATTTTTATAGATTTGTTTACTGAGTTTAAACAGTGATCAAACATATTTTTTTGATTATTAATAAAATGATTTATCAAGGATTCCTTAGTTGATAGAAAGATTCCTGCATTCCATAATGCTTTTTTTTTTATCAATTTTTTAGCAACGGGTTTGTGGGGCTTTTCAAAAAATTTTGAAACTTCAATTGAATTATTCTTTCTTAAAAAATAACCATACTGGTCTGAAACGTCTGTTGGTTTGATCCCAAAAATAAATATATCTTTGTAGTTGAGTTTTTTAGCATTTTTTTTAACGGCAACATTAAATTTAATTTTATCTTCTATTAATTGATCTGATGGCAAAAAAATAATTGGCTGTGAAGACTTAATATTTTTCAATAAAGTTACGGCTAAAATTGCTGGAGCAGTATTTTTTTTGCTTGGTTCTAATATAATATTATAATTTTTTATTTCATATTTTTTTAAATATTTTTTTACCAATGACAAATAATTTATATTTGTACTTATAATTGGAGGTAAATAAATTGGGGAATTTATTCTTTCCAATGTTTTTTGAAACATTGTCCATTTACCAAAATCGACAAATTGCTTTGGTAAATTGTTCTTGTTTTCAGGAAAAAGTCTTGTACCTGCTCCACCACAAATAATAACAGGTAAAATTTTCATTTTACTATATATCAGCGTATGTTTTTTTCTCTTTAAATGCCCCTGGGTG
>NZJW01000011.1 GCA_002692055.1 Candidatus Pelagibacter sp. | reverse complement strand
CTTAAAGTCAAATTTTACTATCATAGATACCTTGGATCAGATTAAGCTTATAAAAAAAATTCTTGAAGCAGAAAATATTGATATTAAAAAAAATCCTCCTAAACAAATTGCTTACTATATTGACCAGTGGAAAAATAAAGCTCTATTGCCGCAAGACATAAAACTAAAGAATAAAGAGTTTAATTTAATAAATGGTTTAAGTGTTTACAGAATTTATCAACAACGATTAAAAATTATGAATTGTGCAGATTTCGGAGACTTAATTTTACACGTTGTAACAATTTTAAAAAAATTTGAAGATATAAAAAAAATATATAAAAAAAACTTTAAATATATTCTTGTTGATGAATTTCAAGACACTAATTATGTTCAAAATCTTTGGTTGAAACTATTAACTAATGAAAAAAATAATATATGCGTGGTAGGTGATGATGATCAATCAATATATAGTTGGCGTGGTGCTGAAATTAAAAATATTTTAGAGTTCAAAGAGACTTTTGACAATTTAGAGACTGTTAAATTAGAACAAAACTATCGTTCTACTGAGAATATATTAAATAGCGCTACTTCATTAATATCAAATAACGAAGACAGGTTAAATAAAAAAATCTGGTCTGATTTAGGAGAGGGAGAAAAAGTAAAAATAAAATCTTACTTTGACGGGCTTAGTGAAGCAAGCGGCGTGTCAGATATTATTGAACAAAATCTTTCTAAAAAATTTAAGTTGAATTCGATTTCTATACTAGTGCGTGCCTCTTTTCAAACAAGAGAATTTGAAGAACGGTTTATAAAAATCGGACTTCCATATAGAATTATTGGTGGATTAAAATTTTACGAAAGATCTGAGATCAAAGATGCTTTGGCTTATTTAAGATTAATTAACCAATCTAATGACGATCTGTCTTTTGAGAGAATAATTAATACTCCCAAAAGAGCAATTGGCGACAGCTCAGTAAAAAAAATCTATGAATTTTCTAGAAACAAAGGATTATCATTACTAGATGCATCACAAGAAATTTTAAAAGAAAATATATTAAAACCAAAAACAGTTCAAAATCTTAAAACGTTTATTATAAATATAATCTCTTGGAAGCAAAAATCTGAAAGTGTGGATCATGTCAGTTTATTAGAAACTGTACTTGATGAGTCAGGATACTCATCAATGCTAAAAAATGAAAAAACGCCAGAAGCTGATTCAAAATTGGAGAATTTAAAAGAATTAAAATCTTCGATGAAAAGTTATTCATCTCTAAATGAATTTCTAGAAAATATTTCTTTGCAAACCGCGATTGATGAAAAATGGGATGGTGAAAAAATCAATATTATGACCATTCACTCTGCAAAGGGCCTTGAGTTTGATGCGGTGTTTTTACCAGGTTGGGAAGAGGGTTTATTTCCACATCAAAAATCTATAGATGAAAAAGGTGTCGAAGGAATAGAGGAAGAGAGAAGGCTTGCCTACGTTGCAATTACAAGAGCAAAAAAAGAATTATACTTGTCTTTTGCTAACCAAAGAAAGTTCTACGGTCGACAAAATGATAACTATGATTTTTATTCATCTTTACAATCTCGTTTTATAGATGAAATTGATGACAAATTTACTGAAATTTCAATTGACGAGAATAAAGAAGATGATTTTATATTTGATCAAGACTTTAACATTGAAAGTAAAAAAAATAGCCCAGGTTGGAAAAGGTTAAAAAATAACATTAATAACAACATCGAAGAAAATATTAAAACTATCAATTTGACAGAAAATAAAACCAATTTTAGTGTGGGTGAAACAGTTAAGCACGAAGGTTTTGGAAGTGGCAAAATTATACATATAGATGGAAATAAATTATTAATTAATTTTAAAAATCAGGGTGAAAAAAAAGTTATGGATAAATTCGTAATAAAAGCAATTAATGACTAATTTAAGTAACATTAAAAACTTTATAAAAGAAGATGGAATATATGCCTGCTTGATCTCAAAAAATAATCAATTTTTAAATGAAATTACAAAACCTCAAGATAATTTATTACTCAAAATTACAAAATTTACTGGCTCATTAGGATACGCAATAATCTTAAAAAATAAACAATATTTATATGTTGATGGTAGATATCATCAACAAGCAAAAATTCAGGCTAAAAAATTTATTATTAAAGACATTTCAAAAATGAAAACCGATCTTTTAAAAATTGCAAAAACAAAGGGTAAAATATTAATTGATCCAAAAACTTTCTCATTNAATTTTATTAAATCTTTAAAATTAAAAAATTTTNTTTTTTTTAATTCCATAAATNATAAAAANAATAGCAAAGAAAATATTTTTTATNTAAATAAAAATTTNTCTGGNTNTGAAGCCTACNAAAAAAATAANNNAATTAAGTAAANAAATTAATTTAAAAAAAAANGAGNCTTTTTTTATTACNTCTNCAGAAAACATAGGTTGGCTTAGNAANATAAGNTCAAAATCTAAAAATTTTAGTAAAATNNTAAATTGCNATGCATTATTAAAAAATAATAAATTGTTTATATTNAGTAAATATAANNTCAATTTAAAAATNAAAAATNTTATTTTTAAAAAAAATAGTGAACTTGAGTCTNATTTNTATNAATGTAANAAAATATATTTNGATAAAAAATATATTTCTTTTCACTATTTTAATNTAATTTTAGAAAAAAAAATTAAANTTATTTTTNTTACNGATCCNATNGATANACTNAAATCTATTAAAAATGANACNGAAATNACNAACNTNAAAATAGCACATATATTTGATGGTGTTGCTTATGCAAANTTTCTATTTTGGCTTAAAAATAATAAATTAAANANAATTTGTGAAAAANNTTGCCAATTGAAAATAGANTTTTTAAAAAAAAATAANAAATATTATTTAGGACCAAGCTTTGAGACAATTTCTGCTACAGAAAAAAATGCATCTATCATTCACTATAATGCNAAAGATTATAANAAAACTTACNTNAAAAAAAATCANCTANTTCTNTTTGACTCAGGATCACAATATTTCTTTGGNACAACNGATATGACAAGNACTATTTCACTTGGNAAACAGTCTTATTTTCGNAAGAAAATTTATACACTTNTTTTAAAAGCNCAAATTAGATTATCAACTCTTAAAATTAAAANAAAAANGNCAGGAAAANTNTTNGATTATATTGTAAGAAGTNANCTTACAAANGTTGGTTTAAACTATAATCATGGNACTGGTCACGGNGTTGGNTANNTGTCAAATGTTCATGAGNCTCCACCATCAATATCTAAATTTAGTAATGATAAAATTTACCCNGGTCAAGTTACCTCCAATGANCCNGGCTATTATCAAAAANANGNATTTGGTATNAGGTTNGAAAATTTAATTTATTTAAACAATAATCGAATGTTTGAAAACCTAACTTTAGTTCCTTATGAAACCTCATTAATTTTAACACCAATGCTAACACAAATTGAAAAAAATTGGATTAACAATTATCACGAGGAAGTTTATGAAAAAATCCATAAATTTTTAAATAGTGCAGAAAAGGATTTCTTAAGAAAATATTGCTTAAAAATTAATTAAATTATACCAATCACTTTCGTGAATTATTGTAACACCAAGTTCTTTTGCTTGATTAACTTTTTTTATAGTGGGTTTGGATTCTCCGGAAACTAAAAAATTTAATTTTTTAGATACTGAACCTAAAACTTTGCCGCCCTCGTTTTCAATAATTTTTTTTGCTTCTGATCTGCTCATTTTAGACATACCACCTGTAAACATAAAGGTTTGATTATTAAATTTTCCTTGATTTGAATGGATAAAATCTGAAATATCTAGGATAGAAATTAATGATAAGAATACATAGTTGTTAATTTTGTTATCAAAAAATTTTTTAAGAGATGATAATTGAGTCTCTCCTATACCATCCAGCTGCATTAAATCTTTATATATTTTGTTTTCACCATTAGAGAGTTTTTTAAAATTTTTAATAGATTTAAAAAATTTTGCTAAAATTTTAGCATTCTCTTGTCCTATGTGTCTAATACCTAAGGAAAATATAAATCTCTCTAAATTTATTTTTTTGGTTTTTTCAATTGAAATCTTTAAATTTTTTGAAGATAATTTTCCCCATCCTTCTAAATTGGATATTTTGTCAAAATCTAAATTATAAATATCCTGAGGTAATTTAATAAATCNTAATTCCCAAAAATTTTCTACAACTTTTTTACCAAGGCCTTCAATATTCATGGCATCTTTGGAAATAAAATGTTTAATTTTTTCAATTGCAATTTTTTCACAACCATAACCATCATTTGTACATCTCCGAACGGCATCATATTTTTTTGTAATTTTGTTGTACTCTTTTTCAGTCTTAGATCCACAGGATGGACACTTAGTCGGGAAAATAAATCTTTTACTATTCTTTGATCTCTTTTTAAGGTCTACTTCAACTACCTGTGGAATTACATCGCCTGCTCTTTGTACTAATACTGTATCAGAAATTCTAATATCCTTTCTAATTATCTCATCCTCATTATGCAATGTTGCATTTGAAACTAACACGCCCCCAATATTTACCGGATCAATTTTAGCGACTGGTGTTAATGCTCCAGTCCTTCCAACTTGAATCTCAATTTTTTTTATTTTTGACATCCCTTTCTCTGCAGAAAATTTGTGAGCTATTGCCCAGCGTGGAGCATTTGTAAGATTACCTAACCTTTGCTGTAATTTAAAACTATTTACTTTATATACTATGCCATCAATATCATAATCTAGGACAGCTCGTCTTTCTTCGACATTTTTATAATTTAATTCTAATTCTTTTTCATCTTTAACAATTTTACTTAGAGGATTAGTTTTAAAACCGAATTGTTTTAATTTTTTAATAAAATCTGACTGATACTTTCCAATATTATGATTTTTAAAGATTGTTCCATATGCAAAAAATTTAAGCGGAATTTTAGAAGTATTACTTGAATTCTTTTGCCTCAAAGATCCAGAGGCTGCATTCCTAGGATTTGCAAATTTGTTTGATAAATTTTTAAAATCAGATTTAGCTATGTATACCTCGCCGCGGACTATAAGCTCACTACTAGAAAAATTATTTAATTTCTTTGGAATATCCTTAATTGTAGCAAGATTTTCTGTAATTTCTTCTCCATGCTCACCGTCACCACGTGAAATACCTTGTACGTATACTCCATTAACATATTTTAAACTTGCGGATATGCCATCAATTTTAGGTTCAGCTAATAATTCAATTCTATCAGTCGAGCCTAAATTTAAATAATTATTTAATTTTTTATAGAAATCCAGAATATCCTCTTTATTGAACGCATTATCCAAAGATAGCATTTTTTCAGTATGTTTTACTTTAGAAAATTTTTCTGATGGTTTGAAACCAACTAAATTTTTTATTTTATGATCACCTATGATATTAAGATTTTTCTCCTCAAAATTTACTAGATCTTTTTTAAGAATATCATAAGTGGCATCGTCAACTTTTGGTGAGTTTAAATCATAATAATTTTTATTAAAATCTAGTAATATTTTTTTTTTTTTTATATATTCTTTAAAGTTTTTTATCATTTAGAAAGTTTAAGAATATTCTTTATTTTATCTCTTAATCTTTGCTTAGTAACTTTTGTATCCTCTTTATAATTTTTATCTACAACAACCTTATAGGTTTTTTTATACCAATCACTATCGTTAAAATTGTAACCAAGTGTTGCTGCATATTTTTTCGCTAAAACGATATTTCCTAATTTATAATAAATTTCAACCATCCTATGTAATGCCTCAACGGTATAAATAGTTTCTGAATAATCTTTCAAGATAATATTTAATCTATTTATAGCTGATATCCATTTAGATTTTTTCATATAGAATCTTGCTAAATACATATGCTTGCCAGCTAATTGTTCATTAATTAAATCTATTTTTAATTTTGATTCCTTGGCATATTTTGAATTCGGATATGTTTTAATAATATTATTAAATTCTTTCAAGGCTGCCCTAGTATAGGTTTGATCTTTGGCTACAACTTGCACCTGTTCATAAAAGGTCATAGCGATGATAAAATGAATATAGTCAATATTTTTATTTTTTGGATACAATGTTTGATATTTTCTGGCAAACTTTAAAGTATTAAAATAATCTGCATTTCGATAATAAATATAAGTAATCATCAGTGTAGCTCTTGGTGCTAAATTAGAAAATGAATATCTTGTTTCTACTTTCTTAAATAATTTTAAAGCATTTCTATATTTGCCATCATTGTAATATTTTAGTGCATTATTGAATAAAACTTGTAGTTCAGGGATTTTTTCTGGTTTAGTAATTATATTACTATCATTTTTTTTATAAATTGAACAACTCAAAGCGCCAAAGAAAAATAGTACAAATACTAAATATTTAAAATTACATTTAAAAATATTTTTTTTTAAATTTATGTAAACATTTATCATATATTTTGATCTAGAATTTCATAATTTTTTTTATTATTTAAAACTTCTCTTAATAATCTCAGGTTTAGTTCATGACCACCTTGATATGTAATTAAATTTCCCCAGATTTGGTAACCAGCTAAATACAAATCTCCAATACAATCCAAAATTTTATGCCTTACAAATTCGTCTGAATAACGTAATCCACCTTGATTAAGAATTTTATTTTCAGATACAACAATAGCATTATCTAATGAACCACCCTTTGCCAAACCTAAAGCAAATATTCTTTGAAGATCATCGTGTAAACAAAATGTTCTAGACATATATATATTTAAAAAATTTTTTTCATTGTGTATATATTTTAAATTCTGTTTTTTTATAAAATTATCTTTGTAATCTATGGTATAATCAATCATTAAATTATTATTTTTTGATGGTGAAATACAGATATATTTATCTTGGTCTTTATATTCAACTTTCTTTTTAATTTTTATGATTTTTTGAAACTTGACTTGTTTTAAAATTCCGACGGTTTTAATTTGATCAACAAATTCTTTGGAACTGCCGTCAAGAATTGGTACCTCATTTGTATTTATTTGAATAACCAAATTTGTAATTCCAAGCCCGCTTATCGCGGCCATAAGATGTTCAATTGTTGAAATTGCAATATTTTTAAGTTTTATTTTTGTGCATAATTGACTTACAACTGCATTTTTCCATGATGCTTCTATTAAATTTTTGTTAATCTTAAATTTGATTCCATTATCAACTTTCGCCGGTATTAATTTAATTTTTGCCTTCTCGCCAGAGTGCAAGCCAACACCTGAAAATTCAACTACCTCAGATAATGTATTTTGATTTTTATACACTCATGATAAATCTCAAAATATCTATTTTTAATCTACTCAATAAATATTTCATTATTTTTATTTGAGGAAAAGAGAATAAAACTTATTAAAAAAACCTTTTTTTTCTTGAGTAAAACTTTTAATTTCATCTTTATTTGGGTAAAAAATTAATTTCGCTATCCCGAGACATGCCATATAATCAGAAAAAACATTAAATTCTGTATCTTTAATAGGAAATGATTGTTTGGCAAAATCTACTGAAGTTTTTAATTTTTCAGCTATTTTTTTTTGAAAAACTTTTAAATCTGCTCCACCACCAGTTATAATTATTTTTCTAGCAGATGTATTTAGTGCCCCACAAAATGAAATATTTTTAAAAATGTACTCTAAAATTTCGTTAATTCTCGCCTCAATAATTTTTTGTATAATATCTAAAGAAATTCTTTTATTTTCTAATTCTATTTTAATTGAACGATCAATTTTTCCAATTAAAATATTATCAAAATTATATTTAATTCTTTCTGATAGATTTTTATCTAAATCAATGGATTTCATTAAATCATTATTTATATGAAAAGATCCAATTGGAATCGATTGTGAATAAATTAGTTTTGAATTTTCGAAAAAAGTGATGAATGTTTTATCATATCCGAAATCTATATTGATAAATCCTTTTTCCAAAACCTGCTGATCTGATGATAAAATACTACTAGCTAGTGGAGAATAAAAATATCTGTTTACCTTCAGTCCAGCATTTTTAAAAACTTGATCAAAATTTGAGATAATATTTTTTTCCAAACTTAAAAAGCTAAAATTAACATCTAATGTTTTAGATCTTAAACCTACGGGGTTTTCAATATAGTTTTTTTTATCTAAAAAAAATCCTGAATTTAAAAAATGTATAATTTTATAATCGTTATAATTTTGAAAGAATATCCCAGATGCTAGGTCTATAAGATTTTGTAAATCCTTTTTTTCTTCAATTTCATAAGAACCTATATTTCGTGTCAACCCGAAAGTTAAAAAATTAAAATTAATTGAGTTTATACCAACATAAATATCTTTGATCTCAATACTCATTTCCTTTTCTATCGAAGCTACACAATGCTTTATAACAGAACTTAACTTTTCAATATCTGTCACGTTTCCTTTTTTAATACCAGATGAGAAAACTGAATATCTAGCATGCACTTGAATATAATTATTTTTATCTAATGAAATAATAAGTAATTTTAACTTGTAAGTGCCTAAATCTAAAATAGCAATTTTTTCATCAATCATTTTATTATAACTCTTCCTTTATTTCTTAAATCAATAGACTTTAAATTTTTATATTTTTTCAAAACTTTGGTTAATATATTCATTTGAAAATGAATATCGTAATCTCCTAGTTTAACATAAGTATTATTTTTAAAATAAATATCTAGTCTATTTAAATTTAATAATTCAATTGATCTAAAATCATTATAAATATTAAATTTTTTTATTATTAAAAATTTTTCCTTAAAAAATTCTTTTTTATAAAGACCTGAAATTTGAACCAAATTTAAATTATTAGTTTTAGTCTTCACTTTTTCTGTAATTTCAAAATTACTATTAATTAAATATAGCTTTTGTTTTTTTTTATATAAAGCTATTGGTACAAATTCTCTAATTTGAATTACAATTTTATCTGGATATTTTTTTTTTATTTTAAAATTTTTTATCCAATCACTTTTGGAAAAAGATAACGATAATTTTTTATAATTAATATTTAACAAACTTTTATTATTTAGGTAATTTATTACTTCATCTTTGACATTTTCCTCCAAATTAACATGGTTGATGAATTTAACTTTATTTATTTTAAACAAGGGTAAGTAACTTTGTTTGTTAAATTGATAATTTGTTAAAAATAGAAACAAAATTAAAAAAAAAATAAACTTCTTTTTACCTTTTAATACCAGCATCTTTAATCATCCAATCAACCAATTTTTTAAAGTTTAAACCATATTTCATGGCTATTTCTGGCACTAAAGATAATTTAGTCATCCCTGGCTGTGTATTCGTTTCCAAAATAAATATAGAACCATTTTCCATAACTCGGAAATCTGATCTGGTTACACCTTTACATTTAAGAACCTTGTGTGCTTTTAGAGCAATTTTTTTGATTTTATCATGAGTTTTTTTGGATAGATTTGGTGGAATAACATGAAGGGTATTTGCTGAAGATGAATATTTTGCTTTATAATCATAAAACTTTCTTTTTGGAATGATTTCAACTGAACCAATTGCTTTATTTCCGATCACAGCAGTTTGAATCTCTTTTCCTTCTATAAAAGGTTCCTGCATTAAAATTTTATATCTTTTTAATAAATTTTTAATTTTTTTATAATTTAACTGAGATATTTTATCAAATATTTCAACACCTAAACTTGAACCTTCATTAATAGGTTTTAAAATAAACTTATCTTTTGAAATTTTTTTATCAAGGTCAAATATTTTTTTTATTATTTTATGTTTAGGAGTTTTAATATTATTATTAGAAAAAATTTCTTTTGATTTTATTTTATCCATAGCATTTTGAGATGCCTTAATACCTGAATGTGTATATGGGATTCTTAATTTTTCTAAGACTTTTTGTATTTTCCCATCTTCTCCATATTTTCCATGTAAACAGTTAAAAATAACATCAGGATTAATTTTTCTGATATTTTTTTCTATTTTTATAATTGGATCAAATTTATATGTTTTATACCCTAATTTTTTAATAGTATTAAAACAAGCGCGACCTGATTTTAAACTTATAGATCTTTCTCGAGATTTTCCCCCCATCAATACAAGAACTTTTTTTTTATATATCACCGATGATTTTTATTTCAGGTTCTAATATTATATTAAATTTTTTTTTAACTTGATCAATCGTATAATTAATTAAGTCTTCAACATCTTTTCCCGAATTTCCGTGATTTTCAATAAAATTACAATGCATACAGGAAAACTTTACATTACCAAATTTCACTTTATCGCAACCGCTTTTTTTTATTAGTTCCCAGGCCTTAAAGTTAGAATTAGGGTTTTTAAAAGTACTTCCGCCAGTTTTTATTTTTGATGGCTGAGCGTACTTTTTTTCTTTTTTAAACTTTGTTATTTTTTCTTCGATACATTTACGAGAACCGTAAATTATATTCAATACTAATTCAGTAATAATAAAATCATTTGGTAGATCTGTTTTACGATAATTAAAATTTATATTTTTTGCCTTTATAACTATTTTATTTAAATTTTTGTCTATTCCATGAACCTCTTTAATTATATCCTTAAACTCATATCCAAAACAACCTGCATTCATGAATACACCTCCTCCCATTGTCCCTGGTATGCAGCTTAAAAATTCCATATTTTTTATTTCGTTATCTAATGCAAATTTTGATACTTGATTTTTTAAAGAACCTGATCCACAGAAAAGTAAATCATCAACTATTTTAATTTTTCTAAAATTTTTTCCTAGTTTAATTATTGTTTCTGAACAGCCTTTATCACGGAATAAAATATTTGATCCTGAGCCGATTGTAATAAAATTTTCAGATGTATAATTCTTGATGTAACTTATTAATTCTTTTTCTGTATTGGGTGAAAAAAATTTTTTTGCTTTACCTCCAAGACCAAACCAACTGTTGTCTGACAAATTATAATCTAAAATTAAGTTACTCATTTATATTTTTAACCTACTTGAAATATCTCTAATCCAATTACTAATACTTCCAGCACCCATTGCTATGACTATCTCGTTATTTGTTAAATTCTTTTTTAGATAATTTTCTATTTGATTTTTATTTTCAATTTGAACAACTTCTGTTTTAGACATAGAAATAATATCTTTACAAAATTTTTGAGAGCTAAAATTTTTATTTTTTTCTCCCGCTGAATATATAGGGCATACTAATACTTGATTTGCATTACTAAACGACCTAATAAAGTATTTATATAATGAAGTAATTCTTGAGAATCTATGCGGCTGAAATATTGCAATAATTTTTTTTGTTTTGAAATTATTTCTACATGCTTCTAGTACAGCCTTAATCTCAGTGGGATGATGAGCATAATCATCGTATATTATTGTACCCTTTTTTTCATAAACAATTGTTAATCTTCTTTGTACGCCTGAAAAGCTTGATAAAGATGATCTGATTTTTTTTAAATTAATATTCAATAATAATCCAATCGCAACTGTTGCTACTGCATTTAAGACGTTATGAATTCCCAAAAGATTAATACTAATTTTTTTTATTTTAATTTTTTTATTTGGTAAATTTACATCAATGTCGAATTGCATACCCATTTTTATACTTTTTATATTTTTACACTGGAGATTTGCTTGATCGATAAAACCATACGTTAGAAAATTTTTTTTGTTAATTTTTTTTACTAATGGTCTTATATTTTTATCATCAATACAGACTATATTTTTTCCTAGTAGTGGAGTTTTTTTTAGAAAATGCTCAAAACTTTTTTTTAAATTTTTAAAACTCTTATAATAATCTAAATGCTCAACGTCTATATTGCTGACAATTGAATAAATACTTTTAAATTTAAGAAAACTGCCGTCTGACTCGTCAGCTTCAACAACTGACCATTCTCCTTTTCCTAATGAGGCATTAGAATTTAAGGAATTAATGATTCCTCCATTTACTATTGTGGGTTGGAATTTATTACTATGTAACAAATGGGCTATTAAAGATGTAATTGTCGTTTTTCCATGTGATCCTGAAATAATTATGTTTTTTTTTAAATTGATTAAATGAGCTAACATGTCTGCTCTTTTAACAATAATTAATTTTTTATTTTTTGCTAATTGATACTCTTTATTTCTTATTAGGATAGCTGAAGAAACCACAACAATATCAGCTTTTAAGATCGCTTTTGTGTCGTGACCAAATATTATTTTGATATTTTTCTTTTTTAATTGATCCAAAATTTTACTAGTCTTAGATAAATCACTTCCTAGGACATTGTAACCAAGATTTTTCATAATAAGTGCTATCCCACTCATACCAATACCTCCAATGCCAATAAAATAGATAGTATTTTTTTTATTAATCTGTAAATCCATTATTATTAAATATCTCTTTCACAAAATTCTCAATTACATTTTTTTTATTTAATTCATATAATTTTTTTTTTTTTGTTATTAATAAAAGTTCTGTTTCATAAATATCTTGTAAAATCTTGATAATTTCATGTTCGAAATTTTTGCTATTTTCATCTAATAACCAGCAACAATTTTTATCGAAATAATATTTTGCGTTGTAATATTGATGGTTATCCAAAGAGCTTGGGAGTGGTATAGCTATGAAAGGCTTGTTTAAAGTTGATAATTCTGCAATTGTTGAAGAGCCTGATCTGCATATCACGATATCGGAATTAATAATATAATGTTCAACATTTTTTTTAAATTCAAAAAGTAATATGTCGGAATTAATATTCTCTTTATAAAACTTATTTATTTTATCTAATTGTTCTTTTTTGACTTGTTGCTTAATAGAGAGTTTGATTTTTTTTTGTTCAAGAATTTTAAAACATTGTGGCAACTTTTCTCCAAAAACTTTTGCACCTTGGCTGCCTCCTAATATTAAAATTTTTAGGGTTTTATTCTTTATGTGTATTTCATCTTTACAAATTTTTAAAAATTCATTTCTAACTAATTGACCTACATAACAGAATTTTTTTTTATATTTTTTTGGAAAATTTATTACTTCGCTATAACCAGATAATAATTTTACACAATAGGGCAAAAATAATCTATTAACTCTTCCTAAAATAGCGTTGGTTTCATATAAAATAATTCTTTTTCTTAATATTAAGGACGCTATTAAAACTGGAGCAGATACATAGCCTCCAGAGCCAATAATAATTTTAGGATTAAAACATATTAAAAAAATAAAGCACTTAAATGTTGAGGTTAATATATAAAAAATAGTTTTTATTAAATGAATTATTCCTTTTTTTCTAAATGGGCTATCCGATTTTATAATTTTAATATTCTCAATACCAATAAGTTTTTTTGCTCTTTCATCTGTAATAATTTTAACATCTTCGATTTTTTTAAGTTTTTTCAAGATTTGGTAAAGACTCAAAATTGGAAATATATGACCTCCAGTGCCTCCTGTAGATAATAATATTTTAGTCATCAAATTTTATTTTTTGTTAAAGCCAAAATTATTCCCATTATAAATGCACTAGTTAAAATAGACGAGCCTCCGTAACTTAAAAAAGAGAAAGTCATACCCGTGGATGGTATCAAATTAATTGTAACTCCTACATTAATAAAAATCTGTAATAAAGTTAAAGTAGATAAAGAAATAAGGCAATATTTTTTAAAATTTGATATTTCATTCTGACAAATTGCGAAAACTCTAATAAATAAAGTAAATACTATAATTAGGATAAATATTATTGCAATAATTCCATATTCTTCACTAATAGATGCTAAAACATAATCAGTATGTGCTTCGGGAATTTTTTCTTTTAAAATACCCTCTCCTATTCCTTGTCCAAAAAAACCACCGTGCTTTATTGCATCAATAGATTTCTCAGACTGATAAGAAATATCACTACTGCTTATCCATTTTTCAAACCTCAAAAAAATATATGAAAAATTTTCTTTGAAAAAAAATAAAATAGAGATCATTATGGTAGTTACAATACCTAAAGATAAAATTATATTAACCAAGCTTATTCCAGATACAAAAACAATTGTAAACCAAACTAGTAGTACAATTAAAGCTTGCGTATAATCTGGCTGCAAAAGTAAAGTAAAAACAGTAATAAAAACTACTAATCCTGAAAATGAAAATTTAGCAATAAAACTTTTTTCGCTAGAAAATATTCCTGCTAAAAATATAATTAAAGAAGGTTTTACTAATTCAATCGGCTGAAAATTAAAAAAAAATAGGTTAATCCATCTTTTTGAACCTTTAACCTCAACACCAAAAATTAATGTAAGTAATAAAAGAGATAAAGAAAATATTAAAAAAAATTTAGCAAATTCTTGATAGAAACTTTCATTAAAAATTGAAAAAAATAAAATAATAAATAAGCTTACAAATATAAATAAATAATACTTATTAACTAATGTTTTTGGATTATTATAAAGTTTTGTAGATGCAAAATCTAACGTAGTAGTTGTGACAAATATTAGACCTAGCATTATCCATAATATTAATAGAATTAAAATAATTTTATCTAAACTTCTTAGCCATTTTATTATAAAACTATCACTATCCCTTGAAAAATTTATTAACATATTTTTTAAATATTTTCCCTCTTTCCTCAAAATTTTGATATTGATCAAACGATGCTGCACCTGGACTAAACAGAACAGTAAATTTTTCTCTTTTATTTAATAATATTTTATAATCACTGTTAAAAAAATCTTTTAAAAGATCATATAAATTTTTAAAATATTTAAAGTTAATTTTTTGATTAATTAAGCTTTCTTTTAATTTATCAATATTATTTCCGAATAGATAAATTTTAAATATTTTATTTCGTAAATCTTTTAATTTAAAATTATCTCCTTTTTTTAATTCTCCGCCAGAGATTAGAATATTATTATTACTCATTTGAACTGCATACCTTACAGAATCAAAATTTGTTGATTTAGAATCATTTATGAATTCAAAATTATTAACTCTATTAAAAAATTCATAGCGATGTGAAAGTTTACTTTTTTTGAAATCAATTTTAGATATCGAAACCTTTGTATCTAAAATATTATTTAATAAACTTTGATTTATATTTTTGAAACTTCTAATATTTTTCTTTTTTTTTATATTGGGAAATGATTTTTTTTGATAAAATCCGATACCTTTTTTTTTTAAAAATTTAAAAATTTTAAGTTTAATTTTTTTGTATTTTAAAATAGTGCCATGTCTCTCTAAATGATCAGAAGAAATATTTAAAATACATGCAACGTCTAGTTTTAAATGTTGAGAATAATCTAACTGATAAGATGATAATTCCAGTACACAGTATTCATTTTTTGATATATTTTTACTTAATACTGGATTTCCAAAATTACCAAGAATTTTGGACTTAATTTTTTTTTTTTTTAGTAAGTTATCAAGTAAATTGCAAAAACTTGATTTGCCATTAGTTCCCGTAATACCAATTACATGCTTGGGTTGTTTGTTGCATAAAAAAAAAATATCTAAATCTGTAATTATATTTTTTCTATGCCTAATAAAAAAATTTTTATTTTTATGATTATAGATATCTATTCCTGGACTTATAATTATATAGTCGTAGTTTTTTAAATAATATTTATTATCAATTTTATTTCTCTGTAATTTTTTATAATCGTCCCATATCGTGTAATTAATTTTATTTTTTTGTAAATATTTTTGTACTGATTCACCAGTTTTTCCTAAACCGAAAATTAAGATTTTTTTATTATCAAATACCCGCAGAGATGACATTTACCTTAGTTTTAAACTTGATAATGCAATCAAAACCAAAATTATAGATATAATCCAAAATCTGATTACAATAGTTGATTCTTCCCAACCTTTTTTTTCAAAATGATGATGTAAAGGCGCCATTCGAAATACTCTTTTTCCAAAAACTTTAAATGAAAATACTTGAATAATAACGGACAAAGCTTCCAGAACAAACAAACCTCCAGCTATAAATAAAACCAATTCATGCTTACATATTAAGCTCACAGTCCCCAATAGAGACCCTAATGCTAAAGAACCAGTATCACCCATAAAAATTTTAGCTGGTGGTGCGTTAAACCAAAGAAATCCCAAACAAGACCCCACTGTTGCTCCCAACACAATACATACTTCTGAAATATTTTTTATATTAATAATTTTTAAATAATCAGCAAATACAGCATTTCCGGATAGATACACTATCAAAATGAAGGTTAGCGTTACAAGAATTAAAGGGACAGTCGCTAATCCATCCAAGCCATCAGTTAAATTAACAGCGTTAGAGGATCCTATTATAACAATTGCAGCAAATGGAAAATAGAAATACCCAATATCAAAAATCAAATTTTTATAATATGGTATATTCAATAAAAATCTTTGCTCGTTTTGAATCGAAATGGAAATAATATAAAAAATCATTAGACTAAATATTAATTGAAGAATTATCTTTGAAAAGGCAGATATTCCTTTTGAATTTTTAAACTTAATTTTTAAATAGTCATCAAAAAAACCAATTAATGCAAATGACAATAATGAAAATAAACAAATTAAAACAAAAATATTTTTAATATCAGACCACAATAAAACCGAAAATAAAATACCGAAAATAATTAATACTCCTCCGAAAGTTGGGGTTCCTGCTTTCTTGATAATATGAGATATCGGACCATCATTCCTAATGGGTTGATTAAAATATGTCGATGATTTTAAATAGTCAATAAATGTCTGTCCAAAAAAAAGGACGGTAATTAATGAGGTAAAAATTGCGATACCTGTTCTAAAAGTAATATAAGAAAAAACATTTAGAAAAGATGCTTGGGATGAATATTCTTGAAATAAATAATTTAACATTAATATATTTTTTTGTTTAGTAACTTATTTATGCCCACTCCATTAGAAGCTTTAAACATAATAATAGAATTTTCCATTAAAACATTTTTAAAATCTTTTGAAAAAACATTAATATTTTCACTGTATTTACACCAAAATGTGGATTTAATTTGTTCATAAATTTGTTTTGACTTAATGCCCACTAAATAAATTCTATGAAATTTAAATAGTTTTAAATATTTACCTACCTCAATATGTTTTTTTCTTGAAAACTTTCCTAATTCTAACATATCTCCAAGGACTAATATTTTATTTTTTTTTGTATTCAAATTATGAAATTCATTAATTGAATTTTTTAAGGATATAGGGTTTGAATTATAGCTATCATCTATTATTGAAATCTGATTATTAATTTTAACAACGTTTCCTCTTCCACGAATATTTTTTAATTTCTGAAAAAAATTTTTTGCTAAATTCATATTTAATTTTAAAAAATCTAATACTAAAAAACAAACTAATATGTTGTTAATAATGTTTAAATTTATATATTTTAACTTCAAATAAAAACTCTTACCCTTTAGTTTAATTTGAATTTTATTTGAGTCTATAATTTCGTAACAAATTGTGGCTCGAATATTTTGCCCGAAACTTAAGACTTTTAGTCTGTTAGATTTTGATATTTTTTTTAATTTATTATAAAATTTACAATCTCTATTTAATATTATAACACCGTTTTTGACAATGTTGCTTATTATCTCAGATTTTGCTTTAGCTATATTATTTACACTCCCAAGTTTTCCTAAATGTGCTTCACCAATGTTAGTGATAATTCCTAAATTAGGTTTTAATATCTTGGATAAATAATCGATTTCACCCAATTTATTCATTCCAATTTCATAGATATTATATTTAAATTTACGGTTTTGATTAATAAGTGTATAAGTTAATCCGATATGATTATTAAATGATTTTTGCGACTTATATGTAAAGTGATATTTTTTTAATATATTATACAAAATTTCTTTAAGGCTTGTTTTTCCTGAGCTTCCTGTAATACCAATAAAATATTTATCATCTAATATGAATCTTTTTATACTCGCCAAGTTTGCTAAAAAAGTTATTGAAGAATCGCAAAATAAAACTCTTTTTTCACTATAAAAACTTTTTGAGTATTTTGATTTTTTTTCGCATATCACTAATGTTTTCTTAAAATTTTTTAGTACAAATTTAATATATTTATGTCCGTCGTTTTTTTTACCTTTTATACATATAAAAACTGAATTCTCAGTTACATTTCTGCTATCTATAAAGAACTTTTTATTAATTATATTCTTATTTAAAAATAAATTTTTCATAAATTTTTTATAATTTCTCTTTGATCAGAGAAATAAACTTTTTTGTCTTTAATAATTTGGTAATTTTCGTGCCCTTTACCTGCTACTAATAATACTTCCTCGGAGCTGGTATTTTTAATGGCTATATTTATAGCTTTTTTTCTATTGTTAATTATTTGTCCTCTACGAATAAAATTATAAATTTGTTTAGTTATTTTCTTCGCATCCTCATGCCTAGGATTATCATCTGTAACTACTATATTTTTACATAATTTATTTACAATTCTGCCCATTTTCATTCTTTTTCCCTTATCTCTGTTTCCTCCACAACCAAAAACAATATTAACTCTTTTTTTAAAATGATCCTTTAATGTGTTGATTGTTTTTTCTAAACCATCGGGTGTGTGAGCGTAGTCAAGGCATATAATCTTATTTTTATTTTTAAAAATATTTAATCTACCTTTAATTGGTTTAAGTAATGGTAATATTTTTAATATTTTCTCAACTTTTAAACCTGAGGAAATTGCGAGCATAATCGCATGAAATAAATTTTCAATTTGAAAATTTCCAATAAAATTAACTAAAATATTATAAATTGAATTTTTATAATTTAATTTAATTTGAGTTTTAGAACCCTGTGGTTTTGATCCTATAAGTTTAAGAGTGTTTTTATTTTTAGATTGTAAAATAAAATTATATTTTTTTTTTATGTCATTTCCTTTTATTATTTTTTTTATTTTTTTATCGCAAATTACTTTAGAATTTTGTTTTAGGTTTTCTCTAAAAAGAATTAATTTTGCTTTTAAATAAGACTTCATAGATTTATGATAATCCAAATGGTCACGTGAAAAATTAGTGAATACAACACCTTTGAATTTTAATCCACTCAATCTACCTTGGTGCAAACCGTGACTTGATGCTTCTACAATAGCATTATTAATTTTATTTTTGTTTATAAAATTTAAAAATCTTAAAATATCAATATTGTCTGGTGTCGTTAAATTATTTTTTTTTGATTTATTATTATAATAATAACCAAGAGTTCCGATATTAGCGCATGGCAAATTATTTAACATATACATTTGGTGAAAAAAACTAGCAACGGATGTTTTTCCATTTGTTCCTGTGACCGCATATAGATTTTTTGGTATATCATTAAATTTTTTTTTTATTAAGAAAAAATATATTTTTTTTACATCTTTAACGATTAAGATATTTTTATAATTTATTTTTTTTTTTGTAATTATCAAAAATGGTTTCTTTCTAATTACATCTTGTAAATACGGGTTATTTTTTTTTGTATTTGATATTAGGTCAAAAAAAACATCATTTTTTTTTAATTGTCTAGAATCGCTACAAAAGTTTTTTTCTATTAATTTAGATGTTTTCATTTTTTTTTATTTTACATATTCATTCAATGTCAATGTGTTCAAAATTGGACCTATTTTTTTTATAATTTGGCCATTTATATACCCTGCATTCCAGCCTGCTTCTCTTCTATTGTGTCCCCATAATTTTTTAGAACCCTGAGGTTCATCTACAATAACTGTTAATACATAAAACTTATTATTAATCTCAAAAGCAGACGTAAAGATATTTAAGATTTCATTAGAGTAACCTTTTGTAAACTCAAGAGGTTTTTCAGCTGTGCCTGTTTTTCCCATAACATTATAGCCTTTTATATCGGCTTTTCTTCCACTGCCTCCTCTTTTGTAACTGCTATCTACGTTAGATCTCAGAATTTTTCTCATAATTTCACTATTCTTTTGAGAAATAATTCTAGATTTTACTTTAATTTCTTTATTTTCTAATAAAGATATATCTAAAAGATTTCCTCCATTTATTATAGCAGCAAAAGCTCTAGTGAGCTGTATAGGTGTAGTATTAATTCCATGGCCGTAACCTGCGGTTAAAGTATTACATTTTCCCCATCTTTTCTTAGTAGAGGAAGAGACTTCTGGAAGCTCAATTTTTGAGTATTTAAATATCTCAAGGTCTTTTAAAAAATTTCTATAAGACTGTAGTCCAGAGTCTTGGATTATTCTAATCGTACCAATGTTTGATGACTCAACTAATATATCATTAACAGATAAGTTTTTCTTATCTTTGGAGTAATTATATTCCCTTATTGGAAATTTTCCACACACAACCTGATTTGGTAAATTTTTATAAATTTTATCACGAGTAACAATTTCTTTCTCAAGGGCATTCGCAATTACGAAAGTTTTAAAAATTGATCCTAATTCATAAAGGCCCTTAGTATTTTTATTAAATTGATAGTTTTTATTATCTAATTCGTTACGATTATTTGGATTAAAATCTGGCAATGATATCATCGATAATATCTTTCCAGACTGGGCATCTAATAAGATGCTTGAAGCCCCCTTTGCGTTAAATGTATTTATGCTTTGCTTTAGAATCTCCCTTGTTATAAATTGTATATTTTGATCGAGAGACAGGATAATTGGTTTATCAATTAGGTCTTTATTTAAAATTTCGTTATTAAAGAATAATTCAATGCCAGAAATTCCGTTTTGATCTGAGTCAATGTTACCAATAATGTGGGAAAACAAATTTTTATTTGGATAAACTCTAGCTTCATTTCTCACTAGTTCAATTGATGGCTCTCCTAAACTTAAGGCCTTATTATACTCTGANGGTGTTAAATTTTTTTTTACAATATGAAATGAACGTTTATTAAAATTTTTAATTCTAAGTAAATCAATATCTGGAAAATTTAATCTTAATTTAAAATTAAGACTAGTAAAATTTTTTATTTTTTTTGTTCTTATTAAAAGATCATGTGTTTGTACATTATGTGCTAATAAGTTATGATTTCTATCAACTATATCTCGTCTTTTAACAGTTTCTAAAATATAAGTATCTGTAAAGTAAAAATGCTTCTTCTCTAAACCTATTAATAAAAGCTTAGATAATGTTAACAAACTTATTAATAAAAAGATTGAAATGATAATATTAATTCTTTCATCTAAATTTTTACTATTTTTTTTTTGATGAATATTCTCATCAAAATATAAATTAAGTTGACTATTTTTTTTCATTAATATTTAGAAATTCAATATTTTTTTTTTCAAAAAAAATATAATTTTTGTCTAAAAACTTTTCTGCTAATCTTCTAATATTTTCTGGAGATTTGAGATATACATTTTCTTTAAATTCTATATTATTAGATTTTCTAAGTTCTAAAATCTCTTGCTTTTTTTTATTTAATTTGTTTTCAAGGTCTTTTGTTTTTTTTTTATAAAAATTAGTTGTAGAAGTTCCTATTATGATTAAAAAAAGACTAATAAAAATATTCTTAAGCATATAATTCTTCTAAATAGAAATATTTTTCCATATTTAAATCCTCTCTGTTTAAAATGATATTTGGATTCTTAACCTTTTTAATTACTCTTAATTTAGCTGATCGAGAATTCGGATTTCGCTTAATCTCTATTTCACTTGGTTTACAAGCTTTTTTTGTTAAAATATCAATGCTGATATTTTTTCTTTCTTTTTTTACTGGAATATACCTAGATAATGATTTTTTTTTTCCATAATAATTAAACACTCTTTTAACTAAAATGTCTTCTAATGAATGAAATGTAACAATAACAATAACAGNACCTAGTTTACAATTTTCTATAATATGTTTCAACGCGATATATATTTCTGATAATTCTTGATTTACTATCATTCTTATTGCTTGAAATGACTTGGTAGATGGGTTGATTCTGCTCCTTTTAAACTTTATACCATTAATAATATTAGATAACTCATCACCAGAGGATATTTTTTTTTTTAGCCTGTATTTAACTATGCCCTTTGAAATTTTATATGCAAACTTTTCTTCTCCGAAAAACTTTAAAATACTTGTTAAATCTTTTTCCGATACATTTTGAATTAAGTCATACGCATTAAGGGTATTTAAACCCATGGTCATATCTAATTTTTTTGGAGATTGAAAAGAAAAGCCTCTATCTAAATTTTTTAATTGAAAATTAGATAATCCTAAATCAAATAAAAANTAGTCTACATCATTCAAATTTTTTATTTTATTTATCTGGGAAAACTTTATATTGAAAAAGTTAAATCTATTAAAATATTTTTTTTTTAAATTAGAAGCATGATCTAAAATATTACTATCACGATCTATTCCAATTACAGAAGAAGTTGTAAATTTTTCTAATATTTTAGAGGAATAACCCCCTCCTCCAAATGTGCAATCGCAAATAACTTTATTATCCTCTAAGTAACTTAATACCTCATTGAGCATCACTGGATAATGTTTGATTATATCCGGTGGCATTGTGCATTTTTTCTAATTAGTTTGTCTTCTTAAAAATGCAGGTATTTCTAAATCGTCCTTGTCATCAAAATCCAAATTAGATAGATCTGTGTCAATATTTGCATACTGAGAGATTGTTTCTTCCTCTTTAATTTCATGATCACCGGTAAACAATTGTGGAGTTACAAAATTTTTCTCATCAGGTGATGGTCTTAAATTCTCTTCATAATTAGATGAGTGAGCCTCGGTAATGTCATTTTGATTAGTATCAAAATTTTGCTTATCACTCAAAAAATCTTCAACAATAGGGTCTTCAACTTTAATATTTTCTTGAATTTCTCTGTAGTTTGTTTTGATATCTGGTGTTACATTATCACTAGCTTGATTTATAGAACCTATATCTAAAGCGTTAGCTCCAGAAACATGAACATTTTGAGTTGCGCTCATACTCGTTTTGGAAGCAACCGGTGGAGCGTAAGGTTGATTTGACATATATGCTGCATAATTGTTTTTATGTGGAACATTAGACGTTCCAGTGTTAAATAAATTTTGCGAAGCATATCCATTCCTACTTTGAACAACACTTAAGGTTGGTTTATTTTTCACAACTTCTCCACCTAAGCCAGTAACTACAATTGAGACTCTTACTTTACCTGTCATTGTTTCATCAATTGTATTACCAATTAAAATATCCGCACCAGGATCAACTTCAGCTCTTATTTTATTTGCAGCTTCATCAACTTCGAAAAGAGTTATATCGTTTCCTCCTGTAATATTTACAAGTAAACCTTTAGCTCCCTTTAAAGTATAGTCATCAATTAATGGATTATTTATTGCTGCATCAGACGCTATTACCGCTCTATTTTCACCATCTGCTTCTCCAGTTCCCATCATAGCTTTACCCATTCCGCTCATGATAGTTTCAATATCTGCAAAATCTAAATTCATTAGGCCCGGTTTTACAATTAAATCAGTAATACCTCTAACCCCATGCATTAAAACGTTGTCTGCCATTTTAAAAGCATGAACCAGGGGAGTTTTTTCATCAGCTATCTTAAATAAATTTTGATTCGGAATTATTATACTTGTATCAACAACTTTTAATAAATTTTCGAGACCAGCTTCTGCTACCCTGATTCTTCCGGGACCTTCATACATAAAAGGTTTAGTAACAACGCCAACTGTAAGAATATTTAAATCTTTTGCGGCTTTTGCTATAACTGGAGCAGCGCCAGTTCCTGTTCCACCGCCCATTCCTGCAGTGACAAAAACCATATTTGCACCTTGCAGTAAATTTATAATTTCATTCATAGTCTCGTCTGCTGCTGCTTGACCAATATCAGCCTTGGATCCTGCTCCCAATCCTCTTGTCAAATTAGCACCTAACTGAATTTTACAATCTGCTTTATTCTTTTTTAAATCTTGAGCATCTGTGTTTGCAGCAACAAATTCTACTCCCTGGATATCTGCGTCAATCATATTATTAATAGCATTTCCCCCAGCTCCACCAACTCCTAATACAACTATTCTAGGTTTTAACTCTCTTAACTCGGGTGCAGTTATGTTTATTGCCATGGGTTTTCTCCTTTTGTTGATTAATTAGTTTGTTTCCACTTAAGTTCAGCCCTTTTTAAACTTGCTTTTTTTCTCGCATTATAACTAAATTTTTTAAATATCGATGGTTCCCACATCTGAAATGTTTTTCCTTGACCAACAAATAAAACTTTTTCTTTAACTCCAGAATGACTTAAAAGTTTATCTGTTAAACTTACTCTACCTTCGCTATCAAAATTCAATTGAAAGCTGTTTGCTAATATTGAAGTTGAAAAAATATCTCTATTCTCTTCAAATGGATTAAGTGTGTCTATAGACTCGATAATTTTTTCTAATCTATTTTGAGGGCAAAACTCTATAGATGAATTAGTAAATGATGGATAACAAACTACACTGTTGTAACCAAGTGCAGATAGATGTGATCTATACGGTGCTGGCACTGACACTCTTCCTTTTTTGTCTAATTTGTTTTCGTATGTAGAAATAAACATTATAATTAATCATTATTTTTCCCTTTATGGGATTTTATGGGAATATATGGTTTTTAATAAATAGTCAATAATAATACAACTTAAAGTTGTTCACTAAATGTTCTTGTAGTTTTGAATTTGCTAGTCGGCCTGTAAGCTGGGTTCTGTCATTTAAAATGATAATTTATCTTGGCTAATCATTTCTGATTAGCTCTAGCAACCAACCCGGATAGCTTGATTAGGAAATTTGATCAATGATCGCGCTACCCCTATTTGGTCTTGCTCCAAGTAGGGTTTTCCATGCCCTTTTTATTACTAAAAAGGCGGTGAGCTCTTACCTCACCGTTTCNCCCTTGCCTTGATTAGGCGGTCTATTCTCTGTGGCACTATCCCTAGGATCACTCCTGCCAGGCGTTACCTGGTACTTTTTCCTATGGAGCCCAGACTTTCCTCTCTAAAATTTAGAGCTATCATTCAACCAACTAGCAGATTTAATATAATTAAATATTAACGATTTTCAACGTTTTTTTGATAAATTAAGATTATATAGTTTAATCCAAGGAAATTTTGGTCCAGGGTCCTTTTTTCTTTTAGGTGCAATATCTTCATGACCAAGAATATACTTTGAATTAATTTTATATTTTTTTTTTAAAAATTTTAAGAGGTGTAGCAAAGTTTTTAACTGATTGCTTGGATAAGATTCATTTCCTTTATTTACCAATTCAATTCCAATTGACTTTGAATTGAGATTAACATCATTTTCCCATCTTGACTTACCAGCATGCCAGGCAACATTTTTATCCTTTACAAGTCGATATATCTTTCCCTTCTTGCTGATTAAATAATGACAACTAACTTTTGCAACTCTTGATTGTAATCGTCTGATTGCTTTAGACTGGTTTTGCATTCCAGTATAGTGAATGATTATATATTTTATTATTCTGTTATTGATTATTTCAAAATTTTTACTACTTAATGAAGTAATTTTTAAATTCATATTGCCATTTTTTATGCTAGTTTTAGCTACAAATATCACTATATACTCAGTTTATTAAATAAAAATGAAAAATTTTTTTAAAATAGTTTTAGTCAATTGTTTGTTTATTGCCTACGCAGCCAGTGCTAGCTCAAAAACAAAAGATTGTTTTGAAACTGTTAATAGAGCAGTTTTCTCATTTAATATGGGGTTAGACAAAGTTATTTTTAGACCGGTTGCAACGGGTTACTCTTATTTGCCCGCTCCAATAAAAGAAGGTATAAAAAATGCAACGAACAATGTTTCGTATTTAATTCAAATTCCAAATCAGTTTTTACAAGGTAAGTTTGATGCAGGCGTAAAGGATACAGGAAGATTTATTATTAATACAACAGTTGGTTTATTTGGTATATTTGATCCTGCTTCTAAAATTGGCTTGTCAAAAAATGAAAATGAAGATTATGGACAAACTCTAGGGAGCTGGGGGATCGGACATGGATGCTATGTAGTTTTACCTGTGTTGGGACCTGCAACAATAAGAGACTCAATCGGTAAAGTTGGAAATGTATTTTTAGACCCGTTTTATATGAGTACAGTTGGTAGCAAAGAAATGTTATTAGGTAACAATCTTGGTGATCAAACTTATTGGGGAGAAACTGTACTTGATAAAACTAATTGGAGAGCAGAAAATCTTCAAACTTTAAATGATTTAGAAAGAAATTCGGTTGACTTATATTCTTCGGTTAGAAGTTTATATTTACAAAGAAGAGATTATTTGACTAATAATGGATCAAATAGCGATGACGAATGGAAAGATTTTAAATAAGCAACCTTTTATTGATGTTTAAGACCAATCTCTTCATAAAAATTATAGTTCTATGTTTACTTACATCAAAACTTTACGCTTTTGAAAAAGATGCTGAACAATTAATACAGTCTACTACAAATGATGCTAAACAAATAATTTTAAATAAAGATATTAAAGTAGAAAAAAAAAAAGAAAAACTAGAAAAAATAGCATTAAATGCTGTAGATGTTGATGGATTAAGTCGATTTACTTTAGGAGCATATAGAAAAGATCTAAATGAGGAGCAGATAAAAAAATATACTAAATTATTTAAAATATTTTTTGCTAAAAATATATCGAGTAGACTTCAAAACTATAGCGACCAGAATATTAAAGTCACAGGGTCAAAAAAAATTAGCAATAATTACGTGATAGTTAATTCAAAGATGACCTCCAAGATTGATAGTCAAATAATTAAAATTGATTGGCGAGTTTTTAAAATTCAAGAAAAACTCGTGATAAGAGATTTAGTTGTTGAGGGTCTTAGCTTAGCTAAAACACAAAGGGAAGAATTTAGCTCAATACTTTCAAGCAAGGGGTTTGACGGACTTATTACCAGTTTAAACAACTTTATATCTAAGAATTAATTTTTTTATATCCTAATTGCAAAACCCAAAGACCAAATAAAATAATAATCATGGAAATAAGCATATTTGTTGAAAATTTTTCACCCAAAAATATCCAACTAAAATATAGACCAAATATTGGTATAAGAAGTGAAACTTGAGACATAAAAATTAGCCCGTTTTCAAAAATTAATTTTGCCCTTATCATAAAAGCAATTGCTGTACTTACAATTCCCAGATAAACTAAACTTAATAAACTACTAATTTCAACTTTTTCAAAATCTAAACTGGTGAGTTTGAAGATGCAAATTGGTAACAATATTATTGCTCCACATACCATAGATAGTGCAGCTATAGTCTCATTATTATATTCTCTAAACTTTTGAATTATTAAGCCGCCAACGGCATAACTCAATGACGCAAGCATGACTATAAACACGGAAAATATTGTCGTTGTTTTGGAGATATAAATTTGATCATAAAATAAAATGAAGACACTTATAAAACCAATTATAGTACCTAGGAACTTAAATCTGTTAAATTTATCATTGGTAAAAAAATGAGATAAAAGAATTGCATAAAATGGACCTGCAGACATTAATAAGGCAGCCAGACCGCTTGTCATTCCATTGATTCCAAAAGCAATTAGACAAAATGGTATGACATAGTTAGTAAAGCCAATTAAAAAAAAAATACTGATTTTATTGGAAAATAAAACCTTATAATTTATCGATTTAAAAAATATTAAAGACAGAAAACATAAAAAAATAAAAGCAAAAAAAATTCTTCCACCAGCTAGTATAAAAATATCAAAACTGTTCAATACAATTTTATAATTAAAAAATGCAGATCCCCAAATTGCTGCTAAAACAAATAATAATATGTAACTTTTAGTAATTGGCTTTTGCATTTTTTGTTTTGGTGGGCCCGGAGGGATTTGAACCCCCGACAACCCCGTTATGAGCGGGGAGCTCTAACCAACTGAGCTACAGGCCCGATTTTTGATTAGATTTAACACCATAAGAAATAAAAATAAATAATTATTACTAGTTATCTAGAAAACTTTTTAACTGTCTTGATCTACTTGGGTGTTTAAGTTTTCTTAAAGCTTTAGCTTCAATCTGTCTAATTCGCTCTCTGGTAACAGAAAATTGTTGTCCGACCTCTTCTAATGTGTGATCAGTATTCATTCCAATGCCAAATCTCATTCTCAAAACTCTTTCTTCTCTAGGTGTTAATGATGCTAACACTTTTGTTGTAGTATTTTTTAATGCAGTTTGAACCGCGGCATCGACAGGTATCAATGCATTTGAGTCTTCTATAAAATCGCCAAGTGTGCTATCATCTTCATCACCAACTGGAGTTTCAAGCGAAACCGGCTCTTTTGCAATTTTCAGAACCTTTCTAACCTTTTCTAAAGGCATAGCTAATTTTTTGGACAATTCCTCAGGAGTTGGTTCTCTTCCGAATTCACTCATCATTTGTCTTTGTGTTCTAACAATCTTATTTATTGTTTCAATCATGTGAACTGGTATTCTGATAGTTCTTGCTTGGTCGGCTATTGATCTTGTAATTGCTTGTCTTATCCACCAAGTTGCATAAGTTGAGAATTTGTATCCTCGTCTATATTCAAATTTATCTACCGCCTTCATTAAACCTATATTTCCTTCTTGAATTAAATCTAAAAATTGCAAACCCCTATTGGTATATTTTTTTGCAATAGAAATTACTAATCTAAGGTTTGCCTCAATCATCTCTTTCTTGGCAATTCTAGATTCTCTTTCACCTTTTTTAATTTTATTTACTAAAATTCTAAAATCAGAAATTGACATCCCAATGAAATTACTAAGATCAATCAATTTGCCTTTTAAATTTGAAAAAAGTTTTTTTTCTTTTGTAAAAAAAGTTAGCCAACTTTTCTCATCACTAAGAAATTTTTCAAAATTTGGGTTAATCTCGTTACCTACATAAAATTTAATAAAATCATCTCTTGATATACCGTGTGTCGCAGCTGCTCTCATTAACTCCCCATCAAACGATAATATTTTTTTGTTTTCTGCATAGTTTAAACTTACCAAATCTTCTTGGGTAACTTGATTTAATTGTAATTTTAAAAGCTCTTCCATAATATCTTTTTTTACTTTTTCATAATTCTTTTTTTTACTTTCGCCAAAAGCTTGATTTTTTAGTACACAATCAAGTTTGTCTCTTTGATAAGAAATTAACTTTTTATAGTTTTTTGTTATTCTGCTAAAAGCTTCAAGAATTTTAGGCTTTAATTCAATCTCTAGTGAAGCTAATGAAATATTAAATTCATCTTCATCACCTCCTGTATCTTCAGATTCTGTATCGATATTAGGATTTTTTTCTTTCGCCTCTTTTTTGCTCTTCTCTTTTATTGATTTAGCCAATTTTTCGTCATCAATAAAATTTGTGTCTAGATCAATTATATCTCTGACAAGCATTTCATTATTAATTAATTTTTCTTCCCAATCAAAAATTTTTTTTGCAGTAATAGGACTTTCTGAAAGTGAACTAATCATTACATAACGGCCAGATTCAATTCTTTTTGCAATGGCTGTTTCGCCCTCTCTCGATAAAAGCTCTACACCGCCCATTTCTCTGAGATACATCCTAATAGGATCGTCACTTCTTTCTACAGGTTTTGCTTGTTTAGAATTTTCTGCTTCTGTCTTCTTTATTTTAAAATCTGATTTTTTTTCAACTAATGTAATTGCTTGATTGAAAAGATGAACTAATGCATTATTTAAGCTTTCAATATTACTATTTCTTTTCCCCAAGGATTTCTGCAACTCCTCAAACGTTATAAAACCTCTGTTGAGGCCTTTATCAACGAGTCTTTCAAAGGATTTAGATATTAGTT
>NZJW01000010.1 GCA_002692055.1 Candidatus Pelagibacter sp. | reverse complement strand
AAGTTTAGCTGTTTCTTTATTTGTTTCAATTATTTTTTACAATATAAAATCATCTAAAAATAAATTCACAATATTTAATAAAATTTTAACAGTATTTTTTGGATATATCGCACTACCTATAATCTTATCTATTCCATTTTATTTTAGTATTTATAATCTTACATTTTTGAATTCATTTTTTGAGTCTATTTCGGGTTTTACCTCTACAGGATTTACTATATTTGAAAATATAAAACATATAGATCAAAGCTTAATATTATGGAGATCCTCAACTCAATGGATTGGAGGATTATATTTTTTATTTTCAATTATTTTTTTAATAGATATATATGACGAAAGTTTTAAGAAAACTTTGACAAATTATATCTCATTTAATAAATGAAAATCATTTAAAAAATAAAAACGATTTTTATATGTATAATTTTGAAAAGTTATTACAGAAAAACAATATTAAATATGATTTTTTATTATTAAATAATACTGGCAAAAGTATCAAAGAGATAAAACACAAAAATATACTAAAAAAAATAACCTTTCCACTTTATGGAAATTTATTCGAAGAATGCTATCTTTTTTTGAAACGCCTTAAATTTTTTATTATATCTCTATGTATGTTGAGAAAATCTTTCAAAAATAATTACTTTTTATACTTAGTTGTATGCTTCTCGGCTTTTCACCCTCAATATAGATTTAACCAATTAATATGTTTATACCTAAAAAAAACTTTTTTATTTAAAAAATATAAGTTTGTTTTGAATACTTATGAAGGTCACGCAATCGATAGAATGATAAAATGTGTATGTAAATTAGTAAATAAAAATATTATTAACCTAGGTTATTATCATGGTTCATATTTTGATAATCTTATTACATGTAAAAATAAAATCTCTAGTTATTTACACCCAAATTATATCTTTGTATCTAATCATAATATGAAAAATTTTTTTGGTAAAAATAAATTAAAAACATTCAAAATAAATAAAAAACAAATTAAGTTCAAAAAAAATAAAAAAAAACAAAAAATTTGCGCAGTTTTACCCGAGGGAGTAAAATCAGAAGTTATAATACTTTTAAACATTATTTTAGAAATAGCAAAATATAATAAAAAAATAAAATTTGTATTTAAACTTCATCCAGTTTTAGAAAATAACAAAGAAATAACCAATATATTTAAACAATTAAAATTTAAAAATATTTCATTAATATTTGATGGAAATTTTTTATTGAAAAAATCTAAATACTGCATTTATAGAGGGTCTTCATCTGTGATAGAATATGCTCAAAATGGGTCATTTCCATATTATATGGATTTACCAAATGAAAAAAATACTGATCCATTACATCATTTTGGCAACACTAATAAAAGGTACTTCAAAAATTGTAATCAATTCAATAAGATTATTAACTTAAATATAGAGAGGAATTTACAAAAAAAATTAATAAATTTTTCTAAAAATTATTTTTATAGTCAAAAAGATGATAGTAATAAAATAATAAAATTGATAAAAAAAAATGACAGAATTTAACTTTTCTATTATTATTGCATCCGTTGGAAGACAATCACTATTATCAGTATTAAAATGTCTCAATGATTCCACACGTCTGCCAAAAGAAGTTATAATTTGTTTGCCGCAACAAGATAAGTATGAAATTGATATAAATTCCTTAAACAGTACAAATTCAAAATTTGAGATAAAAATAATTAAATCACATGAAAAGTCCCAGACAATTCAAAGATTACAAGCATTTAAAAATATTAGTTGTGAATTTTTAATGCAAATGGACGATGATTTGTTTTTTGAAAAAAACTTTTTAGAAAAAATGATATTAAAATACAATATATTGCTGAAACAATATTCTGGAAGTAATATTTGTTTAGCTCCATTATACAGGTTTCTGAAAAATAAAAAACCAGTTCACACCTACGGTTTTAAATTTAGAAATAATACAATTAAATTAATTTATAATTTATATTTCAAAATTTTTCATAAATTACCGTTTGGTAATAAGAAATTAGGAAAAGTTTCATGTAACTCTATACCTTTTGGAGTCTACTTTTCTTCAGAAAAGATTGATTTTGTTAAAACAGAGTGGCTAGCTGGTGGCTGTATTTTAATGAATAGTGACAGTTTTACTAATTATAATCATCACCCTTTGATGGGCAAAGCGTATACTGAAGATATTATTAGTTCATTTTTAAGAATAAAAGAAAAAAAAGCTAAACATTTTGTATCTCTTAATACTGATATTTTTATTGAAGATTATGATAAATTTGCAGATATTGAAGTAAATTTTTTTAAAGATACGATAAGAGAATTTAAAAGTAGATTATTATATGTAAAAATTACTAAAGGAAATTATCTATATTTCTTTTTTTGGTATTTTTTGTATATTTTTATGAAGGTTTATAAATATGTTAGAAAATAAAATTCATGAAAGATTAAGTGAAAACTTTGATACACTGAAAGATTTTTTTATGAAATCAAATTTAGATTTTGGATGCAGATATTTTTTCATAGATGATTTACTCCCAGAAGATATTGCGATCAATATTTCAAATAAATTTCCACCTATTGAGAATATGCGCTTTTTAAATTCACATAGGGAAAAAAAATATACCTCAAAAGACTTCAAAAAATTCGATCGTGTTTTAGAGGAGACTGCTTTAGCTTTACAATCAAAAAAAGTTATCGAGATCATAGAGAAAATCACAGGTATTAAAAAACAAGTTGGTGATCAAACGTTTTATGCAGGTGGGTTGAGCTCAATGTCTTATAAAAACTTTTTGAATCCGCATATCGATAATTCACATAATTACCAACAATCCCACTACAGAACGCTAAATTTATTATATTATGTAACACAAGATTGGACTTTTAACGACGGTGGACATTTAGAATTGTGGAATAAAAGCGTGAAAAATAAAAAAATTATCGAGAGTTCATTTAACAGGTTGATAATTATGGAGACTAATCCTTTGTCATGGCATTCTGTATCACATGTCAAAAATAAATTAAGATCTAGAAATTGTATATCAAACTATTATTTCTCTAAAATCTCACCTACAAGCGAAACATATTCGAATGTAACAAGTTTCAACGGTCGTCCAAATCAAATTATCAATAGAATCATTTGTAAAATAGACAATAGTCTAAGACAGGCAATAAGAATTTTTAATAAAAAAGGATTCTCCAAAGTAGATTTGAATATTAAAAACTAAATTCATTAATTATACCCAATTTCTTTTTTTAATTTTAATCTATTAATATTGCTTAATATTACCTGCACAATTTTTTTTGAAACATCTCCACCAAGGTAATCTTTAGGTTTTTCATAATAAGTAATAGCTTTAATTTTATTTAATGATCTTAAAATATTTTTTTTATCAATTGATGATAAAATAATTGATGAATATTCAATACCCTCATATCTTTCATGTGAATTTCTCAAAGAAATTGCATTAAAATTTAATAAAGATGCCTCTTCAAATAACGAGCCACTATCTGAAATAACGCAATATGAGTTTTTTTGTAAATTTATATAATCAAAAAAACCAAAAGGTTTTGAAAATTTTATATTTTTATCTTTAACTATGATTTTATGTTTTTGTAATTTATTTTTGGTTCGTGGATGTGTAGAAATTAAAATAGGTAAAGAATATTTTTTTGAAATTAATTTTAAAGTTTCAATAATTTCACCTAATTCTTTTTTGTTGTCTACGGTCTCTGCCCTATGAAAACTTACTATGAAGTACTTATTTTTTTTAAGTTTAAGCTTTTTTAAAGCTAAATTAGCTTCAATATTTTTTTTATATTTATTTAATATTTCATACATATGTGATCCTGATTTAAATATATTTTTATGGTGGATACCTTCTCGTATCAAATTTTGTCTCGCTATTTCAGATAGAACAATATTTATATCGCTTATATGATCAATGATCTTTCTATTAATCTCTTCGGGCACTCTTTCATCATAACATCTATTGCCAGCTTCCATATGAAAGATTGGTATTTTAAGATTTTTAGCAACCAACGAAGAAAGACAAGAATTCGTATCACCATAAATTAAAAAGGCATCAGGTTTCTCTTTTTTTAATATAGGATATATTTTTTTTAATATTTGAGAAACAATATCAGAGTAATTGGTTTTTTTAATTCTTAAGAAGTAATTAGGTTTTCTAATTTTTAGATCATTTAAAAAAATTTTGTTTAAATAAAAATCACTATTCTGTCCTGTATCTATTAATACGTGATTAAAAGTCTCATCTAATTTCTTAATAACTTCTGAAAGTTTGATTAGCTCTGGTCTTGTGCCGTAAACAGTAACAATTTTCATTATATATATTTTTTAACAATAGGTTCTTTTAATAAAATTTTAACTATTTCATTAATGTTAATTTTTTCTTCTGTAGCCGATCTATATGACTGCTGTTGTTTAAGATTAACTCCTGTGTCAAAATATTTTTCATAATTTAAATTTCTATCATCTCTTTTAATTATTATGTAATTTTTTTTAATCTTAGCTCTTGACATTTCTTCTTCTGAAGCAAGTACTTCATCAATTTTTTCTCCATGCCTTATTCCAATGAATTGTATTAAATTTTCGTTTTTGTTTAAAATTCTCAATATGGCAACAGCCAGATCTTTAATTTTTAAGCTTTTTGATTTTTGCACGATTGTTTCGCCAGGGTTCCCGTAAAATAATGCAAACTCTAACAATTCAAATGCGTTTTCCAAGGACATAGCAAATCTTGACATATCTTTGCTAGTTACGGTTAATTTACTCCCACTTTTAGCCTGCTCTAAAAATCTTGGCACTATTGAACCTCTAGAGGCTATTACATTCCCGTAACGTATGTTAACAAGATTTGTTTTGTGATTTTCCATAGATTTTGCCACAAATATTTTTTCGGCTAAAGCTTTTGTCATGCCCATTGAATTAATTGGATAAACTGCTTTATCTGTACTTAGTAAAATAGCTTTCTTGACTTTATTAACTATACTTGCCTTAGCTACATTTAAAGTTCCAAGTGTATTCGTTTTGATTGCTTCATCAGGAAAAAATTCGCAAGAAGGAACTTGTTTCAGCGCAGCAGCATGAACTATATAGTCTATTTTCTGAGTATTTCTTTCTACACTTTCGTAATCTCTAATATCGCACAAAATAAATTTTATTTTTTTATCTGTGTATTTATATCTTAAAAAATTTTGTTTTTCTTCATCTCTACTCAATATCCTCAATTCTTTAATAGGTAAATCTAATATTTTTTTAACATACAAAGAACCAAATGAGCCCGTGCCTCCAGTAATAGCTATAGATTTATTTTTGTAAAAATTTTTCATTAAACCTTTTTAGTTCTTTTAATAAAATATTCCAATTCTTTAATTTATATTTATACATTTTTTTAAATTTTGATGAATTTAATGACCTATCAAGTCCCTTTGTTTTTTTTGGTATAATTTTAATATTTCTTTTATAAGTGTTATTAATTTTTATAAGTAAGTCTTTTTTACTAATTTTTGGAGCAGAAATATGAAATAATCCAAAATTAAATATTTTTGAATTTATAATTTTTTGTATGATTTTAGCAACTTCCAGTGTTGTTGGTCCTGAGAAATACATATCGCTATATCCAGGTACAGACTTATTTTTTTGGCTCAAGAACCATTCTAGTAAGTTATTATTTTTATATAACTCATGACCAATGCCGGATGTTCTGAGTGTTATGGCGTTAGAATTATTTTTAATCTCACCTTTTTCTTTTGTAGATCCATATTCAGCAGAACTGTTAGGAGTATCCATTTCTCTATAATTTCCTTTTTTCCCATTGAAAACACAATCTGTGCTGAGATGAATAATTTTAAAATTATAATAATTACTTAATTTTGCAAGTAGATGTGGAAATTCAGTATTAATAATTTTTTTGCTAGAGTAACTAACTTCTTTTTGGTGAATTGTATAACCAATGCAATTTATAACATAATTGAATTTATATAATTTTAAAATATTCTCAAACTTTTTGCTAAAATCAAGTAATGTGATTTTATTTTTTATTTTCGGTAAAATTATAATCTTATTATTTTTAAAATACTTAATATCTTTCTTCGAAGATATACCGCCCCAAACATTATTTTTATTTAAATTAAGATAACGAAAAATCGTACTTCCAAATAATCCATTAGCACCCAATACGAATATTTTATTTGTTTTTAATTTCATTTTCTAATTTTTTAATATTATTATTAATATTGAAGTTGTTATCAAAAAAATTTTTTCCATTTTTTCTTATAGTTCTTAATTTTTTTTTATTAAACGAAAATATTTTATTTATAACATCTTCAAAGTTTTTAACTGAATTATGTTTGATAACATAACCACATTTTGATTTAATTAAAAGATTTTTTGCTGCTCCTTCAATCTCTCCTACAATAGGCGTGCCTATTGATATATATTGTTGAAGCTTACTCGGTATCGTATTTTTGAAAATAAAACTTTTTTTTAAACTTAAGAATAAGATCTTAGAATTTTTTTGTAATGTGTTGACATAGTCTTTCTCGATTTGATTAAATAGCAGTACATTTTTAAGATTATATCTTCTAATTTCTTCCTTTAGTTTAAGTTTCTCACTTCCTTCGCCAATTATTATAAATTTAATTCTTTTTTTATTTTGTAATTTAATTGCCACTTTAATTAGTGTATCGAATTTTTGTGCGGTTCCTAAATTACCTGCATAAGTTATACAAAAATTATTCTTTAAAATATTTTCAATTAATTTGTATTTTTTAAGTTTTTTGTAATTGGGAGTATCGTATGAATTATAAAATAGTTTAATATTTTTAAATTTACGATCTTTAAATATTTTTTTGAAACCTTCGGATTGAACAATCAATTTATCAGCTGACGTATAAATTGCATTAGATATTTTGTTTAAAACATAATAAATAATATTATTTTTAATATAGCCAGTTGACCTTACACTGTCTGGCCAAATATCTTGAACCCAAATGTTAAATATACAATTAAATTTTTTTTTTTAGATACATGCATGGTATTGCAGATGTAATTGGAGATATTCCATAATTTAAAATGGTATCAACTGAATTCAAAATATTTATGATTTTTTTTTTATAAAAAAAAAAACTTAAAATAAAGGATAAGTAATTTAAACTAATATAAAAAAAGTTTGATTTTTTTCTTAAAAATATTGGTATACGAATAATTTTTATATTTTCATATTTTTCCAATGAAAATAAGTTTTTATATTTTTTAAATATTTTGGGATTTGGATAATGTGGTGTCCCTGTCAAGATTGAAACATTATTTTTTTTGGATAGATGTTTAGCAACATTATTTATTGGAAAGTTTTCTGGCCAAAAGTGCGGGGTTACTATAAGTATATTCATAATATAAATATTTATTTATAAGATTTATGGCAAATGTAAGATTAATTTCATATATATTAATAACTTTATTTTTTCATATTTTATTTATCAAGCTTCATCCTGTTAATTTAGAAGAGCTATTTCTATACGCTGCAGAAAATTTAACATCCAAAACTAATCTTGATTTTTATTTTCAATATCAAGCTAATACCTTACTTTATTCTACTATTTTGCATTACATATCTAAGCCATTTCACTTTATAGATTTAAATATACTATCCAAATTGCTTTCTTGTTCAGGATACATTCTATTAGGTTGCGGAGTTTATCAATTAAAAAAAAGTTCTTATTTGGATTCTAAGTATGATTTAATATTTTTGTTAATAGTAATCAATCCATTAATTTGGACTTTCGGATATAGAGGTACACCTGATTTTATAAGTTTAGCAATTGGTTTTTATGGTTTCTGTCTTTCTTTAGATAAGAAAAAATTATTAGAAAAATTTGGTTATTTTCTTTTAGGTTTATCAATAGCTTTAAAACCACATTCAATAATTTTTTTAATATTTCTTTTTTTTTATAAAAATAACTTTTCTAAAAATATTATTCATAATGTTAAAGAAAATTATTCAAGAGCTTTAATATTACTTATAATCCCAATAATTTTTTTTAGTGGAAATTATATTAAATATGATTTTTTAATTTTAAATGATATTCTACAAAATAATCATAAATTAAATTTAAAAAACATTATTCCTAACTTAATATCATATTTCGGTATTTTAACCATTTTTTGTTTTCCATTTTTTTTTCATTTATTTTTAAGGGATATTATAAATAAAAATTATTTAATTTTAAAATATGGAACAATATATATTGTAATCTTAATACCATTTTCTTTTATATTAAATTTTAATGGCGAGATTTTTTTAGGTTTTTTCTCTACTTTGATAAATAAAAAAATTTACTTAATATTATTAATAATTTCGTCTTTTTTATCTGTATTTTACTTAATAAGATTTGTTAAAAATAATCAAGAACAAGATAGATTACTAGCTATTGCTTCATTAATATTTATTTTTTTAATGTCTTTAAGTAGGCCTTCAGATAGGTATGTTATTTTCTTAATTCCCTTTATTATAATTTTATTTAGACATGAACTGCAATCGAAAATTTTAATAACATTTTGTACTATTTTTAATTTGTTAATTGCAGGAATAATATTTTCTAATTATTACATTAATAGTACTCTAACCAAAAATATAAAAAAAAGTTTAATAAAAAAAAATTTACAGCACGATACAGATTTAGGAAATTTATTTGTTCATGCGCCTGTGTTTAAAAATAAGTATGGTAAATCTAATAACTATAAATTTAAATTATATTTATATAAAAAAGATAAGACGGTGCATGATGAATGTGCACAAGTTTTGTTTTTTAAAAAATGTTATTCAGTGATTAAAATAAAAGATGAATGAAAATATTAAATATTTAAATAATAACGTACTAAGCATCCTTTTTGCTTCAATTCCAATATTTTTAGTATTTGGTCCTCTGCTACCTGAACTAAATATAATTTTATTAATATTAATAATGTTTTATTTAAAAATTTATAATTTTAAAGATTTAAATTTAGTTAAGTTTTCGTGTTTTTTTTTTAGTGTTTTACCTTTGTATCAATATTTCATCTTTTTTTTCACCAAATATTCTTTTAAGTTTAAAAAGTTCTTTAACTTATATTAGGTTCTATTTATTTATTTTAGTAATTTTTTTTTTGATTACATCGAATCAAAAAACATTATTCTATTTAAAAAATTCATTACTGATCGTATTTTTGGTACTTTTCTTTGATTCTACTTTTCAGATAATAAATGGTAAAAATTTGATTGGTTATGAGCTTTTAAGACCCAATAATGTGTCAAGAGTTAGCAGTTTTTTTGGTGATGAGCTTATTATGGGTAGTTTTGTAGTAAGGTTTTTACCAATTTTATTAGGTTTAATTTTATTAATAGAAAATAACTTTATAAAAAAAAATGTATATTTTTTTTCTATTTTAGTTATCGCGAGTTATATAATTTTAATCAGTGGTGAAAGGTTAGCTTTTATTTATTTAAGTATAATATATATAATTTTCTTCTTTTTATTAAGTTTTAGAAAATTAATTAAAATAAGTTTTTTAATAATATTATTATCTTCCGCGATATTAGTTTTGAATTTTTATCCAAATATAAGAATTATTGAAACGACTAAAAAGCAAATAACTAATTTTGTAAATATTGATAATAAATTAGTTACTATAAAAAAAATCCATTACATAAGTGATCAACATAGAGCACATTTTGATACAGCATATAAAATTTTTGTTGATAAACCTATTTTTGGAATGGGTATTAAATCATTCAGACTTGTCTGTAATTACCCAAAATACAAATCTAATATAAAAAAAATAGTTAGTGTATATGGGAATAAAACAGAATACATATCTTGCTCCACCCATCCCCATAATACTTACATTCAGTTATTATCTGAAACGGGGTTAGTACCATCTATTTTAATATTTATTATTTTTTTAGCTTCAATCTACAAAATTTTTAAAATTATTTTATACAGTAATGTATATCAGGGAAATATGAAAAATAAGCGTGATTTCCAAATTCTAATACTCACTACAATAATAATTAATTTTTTCCCATTATTACCTTCTGGTAATTTTTATAATAATTGGCTATCAATAGTGTATTCAATTCCAATCGGAATCTATTTAGGAACTATGAAAGATTTAAAGGTATAAAATAAATAAATGATTATCATTGGAAGTGTAGTTTTTTTAAATGTAATTTTATTTTTTCTGAATAAAAAAATTATAAAAATTTATAATATTTACGATAATAAAGATCTTAAAAAAATAGGGTTAGTAGGAGGCCTTTATCTTTTTATTAATATCCTTGTTATATTCAATTTATTCTTATATTTTGATAATTCTGAAATTCAAAATTTTATTTGGAATAAAAGAACTTATTTTTCATTCTTTATTTCTATTACTTTTATTTTTATAATGGGATATTTAGATGATAAATATGATCTATCTCCTAACACAAGATTATTTTTAATGATAATGATAATTTTTATGAATTTATTCATTAATGAAAATTTAATAATCGAACAAATTAAATTTAATAATAACTTTTCATTTTACGTTAACCCCAATTTAACATTTTTTTTTTCATTATTATGTTTTGTGACAATAATAAATTTAACCAATATGTTTGATGGTATAAACTTACAAGTAATTCTATTCTCAACTTTTGTAATCATATCATGCTTAATAAATCATAGTAATATTTTATTAATTAATCTTTTTTCAGTTTTGTTATTATTATTTTTCTTAAATTTTAAAAATATAATTTATTTAGGTAATACTGGCTCTTATCTCTTTGGATATTTTTTAGGTTTTCTAATTGTAAATTCTTACAATAGTAATGTAATATTTACCGATGATATATTGATAATATTATTAATACCATTTGTTGATATGTTAAGAGTTATTTATCTGAGGATTATCAATAAAAAACATATATTTCAGGGAGATTTAAATCATATACACCATATTTTAGTGAGTAAGTATGGCTATTTGAGAGCATTATTATTAATTCAAGTTATGATAATAGCACCTTACACAATATATTATTTTAATAAAAATTATTTATTACCAATTCTAGCAACTTTAATAACTTTATATTTTTTTATAATTAAAGAAAAAAAATGAAAATTTACGATTTAGTCATATTAGGTGCAGATGGTTTTATTGGAAGTCATTTTTACTCAAAATATAAAAAAAAAATTAAAATTTATAAAGTTGGTAAGAAGTTTGGTGATTTAAAAAAAAAAAATATTTGGAAAAAACTACCAAAAGCAAAAATTTTATTAAATTTAGCATCAAGAGTATTTGTTCCTAAAAGCTGGGAAGAAATTGATTTATTCATAGATAATAATATTAAAATAACCCTCAATTCACTAGCCTACTGTAAAAAAAATAACTCAAAAAATATTTATATTAGCTCATATATATATGGCAATTCAAAACTACCAACTGATGAAAATGAACAAGTAAAAATTAACAACCCTTATTCTTTATCAAAAAAAATGGGTGAGGATTTGTGTGAATTTTATTCAAATTTTCATGATGTTAAGTCGTTAATTCTAAGGCCCTTTAATATTTATGGACCTAAACAAGATAAAAGGTTTTTAATCCCTTCAATCATTAACCAAATAAAGAAAAAAAATGTAATTATTAATGATATAAGACCTCAAAGAGATTTACTTTATGTTGATGATTTTTGTAAATTAATTTTTCGAACTTTGAATTTCAAAAATAAATTTTCTATCTATAATATTGGTTCTGGTAAAAGTTATTCAATCAGGCAAATAATAGAATGTTTAAAATTTATAACAAATATTAACATCAAAATTATAAATAAAAAAAATTTTCGTCAAAATGAGATTTTAAAAACACAAGCTGGTATTAGAAAGGTAATAAAAAATTTTAATTGGCACCCAACTACTGATTTAAAGCAAGGACTAAAAAGAATTATTGATGAAAAATTTAGCAATTGATGCTCATAATATTAGATCAGGAGGAGGATTATTATACTTAAAAAAAATATTAGAATTTGGAAATCCAAAAAAGTATGGATTTAACAAAGTTATAGTTTGGTCTACAAAAGAAACTTTGCAAGCATTACCAAGAAAAAAATGGTTAATTAAAAAAAAAAATGAAAAAATATTAATACAAAACAAAAAAAAACTAGTTGATTTTGGTATAATATTGCGAACTTATTGGCATATCTTTAAATTTAAAAATGAAGCAATTAAGAATAATTGTAAAGTAGCTTTCTTTCCAGGGGGAATTAATTTTTCCGGATTTAAAAAGAGTGTAGTAATAAATTTAAATTACTTGCCATTTGATCAAAATGAAATAAAAAAATTTCATTTTTCATTTATTTATCTTAGATTAAAATTGCTTAGAGTAATTTTAGATAGCAGTATTAAAAAATCACAGGGAATAATATTTTTAACGTCTTTTTTTAAAAAAAAATTAAGTCATAATATAAATAAAAAAAAAACATCAATAATTAGCTTTGGTGTAGATAAAAATTTTTTCTATAAAGACAAAATTTATAAAAAAAAAAAATATACACATAAAGACCCTTTTATCGTTGCTTATGTTTCAAGTATTTTTCCATACAAAAACCATATTAATTTGATTAAGGCGGTACATAATTTGCAGATTAAAAAAAATCTTCCTATAAAATTGAATATTATTGGAACTGGTTATAAACATACAATGAATATTTTAAAAAATTTTTTGATAAATAATAATATTAAAAAAAGTAAGATCATGCTCAGCGGATTTATAAATAATGAAAATTTAATATATTTATTAAAAAATAAAATTGATTTAAAAGCTTTTCCTTCTTCTTGTGAAGCTTTTCCAAACATCCTTTTGGAAACTGGAGCATCTGGAGTACCAATTCTTTGTTATAAAGAAGGGCCTTACAAAGAAATATTTAAAAATCATATTTTATATTTTGACCTCAAAAAAAAAAAAGACTTAGAAAAAAAAATCTTTCAATTATTTTGCAATTATAATTTAAGAAAAAAGTATTCCAAAAAAATTCAAAAATACGTTAATAAATTTAATTGGCAAAATTGTTCCGAAAAAACTTTTTTATTTTTAAAAAATTTGTGATAAAATCCTTTTTTGATTTCACTGTTGTTTTATTTTTTTTACCATTATTATTATCAATAATGTTAATAATTTTTGTTATAATTTTATTAGTAGATGGTTTACCGGTATTTTATGTTTCAAAAAGAATTGGATTAAACGGAATAAAATTTAATATGATAAAATTTAGAACTCTAAAGAATAATGCTCCAATTGTGTCATCAGAAAATTTTTTAAAATTAAAAAAAAATTATTATACTAAAACTGGAAAATTTCTAAAATCAAATAAATTGGATGAATTGCCACAAATAATTAATGTTCTAAAAACTGAGATGTCATTGGTTGGACCTAGGCCTGCGTTATACAAACAAAGAAAGCTTATTGAATTAAGAAAAAGAAAAAAAATTGACTTAATTAAACCAGGTATAACAGGTTTGGCACAAATTAATAATTATAAGGTCAAAACCTTAAAAGATAAATTATCTTTTGACTATTATTATTTAAAAAATAAAAGTTTTTTTTTAGATATACAAATAATTTTATTAACATTTAAAAGTATTTTAAGACTTCAAAATGAAAAATAAAATTCTTTCGATTTTTTGTTGTATTGTATATTCTATTTTAGTAGGGTTAATATTTTATTTAATAAAGATAAACG
>NZJW01000009.1 GCA_002692055.1 Candidatus Pelagibacter sp. | reverse complement strand
AGTTTTAGTAAAAAATGGAGATGAAATTAATAAAGGTGATCCTTTAATCACTCTAGAAAGTGATAAATCCAGTGTGGAAGTTCCCTCTCCTTTGTCTGGTAAGATACTCAATATATATTTGAAAATAGGCGATAAAGTATCCGAAGGCGATGCAGTTTTAGAAATAGATTCGATTAGTAATAAAGTTGAGGTAAAGTCAGAAACTAACTTAGACAGCACTCAAAATGAAAAAGTAAAGTCAGAATCATATAAGAATAAAAGAGGTCCTGAACTAGAACTTTCTGACTCTACTGGAGCAAGTCCAAATACTCTTAAATTTGCTAGAGAGCTAGGTGTTGATATAAATAAACTTCAAGGATCAGGTCGTGGTGGTAGAGTAAAGAAAGAAGATATTAAAAACTATATAAAGGATAGCAACATGCCTGAAACAACAAATATAGTTAAGAATCAGGAAAAATTAGATTTACCATATGAGCACTCTGAATTTGGCGATATAAACATTCAAAAAATTTCTAGAATTAAAAGATTATCTGGACCTCATTTGGTCAAGGCATGGAATAGTATTCCTCATGTTACTCAACATGATGAAATTGATATTACTGAAATGGAGGATTTTAGAAAGAATTTAGTAAATTTAAATACGAAAGAAAAAATACCTGTAACGCCGCTTGCATTTATTATGAAAGCTCTAGTCAACGCGATGAAAAAATATCCTAATTTTAACTCATCACTAAATCCTGAAAAAGATGAGGTAATTTATAAAAAATATTTTCATATTGGAATTGCAGTAGACACTCCCCATGGATTGATGGTACCAAAAATTAGAAACGTAGATAAAAAAAATATCCTTACTTTAGGAAAAGAACTCAGAAAAACAAGTAAGCAATGTAAAGATCTTAAAATAGATAAAAAAGAGTTTTTCGGAGGCTCGATGACCATATCAAGTCTTGGTGGTATAGGCGGGAGCTTTTTTACACCAATCGTAAATTTACCTGAAGTATGTATCCTAGGTATTGGAAAAACTGAAGTAAAACAGGTTTATGTTGATGGTAAATTCGCTCCAAGGAAAATGATGCCAATTTCATTATCATATGATCATCGAATGATCGATGGCGCTGAAGCAGCAAGATTTTGTCAAGACCTAAAAGTGAGCATGGGCCACAATTTTGCATTTAAGCTCGCGAGTTAAATGGAAATTGGCGGAATTTGTTCTCCAGAATTTAATGAAATCAAAGATATTTTTAAAAATTATTTTCTAGATAAAATTGAAAATGGAGCAAGTTTTTCCGTTGTCAAAAATGGAAATATAATAATTAACTTACATGGAGGGTTTAAAAATAATAATGAACTTTGGGATCAAAACACTATTGTGAATACTTTTTCATTAAGCAAGGGGATTTACGCAGCCTGCGTTGCCAAACTTGTGAATGATGGAAAATTAGATATTGATAAAAATGTCTCTTTTTACTGGCCAAAATTTAATAAAGATATCAAAGTAAAGCACGTACTATCACATCAATCAGGAGTTTATAGATTTAAACAAAAGTTAAAAAATAAAGATTTGTTAAATTATAATAAAATCATAGAATTATTAGAAAATCAAATTGCAGATCATAAACCTGGTACTCAAACCTTTTACCACGCAAAAACCCACGGTTATTTAGTAGAAAATTTGATACGAAAAATAACAGGTGAAACCCTTAATGAATATTTTAAAAAAAATTTTAAACACAAATTTAATATTAATTTTATTTTTGGACTAGAAGAAAGTGATTTCAAAAATGTAGCTGACTTGATAGATGATAAAAAAATAATAAATGAAAAAACGACAGAATTTAATGCATTCAATAATCCAAAACATGACATTTTATATTATAATACAAGAGAATGGAGAACAGCAGGTGTTCCCTCAATGGGTGGTCATGGATCAGCATTATCGATTGCAAAACTATATGATATATTAGCAAATGATTTTAAATTTAATAAAGGTGTAATTATTAAGCAGGAGAAATTTAAAAGAATCTTGATTGATGCAAAATCAAAAATAGATCAAAGCTTGAAACTACCTATAAAGTGGACGTACTCTGGTTTCATTTTACGGGGTGGTTGGATGTTTGGGAAAAATAAAGAAAATTTTGGACATAATGGCTGGGGTGGTTCACTTGGCTTTGGCGATCCAATAAACGGTATTGGTATATCTTATGTTACGAGAAAGATTAATCAAGGGATGGGTGCTGATACAAGAGCGGTAAATTTAATAAAAAAATTTTATGATATTTTTGAAAAGAGTTAGAAATATTTTTTCCAGAATTTATTATTTTCTTCACTCCAACAATTATGACATCCAAAAGGAAGTTTTTTATTATTCAAGATAAATAATTCCTCTGGGTCTTTATCAAAACCAAATTTGACAGCTACCTTCGGGTCTATAACGTTAAAGTTTTTTTTATACATGACTGAAAATAAGCTCCAAAAAATATCTTCATTAAAGTAATTTGGAAAAATCTCTAAAAATATTGCGTTGAATTTAGCCTCAGACTTCTTATTAAATAATTTTTTTAAAAATAAATTGCATATTTTAAAAATAAAAGTCATAAAATGTTTTAATCTATTTAAACTTCTAAAATATCTAATTAAAGAGAGTATAGTTATATAAGATAAGTATATACTTGATGAATTTAATACTTCAAGTGAGGGCTTAACAGATCTTAAGGATAATCCGCCATTTAAAATACCATTAAAATTTTTTTTCTTTTTATTTATATGCGGAGAGCCAACAAAATCATACTCTGAAAACATATCTAAATAATCAAAATTTTTTATAAGGTAACAATCCAGTTGATATATTAAAATTTTTTTATAATTTAAAAATCTTTCAAAAAATTCTTTTGAAAGTAGAAGTTTATTGTAATTTCTATGACTAGAAAAATAATAATCATCAAAATAGGAACAATTTATATGAAATGTTTTTTGCGTATTTTTAATCTTTTCTGGAAGTATAAAATAAATATGTTCTTTATTATAATTTTCTGTAAGCTTATTTAATGTTTTTTTTTCATTACTATTTAGGTCCAGACGATGTGTTGGAATTAGTATAGCAAGATTAGTCATTAATTCACCTAAGTCTCATATTTTAAAATATAAGAAAATATAAATACTTTGCTTAGCGCAAATTTTCCATCAAAATGGCGGAAAGAGCGGGATTCGAACCCGCGAAAGAGTTGCCCCTTTACACGCTTTCCAAGCGTGCGCCACTAACCTAGGGCCAATAAATTCAACGGTTTTTAAGTATAAATTTTGATTTTTTTGTTTCTATTGCCGCCACAGCGCCGCCAAGGTTTTAGTCGCAAATAAATTATATATTTGCTAATTTAATTAACAATAATGAAAAGGCTTTTCGGGATCGTGGCTCTGGGTGTGTTATTAAGTGGCTGTGGTGATAGCAATAAAATAGTAGATCTTAAAAAAGAAATATTTAAATGCAAAGGTAAAGGTGGAACAAACAAAACTATAGATGTAGTTTTTGACATTGACCCCGTTACAAAGACTTTAACTTTCAAAGCCGTTGGAATGATGGGTAGTATATTAAAATATCCTACCAAAATAGTTTATGAAATTAAGTCATCAGATGGAATAAATATTTTAACAAAGGATTATACTTACACGTGGATAAATCGTGTTGGCAGAACATTAGAATATATCTCTTACATCAAAACTTACGATAAAGAAACTTGGGAGTATGGTTTTAGACGAACTTCTTCGAGTCCATATTATTTTAAGAATTGCAAAAAGATAAAATAAAGAAATAAATAAGCTTTTAGGGTTAGCTAGCGCCGTCACAGCGCCGCCCAGCAGTATATTTTTATATAAAATAGATTGTTCAATATTGAGAAAAATGGCGGAGAGAGCGGGATTCGAACCCGCGAAAGAGTTGCCCCTTTACACGCTTTCCAAGCGTGCGCCTTAAACCACTCGGCCATCTCTCCATATTTATAAATTAGTAGATTGCAGAAAATTAAGTACGTATTCTGGCTCTATAAAATTAATTGCGTCAGGTCTAGATATATTACTCATTTGAGATTCTGGTAAAGATATTGGTACAATATTTTTATTATATGACGAATAATTTATAGACGTTCGTCCAAAAAGACCAAAGGATTGAACTCCAAAACATCCTGAAAGATGCATAAAACCAGTATCATTTCCAACATATAACTTTGAACCCATTAAAAATGGTAAAGTAGACTTTATATTTAATTCACATACTGAGATTGCTTCAATGTTATTATTTTTTAAATTTTTTATAATATAATTTGCATCCTCAGCTTCATTTTTACCACCTGCTAGTACAAATTTAAATTTTTTAATTTGATTTAATAATTTTGCTAATTCAATATAGTTATTAATATCCCACTTTTTATCTCTACCGCTACCTCCAATCCCAAAAACTATTTGCTCTTTTTTTTGAACATTTTCATTATAATTAATATGAAATTCAAAATTATTATTTTTATAATTTAATTTTTCATTAATAAATTCTTGAGACTTTTTTACTATATTTTCATTTTTTTTAAAAAATCCATATGAAAACACATTTTTTACTCCTGCTAATTTTGCTAATAAAAAGTATCTTAAACTATAATGAAAAATGAAACATTTCTCATATTTTAAGTTTTTGATATGATTATAAATCCATATGCTCTCTTTAAAAATATTTAAATCAGGAGCATAAAACACTTCATTAATATAATTATGATCAAATATAAACTCTTTTGCCTGTGTTCTTTCTTTGGTCATAACATTAACTTGATATTTACTGAAAAGTTTTGAAATCTCATTAATAGGTGGTAGAAAAACACAAAAATCCCCAATACCTATTCTTTTTTGAATAATTAGTATTTTTTTCATTTTACGAACAAACTCTGTATTGCAAATTTGATTCTATATTTAAGTGACATTTTCTTTTTGGTATGTTCATTTGTGTTAGAGTTAATAAATTTAGGGCAAATATACAAATTAAAACCTTTTTTTACTAAATTCTCGTTAAATTTAACATGCTCACAAATCTCTTTATCTTTAATTCTTCCAACGTAAAAATTATTTTTAAAACATTGCTTTTTATAAATTGCAGCCCCACCAAATGCTGAGTTTACCTTGATCCATTCACTGGTCTCCGGTATCTCGATCATTTTTGAATAAATTGAATGCCAATAATTAAATGATCTGGTCTTCCTGTATTTTTCAAAAAAATCTAATTCTTGTCGACAATCTGTTGGGGACCAATATTCATGTCTTAAAGCAAATATATCATAATAAGCATTCTTTTGATTGGCAAAGACCGCATCCCAATTATATTTTTCAAAACAACTAGATATGGACTCATGGTTTAATAAATTATTAATTCCATCAAGATCAACAATTAAAACTAAATCAATATCCTTATAAGTATCGTCATTATTAATTCTATCAACATAAATATTTCTACAATAAGCAATCGTTTCAGTTCGAAACTTGTATTGATCACTAATTTTACCTAATGGTATACTTTTAAAATTTTCAATTTTTTGTTCACATTCTGATAATACATCTCTTGTATTATCCGTGGAGTCTGACTCTATTAATAAAAAAGATTTTTTCTTAAAATTATGTATTGCTTTTTTAACAATTTCTAAATCTTTAATTAGTTTATTTCCAACATTTCTAATACAACCAGCAACTAGAATATTTTGACTCTCAATTTTCATTTTTTAAAATTCTTTTTATTAGTTTACTATTTTTTATTTCGTTTAGATAAGCCTTTTTAGTAATTTGAACTAGTCGATTATATTTATTTAAATTATTAATAATAAAATCAATTTTTTTTACGTAATTATCAATCGAATCTGCTTCTAAATAACTCTTGTAGGGTATAACTTTTTTCCAATCACTTGCACCTTTAGGTATAATCATAATAATTTCTGCACCCATACAAGTATAAATAAATCCACTACCAAATGTTTTGGCTCTATTCAACGGGTGCAATAAAGGCATTATGTCTGTAATACTTAAGTATTTTTCAAACTCAAGATTATCGAGAGATCCTTCTATTATTTTAACATTTTTATTTAATAAGGCTATTTTTCTCAGTTCTAGAGATGTTGAATGTATTTCTTTATTTCTTTTTGAAATTTGAATTATAAATTTCAGTTTTTTTAAGTATTTTTTTTGTAAAATTTTAATTAATTTTGGTATTTTGTAAAACCCCTTATAATTTTTTGACTCACCTAAAAACGAAATTATAATATTTTTATTTGATTTTTCTGATTTCGTAATAGATATTCCATTAAAGATAGAAGTATCAAATTTATGAAATCTTTCCAATGTTTCCTTATATTTATTATTCTCAGCATAAAAGAAAATTTTTTTATTAATAAGTTTAAAATTTTCAAAAATATCTAAATACTTAAAAAAGTTATCTCTATTTTTTCTATATTTTACAGGATGGACTATCCTAAAATGAATAGTCGGAAAATTTTTTTTATCTAGAAAATATAAGAAAAGAATTGATTGAAGGATATGTGGTCTTCCACTTGGAATAAATATTGAGTCCTTGTTATTAATTTTTTTATATTTTTTTAATCGATATAAATCAGGTATATATCTTGGGACAAAACATAATTTTGTACAGGCGCTTATAAATTTAAAAAGACTTTTATTATAAATAACAAAGACAACAAAAGAAAATATTTTATATATAAAAAAAAATAAGTTTTTTGTAAAATTAAAAAAATCTTTTATTTTAAAACAACCCTCCTTAAAACTAATGATGTTTAATATCTTACCTTCCTTAAAAAAAAATTTTTTTTTGAGCGAAGCATTTGTAATACAATAAACGTTAAGTTTTTTTTTAAAAAATATTGAGTATTGACGTAATGAGTTCAGAGAATGTCCCAAAGGATCAGAACACTCGGGTTCAAAAATAAATAACCTTTTCATTAATATTAAAATCTAGAAAATTTTTTAATATTACTTTTTTGCTGTATCTGATTTTCTATCCATTTATATGTTTTAATTAAACCATCTTGTAATTTAATAGATGGTGACCAATTTAACTTTTTTTTAATAAAATAATTATTACTAGATCTGCCTCTTACACCTTTAGGTTTATCCAATAGGTATTTTCTATCAAACTTGTATTTTGATATATTCTCAATCATATCAAGCATTTGATTAATGGATACCTGTTCATCGCTACCAATATTAAATACATCTCTATAGTTTCCATTAAAAACATTCATTGTACCTTCAATGCAATCATCTATATACAGAAATGTTCGAGTTTGCTCACCGTCGCCCCAAACCTCAACTATCTTTTCATTATTAATTTTAGCGTTAATTACTTTTCTGCATAGAGCAGCTGGCGCCTTTTCTCTACCTCCATCAAATGTTCCTATAGGTCCAAAAACATTATGGTATCTTACAATTCTCACATCTAAATTAAAATCCTCATAAAAATGTCTACACATCCTTTCACTAAAAAGTTTTTCCCATCCATATCCATCTTCTGGCATTGCTGGATATGCATCGTCCTCTTTTAATCCTTCAATGAAAGTTTCTTTTTGTTTATCTGCATTGTAAACGCATGCACTTGATGAAAATAAGTATTTTTTAATCTTATGTTCGTTACTTGCTCGCAAAAGATTTGTATTTATTAATACTGAAAGCATGCACTCTGCTTTGTTATTTTCTATAAAACCCATTCCCCCCATATTACAAGCCATGTTAAACACAAAATCTATTTTCGATTTAAAAATCGTCTTACAATTTTCATAATCTTTCAAATCAATAGAGAAGTTTTTATTATCTTCATCAATTTGAAACCAATATTCAAGAGGCTTTATATCTGCACAAATTAAATTATGATCTTGTGATTTTAATCGTTTCATTAAATGTCCTCCAATAAAACCACCAGCACCTGCAATTAATATATTCATAAACTTATTTATTTATTTTTAAGACACCAATAAACGCTTCTTGTGGAATCTCAACTTTTCCAAATTGTTTCATCTTAGATTTTCCTTTTTTTTGCTTTTCCAAAAGTTTTCTTTTTCTATCTAATGCTCCCCCACCATGTATTTTTGTAAGTACGTCTTTCTTAAATCCTTTTATTGTCTCCCTCGCGACTATTTTGCCTCCAATTGCAGCCTGTACTGGAATTTGAAATTGATGTCTTGGTATTAGATCTTTCAATTTTTCACATATTAGTCTTCCCTGCCTTTGTGCGATTTCTTTGTGAATAATTATTGACAGCGCATCTACTGGCTCTTCGTTTACTAAGATAGATAACTTTATTAAATCTCCAGTGAGATAACTGCTAATTTCGTAATCAAAACTTGCATAACCGCTAGTAATTGATTTTATTTTATCATAAAAATCAAATACCACTTCATTTAAAGGTAAGTCATATTTTAATACAACCCTATTGCCTGAGTAGCTCATATCTCTTTGTTTGCCTCTTTTATCTTCACAAATCTTAATTATAGAGCCCAGATATTCATCCGGTGTTATAATTGTGGCTATTATCCAAGGCTCTTTGATAGTTTTAATTAAAGATGGATCAGGCATATTGGATGGGTTTTGTAGATCCGAAGTTTTTCCATCAGTAGTTTCAAGTTTATACACTACACCAGGTGTAGTTGTTATTAAACCAATATTATATTCCCGTTCTAATCTTTGAACGACAATTTCTAAATGTAATAGACCTAGAAAACCACATCTAAAACCCAAACCAAGAGCGGTTGAATTTTCGGGTTCATACTCAATGCTTGAATCATTTAATTTCAGTTTTGCTAAACTATCCTTTAATAGACTATAATCTGTACTATCTATAGGAAACAATCCACAAAAGACAACTGGCTTGCTTGGTTTAAAACCAGCTAAAGAGTTTGCGGTTGGATTTTTAACTGTAGTGATTGTATCTCCAACTTTAGTATCCGATAAATCTTTAATACCAGTTACGATAAATCCAATTTCCCCAGGACCAATTTCTTCAATATCAATAGGTTTTGGAGTAAAGATACCAACTCTCTCCACCTCATGCTTTGAATTATTGGACATCATTATTATTTGATCTTTCTTTTTAATTTTACCATCAATAACTCTTACTAAAATGACTACTCCCAAATAACTATCATACCAGCTATCTACTAATAAAGCTTTGAGGTTTTTATCATGTTTACCTTTTGGAGAAGGAAGGTTTTTGATAATTGATTCTAAAATATCATTTATCCCTTCACCAGTTTTTCCAGACGCTAATATTGAATTTTGGGTATCTACTCCAATTACGTCCTCTATCTGCTTTTTAACCTTTTCAGGTTCTGATGCTGGAAGATCTGACTTATTAAGTACAGTAATAATTTCATGATTATTATCTAAAGCTTGATAAACATTTGCAAGTGTCTGTGCCTCTACCCCTTGCGTACTATCCACAACAAGTAACGATCCTTCACAGGCTGCCAATGACCTATTAACCTCATAGCTAAAATCAACATGCCCAGGGGTATCTATTATGTTTAAAATATACTCCTTGCCGTCACTATGATTATATTTTAATCTTACAGTTTGTGCTTTAATTGTTATTCCTCTTTCTCGCTCGATATCCATTGAGTCTAAAACCTGCTCTTTCATCTCCCTATCGGTTAATCCGCCACAAGTTTGTATTAATCGATCAGCAAGTGTAGATTTTCCATGATCTATATGGGCAACAATAGAAAAGTTTCTTATTAAGCTAGTATCTGTCATTGCGATCTTAATGAACCGCCCATGCTTTTAGCGGCTAAAATAATTTTATCTGATAAATCGTCAATCTCTTTATCATTCAAAGTTTTATCTGTTGGCTCAAAGTGGACTTTTATTGCTAAAGACTTTTTATCATTTTCGATATTTTCACCTTGATATAAGTCAAATACATACACTGATTTTATTATTTCATTTGTTTTTTTTATCGCTGAAACTAAATCCCCGGCCCTAATATCTTTATCTAAAATAAATGAAAAATCCCTTTCTACAATTTGAAAATCGTATTTTTTAAGCTGTTTTTTTGAAACTCGTGATAGCTTTTTTGGTTTTATAAAATTATCGAGATAGATTTCTAGACCATAAATATTTGATTTATCAATGTCCATTTTTTTCAATATCAAAGGATGAATTGTGCCAAAACTTGCAACTTTAGGGCCCTTCGTATTTCCTAAATAAACATTGCCTGATTGGCCTGGATGATAGTACTTTTTATCACTTTTTTCTATTATTAAGCTATCTAATGTCAATCCTAAATCACTTAAAATAAAAAATAAATCTTCCTTTGCATCTATTACACTAAAGTCCTTATCATTATCAATCCAAGTGGAGCTCACCTTTTTACCGACTAAAATGCCTGATGCTATTGTTTCTTGACTCAAATCACTTTTAAATACAGGACCAACTTCAAACATCTGTAGATTCAAGTTTGACCTATCTAGATTGGATTTTGCTTGCAATATTAAGTTTACAAAGTTCGAACTTCTCAATACATCTAAATCAGATGAAATTGGGTTAGTTAATTTTATTGAATGATCCGAATAATATTGATTGAATTTACTATTTGTAAATGACCAACTTATAGTTTCAAAAAAACCTCTACTCGCAAATGATCTTTGAACTAAGTGAAATAATTTTTGATGATAATTTAACGCTGGTTTATTTTCATTTGAACTTGGAGGTATAGATGAAACTTTATCTAATCCTTTAATTCTTAAAATTTCTTCAATTATATCTGCCTCTTGGCTAACGTCTAATCTCCAGCTAGGCACATTAATATCTAAAACGTGTTTTTTAACTTTAATCTTAAATCCTAATCTTCCTAAAATTGTTTGGACATCCTTACTACTAACTGAAAACCCTATTAATTTTTTAAAGTTATTTATATCAAATTTAATTTTTTTATTTTTATATTTGGTATCACCTGTGATATTAATTTTTGAAATTTTTCCCCCGCAAATATCTTGAATTAATTTTGCTGCTAATTTTAATCCACTCTCTATTGAGTTAGGATCAACACCTCTTTCAAATCTAAACTTTGCGTCAGTGATAATACCTAATGTTTTAGATACTTTAGCAATTTTTACTGGATCAAATGTAGCAGCTTCTAAGACTATATTTTTTGTATTTTGATCAATTGCACTTGATTGACCACCAATTATACCTCCTAAACCTAATATTTTCTTTTCGTCTGTAATTAAACATGCCTCTTCTGGTACATTATATTTCTTTTCATCTAAAGCTTCAAAACTTTCATGAGTTTTTGATTGTCTTACAATTATATTTCCATCGATTTTATCTGCATCATAAGCGTGCATTGGTCGATTGAGATCAAACATCACATAATTCGTTATATCCACAACTGCTGAAATTGATTTTAAACCTAAAGACTCTAAGTCTTTTTTTAACCATTTTGGACTTTCACAATTTTTAATATCTTCGATAAACAACGAACCAAATGTAGTGCATCCAGAATTTTTTTTAATTCCAACTTTAATTTTTTTTTTTGACTGTTCTTTTAACTTAAATTTTTTTTCTTTAATTAATTTTCCAATACCAAAAGCACTTAAATCTCTTGCAATACCCTTTATACCTAAACAATCTGAACGATTTGGAGTTATGGCAATGTCTATTACCTCCTCACTATTTTTGAAAAAACCTTCGCCAATTTTTTTATTTTTAATTTCTATAATACCATCGCTTACATCTGAAACTCCTAATTCATTCTCGGAACAGAGCATGCCTCTTGACTCTACATCTCTAATTTTAGCGACAACTAATTTCATCCCATTTTTTGGAATTACCGCACCAGGTGATGCGTATACTGTAAAAAGTCCATTTCTAGCATTTGATGCTCCACAGACTACTTTTTCAACTTTACCACCAATATCAACATCACACACTTTTAATTTGTCAGCATTCGGATGCTTTTCTGTTTTTAATATTTTTGCAATCTTAAAAAATTTTAAATTATTATTTGTTTTTAAAACCTCTTCAACTTCTAAACCTATATTTGTCAAAGTATTAACTATTTGATCAACTGATTTTTTTGTATTTAAATGTTTCTTTAACCAAGACGTAGTTAGTTTCATTTACTAAGACCTCTATAATTTGTAGGTACGTCATTTGCGTCAAAACCATAATGATTTGACCATCTTAAATCACCCTCAAAAAATGATCTTAAATCAGTAATTCCATATTTTAACATTGCAAGACGATCTATGCCTACACCAAAAGCATATCCTTGATATTTTTTTGAATCAATTTTAACATTTTTTAAAACATTGGGATGAACCATTCCACAACCCAAAACTTCAAGCCACTTGTCCCCCTTGCCAACTACAATTTTGTTATTTTCTAGCTTATAACTAATATCTACCTCTACACTTGGTTCTGTGAATGGAAAATGACTAGGTCTAAACCTCATTTCAATATTTTCATCTTCAAAAAATTTTTTTAAGAAAAAATCTAAACAACCTTTTAAGTTTCCCATATTAACATCTTGGTCGATATGAAGACCTTCTAACTGATGAAACATAGGTGTATGCGTCATATCACTATCACATCTATAGGTCCGACCCGGAGCAATGATCTTAATAGGTGGTTTGTTATTTAGCATTGTTCGTATCTGAACTGGCGATGTATGAGTTCGTAGTAAAGTTTTTTTATTTTTATCCAAATAAAAAGTATCATGCATATCTCTCGCTGGATGGTGTTCAGGTGTGTTTAGTGCTGTAAAATTGTTAAATTCATTTTCAATGTCGGGCCCTTCTGCAACAGAAAATCCAATCTCTGCAAAAATACATGTTAATTCATCAATAACTTGAGATACTGGATGAATCTTTCCCTTTTTAAATTCTTTTGTTGGAAGTGTGATATCGATTTTTTCAGAACTCAATTTATCTTCTATCTCTTCAAGCTCAATTTTTGTCTCAAAAGAGTTGATTTGATTTAGTAAATTTGTCTTTATTATATTTAATTCTGCTGCAAAAATTTTTCTTTGATCGGCATCTATCTTTCCAACTCCCTTAAATGCTTCAGTAATCATACCTTTTTTTCCTAAATAAAAAGTTTTTAAAGATTCTAAAGATTGTCTGTCTGTAATTTCCTGAATTTTAGAATTTATCTCTTGAGATAAGTTTTTTAGATCTAACATTTAAATTTTAATTTAAATGGGACTGTACCTTTTTTACGATAGATTTAAAAGTCTCCGGATTATTATATGCAATATCTGCCAATACTTTTCTATCTATATTTATCTTTGATTTTACAAGCCCATTGATAAATTTAGCATAAGTTAAACCTTCGGCTCTAACACCGGCATTAATTCTTTGTATCCAAAGTGATCTAAAAGTTCTTTTATTTCTTCTTCTATCTCGATAAGCATACTGCATTGCTTTTTCAACTGCCTGTTTAGCAACACGTATAGTGCTTTTTCTTCTGCCCCAATACCCTTTAGCAGACTTAAGTACTTTTTTGTGTTTTGCTTTACTGGTTTTTCCTCTTTTTACTCTTGCCATATTATCCTCTTAAACTATTGGGCATATAAGACTTTATAATCCTAGCATCCTGTTTAGATAAAGTCGTTGTTCCTCTTAATTTTCTGATTTGGGAATTTGTTCTTTTAATCATTCCATGTCTTTTTCCAGCTTGTGCGGATTTAACTTTTCCTTTAGCTGTTATTTTAAATCTTTTTTTTGCTGAACTTTTAGTCTTTAACTTTGTCATAACGAGAGTGGTTATACCTAATAAAGATAATATAACAATATCAATAATTGATTAATTTGGCTGGATTATAAGGGTCATCTGTCTACCCTCAAGTTTTGCTTTTTGCTCTACTTTAGAAATGCTTTTTGTATCATCGATTATTTTGTCTACAAGATCATATGCCGCTTTCATATAATCCATTTCTCGACCCTTAAATCTAATTGTAAATTTGACTTTGTCTCCTTTTGTTATGAATTTCTTCGCATTTTTCATTTTAAAATTATAATCATGCTTATCAGTGCTAGGTCTAAACTTAAGTTCTTTTAAAGTAATAATTTTTTGTTTTTTCTTTGCCTGACTAGCTTTTTTTTGAAGTTCGTATTTATACTTTCCATAATCAATTATTTTACAGACTGGTGGTTTAACATTTGGTGCTACTTCAATTAAATCCAAACCTACTTCCCTCGCTCTATCTAAAGCTTCACCTATAGGCACAACTCCAATATTATCTCCATCGTGTGTAATAAGCTGAACTTCATTTGCACGTATCCTTTTATTAACTCTTGGACCTCTCATTAATTAGAAAATTTTCGTTTATGCATTAAATAGATGGTGTGAGCGACTTGATCAATAATTGTTCTATAGCTTCATTAAGATTCATTGTTTGCTGTTGCTCCTGTCCAAGTCTACGAATTGTAATAGTATTATTTTCAACTTCTTTAGCGCCACAAATCATTAAAATAGGAATTTTCGAAACAGAATGTTCTCGTATTTTATAATTAATCTTCTCATTTCTAATATCGATAATAGACCTTAATCCTTTTTTTTCAAGTGACATCTTCACTTTAATTGCATAATCGTTTTGTTCGTTACTTATAGGTAATACTGCAACTTGATCCGGTGATAGCCAAAAAGGAAACTTACCTGCATGATGTTCGATTAAAATTCCAATAAATCTCTCCAAAGATCCAAACATTGCTCTATGCAGCATAACAGGAACTTTTTTTGAACCGTCACTTGCGACATATGTTGCGTCTAATCTTCCTGGTAAATTAAAATCTACTTGCAATGTTCCGCATTGCCATTCCCGTCCTATTGCATCAATAAGAACAAATTCAATTTTTGGACCATAAAACGCCCCTTCTCCTTTGTTTACCTCATACTTAAGACCACTTGTTTTGATTGCGTCGAGTAGTGCCTTTTCGCTTTGATCCCAAATTTTGTCGCTACCAACTCTTTTAACTGGACGATCCGAAAATTTAAGTTTTACACTTTCAAAACCAAATGACTTATAAATATCTAAAATTAAATTTGTAACCTTTAGTGACTCTTCGGTAATTTGTTCATGAGTACAAAAAATATGCGCGTCATCTTGCGTAAACGCCCTGACTCTCATTAAACCATGAAGAGCACCAGAAGGTTCATATCTATGAACTTTTCCAAATTCAGAAATTTTTAAAGGCAGATCTTTGTAACTTTTTAAACCTTGGTTATAAACCTGAACATGCCCTGGGCAATTCATGGGCTTAATTGCGAAAGTTTTATCATCAGCATCTGTGGTGTACATATACTCTTGGAATTTTTCCCAATGTCCTGACTTTTCCCATAGGATTTTATCTAGCATTTCTGGTGTATTCACTTCTAAATAACCAGCATCATTTTGTTTTTCTCTCATAAATTTAATTAAAGATTGAAACAAAGTCCAACCTTTTTGATGCCAAAATACTGCACCTGGACTTTCTTCTTGAAAATGAAAAAGATCTAGAGCTTTGCCAATTTTTCTGTGATCTCTTTTTTCTGCTTCTTCAATTCTATGTAAATAATCATCTAAATCTTTTTTTGTTCTCCAGCATGTTCCATATATTCTTTGAAGCATTTTATTTTTAGAGTCTCCCCTCCAATATGCCCCTGCAACTTTCATTAATTTAAATGCTTTACCAATTTTACCAAGGCTAGGTAAGTGTGGTCCTCTACATAAATCGTACCACGTTCCATGAAAATATATAGACAGCTCTTCATTATTTGGAATACTCTCTATAATTTCTGCTTTATATTGCTCACCAATATTTTTAAAATGCTTTATTGCTTTATTTCTATCCCACACCTCTCTTCTAGTCTTTAGATCCTGGTCAACTATTTCATGCATTTTTTTTTCGATTCTTTTTAAATCACTGTCGTTAAATGGTTCATCTCTTGCAAAATCATAATAAAAACCATTTTCGATTACTGGACCAATTGTAACCTGCGTTCCTGGAAATAATTGCTGAACTGCCATGGCCATACAGTGTGCAGAATCATGCCTTATTAATTCTAAAGCATAGTCGTCGTTAATAGTAATAATTTTTACACTCGAATCTTTATTAATTTCCACGTCCAAGTCTTTATGTTTTCCATCTACCTCTATCACCAAAGCTTTTTTCAATAAGGATGGAGCTATATCTTTTGCTATTTGAATACCTGTAACAGGAGAGTCGTATTTTTTAATTTTACCATCTGGTAGTTTAATTGAAACCATAATACTTTAGACTCTTAAACTAATGAACTATAGATTTCCAGTGTTCTTGATACCATTACATCTCTTGTATAGTTTTGCTTGACATTTTTTCGACCCTGTTTGCCAATTAAATTAAGTACATTCTGCTCAGTTTTTATTATGATTTCAATTTTTTCTGCTAAATCATTTGCATCGTTATTTTTAAATAACCAGCCAGTTTTGTTATTTATAACTGTTTCTAACGATCCACCTATGTCGCTAGCCAATACGGGTTTTTCCATAGACTGGGCTTCTACACTTACTCGCCCAAATGCCTCTGGTTCTATTGAGCTAGATAAAACAAGATTTGCAATTGAATATGCGACTGGCATTTTATTTAACCCATGAGCAATTAATAACTTATTTTCTAATTTGTATGACTTAATTATTTTGACGAGTTCATTTTTAAAGTTTAATCGACCCTGGTGACTTCCAATAATAATAGCATGTACATTTTCAAGTTTTTTTTTTTGATTTAAAATATGTAATGATTCAATAAACAATTTTTGACCTTTCCAATAAGTCAATCTTCCTGGTAATAAAATAATAAATTTTTTTTCACTTATATTCATTGATTTCCTTAATTTTTCAATTTCCTCAGCATTTATGTTTTTTTTCGAAAAATATTTTTCATCAATACCTCTTTTTATAACTGATGAGGGTGCTTTAATATCGTAATTAGAATGAATGTGATTTAATATAAATTCAGATCCAGCAATGACATGGTCTGACCTAACCATTATAGAATTATAAAATTTTTTTATTTTTGATTTAAAATTATATGTACCATGAAATGTAGTTATAAATTTTACACCTGCTAATTTAGATGCAAAATAGGCTGACCAAGCTGGTGCTCTACTTCTTGCATGAACAATATTAATTTTATTTAATTTAATTCTAAAAAAAAATATAAAAAACATTTAATATTATAATAAAAAAATTTTTATTTACCGGCCATCTAATTATTTTGATTTTTTTTTTATCAATTAATTCCAGTAATTTTCCACCACTTGTTAAAATTGCTGAGAAGCCTCCTTCTTTAGATATATGCTCTGCTACATGCAAACAGCCTGTTTCTGCGCCGCCAATATCCATATTTGGAATAATTTGAAGTAACCTTATATTTGCACTCATTTAAAAGATTTTATAACTATATATTTATTCTAATGAAAAACAAAAAAAATTATTTCTATACATCGAAAAAACAGTCTCTGTATTACACCGAAGTGAGTACAAAAAGTAGAATTACCGTATTTTTTTTACATGGCTTGATGTCAAATATATCTGGTAAAAAAGTAAAATACTTAAAATCATTATGTAAAAAAAATAAAATTAACTTTTTAGCTTTTGATTACTCAGGTCATGGTAAATCATCAGGTGTTTTTGAACATCAGGGTATTAATGATTGGATCAATGAAGCATTAGAAATTTGTAAGTCAAAACTTAATAATAAAAAAATTATTTTAATTGGATCATCTTGTGGAAGCTGGATTGCAGCAAGATTAATTTGGAAAATTAAAAATATTATAGGTTTTATTGGTATTTCCTCTGCACCAGATTTCACAAAATACTTAATGTGGAATACATTTTCAAGAAAAACAAAGAACCTAATAAAATCAGGAAAAATCTATAAACTAAAAAATAACTATGAAGGTTTTTATCCAATCGGAAAAAATTTAATTAATGGAGGAAATAAAAATTTAATTTTAAAAAAAAGAAAAATTTGTAATTTTCCTCTCAGATTTTTTCATGGTTTAAAAGATGATATTGTTCCAATTGAATATTCATACCTTTTATCAAAAAGTTTAATTGCAAAAGATAGCTTAATCTTTATCCAAAATTCTGGAGATCATAGCCTATCCTCTAAAAGTGATTTAAAAAGAATTGGAAAAGAATTAATTCGAATTGTACAGGCGTAAATTTAGCCAGCTTTTTTTTCTATAAATTTATTTGTTAAAGGATGATCTAGTTTGTTAAGCATTTCTATAGGGCAAATTTGAACAAAATGGCTTAAATTAATATCCCACTCATGGAGCATTTTTTCAGAATATTTAGATTTAGTAAATTTAGCATGATCTTCAACTAAATTTTTTAAATATTTTTTCCAGTACTCAGTTTCAACTTTGTTCCAAGTTACACTATTTGGGTTGATAAGATTTTCTAGTTTAGACTCAGGATCATAAACAAAAGCCATACCTCCAGTCATACCAGCAGCAAAGTTGTCTCCAACTTCGCCTAAAAATACCGCTGTCCCTCCAGTCATATATTCGCATCCATTTGTGCCACAGCCCTCAACGACAGAAGTTGCGCCTGAATTTCTTACTGCAAACCTTTCTCCAACTTGACCAGCAGCAAACAATTTTCCACTGGTTGCACCATACAATACAGTGTTTCCAATAATAGTATTTTTTTCAGTTTCTATTTGAGTAGCTCTTGCTGGTCTAACTATGATTGTTCCACCCGATAAACCTTTTCCAACATAATCATTACAATCACCTATTACTTCAAGGTTAATACCTTTTACAGCAAATGCTCCTAACGATTGTCCTGCAGAGCCTCTTAGCTTTATATTGATTTGATTATCATTAAATGATCTGCCTTTGAATTTTGTTACCAAAGTTGAAGCTAATCTTGCTCCAACAGTTCTGTCTGTATTTTTAATGTTATAACTTAATTCGACATTCTGGCCGCTTTCGATTAGCGAAATTACATCTTTGATTATTTTCTCATCTAAGGTGTCAGGGACTTCATTTCTAATTTTTTCCTTGCAGTACCTTGGGTGATCTCCTGGGTCTGCCTGAACCAAAAGAGGATTAAAATCTAGATCATCTAAATTTGAAGACCCTTTTGATATTTGCGTTAATAAATCTGTTCTGCCAATAACCTCATTTAAAGATTTAAAACCAAGTTCAGCTAGGATCTCTCTTACTTCCTCAGCAATAAATGAAAATAGATTTACTACTTTTTCAGGTGTTCCGGTAAATTTTGACCTTAAATCTTCTCTTTGTGTACATATCCCTACAGGGCAAGTATCAGAATGACATTGTCTGACCATGATACAGCCCATTGCAATCAAACTGGTTGTAGCGATACCAAATTCATCGGCACCCATCATTGCAGCCATCACAACATCTCTTCCAGTCTTGATGCTTCCATCTGTTCTTAAAACTACTTTGTGTCTTAAGTTGTTCATTGTTAAAATTTGATTAGTTTCTGTTAAACCCATTTCCCATGGTAACCCTACATACTTTACACTCGTTTGTGGCGTTGCCCCAGATCCACCATTATGTCCACTTATCAAAATAATATCTGCCTTTGCTTTCGCTACACCTGCAGCGACAGTACCAACTCCAGTTGATGCTACTAATTTTACTCCTACACGGGCTTTTGGGTTAATTTGTTTTAAATCATAGATCAATTGAGCCAGGTCTTCAATAGAGTAAATATCGTGATGTGGCGGAGGTGACACTAATGTTACACCTGGTGTAGAATGTCTTAATTTTGAAATATATTTTGAAACTTTAAAGCCAGGTAATTGTCCTCCTTCACCAGGCTTAGCCCCTTGGGCAATTTTAATTTCAATTTCATTACAATGATTTAAATATTTTGCTGTTACACCAAATCTTCCTGATGCTACTTGTTTTACTCTTGAATTAGCATTGTCTCCATTTGCTCTAGGTACGAACCTATCTTCATCTTCTCCGCCTTCGCCACTACAAGAAGCTCCGCCAATCCTATTCATGGCTATTGCTAAAGTTTCATGTGCCTCCTTTGATAGAGCTCCCATTGACATACTTCCTGTTCCAAACCTTTTCCTAATTTCTGTAATTGACTCAACTTCATCTAAAAGAATTGATTTTTTTTTAGATTTAAAACCTAGTAAATCTCTTAAATGTATTGGTGGCATTTCGTGAATTAGTTTTGAATATTTTCTGTATGTATCAAAAGAGTCATTTGTTACTGCGCTTTGTAATAAATGCATTGTTTTAGCTTGATAACCATGTGTTTCCCCGCCGTGACGGTATTTATAGATACCCCCGATAGGTAGTGAAATTATATTTTCTCTAAACGTATTTTGATGATGTTTTTTGATCATTTCTTCTATACCTAAAATACCTATTCCAGATATTCTTGACTCGAGACCTGGAAAATACTCTGAGACTAATGATCTACTTAGTCCTAAAGATTGAAAATTAAGTCCACCTCGATATGAACTGATGACGGATATTCCCATCTTTGACATAATTTTAAGTAACCCGTCATTAATAGCTTTTACATATCTATTAATACATTCATCAAAACTTAATTTACCAAATAAACCTTTTTCAAATCTTTGGTGGATAGAGTCTAACGTTAAATATGGATTAACTGTGGTGGCACCAGCTCCTATCAAAACTGCAAAGTAGTGAGTATCCAAACATTCGCTTGATTTAACATGTATTGATACAAATTTTCTTATACCAAGAAAGGTTAGGTATGTATGTATAGCTCCAAGTGCTAAAATTACTGGAATAGACAATTTTTTTTTTGATACATTTTCATCACTTATTACCAAGTGCTTAGCACCTCCTCGTACAAATTCCTCGGCCTCACTTTTAATTCTATCGAGTTGATTTTTTAGGGTATGTTTTTCGTTAATATAATAACATAAATCAATGATTTGTGTTTCATCTTTAAAGGTATCGTGAACTTTTTTAAATTGAGCATTCGTTAAAACTGGACTTTCAAGCAAATAACTTTTTTGTTTAGTTAATTTATCATCCAATATATTTTCAAGGTTTCCTAATCTAGTATTTAATGACATCACTCTGTTTTCTCTTAGCGAGTCAATTGGTGGATTGGTAACTTGACTGAAGTTTTGTCTAAAAAAATGTGATAAAGGTCGAAATTTACTAGATAATACTGCTATTGGAGTATCATCACCCATTGAACCAACTGCTTCTTTAGCGTCCTCAATCATTGGATGTAGAATAATTTCTAAATCTTCAATACTTAAACCAGCAAGATATTGGCGTTGTCTTAGTTCTTGCCCTTGAAACAGATGCTTTTCTTTAAGATTCTTAAAGTTTTTTGATAACTCTATGTGGTTTGATGCAAATTCCTTGTAAACTGGGTTGGATGCTAAATGATCTTTAGTTTTTTTATCATTAAAATATTTTCCTTTATCCAAGTCTAAAGAAATCATTTGTCCAGGTCCTACTCTACCTCTGTATTGAATGTTATCTTCTGACACGTGAACCATTCCTGTTTCAGACCCAGCAAATAACATTTTGTCTTTAGTGATTGTGTATCTCAAAGGTCTAAGTCCGTTTCTATCAGATGCAGCAACTATCCAACGGCCATCGAAAGCTGCTACTGCAGCTGGACCATCCCATGGTTCGACTACAGAATTTAAATAATTGTACATATCACGATGAGCTTTAGAAATAATTTTACTTTTTTTAGACCATGCCTCTGGAATTAACATCATTTTTGCAATTGGAAGATCTCTTCCACCTCTAACTAATAATTCAAAAGCTGAGTCTAGAGATGCTGTATCCGAATTATTTGCTTTAATAATTGGTTTAATATCATCAATATTGTCAAAGAGATCGCTTTCCATTCCAGCTTCATGTGTCTTCATCCAATTTACATTACCTTTTAAAGTGTTGATTTCTCCATTGTGAGCGATGATTCTGAAAGGCTGTGCTAACTCCCACGATGGAAACGTATTTGTCGAGAACCTTTGATGAAAAATTGCAAACCTCGAAGTAAATCTTTCATCCATCAAATCTGGATAAAAGTCTGATATATTTTCTGCTAAAAACATACCCTTATAAATGACTGATTTGGAACTTAGTGATGAAATATAAAAATCATTCAACTGTTCTTTTGCTGCCTGATTTTCTATTTTCTTTCTAATTACAAAAAGTTTTCTCTCCAGTTCTTGAAAGTCCAGTTTTTTTTCACATGCAAAAATAATTTGTTCAATTTCAGGACGTGTATCATTAGCCTTCTGTCCTAAAACCTTAGGATTTACTGGGACTTGTCTCCAGCCAAAAATGTAAAAATCATTGTTTAATAATTCTTGCTCCAATAGTGTTCGGCATCTTTCTTGGGCTGAATAATTTGTTCTTGGTAGAAAAACCATACCAAGACAAATTTCTTGATCGTCAGAAACGTCGTGACCGGTAACATTAATTTGCTCCTTAAAAAAATCCCTGCTAAACTCTATATGTATGCCTGCGCCATCACCCGTTTTTCCGTCTGCGTCTACAGCGCCACGATGCCAAACAGCTTTTAATGCATCAATACCATTTTCTACAACTTCTCTTTTTTGCTTACCCGTCATTGAAGCAACAAAACCTACACCACAAGCATCATGATCTACAATCTTTACATTTGCCGCTTCTAATTTTTTTTTATTTTTTAAGAATTTTTTAAATGTCATTACGCTGCTCGTATTTTTTTTTGATTAATTTTATTTAAGTACTGACTTATTCCTTTTGCTGCATCTTTGCCATCTCTTATTGCCCAAACAACTAGTGAAGCACCTCGCACAATATCTCCAGCTGCAAAAACACCTTTAATATTTGTCTTAAGTGTCTTTAAGTCTACTTTGATAGTACCCCATCTTGTAATCTCTAATTTAGGCTCATTAAATAATTTTGGAATCTCCTCTGGTTCAAACCCAAGAGCTTCAATAACAAGATCGGCTTTTAAAATCTCTTCTGATCCTTCTATTGCTTTAGGAGTTTGTCTACCTGAAGAATCTGCCTCACCCAATCTCATTTTATTTATGATTACTTTTTCTACTTTTTTATTTCCTTCAAAAACTTTAGGAGTTGATAACCAAACAAATTTTACACCTTCTTCTTCTGCATTCATTACTTCCCTTGCTGAGCCAGGCATATTCACTTTGTCTCTTCTGTATAAACAAGATACAGATTTAGCTTTTTGTCTTACCGCAGTCCTTACACAATCCATTGCGGTATCTCCTCCTCCAACTACGACTACATTTTTACCCTCGGCATTAAGTGATCCATTTTCGAATTCTTCAACCTTGTCGCCTAATCCTTTTTTATTCGAAGCAGTAAGAAAATGCATTGCAGGGTAAATATTTTTTAATTCAGATCCTGGTGTATTTATTTGTCTAGCTTTATAAACACCAGTAGCTATAAGGACTGCATCATGCTTTTCTTTTAGTTCTTTAAAACTACTATTTTTTCCTACTTCGAAATTTTTTATGATTTTAATTTTACTATCTTCTAAAAGCTTTATTCTTCTTAAAACTGTTGACTTTTCTAGTTTAAAATTTGGAATGCCATAAATTAATAAACCACCAGCTCTATCATATCTATCATATATAGTAACTTGATAACCTTCTTTTCTAAGTTCCATCGCTGCGGCTATGCCTGCAGGACCTGATCCTATAATACCAACTGATTCTTTTAATTCTGTTAAAGGTACTATGGGTTTTATCCACCCATTATCCCATGCAGTATTCGTAATGAATTTTTCTACTGCACCTATTGTAACTGTGCCGTGCCCTGATTGTTCGATTACGCAATTACCTTCACATAAACGATCTTGAGGACAAATGCTTCCACAAACTTCTGGTAAGGAATTTGTTGCAGCGGAAACTTCATAAGCATCTTTTAATCTACCCTCGGCCGTTAATTTTAACCAATCAGGTATGTTATTTTGGAGTGGGCAGTGTACTTGGCAGAATGGTGTTCCACATTGAGAACATCTACTTGCTTGTTCCTTTGCTTTTGTGTCTATAAACTCTTTGTAAATTTCTAAAAAATTATCTTTTCTTACTTGAGAGTTAACCTTTTCAGGCGTTTCTCTATTAAGATCGACAAATTTTAACATTTTTGACATAGGAACGAATTAATATACATTATTTTTTTGATGTATAGTATTTTTGGTAAACTTTTGTTTACCTTAAAACTCAATAAAATCAACAAATGTTGTAAAATGCCGCAATTTTTAATACTTTTCTAAGGTTTTTATTCAAATTTAAAAAAAACTAATATTTTTCAATTTAACTAATTATAGCCTTTGCAACGAAATAATAATATTCGAAATAAACCATGGCTGCTTCGACTTATTTTAGTTTAATTTGTTTATCAATTATTCAAGGTATCACCGAATGGATACCAATTTCATCTAGTGGGCTATTGGTTATATTCGAAGAGATACTGCTGCTGAAAGACAAAGATAAAAACCTTTTATTTAACATATCAGCACATACTGGATCATTATTTGCCGTGCTAGTATATTTTAAAAAAGAAATTTTTAATATTGTAGGTAATATCCCTCTGTTTCATAACATTATTATAGCAACCTTACCTGTAATCATTATTGGATTTTTAGTAAATTTTTTTCAAATCAATATATTTTTACAAGATATTAAAATCGTGACTGCAGCTACCATATTCTTTTCAATTATTTTATATTTCTCTGATAAAACTTTAGTGAGTCAAAGGTTTAAAAATAATATTTCAAATAAGAATGCATTTTACATCGGATTAGCTCAGGTTATTGCTTTAATACCAGGAACTAGTAGATCAGGAATTACAATAACTTGTGCTAGGTTTTTAGGATTTTCAAGATTAGACTCTGCAAAATTTAGTTTTCTCATATCTATTCCAACACTTTTTGCTGCAACTGTTTTAGGTATAGGAGAGGTTGTGATAAATTTTAATAAAGATATTCTTCTATTTTTGTTTATAGGATTTTCTTTATCCTTTGTTACCTCATTATTTTGTATTAAAATATTTTTATCTTTTGTAGAAAAAAATTCTCTTACTTTATTTGTAATCTTAAGATTATTTTTAGGCTTTGCCTTATTATTTTATTTAGCAAACTGACCACCTTTTCTAAATCTCCACAAATAATTTGGAATTACTTTTCTGATATCTGTAAGTTTTATATTTAAATCAGATAGCGTTCTATTTTTTCCTGTAGCAATATTATCTCCAGACTCTAATGTTCTTACTTGATCTAACGTTAACATAGGGTTTGGAGCTAAACCCAGAACCAAACCTTGTAGCTTACCTAGCCATGATGGTATTGGAATTATCAAATTTTTAACACGTGTCTCATTCGAAATAATTTTTATTATTTCTGTTAAATTAAAAATTTCATTTCCAACAAACTCAATTGTTTCCATTTTAATTTCCTGGTCGATAATTTTTTCAACACCTAACGCTATATCACCTACATAAACAGGGGCAAATTTGACTGTGGCTCCAGCTAACGGTATAACTGGAAATAAATTTACTAATTTAGCAAAGGTATTTGTAAAATCTTTTTTACCACCTCCAAAAACTATAGATGGTTTGATGATGGTATAATTTTTTAAATTTTTTTTTACAATTTCCTCTGCTTTATATTTACTTTCTAAATAATTTGAGCTGGTATTATTTTTTACACCTAAACTTGAAAAGTGAATGTAATGTTTAATTGACTTAGTTTCTTTAATTACAGATGTTAAATTATCAGCAAAAATGGTATGAATTTTTTTAAATGTATTGCTACCTTTCTCATACAGTATACCGACTAAATTTATGCAAATCTCACAGTCTTTAATGAAATCCTTAATTTGACTTTTTGAGTGTATATTAATTTTTTCAACACTTATTTGACCAGGGTCACTAACAGTTGATTTTAATTCTAATAAATCTTGATCAAATGGTGATCTTGTGGCTATTTTAACCTCAAATCCATTTTTAGCTAAAAGCCTCACAATTGAACGCCCTATAAAGCCAGCGCCCCCGAAAAGACAGATTTTTTTTACATAAGCTAAAGACATGTTATACAATCAGTAATTGAAATATGAATTTTAAATATACATTACATTTAAACGATCTTCCGACCGACACAAGTTTAAAAAACGTCACAACATTAGCTGTTGACGGTGAATTTTCTGGATTAAATCCCCTAACAGATAAACTTCACTTGTTACAATTGTCAGACGGTTCAAACTTTGTTCATTTTGTAAAATTTAAGAATAAATATAATGCGCCAAATTTAAAAAAAATTTTAGAGGACGAAAAAATCAAGAAAATTTTTCATTTTGGAAGAGCGGATTTAGGTTTTTTAAAACAACACCTTCATATTAAAGTGAATAATATCTTTGATACTAAAATTGCATCAAAAATTTGTAGAAAATTTACAAATAATCATGGTCTTAAAGATTTGGCAAAAGATTTGCTTGGTATAAAACTTGATAAAGAAATGCAAACATCTGATTGGGGTATTGAAAATTATACTGATCAGCAAATAAAATATGCAGCAAACGATGTACTTCATTTGCATAAAATTAAAATTGAGCTTGAAAAAATTCTAAATCGAGAAAATAAATTAAATTTAGCTGAAAAATGTTTTCAATTTTTAGAAACACGAACTAATTTAGATTTAAATGGCCTAGGGGATATTTTTGAACATTAATATGAAATCAGAAAAACAAATATTAAATTTTGGTAAAAAAATAATAAAAGAAGAGATTTTGTCAATTCAAAAAGTACAAAGAAATTTAAATTTAAATTTTTCAAAAGCTGTTAATCTCATTAATAATACCAAAGGAAATATAGTATTCACTGGAGTTGGAAAATCTAAACTTATTTTAGAAAAAACTTGTGGTACTTTTTCGTCATTAGGAATTTCCAGTTATATTTTAGACGCAAATCAAGCAAGTCATGGCGGACTAGGTAGTCTCCAAAAAAATGATACATTAATTATTGCTTCAAATAGTGGGAATACTAATGAATTAATTTCAATATTAAAATTTGCAAAAAAATATAAAATAAAAATAATTGGTATTTCTTCGAATTCGAAATCACAATTATCAAAAAATTCTGATATAAATATAATTTATCCAAAAATTAAAGAGGCGGGTGATAAAAATTTTTCACTCGTCCCAACAAGTACAACTACTATATTGACTTGTATAGGTGACGCGCTTGCAATTACAGTAGCGAAAAAAAGAAATTTCAAAATATCAAAATTTGGTGAACATCATCCGCATGGTAGTATTGGAAAATCTTTAACGCCCATAAAAGAACTTTTAATTACAGGAAATAAAATACCCTATGTAAATAAAGATGTGTATTTTTCTAAAATACTTTCAGTTATTTCATCTAAGAGACTTGGATGCGTTTTAGTAAAAGAAAAAAAAGCAAAAAAGTTATCAATTATAACTGATGGAGATACAGCAAGAGCGGCGAGTAAATTTTCAAATCTCCAAAAATTAAAAGCAGGTGATATAATGACAAAAAATCCGACTTTTGTAGATGAAATGATGCTTGCTCCAGAAGCTTTAAATCTAATGAATAAAAAAAGAATTACCGTATTATTAGTCAAATCAAAAGGTAAGTTTAGAGGTCTAGTAAATATTCATTCAATTATACAGTTTATGAATAAATGATGACCAAAAAAGCAAAATCTAATTTTTTTTTATTATTTGTAGTTTTGGTATCGGCAATTTTCTATTTTTATCATATTTCACAAAACAAAGGATCTATCAAAATACAAAAAGATCTATCTGATGATATTAATATAAACAACAATATTGAGAAAAATGTCACTAAATTTACGAATGTCGAATACAAAACTTCTGATGATAGTGGGAGAGATTATATTACTAAAGGCAAAGAAGCATACTTAAACAAAGATCAACCAGATCTAATTGAATTGAATAATGTCCTTAGTTATACAAGGCTTAATGATGGGAGTAAGTTGAATGTTACGGCTGATAAAGCAAATTATTATAAGAAATCTAAAAATATTAAATATTATCAAAATGTAAAAATTTCAAATAAAGATGGAATAATAACTGCTAATGAAGCAAATTTTTTAGCTGATAAAAACTTAATAAAATTAGAAAAAAATGTAATATACAAGGATGGCAAAAACATCATTAAAGGAGATATTGCTAAACTAAATACCATTACAAATAATTTAGAAATATTTATGTTAAAAAAAAAAGATAGAGTTTATGGAAAAAGAAACTGATTTTAGCAAAAAAAAAAGGATTAAAATTAAAGCAGTTACAGCTGAGAATAAAACGTTATTATTAAAAAAAAAATTTCTATATGAGGATAATGATATTTTAATATTAACAAATATCATAAATAATAAATTATTAGCACATAAAGACCAAAATGATAACAAGAAACAAATTAATATTGCTTCAACAAACATAATAAAATTTAATGAACAAAATAAGAAAACAAATAAAAAAATTTTAAGCATATCAAAAATTTCAAAAACCTTAGGTGGTAAACCAATTTTAAAAAATATTTCTTTATCTTTAAACCACGGGCAAATTTTAGGATTACTTGGACCTAACGGTGCCGGAAAATCAACTTTATTTAATCTTATCGTAGGAAAAATTTTTCCAGATTTTGGTGAAATTAAATTAAATAATGAGAAAATTAATGAATTACCAATCCATAAAAGAGCTCTTAAAGGTATTAGTCTTTTAGAGCAGCACAAAGGACTGTTTGGCAATATGACAGCATACGAAAATCTTTATGCTATTTTAGAATTGCATATTGAGGATAAGAATAAAATCGAGGCTAAGATTTATCAGCTATTATCTTATTTTGGTCTTCAGTACTTAGCGAACGTAAAGGCGAATAATATGTCAGGTGGTGAGTATAAAAAAATATCAACTTTACAAAGAATTTGTAATAAAGATATAAAGGTGCTGTTACTTGATGAGCCCATGGCTGCTTTAGATCCATTAAGTATATCATCAATTAAAAAATTTATTTTAGAACTTAGAGATATGGGTCTTTCAGTTATTATTACTGATCATAACTTTTTTGCTATTCAAGATATATTGGATAACTGTATAATTATTAGAGATGGCGTAGTTATGGTCGAAGGTCCGCCAAAAGATATAATTAAAGATCAAAAAGCAATTAAATATTATTTGGGTACTGGTTTTAAAATCTAGTTCTTAGTATTTTGCTCTTCCTCAAGTGCAGCATCGTCAAGTGAAATAACATCGTCTTCATTATCCTCCGATGTATTATCGGTATTTTCTATATCAGCAAATTCATCTTTTGCTTCTGATTTTTGGGGTTGTTGAACCACAGGGTTGTTCTGAGGAAGAAATATGTCTTCATTTTCAATTGTAATTTCATTTTCACCACAAGGACATTTAAAGGGCGATTTTTTATTTAAATCGTAAAACTTCTTTTCACAGTGCGGACACACCCTTTTTTGTCCAAATTTTTTGTCAGCCATTAAAATCTCTTTTTATAATTTAATTTAGTGGGTATATATTGATCTACTAATGTAATGGCAATTAAAAAATTAAATAAATTGATACCAGACAATGATATTTGTATTAAAGGTTCTGTACGATTATCCTCAGATAAAAGCCTTACCATTAGATCAATATTATTTGCTAGTATTGCTCATGGAATATCGAAAGTTAAAATTTATCAGCCTGGAGAAGATGCCTTAACTTCAATAATGGCTATTAAAAAACTTGGTATAAAAGTCAACAAATATGAAGATCAATATACTGTTTATGGTTTAGGAATTGGTTACCCTGAGACTAAAAAGAAGTTATTAATTGATTGTAGAAATAGTGGTACTACATTTCGTTTATTAACACCGCTTATCGCGGGTTCTAAAATTTATGCTAAAATAGTCGGGGATCAGAGTCTAACTAAAAGACCTTATAGACTAGAATTTCTAAAAGAGTTTTTAATGAATATATGCCCAACTGAAAGAAATTTTTTACCAATAAATATTAAGGGACACTCCGATTGTATACAAGCAGAGATTAAAATTGACAAACCATCTGCTCAAATGGTGAGTGCGGCAACACTTGCTGGTATCATAAGTTTTGGTGAAACTAGTATTGAATGTCCTAGCAATGTAAGAGATCACACCTCAAGATTATTAAAATATTTAAATTATCCTATTAAAGTATTCAAAAATAAAAATAAACAAACTATTAAAATATTGGGCAAGCAGTATTTGCAGCCAATTAATAATTATAAAATTCCTTCTGATGCCTCTTCAAGTGCATTTTTAATTTGTATAGCTATTTTGACTAAAGGAAGTCAGATACGAATAAAAAATGTCTGTTTAAATCCTTATCGAATTGGGTTTATAAAAATTCTAAAGAAAATGGGAGCAAAAATTAGATTTGAAAACATTCATCAATACTATGGTGAGCCTACTGGCGATGTAATTGCATCTTACACACCTAATATGAAAGGTATTGATATTAAACCTGATGAAGTTGCCAGTATAATCGATGAAGTTCCAGTATTATTAATAGTATCTTTATTTTGTAAAACAGAAAGTAAATTTTATAATTTAAGCGAACTCAAGTTTAAAGAGTCAGATAGATTAAAAACGATGTTTGAGAATTTAAAATTATGTGGTGCTAATGTTAAGAGGAATAAAGATAATTTATTCATAAATGGTATAACAGAAAAATTTTTTTCTAATAATATTCCGATTATTAAGAATTTTAACAAAGACCATAGAATTGCCATGGCATTTTATGTTTTATCATCTGTATCGCGAAAAAAGATTCAAATAAATGATTTCAATTGTACAAAAGTTTCATTTCCTAATTTTTTACAAACTGTAAAAAGTTTACGGTTTAAAAAAAATAAAAAAATTATAGTGGCATGTGATGGTGGGGTAGCTACAGGTAAGTCGAGTATCTTAAGGAAAATAAAAAAATTTTATAAATCTAAAGCTGTATTTATAGACTCTGGTTTGCTTTATCGTTATTTAACTTTAGCTCACCTCAATACTGGGGGAGGGAAAATTAATATTAAATATTTAATAAATTGTTTAAATAGCGTCAATATTACTAAACTGCAAAATCCAAAACTGCACTCAATACGTATATCAAATTATGTCTCTAAAATTGCTAAAATTCCCTCAATTAGAAAGGTGCTTATACCTATTCAAAGAAAACTTATTTTTGACTGTCCGAATTCAATTATTCTTGTAGGTGGCCGGGATATTTGTTCGAAAATATTACCTGCAGGCTTTAGCGATATTAAATTATTCATAGATGCTAAAGTAAAACTCAGAGCGAAAAGGAGATTTTTAGAATTAAAAGCCAAGAAAGATGAGAAAAATGTTGATTTTAAAGAGATTTTAAATGCTCTAAAAGCTAGGGATTTAGCGGATAAATCCAGAAAAGTGAGTCCTTTAAAAAAAACGAAGGATTCTATATTGATACGGAATGACACAAATGGTATATCGCGCGCACTAGAGAAAATAATTTTCTTAATAGAAAGTGAGATAAAAAAATATTAGTGAGTACAGACAATTTAAAAGTATATAATCAAGATACAAATTCAGAATTTGCAAAATTAATATCCAAAAACCTAGATAATATTATTTTAAAAGATAATACGATTGTTTCAGGAACTGTTGAGAAAATAGATGACAAATATGTTCATGTTTTTATTAAAGGGGCAAAATCTAGTGGTATCGTAGATAGAAACGAAATTCCTCATGCTGAACTAGACGCATTAGAAGAAGGAAAAGAAATAGAGGTTTTTTTAGAACGTACCGAAGATCGTAATGGTAACATTGTTTTAAGTATCGAGAAAGCAAGAAGAGCAAAATCATGGAAAAAAATAGAGCAAGCATTTGAAAAACAGGAAAAAGTAAGTGGTATAATTAAAAACACTGTGAAAGGTGGAGTAGTAGTGGAAATATTTGGAATCTTTGCATTTTGTCCTAACAGCCAAGTTGCAGATAAACCAATTAAAAATATGAATGAATATATGAACAAACCAATGGAATTCCAAATAATTAAAATTGATAATGTAAGAATGAATGTCATTGCAAGTCGACGACAAATATTAGAGCAAGAAAAAAATAAGAATAAAGAAAAGGTGATCAAAAATTATAAAGTTGGTCAAGTAGTAGAGGGTATTATTAAGGCAGTACAATCATATGGTTGTTTTGTTTCTATTGAAAGTCTAGACTGTCTACTTCATTCATCTGAAGTATCACATTTAAAAATATCAAATCTAAATGATATGTTTACTGTTGGTGAGAAAATAAAAGTCAAAATANTAGAAATTGATATGGAAAATATGAGGATGAGTTTATCCATCAAAGCAATGATACCAGACCCGTTTGAAACTGTTAAAGATAAATTTAAAGTAGGAAATGAGTATGANGTTAAAATTATAAAACTAACAGACTTTGGGGCATTTGCTGAAATGCAAGAGGGTATTGTTGGTCTAGTTCACTCAAGCGAAATAAAGCATATGCAAAAAAGTGTTAACCCAAAATCAGTATTTAAAATAGGCGATGTTACTAAAGTGAAACTAAAAGAAGTGGATATTGAAAAAAGAAAAATCAGTTTAAGTTACAAAGATTGTATACCAAATCCTATAGATGAATTTATTACAAAATATCCGGTAAATTCTACTGTAAATGCAAAGGTAGTTACAAAAAAAGACTTTGGAATTTTTTGTAACACAGGTGATAGTGATATCGACATTTTTGTACACTATAAACAATTAGATTATATTGAGAGTTCNANGGCACTGGATAATTTTAATAAAGGTGATTCAGTTCAAATTAAAATTATAGATATTAAGGATGAAAAAGTTAACGGATCAATAAGGGCTTTAAAAAAAGATCCATTTTCATTTTTTAATGATAAAAAAGTTGGTGATATTGTTTCAACTAGAGTTGTCGAAGTTCAAGATAATGGATTAAAAGTTGATGTGGGTCCAGATCGATATCAAACAATTATTAGGAAATCTGAGCTTGCTATAGAAAAAAGTGATCAAAGACCAATGCGTTTTTCAAGCGGTGATTCTTTAGACTCAGCTATTTTGGAAATAGATTTACAACGTCGTAAAGTAAAACTATCTGTTAAGAAATTAGAGCAACAACAAGCGGATGAAGCTATTGAAAAATATGGATCAACAAGCTCTGGTCAATCACTAGCTGGCATTTTAGGCGAAGCTTTAGGGAAAAAAGACAAAAAAAAAGATTAGTCCTTTCCTTTATCACATTCTAATTCTATAATAATTTCAATACTTTATTATTGATATGTCAAAAAAAAGTTATGTTAAATCTGAAATAGTTAAAGACATGCAAGAACTTTATCAAAAAATACCTAATGCAAAAGTTGAAAGAATCGTAGAGATTATTTTTAAATATTTAAGTAACGCATTATCTGAAGGTAAGAATATTGAATTAAGGCAATTTGGTACATTCAAGATCAAAAATATGCCGGAAAGACACGCTAGAAATCCAAAAACAGGTGATCCTATTAAAATTGAAAAAAAAAATAAAATCAAATGGAAAACTTCAAAATTATTAAATCAAAGGATCAATAAGGGTANTGTAGTTGAAGAATAAAAAAATAATTTTTATAGCTCTCGATTGTTCAGTTTCGAGAGCAAAATTAATTATTAAATCTATTCCAAAATTAAGAAATAAAAAATATATTTTTGGTTTAAAAATTGGATATCAAATATTTTATTCTGAATACGGAAGAAAATTTATTAAATCAATTAAAGGATTTCCGATTTTTCTAGATTTAAAATTACATGATATTAAAAATACGATTATTAGTGCATTAAAATCACTTAAAGATATACATAATATTAATTATATATCTATTCATACAAGCTCTGGGGTAGAAGCAATTAAGGCTGCAAAAAAAATAACAAAAGTAAAATTGCTGGGTGTAACAACGCTTACTTCTTTNAATGAAATAAATTTAAAAGAAATCGGATATACAAAAAAAATTGATCAATTAATTATTCATCAAGCAAAAATTGCAAAGAAAGCTGGTTGTTATGCAGTTATTTGTAGCGGNAAAGAATCATTGAAAATTAACAAATTGGTAAAAATCAAAACAATAACACCTGGTATAAGATTACCTGGTGATAAAACAAACGACCAGAAAAGAATAACGAGTCCTAAAGATGCATTGATAAAATATAAAGCTACTGGAATAGTTCTTGGCCGTAGTATAAGTTTAGGGAACATTAAAAATAATTTCAAAAGACTTTTTCGAAATTTAGAGTCATGAAATTCCCAAAAGTAAAAGTCTGTGGAAATACTGACCCAGAAATTATTAAACTATGTATCGAGCTAGGTGCGAGCCTTATTGGCTTTATTATAAATTATCCGAAAAGCCCAAGATCAATTTCAATTGAAAAATTAAAGATNTTAATAAATAATATTCCAGAAAATATCAAAAAAGTGGCCGTAATGGTAAATCCAACAATAAATGATGTAGAAGAAGTTTCNCAGTACTGTACCACGATACAATTGCACGGTGATGAAGATAATGCATTCATTGAAAAAATAAAAAAATTNACTAGTCTTGAGGTGATTAAAGTAATCAAGATTATAAAAAAAAGTGATTTGGAGAAAATTAAAAATTATCCCTCTGCTAATGAACTTTTACTAGATACGCCTGCCATGGGTCAATCCGGTGAGGCTTTTAACTTTAATTTACTTAAAGATACTCAAGATAATAAATTTTTTCTTGCAGGAAAAATTGACATTAATAACGTTGAAACAGCCTTAAAATATAGTGATAAAATCGATGTAAATTCTGGTCTAGAAACTGAAAAAGGTATAAAAGATCCAAAAAAAATTAAAGATTTTTTCGCTAAGGTAAGAAGCTATGAAAATTAAAAAAGGTACTCCAATTTATGACCAACATGACAAAAATGGTTTTTATGGTGGTAAATTTGGCGGAAATTTTGTTGCTGAAGGTACTTTAANACCNATTCAAGATCTNACAAAACTATTTGNAAANNTACGTAAGGATAAAAANTTTTTAGCAAAAAAANANCAATTNTTTNAGANTTATCTNGGAGGTGANACNCCNTTNTTNAAATTAGAAAANTTAANCNAANNTTTNGGNGGTGCTCAAATNTGGTGNAAGGACGTNTCATCACTTAAGGGNTCNGCTCATAANGGNTATCACGCAANANTTAACGCATTAATCTGNAAAATGTCNGGNCGAAAGNATTTNTGTGGCGATACNGGAGCNGGAATGTTNGGAAAAAANCTTGCTATGGCNGGTAANCANCTGGGATTAAAAGTTAAAATATTTATGGGNACNAAAGANATNTCNCGTCAGGCNGTAAATGTNAAATTTATNCGTGATGCNGGAGCTGAAATTNTNCCNGTAGANTCTGGNTCAAAAACNTTAGTNGATGCTGTNTCTGAATGTATGAGATATTATGTTTCAAATTGTGANACTACACATTTNGCAGTNGGTAGTGCAATTGGTGCNAATATTTTTTCAAAGATATGTGTNTACAGTACTTCNCAAATTTCNANAGAANTAAAGAANCAANTNNTNCAACAATTTGGNNGTATTCCAAANCTTAAATTANTCAATGTTATNGGTGGNGGNTCNTCAGCNCTTGGTTTCTGGAATGAATTTATTGATTACGATAAAAAACATGTTGANCTNATNGGTGTNGAAGCNAANTNTGCNGCNCCATTAGCTACNAATGCNAAATTATCNATNCTNCATGGAGCTNNGCAATATTGCTTAACGAATANAGANGGTCANATTTCACCNACTCATAGCTTNTCGGCTGGNCTNGATTATCCTGGCTCAAGTCCTATGCATGGNTTTTTAAANGANGCTAAACGTGCAAGATTTACNTTTGCCTCTGATAAAGAAGCACTNCANGCGTTTAAGCTNGTNACNAANCTNGAANCTATTAGACCTAGCTTAGAACCATGTCANGCATTTGCNGAGTGTATTAAAATNGCNCCNAANTTAAAAAAAGATCAAATTATNATTGTCAATAATTGTGGNGAAGCGTCNAAAGATAAAAATATTTTTTTAAAAGAANTNGGATATTATCCAACGTGAAAAATTTAATAGCTAAAACTTTTTTAAAAATCAAAAGTGAAAATAGACCAGCTCTTGTTACCTATACCGTTGCTGGTGATCCAAATGGCAATCAATCATTAACTTTATTAAAAACAATTTCTAAACACGTAGATATTGTTGAATGGGGCTTCCCCCATAATTGTCCAACCGCAGATGGAAAAGAAATTCAAAATAGTTCTTATAGGGCACTTGAGAACGGAATAAAACTTAATGAAATTTTAAATTTAGTAAAAAAATATAAAAAAGATAAAAATGCAAAACCTTTAATTTTAATGGGTTATTACCAAATGGTTTTTAATTATGGTGAAGAAAGATTTGTTAGTAAATGTAAACAAGTTGGGGTTGATGGATTAATTATAGTAGATTTAATTTGGCCTTATAACAAAAAGTTTGCGAATTTATGTAAAAAAAAATCAGTTTGTTTTGTTCAATTAATAGCCCCAACAACAACTAAACAAAGGATGAAAAGAATAATAAAAGACTCACATGACATGGTTTATTACATCAGTATGTTAAGTACGACTGGTGGAAAATTGAAAGTAACACCAAAGACTATTTTAAAAAATTACAATAATATTAAAAAAATTAACAAAAATAAAAATATTGTTGTTGGATTTGGTATCACAGATAAAACAATTTCATCTTTAAAAAAAGCTGACGGTTTGGTAGTTGGTAGTGCGCTAGTAAAAACAATTACAGATTCGTTAAAACAAAGAAGGAATCCGATAATTGCAGCTGAAAGAATGGTTAAAACCTTAAAAGCTAAAATAACCTAGGAAAATCGACATAATTTATGTATTCACATTATAGCCAAACTTTTGCATTTTATGCTAATAAACACATTATATGACAAATTGGTTAGAAAAAATTTTATCAAAAGCTAAGCAAGCGAAAGCTAAGATTAGTGATGCATTTAAAAAAATACCTTTACAAAATGCTGATCTTTGGAATTCATGTCCTGAGTGTAAGAAAATGTTTTTAAGAAAACAATTAAAGGAAAATCTTTATGTTTGTACGCAATGCGATTATCATTTTAGAATTGGAGCAAATGAAAGGTTTAAAATTTTTTTTGATAATGATCAGTTTGAAATAATTCAAACTAAAAACCTCCCTGAAGATCCTAACCGATTTGAAACAGAATTAAAAAAATATAAAGATCAACTCAAATCTGCAAAAAGAAAAACTGGTCAAACTGCTTCACTTGTCTCAGCGTACGGAAAAGTTAATAATTTGGATATGGTTTGTTCCTCGTTTGATTTTAATTTTAACGGTGGAACACTAAGTTTACAATCAGGCCAAAACTTTTATGAAGCTTGTGAATTTGCAGTAAAAAATCAGGCTTCAGCATTAACTGTTTTTATAACAACTGGAGGTGCTGCTCTTCAAGAAAATTTATTTGCTCTATACCAAATGCCCAAAACTATTCTTGGTGTGCAAATGTTAAAAGAAAATAAAATTCCTTACTTCGTAATTGCAAACGTTAACATCGGCGGTGTAAGTGCAAGCTTTGGTTCACTTGGTGATTTTCATCTTATGGAGCCAGGCAAAAAAACAATTTGGGGCTTTGCTGGAAAACGTGTAGTCCAGGGTACTATTTCCGAACCATTGCCAGAGGATTTTCAATCAGCTTCTCATGTAATTACAACTGGTGCGATAGATATGATATCACACAGAAAGGATCAAAGGAATGTGGTTACAAATTTAGTTTCTATACTTCTAAAAAAAAGTCAGTCACAAGAATATAATACTGAAAATAACGAAGAGAAAATTCAAGCTGTAAATCAATAATATAGGTGGCGCATTCTAAAAAACTGCAGTTTATTTTAAATAAACTTTACGAATTAAATCCTGACAAAATTGAACTCAAACTTGATAGAGTTCAAAGACTAATACATGATCTCGGAAATCCACATAAAAAATTAAAAAATGTTATTACAGTAACAGGAACTAATGGTAAAGGTGGAATAGCCTTTTATTTAAAAAAAATTTTACAAACTCACGGGTACACTGTTAGTTTATTTCAATCCCCTTTTCTTTATAATTTTTTAACTAGATTTTTAATTAATGGAAAACCTCTGGATGAAGAAAAATTTATCAACTATGTTATTGAGGTCGATAAAGTAAATAACAACCAAGATATCACTTTTTTTGAATATATTACTTGTATTGCTTTTAAAGTGTTCGCAGAAGCAAATTGTGATTTTAATATTATGGAGACCGGTCTTGGTGGAAAATATGATAGTACTAATGTTAATTATCGTGATTTACAGGCACAAGTTTTAACTCCAATTAGTATAGATCATAAAGATTTATTAGGAAATACATTGAAAGAAATAACGCATAATAAGTGCGGTATTATTAAAGATAATACCAAAGTTATAATTGCTAAACAAACAAATGAAGTTTTGGGGTATATCGATGAGGAATTAAAAAGAAAAAAAATTAAAAAATATATTTTCTCTGAAGATTTCAACGTAAATCAAGAAAATAATAGAATGGTTTTTCAAGACGATGATGGTTTACTTGATCTTGATATGCCGACAATGAAAGGATCTTTTCAAATTCAAAATGCAGCAGTCGCTATAAAAACATTAAAATCTATTGGTTTAAAGCTAAATAATCAAAAGATATCAGAGGGAATTAAAAATACAAAAATCGAAGGGAGAATACAGCTTATTACCAAAGGTAAATTACTTTCCTATATTCATGAAGAGACAAACACTTTAATCGTTGATGGAGGACATAATGAACAAGCTGGAGGATCTTTAGCTGAATATTTAGAAAAAATAAAGGGTAAGCGATCTATATATTTAGTTTTTTCAATGTTAACTTCGAAAGATCTTAAAGCTTATCTGTCAAACTTTAGTTCAATCGTAACGGAAATTAAATGTTTTAAACTTAGAGAAAATTTTTATGAAACTAAAGATATTATTAATCAAGCAAAGAAATTAGGTATTCATGCTAATCCAAATAATTCTGCAACTGAAGCAATCGCTCAGCTTGCAATTCAAGATCCAAATGCAATCATCGTTGTTTGTGGTTCACTTTATTCTGCAGGAAAGATATTAGAACAAAATATATGAAAATATTATTATTTATTTTTTTGATACTTATCCCAGCTGATTTATTTGCAAATGATAAAGCCTGGGATCTTTTAAAAGAAGGAAATAAAATTGTATTCATCAGACACAGTCTTGCACCAGGTGGTGGTGATCCATCTAATTTTAATTTAACAAAATGCTCTACTCAACGAAATTTAAATCAAGCAGGAATTAATCAATCAAAAAAAATTGGAGAATTATTTAAAAAAAACAAAGTGCCAGTAGATAAAGTGCTTACTAGTCAGTGGTGTAGATGCAAGGATACTGCATTTCATGCATTTGGTAAATATGAAGAATTCTTTGCATTAAATTCAACTTTTCAAGCCAAGTTCTCAGGTAATGGATCAAAGCAACGTAAAGCTCTAAAAAAATATATAAAAAATTGGAATGGAAATGGAAAAAATTTAATTTTAGTAACGCATTACGTGATTACAGTTGAGCACACGGATTATGCTCCAAGTTCCGGCGAAGTTGTTGTTGTAAATAAAAGCTACAAGGTCCTTGCATCAATCCCAACTTTAGATTGATTATCTTACTTTTGAATTAATCCAGGATTTAATATCCTCTTTTGAAGCTGCTCCAACTTTAGAGTCTACAACTTCTCCTCCTTTAAAAAGTAACATAGTTGGAACACCTCTTACACCAAATTTAGTTGGGGCGTTTGGAGAATTATCTATATCATGGTCACCAATTAAAATTTGATCTGACATTTCATCTGCTAATTCATTTAAAGGACCTGCAATCATCTTACATGGTGAGCACCATTCTGCTCCAAATTTAATTAATACTGGTTTATCTTTATTTCCGATTGTTTCGTCAAAATTTTCATCTGTTACTTTTAATGCAGGCATTTAAAATCTCCTTTTTTATTTTATTTTAATTTAAGCAATAACATTAAAGTGTCAACTAAGCGTCTTGATATATCTTCTCTATTTCTTCTAAAAAGCTGTTGATATCATTTGTAATACTGAGTCTTTCTGCATCACCATCTTCTTCATATTTCGCTCTTAAAGTATCAAGTTCATTGTAGGCTTTTGGAATCGTGTTCCATTTTTCATCGTTAGTACTCAAAATTCTTTTTGCAATTCCACGATGTATTTCATTATATAGGTCTTTTGGCATTAGATCTGGTGCCTCTTCATACATAAGTCTTTTAGCAAAGTAATTATATCGCTCATCTTTCATTTTATCCGCAATGACTAAGCGATCTTTCCACTCTGATTTTTGAAATTCTTTTAAAACTATCTTTAATTTATCGTCTGGAAAACCCCCAGAATAGATCGATTCTTCGGCTTGAACATCAAGTTGTGAATCAAGATCTTGCCTTTCTTGAGCTTCCTCCTGAAGAATGGCTGAAACTTTTTTTCCAAATTCTTCATTATTATTAATTTTTTCAGCCCTTTCATTTAACTTTTTAATTCCTAATTGCTTATAGGTATCAAAATTAGTAGCATAATTTGGATTCATAATGATCGGGTGCTTATTATCTTTTACACTTCGCATGATTTTAGGGCTTTTTTTCATAGCTGCCTTTAAAGACGACATGTCCATGTTAAAATAATCTTGAGGATCGTTTTTTAAATCAAAACACTGAGGCCAATTATAAACTGGGTGATTGCAAACAAATGAAACAACAAACGGTCTTGCTTTTCCATAAAAATATTCATTAATACAAAATAATTTTTCTCTTTGAACAATGTTGCCTACATCTTGTTTGCTCATGGTCATTAAACTTGCCTTCCAAACACTTGGAGCTTTATTCGCAATAATTTTTGCCATACCTAAAGTAGCTAAGACATCTTCCATTGCATCGTGGGCATTATCATGCGAAATACCATTCATCGATGCAATCTGATCTAATTTAAAAACAGCATTACCTTTTTCAGAAATGGGAGTTTTTAAACAGTCTGGATAATAAAGGTGGGCACTGCGAACTAAACCTAAAACATCACCTCGCTTGTTTCCATTTGTATTTGTCAAATACACATCGGTTAATGATTTGAAAAAAGTTTTTCTTAAAAACTCTTCGTCAAAAGAAAGTGAATTATACCCAATAAATATTGCAGGTGACCATTTTTCAAAAGTCTCTTTCATCAGCTGCACCATCCCAAAATGAGAAAGGTTTGTTTTCTTTAACATGTCAGGTGTTGTTTTATTCACGAGTAACGCACCTGGCTCAGGAACTATACCTGGCTTTAATGAACATCTTGCTTCAAACCTGTCTAAGATATCAAAAGTATCATTAACCAAAACAGCTCCAACTTGAATAATCTGATCCCAAGTTGAAGACCTTCCCGTGGTCTCAAAATCATAAAATACGTAATTCATAATCTACCCTGCAATCCTTGCTGCAGCTGGAGGATCATCATCTGGATCTGGATCATCATCATCATCTTTAAAAGTTGGTATTTTTTCATCATCATTAGGGTCATCACCATCAAGTTTTTGTATCTTCTCTGATCTACTTTTAATTTTATCAGCTGAAACTTTTACGTTTCTAAATTGCTCAGCAACTAGGTTAAAACGCTTTTCAATATCTGCTGTTCTTTCAGCAAGTCGTCCTACATCTTTTCCGATTAGTCCGATTTCTTTAATAATCATTTGAGCTTTTTTATTCATTTCAGTATCTTTTAAAAATACTCTTAAAGTATTTAATAAACCCCAAAGGTAAGACGGGGATACGATTAATACATTTTTCTCACGCGCTTTACCCATTAAATCATTTTCACTATCTTGTATGGACCTGTAAACACTTTCAGATCTTACAAACATAATCGCATGAGGAGCGGTTTCTCCAGAAATAATATAATCACCTGAAATCTTCTTAACATTCTTCATTACATCTTCTTCAAAGAGTTTTTTATATTTCTTAATTTCTTCTTCATTTTCTGATGATTTAAATAATTTAAAGTTATCCAATACAAATTTGCTATCAATGCCAATTCTGGAATTCGCATCACCAAAATCAATTAAACAATCCACTCGTTTTCCATTACTCAAAGTTTCTTGAAACTTAAGATAATTTGAAGGTAACCGATCACGTAACAATTTCTCTAACTCTACTTCAGAAAATGCACCTCGTTCTTGTTTATCATCAAGCATATTCTGAAAGCTTTTAAAGGTCGTATCAATGGATGATTGCATAGAACCCATATTCTTTGCTGCTTCTTCAAGGACTGTGAAACGACGAGATAATTCACTAAGCTGAGTGCTTAAAACCGAAGAATCTCCACTTCCTTCCTTTTTTTTATTCACTATTGAAAAAAAAATAAATCCAACAACCAGTCCACAAGTAATATAAATGACAATTTCCATCATAGCTAAATTAGTACATGTAAGGAAATATAATAAAGAATTTTAACCATTAGCTTCCCAATACAATGTTAACTAATAAACAACATATAGCATGATTCTTTTCAATAGTAAGATATTTTTTATGACATCATCTTTTGTCCTAGGCAATATCACATCATTTTTCGGATCAATCTATAGTTTAATAACTAGTAAAAAAATGTTTTAAAATTATTGATGAAATTTAAGACAGTTTATTTAAAAGAAATAACACGCTCATCATTTAAATAAGAAGCAAATTTGCTTACTTTTTTTAATACTTCTTTATCGTCTTTATTGACTTCTTTGCCGACTGAGATCAATTCATCGATTAAGTTAGTTTTTTGTTTTTTTAACAACGTGTTAGCTTCTTTAAAAGCCAGCTTAATTTTATCGCTGATATTTCCTTTGCTTATTTTCAAAAAAGATACAGTACTTGTCATTTTCTTTTCACCAAAACGTTTTTTAAATTTGTCCTGCTCTTCTTTAGTAAAGATATTATCGTGCATATATAAATGCAATGAACCCCACAATAATGCCCGGTCGTAAATTTCTTTATTAGAAACTTCTAATTCATTTCCTATAATTTTATTAATTTGCTTATCTATTTTTTCATCAATTTCTTTTATGGAAAAAGAGCCACCTTTAAGATTTTTAAACTCATTGTACTCTTTGGACATACTAAACCAAATTAAAGCCTGCATTCTCAAAAGAAAATTTGGATGTGAACTCCATAATTGACCATCATTTTTTCCTAACTTTTCCAACTCTTTTAGCTGGTCAAGATAAGCTGAAAAATTAAAGTTAATATGTTTTTCTCCTAAACCAGAGGCAAGTTTAATCATTGCACGAAGCGATGTTTCAATGTCATTACAAACTATAAAACCAATTCGGTCTGAACTAATTTCAGCAGCCCTTGATAAGTTTAGTAAATTTAGTTTTTCAACTCTGCTTTGACCTTGAGAATGGTGAGGATAATTTGAATGTTGAAAATAATAATGAGCAATCTCGTGTCCTAAAACAAATTTTAATTCTTCATGAGATAAAAGTTCAACTAATTTTGAAGTAATAATAATATCTGGTTTATTTGAAAACGGCATAACACTACAAGCAGCATTTGCTTCGACATGATCTGCGGTTACAAAAAAATTAAAATTGTTTTCAACTTTTAATTCTTCAAATATTTCTTCAATTCCTTTTCCAATATCTGGAAAAATCTCTTTAGAAATTCTTATCGAGTGTGAAAGTAAATTAGATAAATGACGTTCTTGAGCGTTTTGATCTTGATTATATTTTTGTTTTATAAATTCTGAGGGATCGTCTTTATAGTATTTAAAAATATCAATAGAGCTCATTAACAGTTATATTTCGTTCGAAGATCAGCAATAACCTTTACCATTTCTCTAGATCTTTCCTTAATTTTGCTATTGGAACTATTAGTTTGAGCATTCCACTTAGAGTATTGTTTTCGAAGCTCCTTACATTTTTCTTTATCTGACATTGTTTTTTTAAGACCCAGCAAATCTTCAACAGACCCCTTGGTTGTTTCAATGCTGCCGATTGTAGCTAAAACTTTGTTTTTCATGTCTGCAAATATTTTCTCATCTAGTCCAAATTTATTCGCAATTTTCCCTAACAATTTATCCTCTGCTTTACTTAACTTATTATCTGCAGCAATTATTTGTAATAATAAATCTATTGCTTCGTATTTTTGCTGCTTAGTTGCTTTATCATTAAAATCATCAAGTATTTTAGACATAGATAATTTTTTTTCTTTTGCTCTTCGGTAAGTTTTTTTAATAAAATCTGTAAAGTGTTTTTTCTTTTCTATTTGCTTATCTTCGTCTAGCTCAAATGTTTTTAATAAGCTCCAATTTTTAATAATATCCAATTCACTTTGGTCTAAATCTCCATCAGTAGCAGCCATGGCCAAAGCTAATTCTATGGTTAAATCATCAATTTGATCTCTAAATAAAATATTTTCAAAATATCCAATTTCTTTGAAATTGTATTCGATGATATGCGTGGAAATCCTTGCAATCTTATTTCTTTGCGTTTCATCAAATGTTGATCGGCTAGGTATTAAATCTTCATCTCCTATTATTGCAGTGAATTGAATTTTTCGCTTACCCTTATAGGGTGAGATTAAAAATTCACATGGAATATATAAATAATCTGCTGCTTTTGGTAAATATAACTCAGGTTTTGACTCTTCAATTTGTTGTACAGAAAATACCCTTGAATTAGGTTCGCAAAAAAAAGATTGGGTACACAACATGGGGAAACCATTTGGCTCACCTTTTTTTCTATCAGTGTTGTCATGAGCCATGAAAATTAATTTCATCTCGTCTCTATCAGGATTGTTAAACCAACCAACGACCGTCATACAAAAACAATCCATACCTGCAAACACATGGTCTGCGGGAGGTTTTTTTATAGAAACCTTCAGAGTAAACTTAGGAATACTTTCTCTTTCTCTTTTTATTTGTTTATTCTCGATAATTCTCCATACTACCAACCCAATAAAAATTAATAAATAAACAATACCTGCTTCAGACATATCTATTCAATGACAAAATTTAAATCTTCTTTTAATTCTTCAACATCTTTTGAACCTTCGGGTCTTAGTTCAACTTCATGCTTTTCTCCAGACTCAATATCTAAAAATTCACAGTGAACTACTCCACTTTTGTCATAACTATACGTAACATCAACGGGTCTACCTGCCGGCCTATTTTCTGGCAGCTTCAACTCTCCTTTATAAATAACATTTACAAACTCAATATCTTTTTCCTTACCCTCACTTTGAGTCACAGAACACTCGATAACACTCTGCCCATCATACAAAGTTGTATACCTCTCGGTTCTTGAACATGGCAATTTGGAGTCTCTTGAAATAATGATACTGTTTACTTCTAAAGCAACACTTCTTTCTTGGTCCGTTGCAACTGATATAGTACCAAGGTAATGATTACAAACATCAGCTAACTCAACTTTATCCAGCGCTTTTTTCTGAGCTGCATTTAAATCATCTTTTTGAAGCAAACCTGCATAAATAGCAGCACCACTTGCAACCGCTTCATCAACATTAACACCTTTAACTGGTGGTTTTCCCATTGTTTTTTTAATTAATTCGGTAACGCATGGTATTCTCGTACTACCACCTACTAACAATGTTTGAGATATTTGATCAGATTCACATTCAGCTGCATCCAAAGCATCTTCGATTAACATCTTAATTTTTTCTAAATAAATATTTATCGATTTTTCAAACTCTGCTCGAGTAACTTCAACTTTTAAAGGACCTTTTGGCCCATCCACCATTTCAGCAGCTTTTTCTTTTGAAGATAAAATTCTTTTCATTTTTTCACAAACATCTAAAGATTTTTTGTCATTAACATCAATTTCTTTACCTTTTTCTTTTTTATATTTTTTGTTTATAATTTTTAAAATCTCACGATCAAAATCTGCTCCGCCCAAATACTTGTCTCCACGTGATGTAATGACATCAACTTTTTTGTCTTTAACTTTGGCAATCGTCACATCAAAAGTTCCACCGCCTAAATCAAAAACCAAAACTCTTCCTCCAACGCTCACTCCTGGTAAATTTGCATAATGTAAAATTGCAGCTGTCGGTTCATTGATTAATTCTAAACATTCCATATCCGCTAATTTAATTGCATCTAATGTTGCGGATCTTGCTTTTTCAGCAAAAAGAGCTGGAACGGTTACAACAATTTTTTTTACATCTGAAGTATATTCTTTTAATTTTTTAAGAATTAATGATGAGATTTGTGAAGGGATATAAGATTGATCAGAATCATCTTTGGCAGGTACCCACTTACCTTTTTTTAAATCATAACAAACATCATTTTCCATTTCCCTTTTAACTTCCTTGATCACTCTCTTAGGTTCAGCCACAGAAGCATCTTTAGCTTTATCACCAACAATAACGTTATTATCTTTACCAATATAGACTGCAGATGCAGTAATCTTGCTGTTGTTATCAATACTAGTTAACACTTCAGGATTGCCAAGATCATCTAGTTCTGCAATGGCTGAAAATGTT
>NZJW01000008.1 GCA_002692055.1 Candidatus Pelagibacter sp. | reverse complement strand
CCTACAGATATTTATCGAGATCCATCTTCTTTGAAATCAATATTAGATAGAGATCAAATGAGGTTATATGAACTAATTTGGAATAGGACAGTCTCATCACAAATGGAATCTGCTGAATTTGAAAGAACCTCGATAGATATAATTAATAATGACAACACTATTTCATTTAGAGCAAATGGTTCAGTTCAAAAGTTTGATGGTTTTTTAAAATTATATCAAGAAAGTANGGANGATGANGAAAAGAAAGATGAAAATGAAGATGATGATAGTATTTTGCCAGATGTAAATAATGGTGACGAGCTTAAATTAGATAAAGTTATAGATGAACAGCATTTTACCAATCCACCGCCAAGATACTCAGAGGCGAGCTTAGTAAAAAAATTAGAAGAGCTTGGAATTGGTAGACCCTCAACATATGCTAGTATCATATCAGTTTTATCTACACGTAATTATGTTGAATTAATAAATAAAAAATTTAACCCAACAGATCGCGGTAAATTAATTACAGCCTTTTTAGACAAATTATTTAATAAATATGTTGATTATAATTTTACAGCAAAACTTGAAGATAGTTTAGACGACATAACCTCAGGTAAAATTAATTGGATAGACGTATTAAGTCAATTTTGGGATCAGTTTAATTCAAATGTTAACGAAGTAAAAGAATTAAGAACAAGAGCTATTTTAGATATGCTTAATGAAAGTTTGGCAGATATAATTTTTGATAANGATGAAAATAATAAGANACAAAGGACNTGTCAATNTGGNGATGGTGGAGAACTNAGTTTAAAAGTGGGAAGGTTTGGAGCTTTCATTGGNTGTTCTAAATACCCAGANTGTAAATTTACTAGNCCNTTGTCTCGTATCAAAGCNGCTCAAGAAGATTTTATGTCTGAACCAAAAGAAATAGGAGATACTGACGAAGGGAAAAAAATANTATTAAAGAAAGGAAGATTTGGACCTTATTTACAAGTTGGAAATGAGGAAAAAGAGATGAAAAATTTTTCAATACCNAAGGGTATATCNCCAAATGATGTAGATCTAGATAANGCAAAATATTTATCAGGTTTNCCGAANATACTTGGTAAGTANCCAGAAAATAACGAAGATATAACATTAAATAATGGTAGATTTGGNCCNTACGTTAAATGTGCAAATAANTCTGCNACNCTNGAGTCCCCTGANGATATTTTTTCAATTGGNTTAAATAAAGCTGTAACNTTAATTGCAGAAGCNAANCCTGGGCGTCGNTCATCAAACGAAATTAAAAATCTAGGNGAACANCCTGAGGACANAAANCCAGTAAAAGTAATGAAAGGNCAATTTGGTCCNTACATNAAATATAAAACNATTAATGCAACAATTCCTGATGANAAAGACCCAAANGATATTACNATGGAAGANGCGCTNGTATATATAGATAAAAGACTNGAGTANGATGCACAAAAAAAAGGAAAAAAATTAAAGAAAACNAAGANAACAAAGAAAACNAAAAAAGCNAAANAATAAAAATGACCNTTGAAGAAAATCTNAAAAAATTAAATNTANNNATACCTATTGCTCCANATCCAGTTGGAAATTATGCGGCTTATGTNAAATCAAATAATNTAATTTTTATATCCGGGCAATTACCNNTCGACACAAATGGAAANCTTTTANAGGGNAAATTAGGNNTNGATTTAAATAATNAAGATGGAGAAAANGCAACTAAANTNGCAATATTAAATGTTTTNGGACAATTNCAAAAAGCAGTAGGAAATTTGAATTTAGTTAAGAGGTGTATTAAAATTACTGGATATTATAATTGTACTAATAATTTCAGAGAACACCCAAAATTACTTAATACCGCATCGGACTTAATCATTAATGTATTAGGTGAAAAAGGAATGCATGCAAGAGCAGTTATCGGAGCAAACTCCTTGCCTTTAAATGCAGCAGTAGAATTGGAAACTATTTTTGAAATTTAATGTTTACCTAAAACTTTTTCAGGCTTTTCTGATTTTGATATTTTTTTATAGTTAAAAATTATTTTATCATCAACAACATCAACTGCTACGTGACCCCCGTCTACAAGCTTGCCGTGAATAATTTCATTAGCAAGTATTTTTTTAATATTTTCATCGATATATCGTGAGATAGGTCTAGCACCCATTGTTGCGGAATAACCTTTTTTACATATTAGATCGCTTGCTTGATTTGAAAGTTCTATGACCACGTCTCTTGCGTTCAATTGAGTTTCTAATTCTAATATAAATTTAGTTACAATTTGTTTAATTATAGATTTATCTAATCGATTAAAGCTAATGATTGAGTCTAAACGATTTCTAAATTCAGGACTAAAAACTTTATTTATAGTTTCTTGGTCCACTTTATCATTTTTTTTATTTACAAAGCCTATTTGATCTTTTTCAAGTTCAATGGCACCAATATTACTAGTTAGTATTAAAATCACATTTCTAAAATCAATATCCTTGCCATTTTGATCTTTTAGTTTTCCATAGTCCATAATTTGAAGAAGAATGTTAAAAATATCTGGATGAGCTTTTTCAATTTCATCAATTAATAAAACACAATATGGATTTTTTTCAATTGACTCGGATAACTGACCTCCTTGATCAAAACCTACATAACCTGGAGGCGAACCTATCAGTTTTGAAATTGTGTGTTTTTCGGTAAATTCTGACATGTCAAACCTTACAAGTTCAACCCCCAGTATCTTTGATAATTGTTTTGCCAACTCTGTTTTACCAACTCCTGTTGGACCATTAAATAGATAATTCCCAATAGTTTTTTCTGGATTTCTTAAACCCGATCTCGATAGTTTAATTGATGAACATAACGCATCTACAGCATGATTTTGGCCGTAAATTAGTCTTTTTAGATTTTTATCTAAATCTTTTAAATAATATCTATCATTTACAGTAATACTTTTTTCAGGGATCTTGGTTATTTTAGCAACGATTTTTTCAACATCATTTTCGTCTAGAATTTCTTTTTTATCTTTTTTTAGTTTTAAATTTTCGTAAGCTCCTAATTCATCTAAAATATCTATAGATTTATCTGGAAGTCGTTTGTTACCAATATATTTAGAAGAAAGATCAACAGAAGTCCTAATAGCTGCGTCACTATATTTTACTTTATGATACTCCTCATATTTATCTCTTAAGCCAAACATTATTTTGTAAGTTTCTTCAATTGAGGGTTCTGAAACATCTATTTTCTGAAATCTTCTTTGCAAAGCCCTATCTTTTTCAAAATTAGAACGATATTCTGTAAAAGTTGTTGAACCAATGCACTTAATTTTTCCTGATTGTAGGGCCGGCTTTAGCATATTAGCAGCATCCATCGAATTGCCAGTGGTTGTGCCAGCTCCAACTAATGTATGAATTTCATCTATAAATAAAATATAATTTTCATTTTTTTCAATTTCTTTTATGATTGTTTTTAATCTTTCTTCAAAGTCACCTCTATACCTGGTGCCAGCAAGCAAAGAGCCCAAATCTAGTGAAAAAATTGTACAGTGTTTTAGTGGTTCAGGAACACAGTTTTTAAATACTCTTTTAGCCAATCCCTCTACAATAGCTGTTTTGCCTACGCCGGGGTCACCTACTAACAGAGGATTATTTTTTGTTCTTCTGCATAAAATTTGGGCCATGCGATTAACTTCTTCATCTCTGCCAATCAAAGTATCTATTTTATTGCAGGAGGCTTTATAATTTAAATTAATACAAAAGTTATCAAGTGCTGTTTTTTCATTTGCTTTTGTGTTTGTTTTTTGTCCGTGTTCGAGGTTTTCAGTATAAGTAAAATTCTCAATTTTTGAAATACCGTGTGATATAAAATTAACTACGTCATATCTTGTAACTTCTTGTTCTTGTAAAAAAAAAGTTGCATGACTTTCTCTTTCAGCAAAAAGAGATACTAAAATATTTGCTCCAGTTACTTCTGATTTACCTGAAGATTGCACATGAACAATTGATCTCTGTATCACTCTTTGAAACCCAGCTGTGGGCTGAGGGTCATTCAATTTTTCAGAATTTACAATATTGTCAAGTTCATTATCAATATAATGTTCTAAATTTTCCCTTAATAATCCTATGTCTACGCTGCATGCTTTCATTACATTAACAGCATCCTCTTCGTCCATTAATGAAAATAGTAAATGTTCAAGTGTAACATATTGATGACTCTTTTCTGATGCTAAAGCAAAAGCATTTGAAATTGACTTTTCTAAGGATTTTGTAAAAGTTGCCATTATATTCTAATAATACATTTGAGAGGTTGTTGGTTTATATTAGAGTAGTTGTTTATTTTTGTTTTAATAGTTTTGGCAATGTCTAATGTAAATAAACCGCAAACAGCAGAGTCTTCAATGTGAATTTTCATCATCAATGATATTGCTTGAATTTTATTTTTATTTAAAAACATAATTAAAATTTTAACAACAAATTCCATAGTTGTAAAATCATCGTTTAAAAGAATTAATTTGTACAAATGTGGTTTTTTTAATATTTTTTCTTGTTTGATTTTTTCAATTATATCAAGCTTTTTTTTCATAAAATGGCCTTCCAATTGAATAGTAGACAATATTTTTATTTGAAAAACTATTAGGTTGGTATAGATTTCTCATGTCAAAAATTTTCAGTTTCTTAGATTTGATTTTGCTAAAATTTAACGATCTAAATTCATCCCATTCTGTATGTATGACAACAAGGTCACTGTTTGTCAAAATTTCATTAGAATTTTTTTTACAAGATAACCTTTTCAACTCTTTTTTTTCACCAGAAGGATCATAGTAAGAAATTTTAACACCTTTCTTTAAAAGTTTAGGAAATATTTTCAGGCATTGGGTATCTCTCATATCATCAGTGTTTGCTTTGAAAGTAACACCTAAAAATCCAACTTTTTTATTCTTAGGATTACCTAAAATTTTTAAAATCTTATCAGCTAATAATGATTTCCTTTTTTCATTACTTTTTATCACAGATGTAACAACAGACATTTCTGTTTTAAACTTATTACCAATCATAGTTAAAGCTTTAGTGTCTTTGGGGAAGCATGAGCCTCCATAAGCTGGGCCTGCTCTTAAAAATCTTGAACCTATTCTGGCATCTGTACCTATGCCTGATGCAATGTCGTCAACATTGGATCCAACTTGTTCGCACAAGTTTGCGATTTCATTGATAAAAGTAATTTTAGTAGCTAAAAATGCATTTGCAGCATACTTTATTAACTCTGAGCTTCTTCTGGTAGTTGTTAAAAATTTGGCACCCTTCTTTATTATTGGTTCGTAAATTTTTTCTAATGCTGGTCTTATTTTTTTTAAATTATTTGATCCAACAACAACTCTATCTGGATATCTAAAATCTCTGATAGCCTCACCCTCTCTTAAGAACTCTGGATTAGATACAACATCAAATTTAGAGATAGAGTTTTTTTTTTTTATAATTTTTTCAACTTCATCGCCGGTACAAACCGGTACGGTAGACTTGATAACAATAATTTTATATTTATTAATATTTTGAGCTATAACTTTTGCTACAGCGTAAACATTTTTTAAATCCGCTGAAACGCCATCTTTAGCCGAGGGTGTTCCAACTGCAATAAACACAATATCAGAGTCTTTAATTGCTTTATGTATGTCTGTTGTAAAGTGAAGTCTTTTTGATTTATAATTTCTTTTTACAAGCTCATCTAATGTAGGCTCAAATATAGGAATTATTCCTTTTTTTAAATTTTCAATTTTTTTTTTATCATTATCAACGCATATAACGTTGTTACCAAAGTCAGAAAAAAGAACTCCGGATACTAAACCGACATAACCTGTTCCAATAAAACAAATATTCATTATTTATTCATTTCTATAAATGATTTTATATATCCCTTTGTTGTACCGCAATCCAAATATTTTCCTTTAAACTTACAACCATAGAAATTTTCATCAACGATCATATTGTTTATTGCATCAGTAATTTGAATTTCACCTAGTTTTCCAGTTTTTTGTTTTTTTAATAATTTAAAAATTGATTTATTCAATAAATATCTTCCAATAATAGCAAACTTTGATGGCGCAAGTTTTATTGATGGTTTTTCAATCATCTTATTTATTTTTAATTTGTGTTTATTTGCGAATCCAACGATGCCATATCGCTTAACATCATTTTTTTTGACTTTTCTCAAAGCTATTACTGAGGAATTTTTTTTTTTATTGATTGCAATAAGTTCTTTTGAGCAATTACTTCCTTTTATAACATCATCTGGTAAGAGTAATAAAAAATATTTAGATTTTAACAATTTTTGAGCACATAATACAGCATGCCCCAAACCCTTCGGTTTATCCTGATAAACAAATTTAATTTTTTTGGAAACTTTGTCTAAATTTAATAATGTCTTTAATATATTTGATTTATTTTTAACGGCTTTTTCAAGTTGTTTATCTCTTAAAAAATACTTTTTTATAACTTCTTTATTTTTTGAAATCACAAAAATAACCTCTGTAATGCCTGCATCAAAACATTCATCTAATATATATTCCAATATTGATTTATTGCCAAGCGGCCAAAGTTCCTTTGGCAATGCTTTAGTTAATGGAAGCATTCTTGTGCCTAGACCTGCAAGTGGTATAACTGCTTGTTTAATCATAATAACTAAATTTTAAATGAGAATTATAAAAAAATCTAAAGAAATAAACTCGCTTTTCAACAGTATTAGAAGAACTGGTTTTGTTCCAACAATGGGCTCCTTGCATAAAGGTCATGAATCACTCATAAAGAAATCAATAAAACAAAATAATATCACTTTTGTGAGTATATTTATAAATCCTAAACAGTTTACTAATAAAAATGATTTAATTAATTATCCCAGAAGACTTAATGATGACATTAAAATTTGTAAAAAATTGAAAGTAGATTACCTATTCCTACCCTCATTTAAAGAAGTTTATTCTTGGAAAATGAAAATGAAAAAATATCCAAAAATTAAGAGCATAATGGAACATAAATACAGAAAGGGGCACTTCAACGGTGTATTAAAAGTAATAGAAAAATTATCTGATATAATTCCTGCAAATAAAATGTATCTGGGTGAAAAAGATTTTCAACAATTAAAAATTATTGAAGATTATTTTCATTTAAATAAAATTAATACAAAGATAATTAAATGCAAAATAATAAGGGATAAAAACGGATTGGCTTTATCTTCAAGAAATAAATTATTGGCGAAAAAAGATTTGCTTAAAGCTGCTAGAATTATTAACTTTATAAAGAAAAATATTTTAAAAAAAAAACCATTAAATGATAAAATTAAAATAGTAAAAAAATATCTTAAAGATAGCAAAATAAATTTTGATTACGTTAAAAATATAAATATAAAAAATTTTGAAATTGAAAAAAAAAAAACTAAGTATTCGAGATTTTTTATTGCTTTCTATATAAAAAATATACGATTGATAGACAATATTTAAATAATCAAAATAAAACTAGCTAAACCTAAAAATGATAGGAAGCCAATTATATCAGTGATTGATGTAACAAAAACTGTTGATGCTATAGCAGGGTCGATTTTATATTTTTCAAGTAATACTGGAATAACTATTCCTGATAAACTTGCAAAAACCATATTAATAACCATTGATATACCTATTAAAATTGAAAGTTTATAATCATAAAACCAAAAAAATATAAAAAAAGCGGTAATAGTTGAAAATATTAAACCGTTTAAAAAACCTACATAAAATTCTTTATTTATAATTTTGAATAAATTATCTGAATTTAATTCTTTTGTTGCTAACAATCTAATTGTAATAGCTAATGTTTGAGTAGCTGCGTTTCCTCCCATTGATGCTACAATTGGCATTAATACAGCTAATGCTACAACTTTTTCTATGTTCTCATCAAATAAACCAATTACTCTTGAGGCAATCACTGCAGTAAATAAATTTATTAATAACCAAATAAATCTTTTTTTTGTGACCTTGATAGCATTATCAGTAATTTCCTCATCCTGTACACCAGCTAACTTTAATGTATCCTCCTCAGCCTCCTCTTTAACAACTGTTAAGATATCATCAGCGGTAATCATGCCGATTAATTTATTTTCATTATCTACAACTCCGGCAGATAATAAGTTATACTGTTCAAATAAGTTTCCCACCTCCTCTTTATCTAAATCGCCATTAATCAAAACTGGGTCCTCATTCATTATATTGTTCATTTGTATATTTCTTGGATTTCTTAAAACGCGAGAAGAAGCAACAGAACCAATTAATTTACCATCATGATCAACAATAAAAATTTGTAAAAATTCTTTTGGTAAATCTTCATTTTCTCTTAAATAATCTATTGTTTCTCCTACAGTCCAACTTGGAGATACTGAACAATATTCAATTTGCATCAATCTTGCCGCGGAGTCTTCTGGATATGTATTTAAAACCTTTTCAATTAGCTGTTTATCTTGAAATGGAATTTTTTTATAAACTTTTGTTTTTTTCGATTCATTTAAATTTGAAAAAATTTGTAAAACGTTATCAAACTCTAATCCATTAACTATTTTTACAATTTCATCGATAGATAAAATATTTAATATATCTTTTTGAAGAGCGTTATTTAATTCAATAATGATATCAGCTTTTATCTTCAGTTTCTCAAGAGAGAATAGTTTTAGCCTTGAATTCTCTGAAATATTTGACAAAAGTTCCGCAGCATTGGCGGGATGTAATGAAAAAATATAATTGTTTATTTCTATAATTTTTTTGTGATTAATAAGTGTTTCAAAATTATCTATTAAATCTTTGGTTATCTCAAAGGTTTTTTTTTTCATAATTACTTGTTTGCTTGACATAATATTTAACTCTTTTAACAACCTTTTATAATGAATGTAGAAATAAAAATCAGTAAAAAACCTGTAGAATATCAAACGGCAATCAAATTCTTAGAAGATAGAGTAGAGAAAATTCTTAATCATAGTGAAAAGGATCTGCTGTGGATATTGGAACATCCTAATTTATATACTGGTGGAACTTCAGCTCAAAATGATGACTTATTGGATGTTAAAAAATTTCCTTACTTTAAGTCGTCCCGAGGCGGACAGTGGACATTCCATGGAGAGGGTCAAAAAATAGTTTATTTTGTTCAAACAATTAAGGATAAAAATATTAAAAAGTTTGTTAGAAAAATAGAACGATTCATCATGGATATTTTGAAAGATTATGGCATTATTTCTTTTAACGATGAAAAAAATATTGGAATTTGGGTAAAAAACAAATATCAAAAAATTGATAAAATATCAGCTATAGGTATTCGTGTAAAAAAGTGGATTGCTTTTCATGGATTTTCATTAAATGTAAATGTTAACAAAGAAAATTATTCAGGTATCATTCCTTGTGGAATTCGTGACAAAGGAATAGCAAATATGACTGATTTTATAAATTTGTCTGATCTAAAAAATTTAGACGAAAAAATAATTAAGAATTATAAAAAAAATTTTGCATAAATTTAGGTATAGAAATCTTATATCTTTTTATTTCACCTTTATATTTAAACTCTAAAAAATAACTACATAAACAAAGATTAATTGTATTTATTTTGTCACCATATTTATAATCACCGACAATAGGATATTTTAAGTCAAAAAATTGTTTTCGAATTTGATGTTTCCTACCTGTTAATAATTCTATATCAAGAAGTGAGTATCTTTTTGATTTAGATTTGACTTCAAATAAAGTTTTAGAAATAGTATTTTTTCCATTTTTAAATTCTTTAGAAATAATTTCTCCTTTATTTTTATTAATACATCCATTAATAATTGCATAGTATTTTTTTTTAATTTGATGCGTTTGGAATAAGTTTGAAAACTTTTTTGCAAATTCTCTATTTTTTGCAAAAATCATTAATCCAACAGTATCGCTATCGAGACGATGAACCATATAAAATTTTTGATTTTTTGAATTTAAAATATCTATAAGATTTTTTTTTACTTTCAAACCTCCTTGTGATGAAATACCAGCTGGTTTATTTAGAATTATATAATCCTCACATTCAAAGATAATTTTTTTACTTAAAATCTTTAAATCATTAAAATTGTCTGTAATCTTTTTTAACTTTATAGTATTTTCAATATTTGGTTTAAAATATATTTCAACTATATCGTCAGTTATTAATTTATAAGAACTTTTTATTTTTTTTTTATTAACTAATATTTTTTTCTTTCTTATATATTTTTCTATCAAAGATTGTGGAATTTTTGAAACTTCCATTTTTATAAAACGATCTAACCTTGTATCGGAAAAATTTTTATCAATTTTGTAGAGACTTGTAATTTTAGACATTAAAAAATTTTAAATAACTTATATCCAATAGTAAATAATACCAAACTCAAAAAAACAGAAAATAACAGATATAGACATGCATTTAAATAATCTGAATTTTTAAGAAAATTGAAGAATTCATAAGTAAAAGCTGAGAAAGTTGTAAAACCACCTAAAAATCCAAAGACAACATAGGTTCTGATTTCTTCTGATATAAAATTCTTTTCAAAGATAGCTGAAATAAGTCCTATTAAAAATGACCCAATTAAATTTACAAGCAAAGTGCCTATGGGAAAATTTAAAAATAAAATATTAGGTGTAAATTTAATAAAACTATATCTACTAACGCTGCCAATTGCTCCAAATAAAGCAATTAACAAATATACCTTCATTACTTTTTATCTTTTTTAATATCTGATTTTTCTTTATCTTTGGTCTCAGTTTTCTTTTGCGTAGGTCCTGAATCTTGTCCCTTTGCATTAAAATCTTTATCGACTAACTCTATATAAGCTTTTGGAGCATTATCTCCATATCGATAACCTGATCGAACTACTCTTGAATAACCGCCGTTTCTTTTTTCATATCTTTTAATAAGAGTTGTAGTAAGTTTTTTTACAATCTTTTGATCTTGTAATTTAGAAATTAATATTCTCTTTGAAGATAAATTGTTTTTTTTGCTTAATGTAATAATCTTATCAATTGCAATTTTTAACTCTTTTGCTTTTGGTAATGTTGTTTCGATTTGTTCATGTTTTATTAATGCATTCAGCATATTTTTAATTAATGCTTTTCTATGCTCGGCTGTTCTGTTTAATTTTCTATTAGCAAACTTGTGTCTCATTATTATTTATATTCATCCTCTAACTTTTTCGACAATTCAGCAATGTTATCAGGTGGCCAATTTGGTATTTCTATACCAAGGTATAAAGACATTCCTGAAAGAACTTCTTTTATCTCATTTAAAGATTTTCTTCCAAAATTTGGAGTTCTTAACATTTCACCCTCTGTTTTTTGAACTAAATCTCCAATATAAATTATGTTATCATTTTTTAAACAATTCATTGATCTAACTGATAACTCAAGCTCATCAACACGTCTAAGTAAATTTTTATTGAACTCTGGTTCAGATTTTGCTTGTTGAGTTACAACCTCCTTAGGTTCTTCAAAATTAATAAACATGCCAAGCTGGTCTTGTAAAATTCTTGCAGCGTAGGCCAAACAATCTTCTGCTTCAACTGATCCATTGGTTTCAATCTCCATGGTAAGTTTATCATAATCAATTGATAGGCCCTCTCTTGTTTCTGAAATATTATAGGAAACTCTTTTGACTGGACTATAGACTGAGTCAACAGGAATTAACCCTAAAGGTGAATCTTTTCCACGATTTTTTTCAGCAGGTACGTAACCCTTACCGGTGTTTACCGTTAATTCCATATACACTTTAGTATTATCATCAAGATTGCAAATTGTTTGCTCTGGATTTAATATTTCAATATCAGCACTATCATTTAAATTTTTAGCCTTAATTTCCCCAGGACCTTGGGAGTCTAAAATTAATTTTTTTGGACCAGGATTTTTTAACTTTAAAGATAAGGCTTTAATATTTAAAACAATATCTGTAACATCTTCTCTTATTCCATTAATAGATGAAAATTCGTGAAGTACACCATCAATTTGAATTGCTGTGACTGCAGTACCTTGAATTGATGATAACAAAATTCTTCGAAGAGCATTACCAAGAGTTAAAGCAAAACCTTTTTCTAACGGTTCTACAGTAATCTTGGCATAACTTTTATCGTCATTAGTCTCTACATTAAGTTTCGATGGTTTTACTAGTTCTTTCCAATTTTTTTCTAACAATGTTTACTCCTTTGATTAATTATTAAACTCTTCTTTTTTTTGGTGGCCTACAGCCATTATGAGGCATAGGGCTTGTATCTTTTATTGATATAATTTTAAAACCTTTTGCCTGTAATGCACGAAGGGCAGTTTCTCGACCTGAACCTGGACCTTTTACTTCAACATCTAAGGTTTTCAATCCATATTCTGAAGCTTTGGCAGCAGCATCATCCGCAGCAATTTGTGCTGCATAAGGTGTTGATTTTCGTGATCCCTTAAAACCTTTCGATCCCGCTGAAGACCATGATAGCACGTTACCGTTTTTATCAGTGATGGAAATTATTGTGTTATTAAAAGTAGCATTAACGAATGCTTTACCGGAGGTAACAATTTTTTTTTCCTTCTTCTTGCTTTTAAATTTACTTTTTTTTTTAATTTCTTCTTTGCTCATTATTTCTTTGCCATTGTTAACTTTTTACCTGCAATTGCTACAGCTTTTCCTTTTCTTGTCCTCGCGTTAGAAGATGTTCTTTGTCCTCTTACAGGTAATTTTTTTCTATGCCTTGATCCTCTGTATGTTCCCAAGTCTCTAAGTCGTTTGATATTTAATGAAATTTCTCTTCTGAGATCACCTTCAACGGTATATTTTTCATCTATAAATTCTCTAATTTTTAAGACTTCATCATCAGTTAAGTTGTTTACTCTTTTTGATCTTTCTATTTTAAGATCTTTACAAATTTTAGAAGCATAACGATCACCGATACCGTAAATATATTGTAAAGCAATGACCACTTGTTTATTAAGTGGGAGATTAACACCAGAAATACGAGCCATAGAAAATTGCCTATTTTTAAAAAAATTGGATTATAGTAATCAAGGTTACAAAGTCAACTTTATATGTCGTTTATTATATCTATAATTTGTTTAGTTACCTGGTTTATAGACTTCATTGCATCGACGTTACGGACTACATTTAGAGAATCGTAGTATTTTAATAAAGGTAAGGTAGATTCTTCATATGTTTTTAATCTGCTACTTACAGTGCTTTCATTATCGTCTGATCTTTTAATTAATTCTCTATTTATACAAGCTTTTGTAGTGCATTCAGAGGGATCTCCAGGTGGATCAAAAAACTTGTTAAATGGTTTTTTGCAAACTGAACAAGAAACTCGACCAGAAATTCTTTTTACTAAAATAAAATTATCTACTTTTAAATTTAATACCAAAGAAATTTTTTGCTGATATTTTGAAAGCATTTTATCTAAAGATTTTGCCTGGTCTATATTTCTTGGGAAGCCATCAAAAATAATATTATTATTAATCAATGGGTTTGCTATTTTTTTTTCAATTAAATTATTTATTATATCATTTGATACTAACTTACCGGAATCCATTATTATTTTTAATTTTTCTGATAACTTTGATTTACTTTTTAATTCTTCTCTTAGTAAATCTCCAGTAGATAATTGAAACATTTTTTTACTTTCAACTAAAAAAGAAGATTGGGTGCCTTTACCAGCACCTGGTGGGCCAAAAATAATTAGATTCATACAACTTTTACTTACTAAACTTAGTTTTTTTTATTAATGACTCATATTGAACGCTCATTAATCTTGTTTGTATCTGTGTAATTGTGTCCATTCCTACAACAACAACAATTAGCAAGGCTGTACCGCCTAAATAAAAAGGGATAGGGTAGTTTGCAATTAAAAACTCAGGCAAAAGACAAATAAGAACTAAATACGCAGAACCGATTACTGTTAGTTTAGTTAAAAGAGTTTCTATAAAAATTGCAGTTCTCTCTCCCGGCCTAATACCTGGTACAAATCCTCCATATTTTTTTAGATTTTCAGCTGTTTCATTTGGATTAAAAACAATTGATGTATAAAAAAAAGAAAAAAATACAATTCCTGCTGCATAAAATATCATGTAAAGAGGTTTTCCTTGTCCGAGCATAGAGGTAATAGTTAGCAAAATAGAACTTTCAGAAGAAGACGAAAAGTTAGATAGAGTGATTGGTAATAAAAGGAGTGCTGATGCAAATATTGCAGGAATTACCCCAGCAGTATTTACTTTAAGCGGTAAATATGATGATTCACCTCCATACATTTTATTTCCTTGCTGTCTTTTGGGATACTGTATTAAGACTCTTCTTTGTGCTCTTTCAACAAAAACAATAAAGTATATTGCTAACAACAGAATTAATAAAATCATAATAATGATACCACTAGATATAGCTCCAGTTCTTCCAAGCTCAAATGTAGATGCTAAAGCTCCAGGTATTTCTGCAACAATTCCAGAAAATATAATTAGTGATATACCATTACCAATACCCCTAGCTGTAATTTGCTCACCAAGCCACATAAGCAAAACTGTTCCAGTTAATAAAGATACGGTTGTCACAAACCTAAAATAAAATCCTGGATCTTGTACAATCCCTTGTGAATTTTCAAGACTTACTGCAACACCGTAACCTTGGATTAATGCGAGAATAACAGTTCCATACCGTGTGTACTGTGTTATTTTTTGTCTTCCAGTTTCACCTTGGCTTTTTAAATTTTTAAAATACTCTGTAACACCTGTTAATAGTTGAATGATAATTGATGAGGATATGTATGGCATAATACCTAACGCAAAAATTGCCATTCTTTGTACTGCTCCGCCAGCAAATACATTAAACATACCTAGTAAACTTCTTTGATTACCTCCAACTATCTCTTTTAGTGAAGTTGGATCAATTCCTGGCAAAGGAATATATGTACCAAATCGATAAATAACTAAAATAAATAAGGTATATAATATTCTTTTTTTTAAATCATCTGCTTTTGAAAAAGCACCGAAACCACCTTCAGAATTCTGAGCTAAACCTGACATTTTCTGTTATTTAATTATTTCTACTGTACCGCCAGCCTTTTCTATTTTGGCTTGTGCAGATTTGCTAAATTTGTCTGCCATTATACTAACTTTTATTTTAAAGTCTCCGGTTCCTAGAACTTTCACTTTAAGTTTTTTTGGTGTTTTTGGCTTTAGTAAAAATTTCCTTAAATCAATTAACTTAGATGAATCTAGTTTTTTTGTGACTATTAATTTGCTGATATTATGTAAATTAATTGCAACATTTTTTTCTTTCTTATATAAGGAGTTAAATCCTCTTTTTGGAAGTCTTCTATATAAAGGCATTTGTCCACCTTCGTAAGCTTTTATTGAGACGCCTGATCTTGATTTTTGTCCTTTAGCTCCTCTGCCAGATGTTTTGCCTAAACCAGAACCAATTCCACGGCCAACTCTTTTTTTTGCTTTATGTATTTTTTTATTAAGATTATTCAGTTCAACCATAATTACCTTCTAGAAACTATTTCTTTAATTTTTTTTCCTCTTATTAATGATATCTCTTTTGGTGATTTTTGTTTCATTAATGCATCGAAAGAAGCTCTAACCAAATTGTATGGGTTTGAAGAACCAATAGATTTTCCTACAACGTCTTGGATACCTGACATTTCGCAAATTGCTCTTACAGGACCTCCAGCAATTATGCCCGTTCCTGCAGGAGCACTACGCAACAAAACCTTGCCTGCACCATTCTTACCCCGTACATCGTGATGTAAGGTTCTACCTTCTCTTAAAGGCACTTTTACTAAAGATTTTTTTGCAGCTTCAGAAGCTTTTCTAATTGCATCTGGAACCTGCTTTGCTTTACCTTGGCCAAAACCTACTTGGCCCTTTTGATTTCCAGTAATTACTAGTGCTGCAAAACCAAATCTTCTTCCACCTTTTACAACTTTAGTAATTCTATTTATGGCTACTAACTTTTCTTTAAATTCACTTATTTGACTCATGATTTAAAACTTCAATCCTCCCTTTTTTGCACTCTCTGCTAACTGTTTAACTCTGCCGTGATATTTATATTTGCCCCTATCAAAATAAACTTCTTTGCAACCATTTTTAATAGACCTCTCTGCTATTAAATTTCCCACTAGTTCTGATAGTTCTTTTTTAGATTTTCTTTCAATATTTTTTTCAATAGATGAAGCACTTGCTAGAGTAACTCTCTTATTATCATCGATTACTTGAGCATAAATATTTTTTGCTGATCGAAAAACAGTTAATCGAGGTCTGCCTTTATTAACCCTTTTTATCTTAAATCTTACTCTTTTTTTTCTTTTTAAATCACTTAAAGTCATTATTTCTTTTTACCCTCTTTTTTTAAAATAAATTGACCCTCAGAAGTTATGCCTTTTTGCTTATATGGTTCAACAGGTTTATAAAATTTGATATCTGCAACAGTTTTTCCAACCAATTCTTTGTCAACTCCACTAATTACTATGGTAGTTTGCTTGTCTACTTTAATAGATATTCCTTCTGAAATATTGTAAAAAATATCATGACTAAATCCTAATTGTAATTGTAACTGTTTATCTTTTAGATTTGCTCTAAAACCAACTCCATTAAGCTTTAATGTTTCGGTATAACCTTTGCCAACTCCAATTACTGCATTGTTAATTAAGCTTCTTTGTAGGCCCCAAATAATTTTGTTTTGATTTTTAGGGTCTTTTGGGGTGACAGAAATTTTCCCATCAGAGAAAGTTACGTTAAGGTATTCTTTGTTAATTTCAATTGACTTTTTACCTTTCGGTCCTTCAAGATTAATTTTATTATCAATAATCTCGACTTTGACATCGTTTGGTACTAAGATATTTTTCTTTCCAATTTTTGACATATTTTTTTAAGAAATATTACAAATAATTTCTCCTCCAACTTTTTTTTCTCTTGCTTCATTGTCAGTTAAAATTCCAAATGACGTAGAAATAATTGCTACTCCCAAACCATTTAAAACTCTTGGTAAACTATCAAATCTTGTATATATCCTTCTGCCGGGTTTAGATACTCTATTGATTTCGTTTATAACAGGGTTGCCATGGACATACTTTAAAGCAACCTTTAATTCATCAAATGTTCCGCTTTGGTCTTTGATAATTTCATAACCTACGATAAAACCTTCTCTTTGCAAAGCGTCTAATACAAATTTTTTAAATTTTGAAGCTGGAATTAAAACATAAGGATGACTTCTTTGTTGAGCATTTCGAATTCTTGCAAACATGTCTCCAATTGGATCGCTAATTGTCATAATCTATCTCCTTACCAACTTGATTTAGTCATGCCTGGAATTTTTCCCATTGAAGCAAGTTCCCTCAATGCAATTCTAGACATTTTTAGTTTACGATAGTAACCATGTGGTCTACCTGTTATTTCACATCTATTTCTTATTCTATTTTTAGCTGAATTTTTTGGTAATTTAGATAATTTAAGCGCAGCTTCAAATCTCTCATTTAAATTTATTTTTTTATCCATAACAATTTTTTTTAATTTTCTTCTCTTTGTTTCAAATTTCTTTGCTAATTTTATCCTTTTTTTATTTTTTTCAACTGCAGATATTTTTGCCATTAATTTGCTCCTTTCTTGATAAATGGAAAATTAAATTTATCTAATAATACTTTGGCTTGCGACTTATCATACGTCGATGTTACTACTGTAATATCCATACCCCTAACCTTTTCTACCTTATCAAAGTTTACTTCTGGAAAAATCACATGTTCTTTAATGCCAAAACTATAATTGGCATTTTCGTCAAAACTTTTAGGATTTAAACCTCTAAAATCTTTTATTCTAGGTAAGGCAATATTAATTAACCTATCAAGAAAAAAATACATGTTGTTTTTTCTTAAAGTGACTTTTAGTCCAAGGGGTATATCAGCTCTTGTCTTGAAATTAGAAATTGCTTTTTTGGATTTTGTTATAACTGGTTTCTGACCCGTTATGTTGGCTAAATCTACCTCTATAATTTTTAATAATTTATTATCATTTGCATCAAGACCCAAGCCCATATTGATGACAATTTTCTCAATCTTAGGAACTTGCATAGTATTTTTTACCCCGAGACTATTTTTCAAATCCGGTAAAATTTCAGATTTATATATTGTTTTCAATCTTGGTTCCATTTTATTTAGCTACTTTTTTTTACTTTTAGTTTTTTTAATATTTTTTTTCACATTAGTATTTTTTTTACTAATTTTTTGTTCAACTTTATTTTTATTTTTTAAACTTTTAATTTCTGTTTTTTTGTTAACTTTTGAGCTTTTATTTTCATTCATCACTTTTAAATTTGATAAATGAACAGGTTTCTCAATATTAACGATACCACCTTTTTGCTCTTTGGTTGGCTTTTGATGTTTTTTTTTAACGTTTATTCCTTTAATTAAAGCGCTATATTCTTTTGGAAATAACTTTATAATTTCACCAGTTTTCCCCTTATCGACACCAACTATTAATTTAACAGTTTGTCCTTTCTTTAATTTAGTTTTCATTACAAGACCTCCGGAGCAAGGGAAATAATTTTCATATGCCTTTTATCTCTAAGTTCTCTAGTAACTGGACCAAATATTCTCGTACCTATAGGTTCTCCATTTGCCGTTATTAAAACAGCAGCATTTTTGTCAAATTTTATAGATGACCCATCATTTCTTTGAATTTGTTTTTTTGTTCTCACTATTACAGCTTTATGTACATCGCCTTTCTTTACTTTTCCTTTGGGCATAGCATCTTTTATACTAACAACAACAATATCACCGACGCTGGCATATCTTCTTTTAGAACCACCGAGAACCTTTATACACTCAATTCTTTTTGCTCCAGTGTTGTCAGCGACTTCCATTTCGGTTTGAACCTGTATCATATTAATTAATTAAAACCTTCCATTTTTTTAATTTAGAAATTGGTTTGCTTTCAATTATCCTTATCCGATCACCTACTTTGAAATCTCCAGTTTCATAATGAGCATGATATTTTTTTGAGCGTTTAAGAACTTTTTTTAATACCGGATGCCTGAATTTTCTCTCTACTTGGATGACAACAGTGTTCTTATTTTTTGAACTCACTATTTTTCCTGTTAAAACTCTTTTTGTCATTAATTATCTTTCTTTTTCTGATTTAAGAACGTTAAAATCTTTGCAATTGATCTTCTCACTGTTCGTACTCTAGTGGTATTTTGAACTTGAGAATTAACTTTTTGAAATCTTAGATTAAACTTTTCTTTTTTAAAATTTGTTAACTCTTTCTCAAGCTGAGTGACTGATAGTTTTTTTAATTCAGAAGTTTTCATTCTATATATTCGTATTCCGTTTAATTATTTTAGTCTTTATAGGAAGCTTCGAAGCAGCCCTATCAAATGACTCTTTTGCTACAGAATCATTTACTCCATCGATTTCGAAAATTATACGTCCTGGCTTTACTCTACAGACCCAAAATTCAGGTGAGCCTTTACCCTTTCCCATTCGTACTTCTATTGGCTTTTTAGATACCGGTATATTTGGGAATATTCTTAACCACACTCTTCCTTTTCTTTGCATATGCCTTGTTAAAGCAACTCTTGCAGCTTCTATTTGCCTTGAAGTTATTCTTTCTGGTTCTATAGCTTGAAGACCATGAGAGCCAAAGTTTAAGGATGCGCCCCTTGTAGCTTTTCCTTTTATTCTTCCCTTATGAGCTTTTCTGAACTTTGTTCTTGCAGGTTGTAACATTAGTTTGCTTCCTCTTTTTTTTCTGCTTCAATCTTTTTTTGTAAATCTTTTTGAAATACAACGCCTTTATATATCCATACCTTGACGCCAATTATTCCGTAAGTTGTTGATGCTTCAGCTTCAGCATAGTCTACGTCAGCTCTTAAAGTGTGCAATGGTATACTGCCTTCTCTTAACCATTCAGTTCGTGCAATCTCATTTCCTCCTAATCTACCACTTACAGTAACTTTAATTCCTTTTGACCCAAGTCTTAATGCCGAAGACATTGCTCTTTTCATTGCTTTTCTATATGCAACTCTTTTTTCTAATTGTTGTGCTATATTTTCTGCAACTAAAAAAGAATCTAACTCAGGTTTTCTAATTTCTTTAATATTTACACTGACATCGTCTTTAGTAATTTTTGAAATATTCAATTTAATTTTTTCTATATCAGACCCTTTTTTACCAATAACAAATCCTGGTCGAGATGTATAAATTGTTACTACGCATTTTTTTGAAGGTCTTTCTATTAAAATTTTGGATACACCTGAATTTCTAATAGTACTATTTATGTATTTTCTAATTTTAAAATCTTCAATTAAATATGTTCCATAGCTCTGTTTTTTTGCGAACCAAACAGAATCCCAAGTTCTATTGATTTTTAGTCTTATGCCGATTGGATTAACTTTTTGTCCCATAGTTAAACTCTCTTACTATTAATTTGTTTCTTTTCACTCACAATAATTGTCAAATTTGAAAAAGGTTTCTTAATTTCTCCTGCTCTACCTCTTGCTCTAGGTCTATATCTTTTCATCACCATACCTTTTCCAACATATGCCTCTTTTATAAATAAATTGTCTATATCTAGTTGATTGTTGTTTTCAGCGTTTGATACTGCAGATTTAATAGTTTTTGAGATTTCCTTTGAAACTCTTTTTTCAGAAAATTGTAAATCTCTCAATGCAATATCTGCTTTCTTTCCTCTAATAGACCTTAGGATATCATTTACTTTTCTAGGACTGGATCTGAGGTTTTTATATATAGCTTTTACAACAGATAAATCTTTAGTTTCTTTTTTTGTTTTTTTTACCATTTACTTATTGCCCTTTTTTGCAGCAGCAGTTGCTGAAGCACCAGCCTTTTTATCTGAAGGAGTGTGTCCAGTAAACTGTCTTGTTGGCACAAATTCTCCCAATTTATGGCCAACCATCTCATCTGAGATAGTGATGGGAATAAATTTTTTGCCATTATGTATTTCAAATTTTAATCCAACAAACTCAGGTACTATAGTAGAACCTCTTGACCAAGTTTTTATCGGTCTTTTCAAAGCATCCCCACCTTTTTCAACTTTCTTAAGCAAACTCGGGTGCACGAAAGGTCCTTTCCAAACTGATCTTGCCATAACTTATCGCCTTTTTTTCTTTCTAGAAATAATAAATTGGTCAGTTTTTTTATTATTTCTTGTTTTTAGACCTCTAGTTCCTTGTCCCCACGGTGATACAGGATTTCTTCCCCCTGATGTTTTTCCTTCACCGCCACCATGTGGATGATCAACAGGATTCATTACAACACCTCTTACTGTCGGTCTTTTACCTAACCATCTGTTTCTCCCTGCTTTACCAATTTTTTGATTTTTATTATCTACATTTGATACTTGACCAATAGTAGCTCTGCACTTTGATAGTATTTTTCTAGTTTCGCCAGATCCTAATTTAATTAATGTATAGTCATCATCTTGACCCATCACTGATGCGGAGGAGCCAGCCGATCTAGTAAGTATACCACCTTTACCTGGTGTTAACTCAATATTATGAATTAACGTTCCAGCAGGAATATTTTTCAATAACATTGCAAAACCTTTTTGTATTTCATTTTTGTCGCTTGAAATTATTTTGTCACCTATTTTTAAGCCCTCGACACCTAAAACATAACTCAATGTTTTATCCTCATACTCAACTAGCATTATATTGGCACTTCTATAAGGATCATACTCAAACCTTTTTACTTCACCTAGGAGATTTAATTTTGATCTTTTAAAATCAATCAGTCTATATTTTTTTTTATGTCCAGCCATTTTGTGTCTAGTTGTAATTCTACCTTGATTATTTCTACCCACAGATCTTTTTCTAAATTTTGTTAAACTTTTTTCGGGTTTACCTTTCCACAAATCACTCCTATCAACTAAAATTGTTGACCTTCTTGATTTTGTATAAGGTTTAAATTTTTTTAAAGCCATTTTAAACTCCTGAAGTCATATCAATAGTTTGACCCTCTTTAAGTGTTACTATTGCTTTTTTATACCCAGTTTTCTTTCCTAGCTTTCCTTTTACAATTTTAGTTTTTGGTTTTGACAAGATTGTATTAATTTTTATTACTTCAACTTTGTAAAGTTTTTCAATACTCTTCTTAATATTAAATTTCGTGGCATTTTTAGATACTTTAAAAGTGAGTTTATTTAAAACATTTAAGTTTGTAGATTTTTCAGTAACAATTGGGGATAAAATAATGTCAAAATGTACGTTATTATTTTTCATTATTTTTCCAGCCTTTCTTCAATAGCTTTAAAAGACTCTTTTGTAAAAAGTATCTTTTCATATTTTAACAAATCATAAACGTTTGTCCCAACGTCCTCTAACCTTTTGGAATTTGGTATATTTTTTATACTTCTTAAAAATTCTTTTGCTGCATTTTTATGATGAATAAATAGTGCGCTTTTAGATTTAATATTTTTTAAAAAATTTCTGAAATTTTTTGTTTTTAAAGTTGTAATTTTTGGCTCAAATAAAATTGCTAATTGTTTTTGACTAGCTTTTGCGGATAAAGCGTGAACCAAGCCAAGTTTTCTAACTTTTTTATTAAGTTTTTTTATAGCAATGTTCCCTCTGTGTCTTGGACCATGAGCAATACCCCCGCCAACAAAAATTGGTGCTGTAATATTACCATGTCTTGCACCACCTGAACCTTTTTGTTGAACTATTTTTTTTCTTGAGCCTTTTACTTCACCTCTGCTTTTGGTATGACCAGTCTTTTTAAAGGTTTTATTCTGTTGCCAATCTACAACTTGTTGAATTATATCTTTCCTAGGCTTTACTTTAAAAACCTTATCTGACGCATCGACAGTACCTACACTTTTGCCATCTATACTGATTTCATCGATTTTCATTATTTTTTCTCCATTGTAGAAGACGATTTGTCAATTTTTTGAGATTCGTCTTTACCTTTCTTCTTTTTTTCTTTTTTTACTGATTTCATTTCATCTAGTGATGCTTTATATTTTTTGATCCTGTCATGAATTGTAGACTTATTTTTTTTCTTTACAGCCTCTTGAATTTCTACAAAGGAGTTTTTGCTGCCTGGTATTGCTCCTTTTAAGTATAGTAAGCTGTTTTCTAAATCTGTTTCAACCACTTCTAATCCTAAAGTTGTTCTAAATTTAGCTCCCATGTGACCTGCCATTTTTTTACCTTTGAATACTTTTCCAGGATCTTGACATTGACCAGTTGAGCCGTGCGCTCTATGAGAAATGGATACACCGTGAGAGGCTCTCATACCGCTAAAATTGTGCCTTTTCATTGATCCAGCAAATCCCTTACCAATTGTTTTCGCTCTGACATCAACATATTTTTTATCTTTTAAGACTTCTAAATTAATTTCGGTACCTGGTTTATAATCCTCAATATTAACAGTTCTAAACTCCTTTAAAATTTTTTTAGGTTCTTGTGATTTTTTTGAATAAAAACCTTTCATTTGTTTTGTTAATTTTGAATTTTTAACATGTCCATAACCAATTAAGATTGCTGTATAACCTCTTTTATCTTTGTTTATAATATCGACAACTTTGGCCTTTTCTATTTTTAAAATTGTAACTGGCAAAGACTCTCCGTTTTCAAAAAATCTTTGTGTCATACCAAGTTTTTTTCCAATCAAACCAATGCTCATACTTATATTTTAATCTCCACATCAACACCTGCAGCTAAATCTAATTTCATTAATGCCTCAATTGTAGCTGGGGTTGGTTCCATTATATCAATTAATCTTTTATGTGTTCTTGTTTCGAACTGTTCCCTACTTTTTTTATCAATATGTGGTGAACGTAATACTGTGTAAATTTCTTTTTTTGTAGGAAGGGGAATTGGGCCTTTTATTTGCGCGCCAGTCCGTTTTGCAGTATTTACAATTTCTTCCGTGGACTGATCAAGTATCTTATGATCGTATGCCTGTAATCTAATTCTAATACTCTGTTGATCCATTTATTATCCTGCTAATTTTTTTGTTACTTCATCTTGAACATTTTGTGGTACTTTTTCATAGTGAGAAAATTGCATCGTATATTGTGCTCTTCCTTGTGACATTGATCTTAAATTGTTAACATAGCCAAACATATTTGCTAAAGGAACGTTAGCATTAATTACTGTTGCATTTCCTCTTTTGTCAGTTGAACCAACTTGCCCACGTCTGCTATTGAGATCACCAATTACATCACCCATATAATCCTCTGGAGTGACCACTTCTACTTTCATAATTGGTTCGAGAAGTTTTAAGCCGCCTTTTTGACAAGCTTCTTTAAAACAAGCTCTTGCTGCAATTTCAAAAGCTAGAACACTTGAATCTACGTCATGATGTAAGCCATCTATTATTTGAACTTTATAATCGATAACAGGGAATCCTGCTAAAATTCCTGAATCTGCAACTCCTTCTATGCCCTTTTCAACACCTGGGATAAATTCTTTTGGTATTGCCCCGCCTTTAATTAAACTCTCAATCTCTCTACCTTTACCTGGCTCTTGAGGCTCAACTGTTATTTTTACCCTTGCAAATTGACCGGAACCACCGGATTGTTTTTTGTGTATATAATCAACTTGTGCTGATCTCTCAATTGTTTCTCTATAAGCAACTTGAGGTGCTCCAATATTTGCGTCAACTTTAAATTCTCTTTTCATGCGATCAACAATAATGTCTAAGTGTAATTCACCCATACCTTTAATAATCGTTTGGCCAGACTCGTTGTCAGATGTAACTCTAAACGAAGGGTCTTCTTTCGCTAACCTCTGTAATGCCTCGCCCATTTTTTCTTGGTCACCCTTAGTTTTTGGTTCCACTGCAATTTCAATCACAGGATCAGGAAATTCCATTGGTTCCAAAATAATTGGATCATTTTTGTTGCATAATGTATGGCCTGTAATTGTATGTTTTAAACCTGCTAATGCAACAATATCTCCTGTGCTTGCCTCTTTTATATCCTCTCTATCATTGGCATGCATTAAAAGCATTCTTCCAATTCTCTCTTCTTTGTCTGCGGTAGAATTTAACACTCCAGTACCAGAAATTAGTTTTCCAGAATATATTCTTATAAAGGTAATAGTTCCGACAAACGGGTCGTTTGCAACCTTGAAAGCTAATGCAGAAAATGGTTCGCTATCATCAAATTTTCTTATTAGCTCTTGATCTGTGCCAGGTTCAGTACCTTTGATTTCTTTAAGATCTAGTGGACTCGGAAGATAATTAACTACCGCGTCTAATAAAGGCTGTACCCCTTTGTTTTTAAAGGCCGAACCAGTCAAAACTGGAACAAAACTAAAATTTAAGGTACCTTGTCTAATGCATCTTTTAAGATCATCCTCACTTATTTCTTTGCCATCCAGATAAGCTTCCATTAATTTTTCGTCTTGTTCCACAGCTGTTTCAATGAGATCTTTTCTATATTTTTCAGCTTTCTCCTTCAAATCTACTGGAATTTCTACTTCATTAAATTTTGCACCAAGATCTTCAGCTTCCCAAACAAGGCCTTTCATTTTTACTAAATCAACTACACCTTTAAGTTCTGCTTCGGCTCCAATTGGAATTTGTAAAACTAAAGGAGTTGCTCCTAAACGCTCCTTTATCATATCAACACAGCGATAAAAATCTGCTCCTGTTCTATCTAATTTATTTACAAAGCACATCCTTGGAACCTTGTACTTATCTGCCTGTCTCCAAACCGTTTCTGATTGGGGCTCGACACCTGCAACACCGTCAAAAACAGCAACGGCTCCATCTAATACCTTTAAAGATCTTTCAACCTCAATAGTGAAATCTACGTGTCCAGGAGTATCTATAATGTTTATTCTATGATCTTTCCAAAAACAAGTAGTGGCTGCAGAGGTAATTGTAATTCCCCTTTCCTGTTCTTGCTCCATCCAATCCATAGTAGCGGCGCCATCATGTACTTCACCTATCTTATGAGACTTACCTGTATAATAAAGAACTCGTTCTGTAGTTGTTGTTTTTCCTGCATCTATGTGAGCCATGATACCTATGTTTCTATATTTATCTTTTGAAAAAACTTTAGTCATTTTTTTTACCACCTAAAATGTGCAAAAGCTTTGTTAGACTCTGCCATTTTATGTGTATCCTCTCTTTTTTTTATTGCTGAACCTTTATTGGTTGAGGCGTCAACGAATTCTTTCATTAATCTTTCTTGCATGGTTTTATCGCCTCTTTTTTTTGCAGCACTCAATAACCATCTAATTGCTAATGCTTGGCCACGATCAGATTTTACTTCTACGGGAACTTGATAAGTAGCGCCACCGACTCTTCTTGATTTAACTTCTAAGTTAGGTCTTACGTTCTTAATTGCTTCACTAAAAACTTTAACCGGATCCTCTTTTGCTTTATCTTTTATTAAAGTGAAAGAATTGTAAAATATTTTTTCAGCGGTAGTTTTTTTACCACCGATCATTAATGCATTAATAAATTTTGAAACCGATTTTAACCCATATATTGGATCGTCTGTTACTTGTCTTTTAGCTTGTCGTCTTCTTCTTGACATTACTTAGGCCTCTTTGCTCCATATTTTGATCTTTGTTGTTTCCTATTTGATACACCTTGAGTATCTAATAAGCCTCTTACAACATGATATCTTACGCCTGGTAGATCTTTAACTCTACCACCTCTAATCATTACCACTGAGTGTTCTTGCAAATTATGTCCTTCTCCAGGAATATATGCTGTAACCTCAAAGCCATTTGAGAGTCTTACTCGGGCAACCTTTCTCAAAGCCGAATTTGGTTTTTTTGGAGTAGTTGTATAAACTCTAGTACATACTCCTCTTTTTAATGCACATGCTTGCAGAGCAGGAACTTTGTTCCTTACTAACTGTTTAACTCGCTTTTTTTTTAACAACTGGTTTATAGTTGGCATAATTATAATCTTTTTAAGAATAGGTTTTGGTAAGTTGTTGGTAGTAGTTTAAAGCCAACATTAGCCTTACGTGCTACCTTAAAAAGTGGGCTATTAATACTGATTATTTGATGAACGTCAACATATCACTTAGCGAATTCACTTAAAATTTACTAAATTTTTCTGCTTTATTGAGCCTCTACAGGCTGTTCTTCAGCTTCAGAACTAATTGTCTCTGATGCCATCTTGTTTTCAAGCTCAAGGTCTCTATCTTTGGCAATTTTATTGTATTTCTGTCTACTTTGTCCACTTCCGGCAGGAATTAACCTTCCTACAATAACATTTTCCTTAAGACCCATTAAATCATCTGACTTACCTTTTAATGATGCATCAGTAAGTACCCTTGTGGTCTCTTGAAATGATGCAGCTGAAATAAAAGATTTTGTTTGTAGAGAAGCTTTTGTAATCCCAAGCATAACAGGGTCAAATTCAATTTCTTTTTTACCTTCAGATTTTAATTTTTCATTGATTATTTTAGCATCAATTTTATCTACTATTTCACCACTAAGCATTTCGCTGTCTCCTGGATTTTTTACTTCTAACTTTCTTAACATTTGTCTTAAAATAACTTCAATATGCTTGTCATTTATCACAACACCTTGAAGGCGATAAACATCTTGAACTTCATTAACAAAATAATCTGTTAATGATTCTATACCAAGTATTCTTAAAATGTCATGCGTTGCGGGACTACCATCTAACAAGTATTCACCTTTGGAAATCTTTTCTCCAGGGTTATAGTTAATTTGTTTACCTTTTGGAATTAGATAATTAGATTCTAATCCATCTTTTCCTTTAATGGTAATTTTTTGTTTACCCCTAATTTCTTTGCCAAAAATTATTTCACCATCATTTTCAGCAATTATTGCTCCATCCTTAGGTTTTCTTGCTTCAAACAATTCAGCAACTCTTGGTAAACCGCCTGTTATATCTTTTGTTTTAGAGGTTGCTTTAGGTAGTCTTGCTAACACATCGCCTGCGTTTACTTTATCGCCATCAGCTACTGATAAAATTGTCTCTGGTGATAAATAATATCTAGCTTCATTTCCATCAGCTTTTAAAACTACTTCATCTTTGCTATCTCTTAAAGTTATTCTTGGTTTTAAATCTAAATTCTTTGACTGTGATCTCCAGTCTAAGACTATCTTCGATGAAATTCCAGTTGCCTCATCAGTTTTGTCAGCAATTGATACTGCATCAACTAAATCGACGTAGTTTGCAATACCAGAAGTCTCTGCAATTACCGGAACTGTGTAAGGATCCCAGTCACAGATTTTCTGTCCTTTTTTAATCTGATCATCTGGTTTAGCATATAATTTTGAACCATATGGGACTTTAAAGGATGCAATAACTACACCATCTTTTTCAAGTGTTAGTTCAATATTTCTTCCCATTATTATTAGATTTTTACTTGAGTCCTCTACAAGATTTTTATTTGAAATTTTTAAAATACCTGTGTCTGGCGCGGCAATAGATGAGTCATCTTTTATTTGGGCTGTGCCTCCAACGTGGAAAGTTCTCATTGTTAATTGTGTTCCGGGTTCACCAATTGACTGAGCAGCAATCATTCCAACGCATTCTCCCACAGAAACTGGCATACCTCTCGCTAGATCTCTTCCATATGATCTCGAACATACACCTTGCTTACTTTCACAGGTCATAACAGAATAAACTTTGCAAGATTTTACTCCGGCAGCTTCTAAATCGTCACACTTAAACTCGTCTATCATCTGATTTTTTTTAACAATAATTTCTCCCGTTAATGCATTTTTTATATCCTCAGCAGAATATCTTCCTAAAGCTCTCTCTGCTAAACTTACAACCACATTTCCACCCTCTATTATTTCAGAGATGGTAATGGATTTATTTGATCCACAATCGCAATTTTTCTTGGTAACTATAACATCTTGTGAAACATCACATAATCTTCGTGTTAAATAACCGGAGTTTGCAGTTTTTAAAGCTGTATCAGCTAGGCCTTTTCTAGCACCATGTGTAGAGGTAAAATATTCTAAAATAGTTAAACCTTCTTTAAAATTTGAAATTATTGGTGTCTCTATTATTTCTCCAGATGGTTTAGCCATCAAGCCTCTCATGCCAGCTAATTGTTTCATTTGTGCAGGAGAACCTCTGGCTCCTGAGTCAGCCATCATAAATACTGAATTAGATTTTACTCTTCCGTCTTTGTCTTTTTGTGGGCTAGATATAATTTCCATCATTTCAGATGCAATTTTATCTGTACATTTAGACCACTGATCAATTACCTTGTTATATTTTTCACCTCTGGTAATTAATCCTTCGGCGTATTGGTTCTCGTATTCCTCAACCATTTTCTTTGCATCACCAATAATCTTTTCTTTACTGTCCGGAATAATTAAGTCATCTTTTCCAAAAGAAATTCCTGCTTTAAAGGCATTTTTAAAACCTAAGGACATAATTTTATCACAAAAAACTACTGTTTCTTTTTGACCACAAAATCTAAAAACTACATCTATTACTTCTGAAATTTGTTTTTTTGATAATACTCTATTTACTAAATCAAATTTTATATTTTTGTTTTTCGGAAGGATATTCGCTAATAAAAATCTACCAGCAGTACTAGTATACTTTGAAAATACTTTGTTATCATTTTCATCTTTGGTTTCAAACCTTGAAACTATTTTTGTATGTATATTTATATTATCATTTTCTAGAGCTAGCATAATTTGATCGTTATCTAAAAAATAACCCTGAGGCTTATCATCTTTGTTACCAATGGGCTCTTGGGACAAATAATAAATTCCTAAAATCATATCCTGTGATGGAACTATAATTGGTTTCCCGTTCGCAGGATGCAAAATATTATTTGTAGACATCATTAAAACCCTAGCTTCTAATTGGGCTTCAATACTTAGCGGAACATGAACAGCCATTTGATCGCCGTCAAAGTCAGCATTAAAAGCGGCGCAAACCAGTGGGTGAAGTTGTATTGCTTTTCCCTCAGTTAAAATTGGTTCAAATGCTTGAACGCCTAACCTGTGAAGTGTGGGAGCTCTGTTTAACAGTACTGGGTGTTGTCTAATAACGTGATCTAATATATCCCAAACTTCCTGTTTTTCTTTTTCAACAATTTTTTTAGCCTGTTTAATTGTTGTGGCATAACCTAATTTGTCTAAACGAGCGTATACAAATGGCTTAAATAACTCAAGTGCCATTTTTTTTGGTAAACCACATTGGTGTAATTTTAGTTCAGGGCCAGCAACAATTACTGATCTACCTGAGTAATCTACTCTTTTGCCTAGTAAGTTTTGTCTGAATCTTCCCTGCTTTCCTTTGAGCATTTCGGCTAAGGATTTCAAAGGTCTTTTACCGGTTCCAGTTATTACCCTACCTCTTCTGCCATTATCAAATAACGCATCTACAGATTCTTGAAGCATTCTTTTTTCATTTCTAACAATTATATCAGGAGCGCGTAAATCCATTAATCGACCTAAACGATTATTTCTATTTATTACTCTACGATATAAATCATTAAGATCTGATGTTGCAAATCTTCCACCATCAAGGGGTACTAAAGGTCTTAATTCGGGCGGAATTACTGGCAGAGTAGTTAAAACCATCCATTCAGGTTTATTTCCAGATGTTGCAAATGACTCCATTAATTTTAATCTTTTAATTGTTTTTTCTAAAATAACTTTTGAATTTATTGATTTTATATCTTCTTTGAGTTTGTCTCTTTGAGTTTCAACGTCTATACTAGTAAGGCATTCTCTGATAGCTGCAGCACCTATACCTGCGGAAAATTGATCCTCACCATATTCATCCTGTGCTTTAAGAAACTCATCTTCAGTTATTATTTGATTTTTTTCCAATTTGGTTAGACCTGGTTCTATAACAATAAAATTTTCATAATATAAAACCTTTTCTAAATCCTTAAGTTTTAAATCTAGACATAATGCGATCCTACTAGGTAAAGACTTTAAAAACCAAATGTGTGAAACTGGCGTTGCAAGTTCAATATGACCCATTCTTTCTCTTCTAACATTAGATTTGGTAATCTCAGTTCCGCATTTTTCACAAATAATCCCCCTAAATTTCATACCTTTATATTTTCCACACAAGCACTCGTAGTCTTTGACCGGTCCAAAAATTCTTGCACAGAATAGTCCGTCTTTTTCTGGTTTAAATGTTCTATAATTTATAGTCTCAGGTTTCTTTATTTCACCAAAAGACCATGATTTAATTTTTTCTGGGCTAGCTACTGAAATCTTAATTTTAGAAAAATCTTGCTTATTTACCTTTTTGGAAAATAGATTTGTTAATTCTTTACTCATTAATTTAACTCCAAATTTAGACCTAAAGATCTTATTTCTTTGACTAAAACATTGAAAGATTCAGGTATACCAGATTCGAAATCATCGTCACCTTTAACAATTGTTTCATAAACTTTTGTTCTTCCTGCAACATCATCGGACTTAACAGTTAAAATTTCTTGTAAAGTATAAGCTGCACCATAAGCTTCTAAAGCCCAGACTTCCATTTCACCGAACCTTTGTCCTCCAAACTGAGCTTTACCACCTAAGGGTTGTTGAGTGACCAAGCTATATGGTCCCGTTGATCTGGCATGAATTTTATCATCAACCATATGATACAACTTTAACATATAAATTATACCTACGGTTATTTCTCTATCAAATTTTTCACCTGTTCTTCCATCATAAAGTTTTGTTTGTCCACTTTCAGGAAGCTCTGCAAATTTAAGCATATTAGTAACATCCTCAACACTTGCACCATCAAAAACTGGTGTTGCTATTGGAACACCTTTTGACAAATTTTTTAGTAAATCTTTAATTTCGTCCTCTTTTAATTTTTTAATTTCCTTATCAATTTCATCTTTATTATAAATTTTTCCTAATGAACTCGTCACCTGTTCTAAAGTTTTTTGTTTTGACGTATATTCATTAAATAATTTGTTAACTTTTTCTCCTAATTCTGAACATGCCCAGCCTAAGTGAGTTTCAAGTATTTGACCCACATTCATTCTACTAGGAACTCCAAGAGGATTTAGACAAACATCGACAGGTTTACCATTTTCCATATATGGCATGTCCTCTACAGGTACAATTCTGCTTATCACTCCTTTATTACCATGTCTTCCCGCCATTTTATCACCTGGTTGCAACTTCCTTTTCATTGCAATGAATACTTTGACCATCTTCATAACACCAGGCAGCAATTCGTCACCTCTTTCAATTTTATCAACTTTATCTTCGAACCTAGACTGAATGTCTTTTTTGGCTTCGTTATACTGTTCTTTTAAAGCAATAAGATCATCATTAGATTTATTTTCATCTAATTTTAACTTAAAAATATCATTTAACGTTAGATTCTTAATTTTTTCATCATCAAGTTTGGTGCCTTTTAAGTAAATTTTGTAATCTTCAGATAAAGCTGTTTTAGTTAGAATTTGTTGCGCTCTAATTTTTATATTTAATTCTAAAATACTTTCCTCAGCTTGTTTATCAGACATAACAGATTCTATTTCGGATTTTTCAATAGATAACGCCCTTTCATCCTTCTCGATACCATGTCTATTAAAAACCCTAACTTCTACTATTGTTCCACCAGTACCAGATGGCATTTTTAAAGAGGTATCTCGAACATCAGTAGCTTTCTCTCCAAAAATTGATCTTAATAATTTTTCTTCTGAAGAAACTTTTGTGTCACCTTTAGGAGTTAATTTACCAACTAAAATGTCACCAGGTTTAACTTCTGCCCCGACATACACAATTCCAGACTCGTCTAGGTTTCTTAAAGCCTCCTCACTTGTGTTTGGAATATCCCTGGTAATTTCCTCTGGACCAAGTTTTGTATCTCTTGCCATAACTTCATATTCTTCAATATGAATGGATGTAAATACGTCATCAGATACACATCTTTCTGAAATAAGTATAGAATCTTCAAAATTGTACCCCAGCCATGGCATGAATGCCACCGTTACATTTTGTCCAAGAGCAAGCTCACCTAATTGAGTAGATGGTCCGTCCGCAATAACGTCTCCTCTTTTTATTAGATCTCCAACTTTAACTAATGGTCTTTGGTTAATACATGTATTTTGGTTTGATCTTTGGAATTTTAATAAACTATAAATATCCACTCCTGATTTTGTTAAATCTTTTTCTGAAGTTGCTTTAACCACAATTCTTTTGCCATCGATTTTTTCTACTACACCATCTCTTTTAGCAACAATTGTTGCTCCAGAATCTAACGCTACATCTTTTTCAATCCCTGTACCTACTAGGGGTGATTCATTTTTAATTAATGGAACAGCCTGTCTCATCATGTTTGAACCCATTAATGCTCTATTGGCATCATCATTTTCTAAAAATGGTATTAAAGCGGATGCCACAGACACAACTTGTTTTGGAGAAACGTCCATGAAATCAATGTTTTCTGGTTTAGAAAGCTCAAACCCCAAATTCCTTCTACATGAGACTAGTTCATCTTTAAATGAACCATCATCTTTTAATAACGAATTAGCTTGAGCAATGGTATATCTACCCTCCTCCATTGCAGAGAGATAATGTATTTCTTTTGTGACCTTGGCATTTTTTACTGTTCGATAAGGACTCTCTATAAATCCGTATTTATTAACCCTTGAATAAGTCGCTAGACTATTTATCAAACCAATATTTGGTCCCTCAGGCGTCTCAATGGGGCATATACGTCCGTAATGGGTTGGGTGCACATCTCGAACTTCAAACCCAGCTCTTTCTCGAGTTAAGCCACCAGGTCCTAATGCTGAAACTCTTCTTTTATGAGTAATTTCTGAAAGTGGATTTGTTTGATCCATAAATTGAGACAACTGTGAAGTACCGTAAAATTCTTTTAATGATGCTGCAATAGGTTTTGAGTTTATAAGATCTTGAGGCATTACTGTATCAATTTCAACAGATGACATCTTTTCTCTAATAGCCCTTTCCATTCTAACAAGCCCAATTCTGAATTGATTCTCAACTAATTCTCCTACAGATCTTACTCTTCTATTCCCTAAATGATCGATATCATCGACTTCTTCTTTGCCATCCTTCAATTTTAACATTGTTTCAACTATTTTAAGAATATCTTCTTTTCTAAGTGTTGTAATACTAGCATCACAGTCTATTGCTAATCTCGAATTCAATTTAACTCTGCCAACATCTGAAAGATCGTATCGAGTCTTGTTAAAAAAAAGGTTATTAAAAAGATTTGTTGATGTTTCTAAAGTGGGCGGCTCCCCTGGTCTTAACAATCTATAAATATCCATGATTGACTCGTTTGTTGTATTGTTCTTATCAACAATTAAAGTATTTCTTAAATAAGAACCAATATTTAAACCATCAATTTCTGAAACATAAAAAGTTTTAATATTTAAAATACTTAGTTTTTCTAGCGACTCTTCAGTTATTTCATCTCCAGATTCGAAATATACCTCTCCAGTTTTCTCGTTAAAAATATCATCAGCAAAAAACCGTCCACTAATTTCTTCCAATGACATAAAAATATTTTTTAAACCTTCTTTTTGTAACTTCATTGCAATTGGTATGTTTACCTTTGTTCCTTCTTTTAAAATTTTTTTATTATTATCAGCATTGATTAAATCTTTTTTTAATTTATGATTCTTATATCTCTGAGGAATAAATTTTGTTTTTAATTTTTGCTTATCTATAAAATCAAATTTTATTTTTTCATGGAATAAATTTAAAATTTCATCACGTGAATATCCTAGAGCCATTAATAGGGTTGTTGACGGAATCTTCTTTTTTCTATCAATCCTAAAATATAAAATATCTTTTATATCATACTCGAAATCTAACCATGATCCTCGGTAAGGTATAACTCTGCAGTTAAACAAAAGTTTACCACTAGAATGGCCTTTTCCTTTATCGTGATCTAAAAAGATTCCTGGACTTCTGTGCATTTGATTAACTACTACTCTCTCTATACCGTTTACGACAAAAGTGCCTCTTGGAGTCATGAGTGGAAGGTCGCCCATATATACTTCTTGTTCTTTTGCAGATAAAATTTGCTTTGTCTGCGCTTCTTCATCGACATCATACGAAACCAATCTTAATGTTGCTTTTAAAGGAGCAGAGTAAGTAAGGCCTCTTTGTTTACATTCTTCAACATCATATTTCTCTTTTTCAAATCTGTAACTCACATATTCAATCGTAGCCAGTCCAGCAAAATCTTCTATTGGGAAAACTTCTTTAAATACTTTATCCAACCCAGATTTATTATTTTGATTAAATTGTAAAAAATTATCGTATGACTTTTTCTGTACTTCAATTAAGTCTGGAATGTTAACGATATTTTCTAACTTACCAAAACTTTTTCTGATTTTTTTTTTATCAGTAAACGATAATTCCATATNTNNTTNANCNGATTAAATNTAATTAATCAGNNTNTAATATTCNTNNTTAGTTANTTAAGNTCTANTTTTGCGCCTGCTGCTTCNAATTTNTTNTTNACTTCTTCNGCATCTTTTTTACTTACGCCAGCTTTTAATTCTTTTGGAGCACCTTCAACTAAATCTTTTGCTTCTTTTAAACCAAGACCAGTAAAGGCTCTTACTTCTTTTATTACTCCTATTTTATTACTACCGGCTGCTGAAAGTACTATAGAAAATTCGTCTTTTTCCTCAGCTGCTTCACCACCAGCTGCAGCTGGAGCTGCCGCTGCTACAGGAGCTGCTGCTGTGACTCCCCATTTATCTTCTAATAATTTTGAAAGTTCTGCCGCTTCTACAACTGATAATGTTGAAAGTTCATCAACTATTTTGTTCAAATCTGCCATTTTTATATTTCCTTTGAGGTTAATCTTTTTTCAAACTTTTAGCGTGCGCCAAACTAGCGATTTTTTGACCAGGTGCAAGTAAAATACTTATTAATTTTTGATGTGGAGCTTGTAATATTCCTATAATCTTTGATCTGGCCTCTTCTAATGTTGGTAACTTTGCTATTTCAACAACATCTGCTGGCGCCAAAAGCTTTTTATCCATAATTCCGCCAACAATTTTGAGATTTTCGTTATTTTTTTGGAATTTAACTAATATCTTAGCTAATGTTATTGGATCTTTAGATAATGCAATGGCCGTTGGCCCAGAAAATAATTTCTCTGCATCAGAGTGAGTTGTTTCCTTAAGTGCTAATTTGGTAATTCTATTTTTTGTTACCTTAAGTAATGCTCCCGCCTCTCTCATTTTATCTCTAAGCTCATCTAACTGATTTACATTTAAACCTTCATAATGGTAAACCATCATTGCATTATTTGAATCAAGGTCTTTTTTTAAAGAATTTATGTAATTAGTTTTTTCAATTCTATTCATTTTTTTTGTTATAACTCTGAGACGGTTATTCGTGCAGAGGGTCCCATTGACGTAGAAATATATGCACAACTAACAACTGTTTTTATACCTTGTGTTTCTTTATCTATAGTATCTAAAACACTCTTGTAATTTTCTACTATTTTTTTTTCATCAAAATTTGCTCTTCCAATAGACAAAGATAAATTTCCATCTTTGTCGCAACGAATTTCAACCTTTCCTTTTTTAATATCGTTGACTGCTTTTTTAATATCTTTAGCAACAGTACCAAACTTGGGGTTCGGCATTAAACCTTTTGGACCCAAAACTTTTCCTAATTTGCCTACTTTAGACATCATATCTGGAGTACAAATTAGAATATCAAAATCTATTTTACCGTTATTAATTTCATCAATAAACTCTTCAGAACCAAACTTGGCTGCACCAGACGACTTTGCTTCTTCAATTTTATCATTAGGACAAATGACAGCAATATTAATTTTTTTACCATTTCCATGGGGCAAATCTACAGTGGTTCGCAAAGATTGGTCAGATTTTTCTTTTTGAATATTTATATTTATAGATAAATCAACTGACTCTATAAATTTGGTTTTTGATCTATCTTTTATTAACTTAATTGCTTCGCTAATTTTGTATGTTTTTGATTGATCTAAACCTTTTAAAAGTTCTCTATACCTTTTTGATTTTTTTTTATTAGATTTCATAATTATTCTTTAACTTGTATTCCCATAGATCTTGCTGAACCGGCTATAATTTTGATAGCTTCTTCAATATCGAAAGCGTTTAAATCTTTCATCTTTAGCTCAGCAATTTTTTTTAACTGGTCTCTTGAAATTGTACCTGCAATTGTTCTGCCAGGCTCTTTAGAGCCAGACTTTAATTTAACTGCTTCTTTAATTAAATGTGATGCAGGAGGAGTTTTTATTACAAAATCAAATTTCTTATCTTTATAAACTGTAATTATTACCGGAACTGGTTGACCCATTTTGTCTTTAGTCTTATCATTAAATGCTTTACAAAATTCCATTATATTAATGCCTCTTTGACCTAATGCCGGACCAACTGGCGGGGCTGGATTAGCCTGACCGCCTTTAATTTGCAATTTTAAATATCCTGTTACTTCTTTTGCCATTATTTTAAACTTTCTCTACCTGAGAATAATCTAAATCTACAGGTGTTGGCCTACCAAATATAGAAACAGACACCTTAAGTCTAGATTTATCTTCATCAATTTCTTCTATAGAACCATTAAATGAGGCAAATGGGCCATCACACACCTTAACCTGCTCTCCAACTTGAAAGGTTATTGATGATGTTGGATTTGCAACACTTTCTTCCATATTTCCAACTATTTTTTTTACTTCGTCCTCTGAAATTGGTGAAGGCTTACCCTGCGGACCTAAAAAACCGCTGACTTTTTTTAATGATTTTATTAAGTGGTATATTTCATTAGTCATTTCTAATTTTACAAGTATATACCCTGGGAAATATTTTTTTTTTACAATTGATCTTTTCCCTTTTTTTATTTCAGTAACGTCTTGAGTTGGAACTAAAATTTCACCGAATTTATTTTCTTGATCAACTTTAATTAATTCCTCTTTTATTTGCTCAGAGACCTTTTTTTCAGCGCCAGCATGTGCTTGTACAATATACCATTTCATAATGTTTAACCTATTAAAAAGCTTAAACCAAATTTAAATATTTGATCTAGTAATAAAAAAAATAATGAAGATATGATCGCCATAAAAATAACTGTTACAGATCCCATCAGCGTTTCTTTTTTTGAAGGCCAAGTAACTTTGAAGGCCTCTTGTTTTACAGATCTAAAAAAATTTATCGGGTTTTGCATTTTTATTTAGCTATTTTTGGCAGGAGCGGAGGGACTTGAACCCTCAACCCCGGGCTTTGGAGACCCGTACTCTACCAATTGAGCTACACTCCTTTTTTTTTTTTTAAAGCGAGGCTTACTCTATAATTTTAGTTACAACTCCAGCTCCAACTGTTCGTCCACCTTCTCTAATTGCAAATTTTAGATTCTCATCCATTGCTATTGGTGAAATCAACGTAACTGTCATTTTAGCATCATCACCCGGCATTATCATTTCAGTACCTTCTGGCAAAGTTACTTCGCCAGTTACATCTGTAGTTCTAAAATAAAATTGGGGTCTATATTTTGAAAAAAAAGGAGTGTGTCTTCCACCCTCTTCTTTTTTTAGAATGTATGCTTGAGCTTCAAATTTTGTATGAGGCTTTATTGAACCAGGTTTAGCGAGAACTTGTCCTCTCTCTACTTGATTACGATCTATTCCTCTTAATAAAGCACCAATGTTATCGCCAGCTTCTCCAGTATCTAGAAGTTTTCTGAACATTTCTACTCCAGTACAAACTGTTTTTTGTGTATCTTTGATACCTACAATTTCTAAATCATCGTTTGTATTAACAACGCCTTGTTCAACTCTTCCTGTAACAACTGTACCACGTCCTGAAATTGAAAATACATCCTCAATAGGCATTAGAAACGGTTTATCTTTAGGTCTTTCAGGTTGGGGAATTGTTTCATCAACTGCCTTCATAAGTTCTTCTATAGGTTTAATTCCTAGTTCAGCATCACCTTCAATTGCTTTTAGAGCTGACCCTTTAATAATTGGAATTTTATCTCCAGGAAATTGATATGATGTCAATAATTCTCTAATCTCCATTTCAACTAACTCAAGTAATTCTTTATCCTGAACAGTATCCACCTTATTTAAAAATACTACGATTGCTGGAACACCAACTTGTCTGGCTAAAAGTATATGTTCACGTGTCTGTGGCATTGGTCCGTCAGCAGCGTTGACGACTAAAATTGCACCGTCCATTTGAGCTGCACCAGTGATCATATTTTTTACATAGTCAGCATGCCCTGGACAATCTACGTGTGCATAATGCCTTTTTTCAGTTTCATATTCAACATGCGCAGTAGAAATAGTAATTCCTCTTTCCTTTTCTTCTGGCGCTTTATCTATTTGATCATAAGCAACAAAGTCTGCTCCTCCCTTATCCGACATCACTTTTGTAATAGCAGCGGTTAAAGTAGTTTTACCATGATCAACGTGCCCGATTGTACCTATGTTACAATGCGGCTTATTTCTATTAAACTTTTCTTTTGACATCTTATATATTTATCTCCTAAATTTATTTTTTCCATTCTGGAGCGGGTGATGAGAATCGAACTCACGCAACCAGCTTGGAAGGCTGGAGTTCTACCACTGAACTACACCCGCGTAAAGAGGGTATTTACCTCTTTAAGCCCTATATTCAAGCGATTTTTTGTGGTGGAGGGGGAAGGATTCGAACCTTCGAAGACCGAAGTCAACGGGTTTACAGCCCGCCCCATTTGACCGCTTTGGTACCCCTCCTAAATAATCATTGGTATGATTTTTGGTGTTCTAATACTATATGTTCTAATTAAAATAAATAGGAATAAAATAATGAAAAATTTCATTATACTGGGGAAATACCCTGTTATTGAAGCAATTAAATCTAATTCAAAAAATTTATTAAAAGTCTATATCTTAAATCAAAATTTAAAATACTTACAAAAACTAAATTATAAAAATTTTGAAATAGTAGAAAAAAAATTTTTTAGAAAAATTATTAAAAATGAGAGCATTTTACATCAGGGTTTTGCTGCAAAAATTTTACAAAATTCCCACAATCTCAAAAAATTAATTATATCAAATAACAATATTGTTCTTCTCGACAATATTAATGACCCCAGAAATCAAGGGTCAATCATTAGAAATTGTCTAGCTTTTAATGTTTATGATATAATAATAGAAGCTAAATTTTTTAAAGAAGATAGTCCTAGCATGCATATCGCTTCAAGTGGGGCTACTATGAAGACTAGAATTTACTCAGTATCAAATTTGAATAATATTATTAAAGATCTTAAAAATAATAATTTTTATGTTTATGGATTTGATAGTTGTGGAAGTCATCCTATTGAAACTCATGAGTTTAATAAAGATAAAAATGTTTTTATTTTTGGATCAGAAGGATCTGGTTTAAGAAAAAATATATCAGAAAAATGTGATACATTATTAAAAATTAATATTAATAAAGATATTGATAGTTTAAATGTTTCAAATGCTTCGGCAATTTCACTTTATGAGCTTCATAAAAAAAACCGCTCGTAAATAAATACGAGCGGTTTAATTTTTTAAAAAAGTTATTTAAACTAGAATGATTGTTTAATTCTTAGTTCAATAGCTTCACCGTCAGAACCAGATGTACCATCTACGTTTTCAGCATCGTGATACTGTAAACCAATAGTTGCTCCACCTAGGTTATAACCAGCTGAGAATGATGTAATTTCTTCATCTGTAGTAATTCCATCACCACTTAATTCAGCATACTGTATTCCTACGCTGATCTGATCATTAACTGCCATAGTAGCAGCGTATGACATAGCTTCTGTGCTTGAACCATCTGAGTAAGCATAGCTAGCACCTGAAGTGTTGTCATAATCAGTTTGTTGATAACCAACTGTAATGTTACCGAAGTTGTAACTTAAACCTAGTACTTGCTGTTCTTGCTCTTTAGAGTCTAGAGAGCTAGTGTCTTTTTGAGAAAATGAAGCTAAAACTTTTAGTCCATCTACACCTAAGCCACCAGAAAAGCCATAAGCTAAACCAGATCCACTAACAGCTGCTGCAGGGTTTGAGTCATCAAAACCAGCACCTGTAGCTACTTTTGGTACGTATTTTAGAGATAATGAACCCATATCAAACTTTTGTTTGAAACCGATACCATTGTCATTGTGGATTGTCAGTTTGTTAGCATTGTATGAAACACCTAATCCTTTGTTACCATCTTCAATTTTGTTGATGATAGTTGGAACAGCTTGTAAGTCATCAATGTTGTTTATATCACTTTCGACCATAATTTCAGTGTTACCTGTTACGAAAGTAATACCTTTGTCATCAGCAGCATCACCATCTTCGATACCGAAGTATGTCTTTAAAGTCATACCGTTATCTAGGTCTTTGCTACCTGAAAATCCTACTGCATGCTCGTAACCAATCGAAGTACCTTGTTGGTCTTGAGCTGAAGTAGAAGGAGTTTCACCAGAACCTAAAGTAGTCTCGATATAAGCACTAACTGAAGTATCTGCTGAAGCTACACCTGCAATTAACGAAGTTGCTAATGCAGTTGAGATCATCATTTTTTTCATGATTTGTCCTTTATTTGTTGTTTTGCTTGATTCTTTAACCAAACAGATCAGCTTTTAGCATGGTGATTAAGATTTCAGTCACAAAAACCCTATGTTAGCAAAATTAATTAATAATAGTTGCAGAAATGCAACTATATTTTGTTAAATCTAGTTAAATTGCAATTATTGTACTATATAGCCATCTAAATGCGTTTTTTTCTAATCTTAATATTAATAATTCCAATCGTGAGCTGTGGTAAATTTAAAGCAGAAGTGGATCCTATCACCGGAAAAAAAGTTAGGAAAGAGCCAGATTTAATGAAAAGGGGTGACGATTATTCAAAAGAACAGGGCGGGATATTTAATTCGAACCGAGATAAAAGCAAAGGTACTACTTATGATTTTGCTACATCAAATATAATTTGGAGGGCTACTCTAGAATCATTAGATTTTGTACCGCTGCAATCAGCGAATTATTCAGGAGGTGTATTAATTACGGATTGGTATTCTAATGATATAAATTCAAATGAAAGTATAAAAATTGAAGTTAGATTTTTATCAGATAAGACTTCTGCAAGTTCAATTAAAATAATTTCTTACAAAAAAATATGTAGTAGTGTCAATTGTCAAATAACAAAGCTCAATAATAAATTTAATGATAAATTACTTTCTTCAATCATGAATAAGGTAAGAGAGTTAAAAGTTAAAGACGAGATTAATAAGAAAAAAAAAGGCTAGTCTAATTTAGAGCTTGCAAAACCTGGAGGTGTCATTTTTCCAAAATCTTTAAACATAGCATTAAAAGCTATACTAATTCTTTCATCGTTTGATGTATTCACTGGAACTTCATGCCTGAGCCATGAAGGAAATAAATAAGCAACACCTGATTTTGCTTTACATACTGCACCTGTTGTGTTGAATTTAGTTTGTTTTGAGGGTTGGGGCAACAGTACTTTATTTTGTTCTCTTGGGTCATTAAAATGTATTTGATCACTCTTATCTTTGGTTGTCTGCACATAATATACGCCACTTATAAAATTATTTTGATGACTATGGTTATAATGTACGAAATTTGTTCTTGACACATTGGCCCAGCAACCAGAGATAAAAAAATCGTGATGTTCTAAATTAAAAAATTTTAAGTATTCGAATACCGCTCTATTTAAAAAATGATTAAGATTTTTAGTTTTTTTATCCTCATGCATATTTGTTTCCGAAATGATGATATTACTTTGAGATAGTTTTTTATTTTTTAGATAAGGATCTAAATAATTTAAAATCTCACTGTTAATTTCCACCTTTGATTCATTATCAAGCTCAGTTTCCCAAATTACAGTGGGAAACCAAAGTTCTGCTTTTGATTTAAATTTAATTTTTCTTATCGACACTAAATAGTTTATAAATAATTTCTTAAATACTGTCCAACTTTAAATAAAGAAATGAAAATTAAGATAATAAATTAAACTTAATTATTTTAAAAAATTTGAAGATTAATTCTAATATTTAATAATTTAGGTGGCGGGAGTGACGGGACTCGAACCCGCGGCCTCCTGCGTGACAGGCAGGCGCTCTAACCAAGCTGAGCTACACCCCCGGTTACTTTTATGATTTTGGTGATATTTTATTTGCGCTGTCACCACAAACCAAGATGGTTTTAAGTTTTTATTATAAATAAATTTAAATTACTACCTTAATTTTTTGTTGAGAATAAATAATATTTAGAACCCTTTAAAAATCAATAAAATCAAATTTTTAAAGTTTTAGAAATATCTTTGGTGGGCGGTGAGAGACTCGAACTCCCGACCCTCTCGGTGTAAACGAGATGCTCTACCAACTGAGCTAACCGCCCT
>NZJW01000007.1 GCA_002692055.1 Candidatus Pelagibacter sp. | reverse complement strand
GCTAACATTGCCATGATTGCCTCAGGAATCATTGGCATATAAATAATGATACGGTCACCCTTTTTAATTCCAAATCTTTGTAATGCACCGGCCAGTTCTGCTGTTTTGTCTCTAAGTTCAATGTAAGTAAATTTTTTTTTAGTATTTGTCATTGCACTGTCATAGATCAATGCAACTCTATCACCACTACCTTCATCTACATGTCTATCAAGTGCGTTGTAACAAGTATTTATTTTTCCTCCTTTAAACCACTTGTAAAAAGGCGGGCCATCAGTATGAATTACTTTTTCAAATTTTTTGATCCATTTTACATCTTCGGCAGCCTTAGACCAAAACTCTTCTGGATTTGATAATGAATGTTCAAAAGTTTTTTGATATTTGCTCAATATAATTCCCCAGTATCATTCTAGTAAATTAATTTTTTAAAATCAAAGTAAAAATATCTCAATTCATATATAAAAATGTCAAAATCCATAATTAAATTTCTTATTATAGATTAAATATCCATTTTTATATTTTAAACCATTTTTATAATCTTTTTTTAAAAATAGAGGGCCATCTAAATCAAGAACATTGCAATATTTTGTATATTTGAGAGAGGGGATTATGGACAAAGAGGAGCTCACCATACAACCTAAAAAAATCTTCAATTTATTTTTTTTTGCGTATTGAATTGATTTTAAAATATCTGACTCACAACCAAATTTATCTGGTTTAATATTCACCCATTGATAAATTTTTTTTATTTTTTGTTTATCATTTTTTAAGTGAAAACTTTCATCAGCACATAATGGTAATTTTGTTTTTATATTATGATCTTTATTAGATTTAATTGGTTGCTCAATGAAGAGGATATTATATTTTTTTAATATTCTCTCATTTTCTTTTAGAAATTTAATTGACCACCCTTCATTTGCATCAATTATAATTTTACTTTTTGGTGAATATTTTTTTACTAAATCTAGATAATTAAAAACTTTATTTTCATTAAGTTTTATTTTTAAATACTTAATATTTTTAATTTTTTTTAATTCATATATAAATTTTTTTTCTACGTACATTGGTATTGTTATCGATGTATGAAATTTCTTTTTATATTTTAAAACTTTGAAATAATTAATTTTTTTTCTTTTAAGTTCTAAATCGTAATAAGCATTGGAAAGGGCATTTCTCAAGGCTAAAGATTTTACAGTTTTTAAATTGTTAATATTTTTGTTTTTTTTCAAAAATTTAATGATTTTTTGAAGGCTATCATTGTATCTTTTATAAGGAACACATTCACCTCTCCCTACATTTTGGTTTTTAATAATTTTTAACTCAATAGCTTTTATTCTACTCTTTGAACCTCGAGAAATTTTAAATATATTTCTAAGTTCAAATTCTTTTATATCAAAACTGACGCGGCAATTTTTATACTTCATTATTGTTGTTTTATATACTTCAATGAATATAAGGTTCTTATGCCAAAAGTCACATATATTGAATACAACGGTAAAGAACACGAGGTTGAGGTTGAAAAGGGCCTTTCAATTATGGAGGGAGCAGTTCAAAATGGAATACAGGGTATTGATGCTGATTGTGGAGGAGCGTGCGCGTGCGCGACCTGCCATATTTATGTAAAAGAAGAGTGGTTAGACAAATTATCCGAACAAAGTGAAAGTGAAAAAGATATGTTAGATTTTGCCTTTGAAACAAAAAGTAACAGCAGATTGAGTTGTCAATTAATGCTAGATGATAAACATGATGGAATTGTTGTTAACCTTCCAGAAAAACAAGGATAAATGATAAAAACTGATGCAGTAGTTGTTGGAGCAGGCCCAGTAGGATTGTTTGCAGTATTTGAATTGGGCATTTTAGGATTAAATGCTCATGTAATTGATAATTTAGATAAAGCTGGTGGCCAATGCATCGAGCTTTACCCTGACAAACCTATTTATGACATTCCCGCTGTACCAGAGTGTACCGGCGAAAGCTTAACCCAAAGTTTATTAAAACAAATAAAACCTTTTAAAACTAATTTTCATTTTAATCAAAGGGTTGAAAAATTAGAAAAAAATAAAGATCATTGGTTAGTAACAACAAGTGATCAAGTTCAATTTCAAACTTCGAATATTATCATAGCGGCCGGGGTAGGATCCTTTGAACCAAGAAAACCACCAATAAAAAATATCGAGAGATTTGAAAAAACAAATTTATTTTATGCAGTAAAAGATAAAAATAAATTCAAAGATCAAACAGTTTGTATCTTTGGTGGTGGAGACTCTGCTCTTGATTGGACAGTAGAATTATCAAAAATTGCAAAAAAAATTATATTAATACACAGAAGAGATGAATTTAGAGCAGCACAACATACTGTTAGTCTTGCCAGAGATTTAGAAAAAAAAGGAAAAGCAGAAATCTTGACGTCATATCAACCTCTCGATTTTGTTGGCGATACGAATATTGAAAATGTTAAAATTAAACATGATAATGGAGACCAGCGAGACTTAAAAGTTGATAGTGTTTTAGCTTTTTTTGGTTTAAAAATGGAGTTGGGACCGATTGCAAATTGGGGCCTTGATCTTGAAGCCAAGTCGTTAAAAGTCGAAACTAAAAGTTTTCAAACAAATGAAAATGGTATATTTGCTATTGGTGATATATGCACTTATCCGGGAAAGTTAAAATTGATTTTAAGCGGATTTCACGAAGGAGCACTATGTGCACAAGAATGTTTCAAAAGAGCAAGACCAGATGAAAAGTATGTATTTAGATTTACAACATCGTCAAGCGATATACAGAAAAGGTTAGGCGTTAAATAGTGATAAATTTTATTAAATCTTTATTTTATTCCAAAGATACCAAAGAAATTAACGTAATTTTTTCTAATAAGGCAAATATTTTTAATTGTAATGCCGACGTTGAGTATGATGGAACTTTATTTTTTAACGGAACAGTTAATGGGGATTTGACATGCAAGTTTTTAAAAGTTGGTAGTAATTCTTTAGTTGCAGGAAATATTAATTCAGATTGGATTTTTGTTTTAGGCGAGGTTAGGGGTGATATTACAGCTAACAGGGTAGCTATAGGACCATCTGCAAAAGTACATGGTAAAATATCTTATAATTCTATTAGTATTGAACCTGGTGCAACTATTCTTGGAAATTATTTTAAGAGAAAAGCCTCTTAATTTTATCCACAGTTTTTGACCTTATTTTGTCCAATGTTCATGTTTTGATTCCTTTACGATTCAATTTCGGACTCATAATACAACCTATAATTTAGTTGAAATATTCGTAAAAAAAGAACAAAATAGAAACATGAAAATTAATGAAAAGTTGCCTATCATTCTCCAAAAAGTTTGCGCCGGATTTCCTTCCCCCGCAACAGATTACTTAGAGGACGAAATTAACCTTAATGAAGAGTTAATTACAAATAAAGCATCAACTTTTTTAATAAGAGTATCCGGTTCTTCAATGACCGAAGAACAGATTTATGATGGCGATGTATTAATAGTTGATAAAAGTCTTCAGGTTAAACATAACTCAATTGCTATTCTGAATCATCATGGACAACTTGTAGTTAAAAAAATTGTTAGAAAAAATAATAAATTTTTTTTAATTTCTAAATTTGCCAATCAAAACAATTTTGTTGAAATTACAGAAGATAATGAAACCCAAGTTTGGGGAATAGTCACCTATGTCATACATAAAGTTAAGAAATAAAAATAACAAAAAGATAGCTCTAGTAGATTGTAATTCATTTTATGTTTCTTGTGAAAGACTTTTTAATCCACGAATTAATGATCTCCCAGTCGTTGTTTTATCTAATAATGATGGCTGCGTTATCTCCAGATCTTCTGAAGCAAAAAAAATAGGAATTAGAATGGGAGAACCTTATTTCAAAGTTAAACAACTTGTTAGAGAGTATAACGTTAAGGTATATTCTTCAAACTATGCTTTATATGGAGATATATCTAGAAGGGTAATGCATGTATTAAAAAAGTTTTCACCGAAAATCGAAATATATTCAATTGATGAAGCATTTTTAGATTTAACTTTAGTAAAAAATGAAGAGTTAGAAAGTTTTATCAGCGAGTTAAGATCTTTAATATTAAAATGGACAGGAATTCCAGTTAGTATTGGAGTTGCAAAAACAAAAACACTATCAAAAGTTGCAAATCATCTTGCAAAAAAAGAAAAGGTAGGAACTAAAAGTTTTATTTTAAATCATGAAGAGGAGGTAAATAACTTTTTAAAAAAATTTCCAATCGAAGATGTTTGGGGGGTAGGAAGAAAAATATCAAAGTTATATAAAAATAATAATATTATAACTGCTTATGATTTAAAAAATGCTAACAATACATGGATTAAAAAAAATACTAATGTACTTGGATTAAAAACAGTTATGGAGTTACGTGATATAAGTTGTATAGATTTTGAGTCTAGCTCTAGTCCAAGAAAAAATTGTTGTGTATCAAGATCATTTGGAAAAAAAGTTTTAGATTATGAGACATTAAAAGAGTCTATAGTTGCACATTGTTTAAATGCTGCAGAAAAAATTAGAATTGATAATCAAGTGGTAAAATCAGTAGTTGTTTTTATACGAAATAGTCCTTTTAATAAAAATGAAAAATTTTTTTCAAGATCTAAAAAAGTTGATTTACCTATACCAACTGACGATAGTATTTTATTGACCAAAATATGCGTTCAATCTTTACAAGAAATTTTTTTACAAGGTCCACGTTATCAAAAGGCTGGAGTAATTTTTTCGGGATTATCTAGAAAAGGAAAATATGATGAAGGATTATTTTTACATGAGAGAAAAGAAAAATCCCAAAATTTAATGAAAGCAATCGATAAAACAAATTTTAGATTTGGAAGAAGTATGATTACAGTTGCCGATACTGGGTTTTGTAATAGTTGGAAGATGAAGAGAAGCCATTCATCAAAAATTGATACTTCAAGTTATGATTTTTTACCGACTATAAATATTAGATAAGCTTTTTATATTATCATGAGAGTTATTTAGCTTTTTAATATTATCATCTAAAGCTAAACAAATAATAAGAAATAAAAATACCCAACCACCCAAGGACGGTATTAAAAAATAATATGAGTAATAATAAGCCAGTAAGCCAAATAGAAGGATTACAATCACAACACGAATAAAAATAGTCTCTCTAAAAACTGTTGAAATCCTCAAAGAATGCAAAATAAGGGCTAAAATACTCATTTTTGAAGGACCAAAATATCTTGTGCCTCTGATAGAATCTATAGTCTCATAAGATGAAAAAATTTTAGCCAGTGCTCCCGAAAAACTTAACCATACAGATCCACTGGACAAAATTTTAGAAACAGCATTTTTTGATAAACATGTGTAATTACCGAAATTAATTAATTTACCAGTAATAAGATTTGTGAAAATTTTATGAATAGAGTATAAAAATTTAAACAAAAAACTTTCACTTCTTTTAATTCGTATAGCTGTAATAACTTCAGGCTGAGATTCTTTAACCTTATTAAAAAATTCCTTTAGTTCTTCTGGCCGATCTTCCCCATCTCCATCCATAGGAATGATATAATCATATTCTAAATTTTCTTGGCAGTATTTAAGTCCAGTTGCAATTGCTTTTCGGTGACCACCGTTTTTTATAAGGTTAATAATTTTTATAGAATTAATTTTAGAAAATTGTTTTTTATTATTTTCATAGTTTTCAGTTGAGGCATCATTAACAATTACTACATCAACAGTTTCATTATTGATCTGTAAATCAATATTATCAATTAATTTAAAAACAGATTTCCAATCATTATAGACCGGGATAATAATAATAAATTTTTTCATTTCGGTGAGTAAGATTGGAGTTTATTAAGAAAAAAAGGCCTAGAATTACCTTGGTTGTTACTTGAGTATAATATAACTTCATTTGAAGAGTTTAATTTACATTTTGGTTTTGATTTTAGATGGTAACATAAGTTACCAGCAATCCACTCATCACCAATAATTTGAAATGTGTTAGGAAAACCAAGTTTTTTCAATTTACTCTCAACTGTTCTAGCAATGTGTTTACCTTTGTAGTCTGTTCTCTTGTCTGTTTGGGTTATTGAAATATAGCCATATAAAAACGGTGAGAATAAAAATAAAAAGACAAAAATATAATTAAATACTCTAAGCTTATTAGTATTAATTTGATTTTGAAGAAGATAAACAAACAATGTTCCCATAAATAAATAGAAAGGAGTCATCCACATTGTTCTAATCTTTGCTCCCAAAATTATAGAAGTAAGAAACACTAAACCAATTGGTAGTATTGTAATACATAACAAATACAAAAGGTTTTGATCCTTAAAAGAATAAGTAGATTTTAAACTATTCGTTAAAACAAATAATAAAATGAAAAAAGGAGCTAATATTCCAATTTGTTTTCCTAGAAAAGTTAATGGTAGAATAATATGATCGAGATAGCTTTTGATCTCTCCCGTTCTTTTTAAACCATAGGTAATTGTAATGTAATTATTTTCTGTCAGCCAAATTAGATGAGGGATTAAAATCAATAAAAATACTATTCCTGGAATAAAATATTTAATTTTGAAATTGTTTTTTTTTATATAAAAAATGTAAAATATTTTTATTCCAATCAATAAATAAACAAAAAGATATTTTGATAAAAACCCAAGTGCAACGACAATTCCAAGAATAATATAATCTTTTGTAAGATTATCTTTTAGACATTTGTAAGCATAGTAACCTGTCATCGCCCAGAAAGGCAACATACACACATTCACATTAAATTCTGGNGTAGTGAAATTATAAAAAAAAATTCCCTCTAACAGCAAAACAGATAACAGCGCGTGTTTCTCAGCATTAAGTATTTCTTTTGATAACTTAAAAACGAAGTAGAAGGCGGTTACTACAAACAATTGACTCAAAAGGTAATATACCCAATCTTGTGGTCCAAATATTTGATAAAATATTTCAACTGCTAAGGCACTTAGTGGAGGATGTTTATTAAATCCCCAGTCTAAATTACTGCCCCAAGCTAGAGCCTCAATTGTGTCTAGCGGTAAGTTATGGTTTGTTACGCTTGGAATTAGGGTCCAAATCACTAAATGTGTGAATAAAAAATAGTAAAAAACTCTATTAATTGCCATTATTTAGTTTTTATATTTATTCATATTAATTGACACTATAAATTTGAAACATATATTTCATCTCTTAAATTAAATATGCCAACAAAAATTTCAAAAACTTATATACCCTCCACAAAAGAAAAGTATATGTGCGCAAAACATAAAGCTTATTTTAGAAAGGCTTTAGCTGAGTGGAAAGATGAATTAATTGAACAAAATAATCGTATTATTTTTGGAAATGATGATGATAATGCCGCTTCAGCTGATGTAGTTGACCAAGCTACATCTTTTACAAATAAATCTGTGGAAATGAGAACTGTTAATAGACATAAAAAATTATTAAGAAAAATAGACTCAGCTTTAAATAAAATTGACGACGGTACATATGGCTATTGCACTGAGACTGGTGAGGAAATCGGATTAAAAAGACTTATCGCGAGACCCATTGCAACAATGACTGTTGAGGCTCAAGAGAGACACGAGAAACAAGAAAAAGTTTTTGCTGGCGATTAAGGTTTTGGGATACTTTCACCCCTATTCATAAAATCGTAGCCTTTGATAACAGCTTTTCTTTTTGAAATTAGTTTAAACCACCTAGTCAAATTTTTAAATTTTTTTAAACCAATGTCGTGAATGTCGTGTCGCGCTACCCATGGAAAAGTTGCAATGTCTGCAATAGTATATTTTGAGCAAGCTAAATATTTAGACTTTGATAAGCGTTTATCTAAATCTTTATATATCTGCTGTGAAATCTTAAAATATCTTGCTTCTCCAAATTTACTTTTTCCATGATTATAGTGATGAAATTGATGATGCTGACCAAACATTGGACCAATGTATGCCATTTGAGCCATTAGCCATTGTAAAATTTTCATCCTATCTTTTTCTTCATAAAATTTTTTATATTTTTCACTTAGATAAATTAAAATAGCTCCTGATTCAAAAATATTTTTTCTTGCTTTTAAATCTTTTAAAATAGGAATTTTGTTAAATGGACTCATTTTAGAAAATGAGGGATTAAATTGATCACCTTTAAATATATTAATTTTTACAACCTTGTATTTTAAACCAAGCTCCTCTAGTAAAATTGAGACTTTTTTACCATTTGGAGTGTCGGCACTCAGAAGTTCAAACATAATTTTATATCCAATTTTTAAACAAAGGTGTATACAGCAAAAAATAAACATGAAAATAAAATATTATTACAGCGTAGCATCACCATTTACTTTTTTAGCAATTGATAGATTTGTCGAATTAGCAAATAATAATAACCTGGAAATTGAAGAAAAACCTTTTGATCTTGTTGGTGAGGTATTTCCTAATACCGGAGGTATTCCAGTACCCAAACGTCATCCTGCAAGACTAAAATATAGATTACAAGAAATCAAAAGAATTGGCGAAAAATATAATATAAAAATTAATCCAGAACCTAAATTTTTTCCACCTAAAGATCCTCATTTACCTGCTAAATTTGCTATAGCAGCAATTAACTCCGGTAATAAATTAACTTTTGGAAAAGAGTGTCTCAAATATCTTTGGTCTGAAGAAAAGGATATTTCTGATATGAGCATATTAAGAGAAATTTGTGTAAATTTAAATTTAGATTTTAATCAAATAAAAGAAAATGCTTTAACAAAATTAGTTGACGGTATTTACATAGAAAATTCTCAAAGCGCTATAAAAGAAGGCGTGTTCGGAGCCCCGACTTATATATATAAAGAAGAGTTATATTGGGGTCAAGATAGGTTGGAATATTTAAAAGATAAAATCTAATTAAAATGCTTTATAAAATAATAAAATTAAGTTTAATTTTTTTTTTTTTAAGTTCAACAGCATTTTCAGATGATCTATATCAATCATTAATATCTACTTATATAAATAATAAAGAACTTAATTCACAGAGAGAAAAAGCGAAGGCTGTTGATGAAAGCTTAATACAATCTTACTCAATATTAAAACCGTCAATTACTGGAAAGATTACACAATCAGACTATTTGAACGAAAGCCAAAAAGACGAATCTGGATCTTCGATTACTGATAGTAATTTTCAAACAAAAAAGAAATCAATAAAGATTGAACAAAAAATTTTGCAGGGTATACCAAATATTTTAGTATCTAAAACAGATGTTAAAATTTCTAGAAATCAACTTAAACAAGTTGAGCAAAATGTATTGCTCAAAGCAGTGATATCATACGCTTCTGTTTTGGCGTCCAAAAACAAATTAGATATTACCAAGGATAATTTCGATTTAGCTGACAGGCAGGTTGAACTAGATAAAAGTAGATATGAAAGAGGTGCAATAAAATTATCAGACCTCGCTCAATCAGAGTCATCCTTGGCTGATGCTAAAGCAAAATTTATAAGAGCTGAAAATAATTTAGCTGTTAATGAAAAGGATTTTGAAAATATTATTGGTTACTCACCGAAAAATATAAAAAAAATTGAAAAAATTGATTTAAATCTTCCAGATAATTTAAAAGATACACTAAATTTAGCATCTTTAAATAATCCTGAACTCATAATTTCAAAGTTAAATTTTGAAAAATCAAAATATTTACTTAGAGGAGCTGCAGAAAAATTTGCACCGAAAGCCTCGGTGTCTTTCGAAGTTTCTGAAAATAAAGATGTGAGCTCAACTATTAGTGAAAGAGATCAGTCACATTTTGAAGCAAAGGTTGAATTCCCTTTATATGCTGGCGGTAAAAACTATTCTTTCTACAAAGAAAAGAAGGCTCTTTTTGTCAGCTCTGAATTAGAATATCAAGATAAACAAAATGAGATAAAAAAAAATGCAACCAATGTCTGGTCAGAATATCTTTTGAAGAAAAGTGAATTAGATTTGGCTAAGGCTCAACTACAAGCAGCTGAAATTGCATATGAAGGAATAATTCAAGAATATGAGAACGGTTCAAGAGATACACTTGATGTTTTAAACTCTAGATCATTATTATTAATTGCCAGATTAAATTTTACAGATATTGAAAGAGAAGAAATTGTTTCAAAATTTAAACTTTTGAAAGTTACAGGAAATTTAACTTCTTTATATTTAAAGTTAGAAACTAAGCAGATTAATCCAAAAACTAATTGGATTAGGCATATTTTCTAAATTTATTCAATAAAATCAATAATTTATTAATATCATTGTAAAAAAGAACAAAATATGTACATTTTTTTTATTGAGTCGTTTAAAATTAAATTAAACAAAAGGATGTAAAATGACTAAAAGTAATTTGAAAGTAGTTAATACTAGCAAAGAATCAGATAAGGAAAAACAGAAGGCTTTAGAAGCAGCTATCGGTCAAATTGATCAGAATTTCGGAAAAGGTTCTGTAATGAGACTTGGACAAAAAGATCAAGCTTTAGATATCGAGGCAATTTCTACTGGATCATTGAGCTTAGATATTGCTTTAGGAATTGGCGGCTTGCCAAAAAGCAGAATAGTGGAAATTTATGGTCCTGAGTCGTCAGGAAAAACAACTTTAGCATTACAAGTTATTGCTGAAGCTCAAAAAACAGGTGGAGTTTGTGCTTTCGTAGACGCAGAACATGCTTTAGATCCTACTTATGCAAGAAAGTTAGGCGTAGATACCTCTGAATTGTTAATCTCACAACCTGACACAGGGGAACAGGCGTTAGAGATTGCGGATACTCTAGTTAGATCAGGAGCAGTATCAGTTTTAGTAGTTGATTCAGTAGCTGCATTAACTCCAAGAGCAGAGCTTGAGGGTGATATGGGCGATACTCATGTTGGGCTACAAGCTAGATTAATGAGCCAAGCGTTAAGAAAATTAACAGGCAGTATTTCAAAATCTAATACTATGGTTATTTTCATAAACCAAATTAGAATGAAAATTGGTGTAATGTTCGGAAGTCCAGAAACGACAGCTGGAGGCAATGCTCTTAAATTTTATTCATCTGTAAGAATGGATATTAGAAGAATCGGCGCCATTAAAGAAAAAGATGAAATTATTGGCAATCAGACAAGAGTTAAGGTTGTTAAAAATAAAGTCGCACCACCATTTAAAGTTGTTGAGTTCGACATCATGTACGGCGAAGGTATAAGTAAAATGGGTGAGCTAATTGATCTTGGTGCAAAAGCGAATATTATCGAAAAAAGCGGTGCTTGGTATGCCTATAAAGGTGAAAAGATAGGACAAGGTAAAGAAAATGCAAAGCAATATTTAAAAAATAATCTTAATATTGCCGCTGAGATTGAAATAGCTATTCGTGCAAACGCTGGTTTAATTAGTGATAAATTAGAGGGAAACCTACTTTCCAAAGAGAAAGTAGAAGTAAAAGCAAAATCCACTGAAAAGAAAAAAGATTAAATAATTTACCATCTCTAAGGGCGCTAACTACATTGGTTGGCGCCTTTTCCGTTACTAGACATATACATTAAAAGTTGTAATTATCTTATTAATGATAAAAACATTAAAAGATACGAGAGAAACTTTTAAAAATTTTTTTAAAAAAAAAGGACATAAAATAGTAAGTTCTAGTCCGTTAATACCCCAAAATGATCCAACGCTTATGTTCGCTAACTCAGGTATGGTTCAATTTAAGAATGTTTTTACAGGAATTGAAAAAAAAGATTATAACCGAGCAACTACCTCGCAGAAATGTGTCAGGGCTGGTGGTAAGCATAATGATTTAGAGAATGTTGGTTATACCCCTAGACATCATACTTTTTTTGAGATGTTGGGAAATTTTTCATTTGGAGATTATTTTAAAGAACAGGCGATTTTTTACGCATGGGAACTGATTACGAAAGAGTATGGATTATCAAAAAACAAGCTGTGCGTAACTGTGTATTCTGAAGATCAGGAAGCTTTTGATTTATGGAAAAAAATAGCAGGTTTTGATGAAAATAAAATAATCAAAATTGCTACTTCAGATAATTTTTGGTCAATGGGAGACACGGGGCCATGTGGTCCATGCTCAGAAATATTTTATGATCATGGCGATCAGCTATTTGGCGGGCCTCCTGGATCTAAAGACGAAGATGGAGATAGGTTTATTGAGATATGGAACTTAGTATTTATGCAATATGAGCAGGTATCGAAAGAAAAAAGGATAAATTTACCTAAACCTTCTGTGGATACCGGTATGGGACTTGAGAGAATGACTGCTGTTTTGCAGGGTACACACGACAATTATGAGATAGATCTATTCAAAGAGCTTGTGAACTTGAGCGCTGAAATAACTAATACCAAAGTTTACGATAAAACTATTTCCAGTCATAGAGTAATATCTGATCATTTAAGAGCTTCATGTTTTTTAATTGCGGACGGACTAATGCCATCAAATGAAGGTAGAGGATATGTATTGAGGAGAATTATGAGAAGAGCCATGAGACATGCAAATACATTAGGTTCTAAAGATTTTGTTTTATCTAAAATGGTTGATCATTTAATTTCGAGGATGTCTTCTGAATATAATGAGCTAGAGAGAGCAAAAGATTTAATAAAAGAAACTATATTTAACGAAGAAGAAAAATTTGAGTCAATGCTGTCNAAAGGAATGAAGATTATTAAAGAAGAAATGAAGGATATTAAAGATAAAACATTAAAGGGTGAAATAGCATTTAAGTTATACGATACTTATGGATTTCCATTAGATTTAACGCAAGATTATTTAAAGCCTCTCGATATTACTGTCGATACTAAACAATTTGATCAATTAATGGAAAGACGAAAAGAAGAAGCTAGAAAATCTTGGAAAGGCTCTGGTTCAGATAAAATAGAGAAAATTTGGTATGAATTAAAAGATCAATTTGGTGCGACTGAATTTGTAGGATATAATTCAGAAAAAACAGAGGCTAAAATAATATCAATAATTAAAGATGGAAAAGAATATAAAAATCCCAAAAAAAATGACACAGCAGTTTTACTTACCAACCAAACTTGTTTTTATGCAGAATCAGGTGGCCAAGTTGGCGACAGAGGTACAATTAAAACTGAAAGTGGCACTTTTAGAGTTAAAGATACTCAAAAATTTTTTGGTTCTTTATTTTTACATATTGGTGTTTTAATTGATGGTGAAATTAGAATTGGTGAAGATGCTATTTTAGAAGTTGATAAAAGTAGAAGGGCAAATATAAAATCAAATCACTCAGCTACACACTTGTTACACGCAGCCTTGCGCGAACAACTTGGAAATCATGTTGCACAAAGAGGTTCATACGTTGGTCCTGACCGTTTAAGATTTGATTTTAGTCATTCAAAACAAATTAACAAAATAGAGTTAAATAAAATTAACAATAGAGTTAATTATTTTATTCAACAAGACAGTAGAGTAACCACTAGATTAATGTCACCCGATAAAGCAATTAAGGAAGGAGCAACGGCCTTATTTGGAGAAAAATATGGGGATGAAGTGAGAGTTATTTCGATGGGAAATAATAAGGATAAAATATTTTCTTTAGAATTGTGCGGTGGTACTCATGTAGACAAAACTAATAAAATAGGAGAATTTTCTATAATTAATGAAAGTTCGATATCTTCAGGAGTAAGAAGAATTGAAGCTTTAAGAGGGGATGAACTAAAATTATTTTTGAAAAATAAAAATACCGCCTCACAAGAAAAAATACAAAATAATAAAAAAAAATTATTGGAAATTGTTAATTTAATTAAGAATCTTAATGGTGAAACTAAAAAATTTGAGAAATTTGAAGATGATAAACAAATTAATGATGCTCAAAATTATTTAAATAAACTTATAGCTAAAAATATTTTATCTGATGAAAATAAAAATATGATAAATTCTACTATCAAAGATAATACTACTATAACAAATCAGATATTAATCGGGTTACCTGCAAAAGAAATTAGAGTTTTGATAGATCATAATACCAAAAATAATAAAAATTCAATTATACTCGTTGCATCTTTAGAAAATAAAAAAACATCAATAGGAGTGGGGGTTTCCAAGGATCTTCTCGATAAATATAATGCTATTCAAATTGTTAAAAAAATCTCCTCTTTATTGGGAAGTGAAGGTGGAGGTGGTAGAAAAGATTTTGCACAATCTGGAGGCAATGAGACGACTTTAAAGAATATAAAAAATATTTTTGATAAAGTTATTAAAGAACTTTAATTTAATTTTTTTTGTAAGTTTTTATCTAAAGCTTCTAAAAATTGGTTAGTAGTTAGAAATTTTGAATTTTTATCAATTAAAATTGCTAAATCCTTTGTCATTTCTCCGTTTTCTACAGTATCAACACAAACTTCTTCTAAGGCATTAGCAAATTTCATTAGATCATCGTTTCCGTCTAATTTACCTCTATGTATTAAACCTCTCGTCCAAGCAAATATAGAAGCAATTGGATTTGTTGAGGTTTCCTTGCCTTGTTGGTGTTGCCTGTAGTGTCTTGTAACTGTTCCGTGTGCTGCCTCTGACTCAACCGTTTTTCCATCTGGTGTCATCAAAACACTTGTCATCAAACCTAAAGACCCATAGCCTTGTGCAACAGTATCACATTGAACATCTCCATCATAATTCTTACACGCCCACACAAATTTTCCAGACCATTTAAGAGCACATGCAACCATATCATCAATTAATCTATGTTCATAAGTTAAACCGTGTTTTTCAAATTCTGTTCTAAATTCTTTATTAAACACTTCCTGAAAAATATCTCTAAATCTACCATCGTAGGCCTTTAAAATTGTATTTTTTGTTGACATATAAACTGGCCATTTTCTTTGAAGTCCGTAGTTCATTGATGCTCTAGCAAAATCTTTTATAGAGTCGTCCAAATTGTACATAGTCATAGCAATACCTGAAGATGGAAAAGTAAAGACTTCATGTTCTATTTTATCATTCCCATTTTCAGACTCCCATTTAACGGTTAATTTTCCTTTACTAGGAATTTTAAAGTCTGTTGCACGATACTGATCCCCAAAAGCATGCCTTCCAATTACAATTGGACTAGTCCAATGTGGCACAAGTCTTGGAACATTTTCACATATAATAGGCTCTCTGAAAATTGTACCNCCTAAAATGTTTCTGATTGTACCATTTGGNGATTTCCACATTTTTTTTAACTTAAATTCCTCAACTCTATCCTCATCCGGAGTGATAGTTGCGCATTTGACCCCTACATTGTATTTTTGTATTGCTTTAGCGCAGTCCACAGTTATTTGATCATCTGTCTTATCTCTACTCTCCATTCCTAGGTCATAGTATTTTAGATCTATATCTAGATAGGGGAGAATGAGTTTTTCTTTTATAAATGTCCAAATTATTCTGGTCATTTCGTCACCATCTAGCTCAACAACGGGATTTTTAACTTTGATTTTAGTCATTTTATCAATAAAACGGGGTTTATATATAATTTATTAAATCAATCAATCGTAAATGTTAGATATATTATTACCAAAGTTACACAGAGAGGGACAAAAGTTTTTAACAATTAGTTTATTAGCTACATTTGTCTTATTATTATTTTCAAAATTTTTAGGTCTTTTAGGAATAATTATATCAATCTGGGTTTTTTATTTTTTTAGAGATCCAAATCGATATCCGATTTTAGATAATAATTTTTTGTTAGCACCTGCTGATGGTATGATCTGTCAAATTGAAAGTGATATTAAAGGTCCAAAAGAGCTATCTATGGAAAATGAAAAATTTACAAAGGTTAGTGTTTTTATGAACGTATTTAATTGTCATGTTAACAGATTCCCAATTGATTGTAAGGTAGATGAGGTATTTTATAAACCTGGAGACTTTGTAAACGCTTCTATGGATGATGCGAGTACAAATAATGAAAGAAATTTAATCAAAATTACATCAGTATTAAACGACAAAATTATTGTTACTCAAGTAGCCGGTTTAATTGCTAGAAGAATTGTTTCTTATTGTAATAATACTGAAAATTATAAACAGGGACAAAGTTTTGGAATCATAAGATTTGGAAGTAGAGTGGATTTATTTTTTAAAAATAACTTTAAAGTTTTAGTTAAAAAAGGACAAACAGTAGTTGGTGGTGAGACGATTATAGCTAGCAGAGAAGTTTAATTTATTAATGAAAAAAATTGATTTTAGAGTAGCTTTGCCTAATTTAATTACTATAATTGGATTATGTCTAGGTCTAAATTCTTTAAAACTTGCTTATGAGTCAAATTTTGAAAAAGCTTTAATTTTTATTGTATTGGCATCTATCCTTGATGCTTTGGATGGAAGAATTGCAAGATTGATTAAAGGAACTTCTAAATTTGGCGCAGAACTAGACTCTTTAACTGATTTTGTCAATTTTGGTGTATGTCCGAGTATAATATTATACCTTTGGATTCTAAATAATTTTGGATTTTATGGATGGATAGTTTCTCTAATATTTATTGTCTCGAGCTGTTTAAGGCTTGCTAGATTTAATATAGACACAGAAAATAAAAAAAATTGGGAAATTAATTTTTTTACTGGCGTCCCCGTGCCCGCTGGAGCTGGATTAGTTTTATTACCAATGATTATAAGTTTTTCAAATTTTAACGATATTATCAACCTTAATCAATTTGCAATTTTACTTTTAGTTATATTTGTTTCTTATCTGATGATCAGTAGAATTCCGACATATGCTTTTAAACAAATAAAAATTTCGAAAACTATATTTATTTTTTTAGCACTAGGTTTTGTTTTATTTTTTAGTTTTTTATTTCAAAATACTTTTGAAACTTTAACAATTTTTGGATTTATATATATTTTTTCAATTCCAATTAGTTTTATTCATTTCTTAAGATTAAGGAAAAGATATGAAAAATAAAACTGTCATTATAAGTCTATCTGATGAAAAATATTTTGAATTATTATTAGAGCTTATAGAGTCAATTAACAGCTTCGAAGAAAGTAAAGAGGTAGATATCTGTATACTTGATGCTGGAATGAATGATAATCAGATAAAAATTTTACAGCAAAAAGTTAAGGAAATTAAGAAAGCAGAGTGGGATATAGATGTAGCCGATTATAGAATTAGAGATAAAGAGTGGTTAAAAAGTCAAGTTAGTAGAGCTTTTCTTCCAAATTATTTTCCTGAATATGATAATTATCTTTGGATAGATTCTGATGCGTGGGTAAATGATTGGCATGCGATAGACATGTTAATCAAAGGGTGTAAAACCAAAGAGTTAGCTATTACCCAGACTATAGCACCCGGATATAGAGACGTCGGTAAAGTAAAGTGGATTTTTGGTAGTATTGCTTCTGTAAAAACACAAAACTTTAAACATGCAGTNCGATCTGGATTTGCANAAGATATTGCAAGAAAAATTGCTTTTGCACCACATTTAAATATTGGTGTTTTTTCGATGAGAAAGAAAAGTAACGGATGGTTTATATGGCAAAAAAATTTAAAAAAAGCATTATCAAAAGGCAGGGTATTTGGATCAGAAGGCTTAGCTATAAACATTAGTGTTTATGTAGATGGCCTAGAAACAGAGTTTNTGCCNCCCTCNTGCAATTGGATAATCAATCATCTTTTNCCAAAATATGATGAAGATAATCAGCAATTTGTAGAACCAAATTTACCTAATAACAGAATTGGTATTATGCATTTAGCTGGTGGTTATTTTGTAAACGATGTTGATATTAGAAAAGATAAAAGTATTGAGATAAATTTACAAACATTGAATGATAGTAATGTTTTTAAAAGTTTAAGATTTAATATTGGTAAAATTTAAAAAAAAAAGTCTTAGCGGCAGTTCAAAAAGGTGGATTCAAAGACACCATAATGATGATTTAGTTTTAAAAGCTAAGAGCCTGGGATTTAGATCAAGAGCAGTATTTAAATTAGATGAAATCGACAAAAAAATTAAATTTTTAAAAAAAAAGGATAATATTCTCGATCTTGGAGCGTCACCAGGAAGCTGGTCACAGTTTTTAGTTAAAAAAGGCTTTAAGAATATACTAGCAGTAGATATCTTAAATATGGATCCTATTTCTGAAGTGATATTTATTGCGGGTGATTTTACTGAGGAAAAAATTCAAGAAAAAATAAAAAAAAAACTTGGCAAAATTGATACTATAATTTCTGATATTGCAGTAAACACAACAGGTAATAAAGGTCTAGATTCGTTTAAAACCAATTCAATTACGCTTGATGTTTTAAGTTTTGCAATTCAAAATTTATCTAATGGATCAAATGTTTTGTGCAAATTTTTTAATGGCGAACTAGACAAGAATATTATTGATTATGCAAAAAATAACTTTTCTAAATCTAAAATCATCAAACCAAAAGCTAGTAGGCAAGGATCAAAAGAAATGTATATTTATTGTTGCAAATAGTTAACAATTAATTGACAATATTTTTAAAATATCA